>DATFBD010000030.1:0-60211 GCA_035254005.1 Burkholderiaceae bacterium | reverse complement strand
CGAACAGCCGCAAGGCGGAACGCAGGCGGCGCGTGCCCACCCGCAGCTGGTGCAGGCTTTCGCTGTCGTGGCCATCGATCACGGCCGCTACGTTGTCCTGCATGTGGCGCAGGCAGTTGGCCAGCACGGCTTGCAATGCCTGGCCCGTGGTGGCGTCGCGCGCCAGCGTGAGCGGGGCGGCCTTGACGGCGGCCAGTGGCTTGTCGAGGCACAGTGCGTAGCCCCGCTCGGCCTTGTTGACGTTGCTGACCTGTAGCGCCAGGCCATCCAGCAGGGCCAGCGCGCACGCGAACAGGCTGGCCGGATGGCCGGCCTTCAGTTCCAGTTCGATTTCGTTGACGGGCAGGTGCCGGCCCTGGCGGCTGATGCGCCCTTCGTCCAGCACCAGTTCGATCACGCTGCCGTCGTAGTCCAGCTCCCACGTGCTGCGTTCCACCTCGACCGAGAACAGCGGCGCCAGTTCCTGCTTGAGATGGGCCGCGTCCAGCACGGCCAGCCAGTGCCGGTCGTCGCCGATCAGCTTGCGTAGCTTGCCCGGATGGGGCACGTCGTCCGGCACCGGGCCTTCCCATTCGAGCCGCGCATGCAGGCCGCCTTGCACGCTGCCGCCGGCTTTCATGGTCTGTATCCATTGCCCTTCCACCTGGCGCACGCGCAGGCCGGCGCCATGGCGCAGCAGGTGCAGGCCGGGCGTGTCGAAATAGCGGGCCATGAGCCGCGCCTTGCGCTGGCGCGCGCGCGCGTGCGCCGCCAGCAGCGGATGCTGGACCAGCTTGCCGTTATCGGCTGGATCAAGCAGCAGTTTCAGTTCGACTTCCATCATGGGCCCGGATGCGGTGGTATTCCAGTGTAGATCAATTTGCCCGGGCCGGTCACGCGCCGCGCGTCACGCCGGAGGGCGCATCTGAGCGCACCTGGCGCAGCTGCGGCCAAGCCGGTATGGCGGCGCGCCAGAACCCGTCCAGTGTGTCGGCCCGCAGCTCGAGGCCGAGGAAGCGGGCCGCCGGCAGCATGGCTTCGCGCAGCAGCTGTTCCGGCGCGGCGCCCGTGTCGAACGCTTGCGCGCCCGTTTGCTTGGACAGCTTTTCGCCCCGCTCGTTGACCACCACCGGCACGTGCAGGTAGCGCGGCTGCGGCAGGCCAAGCAGCTGTTGCAGGTAGATCTGGCGCGGCGTGGAGTCGAGCAGGTCGGCGCCGCGCACGATGTCGGTGATGTGCTGGGCGCCGTCGTCCACCACCACGGCCAACTGGTAAGCCCAGTAACCGTCGGCGCGCTTGATGACGAAGTCGCCCACTTCGTCAGTCAGGTCCTGGCTCACGTAGCCAGCCCAGCGGTCCTCGAAGCCGATCACGCAGTGCGGCGACTGCGGCACCTTGAGCCGCAGCGCGCGCGCCGTCTTGCCGGGCGCCAGGCCGTGGCGGCAGGTACCGGGGTAGATGTTGGCCTGCGCCTGCCTGGCGCTCAGGTTCAGCTGCGAGTCGGCGATCTCCTTGCGCGAGCAGCCGCAGGGATAGACGGCGCCGGCCGCTTCAAGCTGGCGCAGCGCCGCCTCGTACAGGGCGCTGCGCTGGCTTTGCCAGGTCACCTCGCCGTCCCATTGCATGCCGCAGCGCTGCAGCGAGGCGAGGATGTGGTGGTCGGCGCCAGCCACATTGCGGTCGCCGTCCACGTCTTCGATGCGGACCAGCCACTGGCCGCCGTGGGCGCGCGCGTCGAGATAGCTGGCCATGGCGGCCACCAGCGAGCCAAGATGCAGCGGGCCGGTGGGCGAGGGCGCGAAGCGGCCGATGTAGGGGGATGCGGGAACTGTCATACCGCAATTTTAGCGCCTGCCGCGCCGGGTGCGTGGCGCGGCACGGCCGTGGCTTGCGCCGAGGTGCTGTTCTGGTGCCGTTGCCGATGCGGCGCTATTTTTTCCGCGCCGGTTCGGCCAGCGGCCGCACGTAGCGCAGCAGGCTGACCAGCACCTTGCCCGGTTCCTCCCACGGAATCATGTGCGCGGAATGCTCGAACCACACGCCTTGCTTGTACGGCGCCTTGACTTGGGCCAGCCAGCGCGCGGTCGGCTCGGATGGCGTGGTGTAGTCGTGGCGGCCCATGAACATGACGACGGGGATGGGGAAGCTGCGCACCGGCGAATAATCGACCTTGACGAATTCGGGCAGCAAGCGGCCCAGCGTGAGCAGGTTACCCTGGTCGATGTTGTGCACATCTTCGGCCGTGTATTCGGGCGACAGCAGCGGGCCGTCGTAATAGTAGTCCGACTCGCTGCGGTAGGCCGTCATGCCGCCGTAGTACTGGGGCCATTTGCGCGCCAGGATGATGCGCTCGCGCGTGATGGGCTGGTCGCCGGGGTAGGGCGCGATCCACTGCAATTCCTTGAGCGCTTCCGTGTCGTTGCGGGCCTTGGCCTGTTGCAGCGCGTAGTCGAAGCTGACCCGCTCGTTTTCGGGCACGCTGATCACCTGGCCCATGCCCACGTAGGCGTAGAACAAATCGGGCCGCTTGAGCGCCGCGCCCATGGCCACCACCGTGCCCCAGCTGTGTCCCATCAGGATCAGCTTGCCCTTGTGGTATTTCTTGCGCAGGAATTCGGCCACTTCGATGGCGTCGTCGATGTAGCGCGGGATGTGGATGGTGTCGCCCACGGCTTGCGGATCGGCCTCGGCGTAGCTCTTGCCGGCGCCGCGCTGGTCCCAGTTGACGACCGTGAAGTATTCCTCGATCGGGCGCTGGTATTGCCAGATGCTGGGCATGGCGGGCGCTGCGGGGCCGCCGTGCACGAACAGGATCATGGGCTGGTCGCGGTCCTGGCCGCGCACGTTGAGCCACTGGGGGACGCCGCCGATGGTGGTCTTGTAGGTTTCCTGGATGCCCGATGGGGCGCTGATCTTTTCCAGGTCGGCCACGGCCTGCCGGGCCTTGCGGTAGTTGGCGGCGTCCCTGGCCACTTGCGCGGCATCGGGCGGCGTTGTTGATGCGCCTGGCGTCTGTGCCTGTGCCGGTGCCGCCATCATTCCCATCAATATCAAACCCAGCCATGCCAGCTTCATGCGTGCTCCTTGAACGGGTGGAAAATATGAGTTGAGAAATAATAAACCTTTTTATCCGGGCCGGAAACCGTGTCAGCAGGTAAGATAGCGGCCATGGAACTGCTCACCGACATCATCCTGCGGGCCGGCAAATCGGCCGTGGAACTGGCTTTTTTCATCCTGCTGCCCGTGATGGTGGTGATGTTGTCGCTGATGCGCCTGCTCGAAGCGAAAGGCATCCTGGACTGGCTGGTGGCGCGCCTGGCGCCGCTGCTGCGCCCGCTGGGGCTGACGGGCCTGTCCATCTTCGCCATGCTGCAGATCAGTTTCGTCAGCTTCGCCGCGCCCATCGCCACGCTGGCCATGATGGACCAGCGCGGCGCGTCCGACCGCCACCTGGCCGCCACGCTGGCGCTGGTGCTGGCCGCCGCGCAAGCCAATATCTCGATTCCCATGACGGCCATGGGCCTGCATTTCGGTTTCACCCTGCTGTGCGCGCTGGCCGGCGGACTGGCCGCCTCCGCCTCGGCGTATTACGTGTACGGCCGCCACCTGAACGGCGCCGAGCTCGTCGTGGACCAGTCGGTGCCCCATCCGGTGGCGGAAGACGCCAAGGGCGTGCTGGACGTGATCAACCGGGCCGGTGCCGAATCGTTCCGCATCGCCGTGGCCGCGCTGCCGATGCTGATCCTGTCGCTGGTGGCCGTGACCATGCTGCGCTCGGCCGGCGCCATCGACCTGCTCACGCGCGCGCTGGCCGCGCCCATGGCCTGGCTGCGGCTGGACCCGGCCATGATCCTGCCGGCCGTGACCAAGTTCCTCGGCGGCGCCACGGCCTGGATGGGCGTGATGGATGAAATGATACGGCGCGGCGCGGCCAACGCGGCCATGCTCAACCGCAGCGCCGGCTTCCTGCTCAACCCCTTCGACCTGCCTGGCGTGGCCATCCTGATCTCGTCCGGACGGCGGGTGGCGGCCGTGTGGCGTCCGGCCGCGTTCGGCGCGCTGACCGGCATCGCGCTGCGCACGGCGGCCCACCTGCTGCTCGCTTAACTTTTCGTCATTGTTGCGCCGCGCAATAACGGCCGGCGCCAGTTGCCTTACAATGTGCGCGCGGCACACCCGGACCGCACTGAGCTTTGCACTTATCGTTCGCACTTATCCTTACTACCCCCACAGGATCCCATGCAGAAAATGACCCCATCGTTCGCCGCCACCGCCCTGGCCCTCGGCCTGGCGCTGGCCTTTCCCGCCCATGCAGGCAGCGCCACAAGCGCGCCACAGGTGCAGGAAGCCCCGCTGCGCGCCCATCTCGCCTTCCTGTCCAATGACGTGCTCGAAGGCCGCGGTACCGGCCAGCGCGGCGCCGACCTCACCGTGGCCTACCTGGAAACCCAGGCCCTGGCGGCCGGCCTGAAGCCGGCCAACGGCAACAGCTACCGCCAGTCCGTCAAGATCGCCGGCGTGGTGGGCTTGCCCGACCAGAGCTCGCTGCACCTGACGGCCGGCGGCCAGCCGCTGGCGCTGACCTACGGCCAGGATTGGGTGTGGGCACCGGGCGACGCCCAGGCCACGCATGCGTTCAACGCGCCGCTGGTGTTCGTCGGCTATGGCACCACGGCGCCGGAAGAGGGCTGGGATGACTACAAGGGCCAGGATGTCACCGGCAAGCTGCTGGTGATGATGGTCAATGATCCACAGCCGACGGCCGAGCAGCCGAACCGCTTCGCCGGCAAGGGCCTGACCTACTACGGCCGCTGGACCTACAAGTTCGAGGAAGCCAAGCGCCGCGGCGCGGCCGGCGTGCTGCTGATCCACACGGACGCCAGCGCCACCTACGCGTGGAGCGTGGTGCAGCACAGCTGGGCCGGCGTGGAGCGCTTCCAGCTGGCCGAACGGGCTACCGGCACCGGGCTGCAAGGCTGGATGACGGACGCCACCGCGCGCGCCCTGTTCAAGGCGGCCGGCCAGGACCTGGACCAGCTGCGCGCCGCCGCCGAGCGCAAGGATTTCCAGCCGGTGGTCCTGAACGCCACGCTGGACGGCGAAATGAAGGCGACCGTGCGCAAGGTCGAACAATTCAACATCGCCGGCGTGGTGCCGGGCACCGATCCCAGGCTGAAAGATGAAGTGGTGATCTACAGCGCCCACTGGGACCACCTGGGCAAGCATGGCGAGAGCGGCGACACCATCTACAACGGCGCCGTCGACAACGCCTCCGGTTCGGCCGCGTTGCTGGCCATGGCCAAGGCGGCCATGCAGGCGCCGGCCAAGCGCAGCCAGATGTTCCTGTGGGTGGCGGCCGAGGAGCAGGGCTTGCTGGGCAGTGCGGCCTACGCGGCGGCGCCGCTGTGGCCGCTGGCAAAAACGGCCGCCAACCTGAACCTCGACAGCCTGAACTTCGTCGGCCAGACGCGCGACATCGGCACCCAGGGCAGCGAGCGCACCGAACTGGGCAAGCTGGCCGTTGCGGCGGCCAAGGGCATGGGCATGCACATCGCCGAGACGGAACCGGACCTGATCGGCGGCTACTTCCGCAGCGATCACTTCAACTTCGCCAAGGCCGGCGTGCCGGCGTTCTCGATCGACGCGGGCCGCGAGTTCATCCACGATGCGGCCGGTTCCAAGGCCAAGGTGGACGCCTACCAGGCGCGCTACCACCAGGTGACGGACGAGTATGACCCGGGCTGGGACTTGTCGGGCATGACCCAGCAGGCCCAGTTCACGCTCAACCTGGGCCGGCTGGTGGCCAACGCGCCGAAGATGCCCGCATGGCGGGCCGGCGACGCATTCGGCAAGGCGCGCGCGGCCAACTAAGGCGCCGCCGCCACATCAGGGTCAGACCCTGGGGTCTGACCCTCGCCGACGGCAGTGGTGTGTCATACGCTTGAACGGCAACGGCCGCAACCCAGGGTCAGACCCCAGGGTCTGACCCTCGCCCTGTGCTGTGGTGTGTCACACGTTTGAACGGCAACGGCCGCAACCCAGGGTCAGACCCTAGGGTCTGACCCTTTGCCGAGGTTAGTGGTGGAACGACAGCGAGATCACCGTGCCCGTCAGGTCGATGCCTTTGATGGCGATGCTGCCAAAGCTGGGGCCATCCGAGCCGCGGATGCGGATGTTGTTGAAGTTCATCTCGCCGATCGAGGTGGGCAGGCTCAGCGTGAGCGAACCATCCTTGTTGATGGTGGCCGCCGCCTTGGTCGGATCGTACAGCACGTTCTTCATCGTCACGTCTGACTCCAGGAAGCCGAGCACCGGATTGACGATCTTGGCCATGTCGCCAATGATCTCCAGCCCGTTGCTCTTGACCGAGTGCTTGACCTGGGCCACCAGGTCCTCGCTCAAGCCCTGGGCGGCCGTCTCGCTCAGTTCATCCTCGGTCAGCATCTGCAGGCCCGACTGTTCCTTGCGCAGCGTGACCGGCGTGGTCACGGCCAGCGTGGGCAGCACTTCGGCCGCGTAGGTCTCCAGCGGCGCCAGCAGCGAGGTGGCGATGGCCGCCGCCATCCGCAGGTTGCGCTGGGTGCGCAGAATGTCGTTGATGTGCTCATGGGTGATGATGTCCCACTCGGCGAAAATGTCACCGAGGCGCTGGCCCGTGTTGCGCTGGTGTTCGATAGCGCGGTCCAGCTGTTCCTGCGTAATCAGCTTCTTCTTGACGAGCAGCTGACCGAACATTGATTTGTGGTGATTGGTGGACAGCCATCCCATGGCGACCTCCCCTTCTTCGTGGTTAGAGTGAATCAACAAAACTGCGCGCGGCTTATCTCTCCCCTCAGGCCGTTTCGCGCAGCGGCGGCATCATGGCGGGCACCTGCGGCCCCGGCTGGTGGGCCAGGTGCACGATGTCGGACGGCGCCATGCCGAACCAGCGCTTGCAGGCCCGGTAGAACGCGCTGGGCTCGGAAAAGCCCAGCTGGAAACTCAGCATCTTGAGCGACAGCTCACCCGCGCTCAGCGACTGGCGCGCCAGCTCGCGCCGGGTGTCGTCCACCAGCGTGGTGAAGCTGGTGCCTTCCTCGGCCAGCCGGCGCTGCAGCGTGCGCTCGCTCATCATCAGCTGGGCCGCCACGTCGTCGCGGTGCGGCGGGCCCTTGGGCAGCAGCGTGGCCAGCAAGCCTTGCACCTTGGCCGAGAAGGTGGGCGGCTCGGCGCGCGCCAGGCTGGCCAGCACGCGCTGGCCGCCGCCATCCTGCAGCGGCGGGTTGGGCGGCAGCGCCATCACCAGGTCGGCGTCGGCGAATTCCATCACGTTGTGCGGCATGTCGAACTTGACCGGGCAGCCGAACGTTTCCTCGTACACGTGGGTATTGGCCGGCTGCGGGAACGCGTATTCGACCACCACCGGGGTGGCGTCGTCGCGCCCGGCCGCGCAGCGCAAGGTGCGCAGCAGCACGCACCAGACGAAGTCGTAGCGTTGCTGCGGCACGGCGCGGCGCGCGCCGGGCAGCACCAGGCCGACCCGGGTGTGGCCGTGGCAGCGCTCGATCGTGCTTTGCACGGTGGGCGAGACCAGCATGATGTGGCCCATCACGCCCAGCCAGCCAAGCCGGTGCGGGGTCGATACTTTCAAGCCCAGCAGCGGGTCGCCCGATTTCTCGACCAGCAATTCCCACAGGTGGCTGAGCTTGTCGGACAGGGTCAGCGCGTCGCAGGCGAGGCCGTCGCCTTCGTTCAGGCCAGCCTCGGCGAACAGGGCGTCGGCCTCGACGCCGGACTGGGCCAGGCGCGACTTGACGCCGCGCACCAGGTGCAAGGCGGAAGAATAGGTCATGGCGTCACCTCCAGCGTGGTGGCTGGCGTGTGGGCCGGGGCGGGGGCAGTGTGCGTGGACAAGGTAGACCTCCTGTATGTCACCACTGAGAAAACATCGAGACGGGGATGCGGGGGCGCGGCATCACCGCTTCAAGGCGTGACGGCCGCGCGCAGGCGCAGGCCGATCTTTTCCGTCAGGCCCTTCATCTTGGCGTCGATCACGGGACGGCTGTCGGCGGCCACCCCTTCGCCCAGCTTGCGCTGCATTTCCGGCACCAGCGCCTCGAACTTCTTCTTGACGGGCGATTCGAGGATGGTCACCAGCTGGCGCAGCTCATCCTCGTTGAAGCGCTCGGCCAGGATGGGCGCGACCGTGGTAGGGATCAGTTTGTCGGCGCTGGCGCGCGTGATCGGCGTGGCCTCTTCCATGAACTTGCGGGCCTCGGCCACGATGTCGGTCATGGCCGCGTCACGCTTTTCCACCGAGGCGCGGCCCTGCAGCATGGCGCGCGCCTGTTGCACGGCGTCGGCCACCGGGGCTTGCAGCATGGACTGGCCGATGCTGTCGATATTCCACAGTTTCAGGATCTTGTCGATCAATGCCTGCTTGGCCGGGCTGATGGCGGCGGCCGGCGCGGCGGCGGCCGGGGCCGGGGCGGGCGCGGCCGTGGCGGCCAGCGCGCTCAGGCTGGCGCCGCACAGGGCCAGCGCGGCGATGGTGGTCTTGATGTTTGCTTGCATGGTCACTCCTCAAAAAATCCGTCGCGCCGTGTTCAGAAGCGCTTGGTCAGCTCGAAGCCGAAGTAGCGCACGTGGATGTCGGCATTGACGTCCAGACCGGCATACGGGTTGTAAATAATGTTCAAAAACGTGTTGCAGTTCATATTGCAGTCGGTGTTGGCCGGGGTGCTGAACTTGCCCTTCATGTAGGAGCCCGTCAGGCTCAGGTCCATGGTCTTGCTCAGCTTGAGGTTGAGACCGGCGCTCAGCAGCTTGGTGTTGGGCAGCGGCGCGATCAGGTCCACCTTGTCCGACGGCACCGAGGTCTTGCGCGGCTCGTAGCCAAAACGCAGGGTGACGCGCTCGTGCGGGAACAGTTGCAAGCCATAGCCGAGGTTGACGAGGCTCTTGTAGCCGCGCGGGATGGTCAGCTTGCTCGAGTCGGGGATGCCATACAGGCGCGCCACTTCCAGCAGCTTGATGCTCTGGTCGAACTGGAACGTCAGCGCGTTCCATTCATTCCAGTTGGCATAGCTGGCGTCCACGTTCAGCTGCACCATCTGCACCGGGCGCAGCTTGATGCCCACCTGCACGTGGTAGGGGAAGGGGATGGTGGCGCTCATGTTGCCCTTCTGGATGGCCGGGATCGACGAAGGGAAACCGAGCACGGCGCCGGCGATCGGCCCCAGCAGGCTGGAATTGAGGCCGCGCACGAAGTTGCGCAGCATCGGTTGCGTGTTGAACTGGTAGCTGCCGGTGTAGTGGGTCTTGGAGCCGCCCTGGTAGACGGCGCCGAACGCGAACCATGGCTTCGGTTCCCACAGCACGCCCAGGTTCAGCGTGGGGTCCACCGGGGCCGTCATTTCCAGCCGCATGTTGGCCGCGTTCTTGAACGGGCTGACCATGCCATCCTTGCCGCCGCCGCATACGCCAAAGCCGAAGGTGTCGATGATGTTGCCGCCGTTCTCGGGGCACCAGCCCTTTTGCAGCATGCCGAACACGCCCAGCAGTTCGTTGGGGAAGCGCATGTTGGTGTCGACCACGAAGGCGGCGTGGGCGATCGGCACGGCCGCGCCGAAGCGCAGCGTGTCCGAGTATTTGTAACCGACCGACGGCGACAGGTAGACCAGGCGCTGGATCTGGATCTGGCGCCCGGCGTACTGGCCGGGGTCGTTGACGTCCGTGGTGCGGTCCAGGCTCATCGCCTGCGACATATAGCTGTCGGTGGCGAAGGTCCAGGGCGAACCCTTCTTGTTCCAGGCCATGCCCACGCCAGGCACCACCACGCCGGGCAGGCGCCAGCCCGGCATGCCGTAGCCGGGCACGTACATGATCTGGCGCACCGGGCCGGTGCTCTTGCCGTTCAGCGGGTCCTCGGTCCAGCCGCCCACGTCGAAGCCGGCCGGCTGGTGGAAGCTGGCGCTGGTGCGGATCGAGGCGGCCCAGTTGTGGATGGTCTCGCTGTCGCCTTCGAGCCGGGCCAGGCCGGCCGGGTTGAAGTGCACCGAGCCAATGCCGGGCGGGTCGGCCGTCACCGCGTTGCCGAGCGCCATGGCCGTGACGTTGGTGGTCAGGTTCTCCGTCAGCGCCGCCTGCGCGGTGGGCGCGCAGGCGGCGGCCACGGCGCTGGCCATGACCAGCCGCCGCAGCCGCCGCAGCTGCCTGGAAGTGGTACGGGCCGCCATTTAGAACGACAGCGGCAAGTTCATGCCCACCGTGATGTTGGGCGAGTCGGCCGTCAGGCCGATACCGACCGACAGGTTGACGGTGGTCTTGGGCGACACCTTGTAGCCCAGGCCCATGTTCAGGATGGCCGAGGTCTGCATGGTGGTCTTGGCCACCAGGCCGTCGGCGAAATGCAGCTTGGAGCCGGCCGAGATGGCTTCCTGGAACGACATCGTGGTGGAAATGTCGTACGACAAAGCGTACGCGAAGCCCATGCCGAAGCCGACCGAGGCGCCCGGCTGCACCTTGGTCAGGATGCGGGTGCCGTTGACCTGGTACAGGTGGGCGGCCGGCAGGCTGATGGTGCCGTTGATGGAGCCGAACAGCGCCACCGGATCGACGATGCGGTTCAGGTTCAAGCCGGCCGAGAACGCCGTCACGCCGCTGCCCGTGGCCTGGCCGCTGCCGGCGATGATCTTGAACGGGCTGCGTCCGGTGGGCAGGCGCACGTTGCCGGTCACCGTCACGCCGGGCGCGTCGCGCTTGGCCTCGAACGGCTGGAAGCGCGCGCCCAGCGAAATGTCGCCCAGCGAGTTCGACACGCCGCTGGCCGAGCCGCTGTCGGAATAACGCGACAGCACCGGCAGGGTCACGTTGCCGGTCAGGTTGTCACGCACGCCATAGTCGGCCGAGAAGGTATTGGTGATGGTGTGCGAGCTGGTGTTCTCGATGCTGAACAGCGACACGCCGCCGCCGGCCAGGTCGGTGACGATTTTTTCCTGGCCGATGTAGCTGTAGGTCAGGTCATAGCTGAACTGGAACTGGTTCTTGCGGATCAGCGTGTACTGCTTGTCGACCGAGGTCAGGGTTTCCTTGAGCAGCGTGCTCTGGTCGCCTTCGCCTTCCTTCTTGGCCAGCGCTTCGCGCACGGCGGCCGCGTCGGCCGGCTTGGCGGCATCGGCCGGCTGGGTTTGCTGGGCGCGCGCTGGCAGGGTCAGCAGCAAGGCGGACGCGAGGGCGCCGGCGAGGGCGTGGCGGGCGTAGGGCGTGGTGCGTGCAATCATGAACTATCCTCTGGCGAAAGTTGGGGCAGATAGATGAGGGGGAGCTGCCTTGCCGTTACTGGCGGTGTATCCAGGTGCCGGCGGCGCCTGAATTGACGGCCCGTTCCAGCAGGTGGGCGGCGTTGTTGAGCGCGTCGAGGCGCCCGTGGTTGGTGACCTGGTCCATGTCGACCATGCCCAGTTCCTTGTCCGTCAGGGCCAGCTTGCCGGCGGCCGTCTTGCCTTTGCCGGGGCTGATGATGAACAGGGCGTTCTTGTCCCACAGCTTGGCGAACTCGTCGAGCGAGAACACCAGGTTGCCGCGCGACGGGTCGGCGATATAGACCACGTCCTTGCGGATGCCGCGCAGCACGACAAAATGCTTGGTGCCGAAGTCGATCGGCACGATGCCCGGTTCCGTCAGGGTCAGCAGGTCTGCGATCTCGGCGCGGTAGCCGGCGCCCGAGGCGCCCAGCGAGGCCACGTAGCGTTTCATGTCGAGCAGCGAGAAGCCGCGCCGTTCGATGATCTTTTCCTTCTCGCCTTTTTCCAGCATGCCTTCCATGGCTTGCTGCTCCGTCACGTCCAGGCCCAGGTGGTAGGTCAGCAGCGTGACCAGCGCGGCCGAGCCGCAGCTGAAGTCATACGCCTGGTGCACGATGTTGTGGTACTTGAGCTCGGAATAGGGCTCGACGTCGAGCGTCTGGTTGTAATGGCCGCCGCCCAGCAGGGCTTGCGGCATTTCCAGCTGGCCCTTGGGGCGGTCCAGCGGTTCGTGGCGCGACATGGCGCCGGCGCCACCGATCAGGGCGGCGACCACGCCCAGCAGAATCATCAGCATGGGACAGTCCCCCTAGCGGGTGGTGGCGAACCAGATCAGCCGACCGCGCGGCGTGGGGGCAGGCGCTTCCCCGAGTCCCATGACTGCTTCCATCGTATCTCCAAGTTATCTCGATTAGAACGATCGTGCTTTATTAAGGCAACAACTGTTCTTTGTATTTTTGTAACTTATTAACGCATTTTTGGACGGGATCGGCATCTGTTTTTTTAGAAAGTAACTTCTAACATGCGCGCGAGAACTTATGCTATCGCAAGCAACAGCGCCACAACACCTTCTTCCCTCTGGGTGGCTCGCGAGGTCAAGTGGTTGGCTTTGCGAGTCAGTGCGAGACAGTAGACCGGGGCCAAGACCGGCCAATATCATAAATTTAATTAATATTTAAATATTAAGAGTTCATGGCGATCCCGCCCGCTGCTTCGCAGTTGGAGATTGCGGTAGACAGGCGGCAATTTCCGCACAGTGGCCCTTTATCCGGGGTCACGGGCCTGGTGGTCATGACAAGAACACTAAATTTTTAAATAACTTAATCTTGGAGAACAACATGCAAGTGATCAAATCCGCAGTCGCAGCAGCCCTGGCAACCCTGGCCCTGTCCGCATCGGCCATGACCCCGATCCAGGATACCGAACTGAGCGCTGTTAGCGGCCAGGACGGCGTGTCGATCGCCGCCAACCTGAACATCAAGATGGATTCCTTCGTCTACACCGATACCGACGCGCTCGACGCCAACGGCATGGGTGGCGGTTCGGTGAGCTTCAACGGCATCAAGGTCCAGGGCCTGATCGCCGCCAGCATCGACATCCTGTCGAAGAACTCCTTCCTGGCCGCTGCCGGCGCCGCTGGCGTGACCAACCCAGGCACCTTCTACAACCCGGCATCGGGCGGCGACGTGGTGCAGATCGCCATCCCGGCCGACGTGCAAGTTGCCGCTGGCAAGCTGATGAACATCTCGGTGGACTCGATCAAGATGGGCAACAACGCCGCTTCGTTCGGCTCGGTCGCCATGAACCAGGTTGACCTGCGCGGCACCCAAGTGTGGATCTGGGCCCACTAATCCAGCCCATTGTGCGCTGGCTTCCCAGGCCGTTTGGTTGGCCTGCAAAGTCAGCGCAGCAAGCTGGACGGACCCGGCGGCAGTGCCTAACATGGTCCTGCAACCTTAGAAAAAAAGAAATACCTCTTAATTAAAACCAAACTTTCGGAGACTACCAAATGCAAATCATCAAAACCGCAGTCGCAGCCGCTCTGGCAACCCTGGCCCTGTCCGCATCGGCCATGACCCCGATCCAGGATACCGAGCTGAGCGCTGTTAGCGGTCAAGACGGCGTGTCGATCGCCGCCAACCTGAACATCAAGATGGATTCCTTCGTCTACACCGATACCGACGCGCTGGACGCCAACGGCATGGGTGGCGGTTCGGTGAGCTTCAACGGCATCAAGGTCCAAGGCCTGATCGCCGCCAGCATCGACATCCTGTCGAAAAACTCCTTCCTGGCAGCTGCTGGCGCCGCTGGCGTGACCAACCCAGGCACCTTCTACAACCCAGCATCGGGCGGCGACGTGGTGCAGATCGCCATCCCTGCCGACGTGCAAGTTGCCGCTGGCAAGCTGATGAACATCTCGGTTGACTCGATCAAGATGGGCAACAACGCCGCTTCGTTCGGCTCGGTCGCCATGAACCAGGTTGACCTGCGCGGCACCCAAGTGTGGATCTGGGCACACTAATCCGTTCCTGACCGCACCGGCTCCGGCCGGGACGGTCTGAACGCGACGCAACACGGCGGCGCCCACCGGGCGCCGCCCGCAACACACAACTATAAGCAAAAGACCAAAACTACTTTTCGGAGACCATCAAATGCAAATCGTTAAAACCGCAGTCGCAGCCGCTCTGGCAACCCTGGCCCTGTCCGCATCGGCCATGACCCCGATTCAAGATACCGAACTGAGCGCTGTTAGCGGCCAGGACGGCGTGTCGATCGCCGCCAACCTGAACATCAAGATGGATTCCTTCGTCTACACCGACACCGACGCGCTCGACGCCAACGGCATGGGTGGCGGTTCCGTGAGCTTCAACGGCATCAAAGTGAAGGGCCTGATCGCTGCCAGCATCGACATCCTGTCGAAGAACTCCTTCCTGGCCGCTGCCGGCGCCGCTGGCGTGACCAACCCAGGCACCTTCTACAACCCAGCATCGGGCGGCGACGTGGTGCAGATCGCCATCCCGGCCGACGTGCAAGTGGGCGCTGGCAAGCTGCT
The DNA here is from genome assembly GCA_035254005.1 of Burkholderiaceae bacterium. Taxonomy (GTDB): domain Bacteria; phylum Pseudomonadota; class Gammaproteobacteria; order Burkholderiales; family Burkholderiaceae_D; genus Rugamonas. The sequence continues at coordinate 45,895 of DATFBD010000030.1, read as the reverse complement.
CAACATCTCGGTCGACTCGATCAAGATGGGCAACAACGCCGCTTCGTTCGGCTCGGTCGCCATGAACCAGGTTGACCTGCGCGGCACCCAAGTGTGGATCTGGGCACACTAATCCGTTCCTGACCGCACCGGCTCCGGCCGGGGCGGTCTGAACGCGACGCAACACGGCGGCGCCGCCCCGGCGCCGCCGGCAACACCAGTACCACCCAAACAAAATTACAAATTAAAAAAACCATCGGAGACCACACCATGCAAATCGTTAAAACCGCAGTCGCAGCCGCTCTGGCAACCCTGGCCCTGTCCGCATCGGCCATGACCCCGATCCAGGATACCGAACTGAGCGCTGTGAGCGGCCAGGACGGCGTGTCGATCGCCGCCAACCTGAACATCAAGATGGATTCCTTCGTCTACACCGATACCGACGCGCTGGACGCCAACGGCATGGGTGGTGGTTCGGTGAGCTTCAACGGCATCAAGGTCAAAGGCCTGATCGCCGCCAGCATCGACATCCTGTCGAAAAACTCCTTCCTGGCCGCCGCTGGCGCCGCCGGCGTGACCAACCCAGGCACCTTCTACAACCCGGTATCGGGCGGCGACGTGGTGCAGATCGCCATCCCGGCCGACGTGCAAGTGGGCGCTGGCAAGCTGATGAACATCTCGGTCGACTCGATCAAGATGGGCAACAACGCCGCTTCGTTCGGCTCGGTCGCCATGAACCAGGTTGACCTGCGCGGCACCCAAGTGTGGATCTGGGCGCACTGATCGCTCCTTCCTGCTGATCCAGCGGCCGCCTGCGCGGCCGTCACATTGCAAGATGCCGGGGCCATGGCGCCGGCATCCTGTTCATCCAGTCCGGACACGGCGTGTCCCTCCACTGTACGATCGAACCGATGCTGAAATCGTTCCCATTCCAGCCGGGCAGGCGCGCCCGCCTGTGCCGCGCGGCTGTGCTGCTGACGGCCGGCCTGACGGCGCAACTGGCGACGGCCCAGATGCGGCCGCTGAGCGAAGATGAGCTGTCGGCCACGCACGCCCAGGGCCTGATGGCCATGACCAACAGCAGCTATGGCGGTTTCGATTTCACCAAGGTGGCGCTGGACGCGGACATCACCCTGAGCGCCAATTTCAAGAATCTGCGCCTGGGCGAATACAACTACGCGGCCCGCAACGGCACCGGTGCCGATATCGACATGTCGCTGCTGCAGTTCGGCCGCAGCGACGGCACCGAGGCCCAGCGCCTGGTGCATATCAGTAATCCCTATTTCGAATTCGTCTATCGCAACGCCGGCGACAACGCCGCGCGCGAAGTGATCGGCATGCGCTTCGGTTTCGACGCCATCAGCGGCGACGTGGGCCTGAAGCTGAGCACCTTGTCCGGCTCCATGCTGGTGCAGGGCCAGGCCGCCGACGGCAGCGCCATCACGCTCGACAGCCATACCGACACCACCGGCGGCGGCAAGCGCTGGGACGGCAGCTGCACCGCGCCGTGCCTGACGCTGGCCAACCTCGGCGGCGTGACGGCCGGCGATGCGAACGGCCCCAGCCGTGACTTCTGGATCTCGGTGCTGAAGACGGGCGTGCAATTCCAGGCGCCGTCGGGCACCACGCAGCTGCCCGACGCGGCCCAGGCCGGCATCTGGCTGAACTGGCGCGACAAGCTGCAAGCGATCAGCACCAACGGCGTGACGCCGCCCAACTTGCCCAAGGTACGCTGACATGAATGCGATGGCCTCCCGCTGCCTGTTCCTGCTGCTCGGCATGCTGTGCTGGCAAAGCGCCGGCGCCATGCAGCCGTTGACCGACAACGCCCTGTCTTCGGTGCGCGGCGGCGATGGCGTGAGCTTCGACCTCAACGGGTTCTCGATGGGCGGCGACGCCCGCCTGACCTACACCTCGCCCGACGGCCGCAGCCTGTGGGTGGAAAAATTCAGCGCCTCGCGCAGCGACAATCCGCAGCCATACTCCGACCCGTACCGGCTCGACATCGTGCCCGGCGCGGCCGGCCTGGCCGACGTGATCGACTTGCGGTTCCCTATCAACGCCAACGCCGACCAGCGCTGGCAGTTCGCCTGGGATTGGGGCGTGACCGGCGACGGCATAGACCGCAACGCCGGCAGCGTGGTGGTGACGGACATGGTGATGTATGGCGGCGGCCTGCAGTTCACCACGCCGCAAGTGAACGATGGCATCGCCTTCGGCGCCGCGCTGCGCATGGACGTGGGCCAGCTGGCCTTGCGCCCGCGCGGGCGCACCGACGCCAGCGAGCAGATGACGCTGAGCGGCATCCACATCGGCGGCGTGGACGCCAACGGCGCTTTCAACAACACGCCCTGGGCCATCGCGGCCGTGGCGGCGCAACCCGGCGTGATCAACGCACTGACGGACGAGACGGGGCCACGGCTGCACATCGGCATCGACTGGCCCGACGGCCGCTACGGCAATGGCACGGCGCCGGCCGGCGGCCTGGTGATCGACAACATCTCGTTCAACAGCCCCAATCAGCCCACGGTGGACCTGGGCTCCTCGCGCATCGGCTCGATGCAGATCCAGTATCTCGACATCAAATTCAGGCGCTGACAGATGAAACGTTTATGGTTCACCTTGCTGGCACTGGCCGGCTGCACCCAAGCCCTGGCCGGCGGCCTGCGTCCGCTGGAAGACACGGAAATGTCGAACGTGACCGGTGGCGACGGCATCAGCTTCGCGGCCCACATCGTGCTCAACGATCCCACCCTGGTGGGGGCCGTGGCCGACAGCCGCTTGTCGCTGGGCTTCAATGGCGATGGCCAGAACCGCTACCTGGTGATCAAGAACCTGCGCGGCAGCATCGACATGTGGGCCGTCAGCCTCGGGGTGCAGCAGCGCAGCGACGGTGGCGGCGACACCATCACCATCGGCTTGCCCGGCTATGTACGCTACGGTAATTTCGGTTTCGAATCGCTGAGCGTGCAGACCGACCCGACGGCGCCCGTCACGGGCAACCTGGGCAGCCTGAACATCAACGGCAACGTCTCGTTGCAAGGCCAGGTGCGGCTATGGTCGCACTGAGCGTGAGGGCAGCTGCCATGCGCATCGTCTGAGGCAGCGCCCGACGCATCGTCTGAACCTCAGGCTGGCTGGCGCCGCGCGGCGGGCGCCAGGTATTCGGTCGCGAACACGCACAGCGCCAGGCCGGGAAAAGCCAGCCCCGTCAGCAGCACACCGTGCCAGCCATGGTGGGCGTACACCCATCCCCCCAACGACGAACCGGCCGCGCCGCCCATGAAGAACAGCGCCATGTACAGGCCGTTCAGGCGGCTGCGGATCTCCGCGCCGAGCGCGAAAATGGCGCGCTGGCCGACCACCAGGCTGGCCGACACGCCCATGTCGAGCACGATGGACGCGGCCACCAGCAAGGCCAGGTCGGCCGTCCGGCCCACGTGCAGCAGCAGTGGCGCGGCGAACGCCAGCGCGCCCAGGCTCAGCGCCAGCGCCGTGGTGGGACGGCTGTGGCCGTGGTCGGCCAGGCGGCCGGCGATGGGTGAGGCGATGGCGCCGGCCACGCCGGCCAGCGCGAACAGGGCCACGCCGTTCTGGCCCAGCCCGAAATACGGCCCCATCAGCGCCAGCGGCACCGTGGTCCAGAACAGGCTGAAGGCGCCGAACATGCAGGCCTGGTAGGCGGCGCGGCGGCGCAGGATGGGCGTGCTCTTCAGCAACTGCCACATCGAGCCCAGCAGCGCGGGATAGCGCAGCGTGGCCACCGGCTGGCGCGATGGCAGGCGCCGGCGCAGCAGCAGCGCCAGCGCGGCCGTGCCCACGGCCGAGACAATGAAGATGGCGTGCCAGCCCAGCGCGCCGGCCACCAGGCTGGCCACCGGCCGGGCCAGCATGATGCCCAGCAGCAGTCCGCTCATGACCTTGCCCACGGTCTGGCCGCGCGTCTCGGGCAGGGACAGGTGGGCTGCGAACGGCACCAGCACCTGGGCCGCCACGGAACCGAGGCCGATGCACAGCGCGGCGGCCAGGAACACGGGCGCGCTGCCGGCCACGGATGCGGCCAGCAGGGCCGCCGCGCTGGTGAGCAGGGCGGTGACGATCAGGCGCCGGTTTTCCAGCAGGTCGCCCAGTGGCACGATGAACAGCAGGCCCAGGCAGTAGCCGATCTGGGTCAGCGTGACGATCAGGCCGGCCGCGCCGGGCGCCATGCCGGTGTCGTGGCTGATCGGGCCGACCAGGGTTTGCGCGTAATACAGGTTGGCCACGATCAGGCCGGTGGCGATGGCCAGCAGCCACACCATGGCCGGGGCGATATCTTGTTGCGGGGCGTGCGTCGTGGTCACGGCGGACTCCGGTAGTCGGTAGCCGGCCATTCTAACTGGGCCCGCCAATTGTTGCTGAGCGTGCCTCAGTTTGATCTCGGGTGGAAATTCCGGGGCGCAACAACGCATATAATTCCCTCATGGGGGGACATCACAACACAGGGAGCGCTGGCAACGGTGGCGCGCACGCGGGCGTGGCCGGTACGCCGCGGCGTGCCCGGCTGGCGGGCTTGGTGCTGGCCTGGTCGCTGGCCTTGGCCGCGGCGGGCGCGACGGCGTCGCCGCCATCGCCGCCGACGCTGGTTGTGCTGGTGGACACGGGCACGGAAATGCCCATGGCCGCGTTTCGTGATAACCAGCTGGTTGACGGCATGCACCACGACCTGGGCATGGCGCTCGCGGCCAGCCTGGGCCGGAAAGCGGCCTTCCTCGGCCTGCCGCGCAAGCGCATCGGGCTGGCGCTGGAGCAGGGCAAGGGTGACCTGATCTGCATGTACATTCCGGCCTGGCTGCCGGGTAATTTCCACTGGAGCCAGCCATTCTTCCCGCTGCGCGAGGTGGTGGTGACGGACACGTCCGTGCCCCGGCCCGCCGGCCTGGCCGACCTGAAGGGGCAAGCGATCGCCACCGTGCTCGGCTACTTCCACCCGGAACTGGAGCGCTTGCTGGGTCCCGGTTTCGTGCGCGAGGATGGCCCGTCCAGCTCGGCCAATTTGCGCAAGATGGCCGTGGGCCGGCTGCACCATGTCGTCACCCAGCAAAGCATGCTCGATTATCACCAGAAGACGGGGCAGCGGCTGTCGGTCTATCCACCGTTGCTGGTCAAGTCCTACCAGGGGCAATGCGCGGTGTCGCCGCGCGGACAGGTCAGCGTGGCGGCCATCAACAAGGCCATCGCCCACATCGTCCATGATGGGGAAGTCGCGCGCATCATGGCGCGCTACCAATAACGGGCGGTGCGCTGCAAGGCTGGCGCGCCCATGCTAGACTCGTTGCCCGATTATCACCATTGTGACATGCTCATGCTGAAAAAATTCATGCTGTTGCCATTGCTGCTGGCGCCGTGGCTGGCCGCGGCCACGGCCGCGCCGCTAAGCAAGACCGCCACCGGGACGGCGGCCTACGCGCTGGCCACCTACCGTGGTGCGCTGATCGACACGCTGGGCCAGATGGTGCGCTACAACACGGTCGCCGATCCGGCCGTGCCGTTTGAACAGAATCCGCAGCAGCTGGCGTTCAAGCACTACCTGGGAGGCGAAGCGCAACGGCTGGGGCTGGACTTTCACGACTATGGCCATGTGATGGTGATAGGCCTTGGCACTGGCAGCGAGCGGGTCGGCATCATCACGCACGGCGACGTGCAGCCGGTCGATCCGTCGAAGTGGGCCAGGTCGCCGTTCGAGCTGGACCGCAGCAGCGAGCCGGGCCGCCTGCTGGGCCGGGGCACGGAGGATGACAAGGGACCCGTCGCCACCGCCCTCTATGCGATGAAGGCCATCAAGGATCGCAAGGTGCCGTTGAGCAAGCGGCTGGAGCTGTACGTGTACATGGCCGAGGAATCGGACTGGGCGCCATTGCAAGCCTTCCTCAAGGATCACCCGCCGCCCCAGATGAACATCACGCTGGACTCCGAGTATCCGGCCGTGACGGCAGAGAAAGGGTGGGGCGCGCTCAAGATCGCCATGCCGGCCCAGCCGGCGCCGGCCGGCGATGGGCCGGTGCTGCAAGCGTTCAAGGGCGGCTTCTTCGGCAGCCAGATACCCGAGGATGCCAGTGCCGTGATCGTCCATGCGACGCCGGCGCTGGAAGCGCAAATCCGCGTGCGCGGCGCGGCCCAGGCCGGCATGCATTACCAGTACACGTGGCAGGGCGATGCGCTGACCGTGACGGCGCGCGGCCTGTCGGCCCATTCATCCAAGCCGGAAGCGGGCGTCAACGCCATCAGCATGCTGGCCGACGCGCTGCAAGTTCGGCCATGGCAGGGCACGGCGCCGGCCGCCATGGTCAGCCTGCTCAACGAGCTGGTGGGCACGGGCCTGTACGGCGAGCGCTTCGGCGCGATCGCCTACCGCGATGCGTTCATGGGGCCGATGACGGTGGCGCCCACCGTGCTCAAGCAGGATGAGGCGGGGCTGGAACTGAACATCAACCTGCGCCGTCCACGCGGCAAGAGCAAGGAAGCGCTGGAAGCGCAAGTGCGGCAAGCGTTCGACGCGTGGAAGGCGGCCCATCTGCCGCAAGCCACCCTGACGGCCGAGATCGGCGATCCGTGGCAGCAGGACAGCGCGCCCCAGCTCGACACGCTGTTGACCGTGTTCGGCCATTACACGGGCCAGCGCGACGCCCGTCCGGTGGCCATTGGCGGCAGTACCAATTCGCGGCTGTTCCCGCATGCCGTCAGCTTCGGCCCCGCCATGCCGCACACGGTCTACACGGGCCACTCGGAGCACGAGTTCATCACGGAAAAACAGTTGTTGCTGAACTTGCAGATGTACACGGCGGCCATGGTGGAAATGGCGCGCTGACAAACTTGTCCGGCCTGCCAGGCCTGGCCAACCGGCGCGCGCCCGCAGCGGCGCGCGCCTTGTTCCACGACTTCCACGACTGTTTCTCCGTCATGGACAGCGCCATCTTTTTGATTCGCCGCGCCAAATAAATGCTGCCAGCAGGCATGCCCTGATTTACCATAGGCAACGGTGATGCCCGTCCTGGGCGCACTTTCTTCCTCGTTAATGTTGATCAATCTGCCCGCCGCACCGTCCCCGGTCCGGCCAAGGGAAAGTATGCGTTTGCCTGCCCTGCGTTTGTCTATGCTGCGTTTGCCCGCACTGCGTTTGCCGGTATTGCCGTATGTGCTGCCGATGGTACTGAGCCTGTCCTGCGCGGGCCCCGCGCGCGCAGTGGAAAGCTTGCCGACCGATGGCGCCGTTGTGGCGGGCGCGGCCGCATCGCCGCGCCATGGCGCGCTGTACCGCATCCGTCACGACGGACACACGGGGTACCTGTACGGCACCATCCACGTCGGCCAGGGCGACGATACGCTGATGGCGCCGGAAGCGGCGCACGCGCTGGCCACGGCCAGCAGTGTCGTGGTCGAACTCGACATACGTTCCAGCGACGCCTTCCAGGCGGCGCTACGCAAGCACGGCATGTACGCCGACGGCGACAGCATCGTCCATCACATCTCGCCGGCCACCTTGCGCCAGCTGGTGCAAGCGCTGGCGGGCGCCGGCATGACGCTGCGCGAGGTGGAGCGCTACAAGCCCTGGCTGATCGGCAACCTGCTGCAGGGCCTGGAACTGGACCGCAACGGCTACCGGCGCAGCGGCGCAGCCGAGTACGTATTGCTGGCGGCGGCCAAGCAACAGGACAAGACGGTGCGCGAACTGGAGAGCGCCGATTACCAGTTGGCCATCTTCGACACGCTCGATGCCGCACAGCAGGAACAGTACTTGCGCGAGAACCTGGCCGACCTCGAAGACGGCAAGGCGCTGCAGCGTTCGCGTGACCTGATCGATGCCTGGCGCGCGGCCGATACGCCGCGTATCGATGCCGCGCTGCACGCGTTCACGGCCGGTTCCTCCATCAATGCCACCTTCATGCAGACCATCCTGCTGGGCAAGCGCAACCCCGAAATGGCCAGTGCCATCGAGCGCATCCTGCAGCAGGACCAGGTGTCGTTCGTGGGCGTGGGCCTGCTGCACCTGGCCGGCGCCAACGGCTTGCCGCAATTGCTCAAGCAGCGCGGTTACGTCATCGAACAACTGTACTAGGCCCGGCGCCCGCCCGGACCAGAGACCGCAGCCGTGCCGCGCGGAATCAATAGCGTTGGACGGTGCCGTTGTTGTAGCGGATACGGTCGCCCACCTTGTACGTGGGCATGCTGTCCACCACGACCGTCTGTTCCGTGCCATCGTCGAGCTTCAGCTTGACGCGGTAGACCTTGTCCGTGGGCGCGCCCATGGTGCCGCCGGCGGCCGCCGCGCCAACGGCGCCCACGCCCACGTCCTGGCGCAGCACCTGGTCGATGGCCTGCACCACGCCGTAGGAAGTTTGCGCCATGCTCGTGCCGCTGTCGGATGAGCTGGTGCCGGCCGTGCTGCTGCTGTTGTTCATGCTGCCCGTCGTGCTCGTGCTGCCAGTGTTGCCGGTACTGCCATAGCTGCTGCTGGTGCCGCTGGTGCTGCTGTCCGTCGAACTCATGCGGTTGCTGTCGGTACTGCTGCAGGCAGCCAGCAGCACGCATACGGCGCCCATCCAGCGTATCGGTAGTTTGTTGTTCATGCTGTCCTCCTTGTGGGGTGTTGACGCCCGGTGATGCCGGGGTGGCAAGGCAAGCCCGCCATTGCGATGGGCCGCCAACGTAAGAGTAGCCATGTTGGCATTCGTTCGGCGCCCGTTAGGCCGTGTTGAGCCGGATCAAACTCATACGCGCCCAGCCTGTATCTGGCGCAAATAATTGTCTGAAAATCATCTTCATTCCCTCGACGAAAGACTTGATGCATCTCAAAAGAACGCCGTCGCGGACACGCAATAATCGATGGGTAGCCATTCACAGGACAGCCAAATGTTGACACGCGTGACAGATAATATTATTGAGGAATTAATTGATGCGACATATGGCGACCCGGCGGATGTCCGCCAGCGGCATGTGTTCGCCCATGCCTTGCATGGGCTGGTGCGGCTGGCCAAATCGGAGCAATTGCTCGCGATGCGCCTGGACGTGGAGCGTGCCGCGTCTTGCGATGCCGGCCACAGCAGCCGGCACCAGGTGCGCGTATTGCTGCACAAGATCGGCATGGAACTGGCGCGCGACGCGGACGGCGGCGTGGCCGGCCGGCCCGATACCCTGCACGGTGGGATGGAAGACCGCTGACGGCGCGCAGCCCGGTCCGCCTCAGCCGGCCTGCGGCGCCTTGCGGCGGCGCCACAGCAGCGCCAGCACGCTGGCGGTCACCACGGCGGCCGTGCAATCGACCAGCCAGTCGGACACGGCCGCATGGCGGTAGGGGAAGAAGCTCTGCACGTACTCGTCGAGTGCGCCCATGGCGGCGATGGTGAGCGCGGCCTTGATGGCACGCGCCATGATGCCGCCCGTACCGCCCGTAAACAGCAGGAAGGTCAGGCCGGCATAGGCGCAGGAATGCAGCACCACGCCGGACGCCACCTCGCCGATATCGCTGCGCGCGCCCGGAATCGAACCCAGCACCAGGATCAGCAGGTACAGCACAAGCGCGCTCCAGTAGCGCAGGCGGGCATGGGAATCGGTCAGGAAGATCTGGTGGAGCAGGGCGGGCATGGGCTGGGCCTGGGAAAAATGATGTGCAAGATACCACGTCCCCAACGAAAAAAAAGCCCGCTGTCCAGAGCGGGCTCAAAAAACCCATGCGGGCCAAGAGAGGTGTGGCGGGCGCCGCCAGCGGGCGGCGCCGGGAATCCGGTGGTGGCGCGCCGGGTGCCCGGCGCGCCTGGCTGCAATCATGCGTATCGGTTGCATGTATTGCAGATGTGGCCAGTATAGGTGGGCAATGTGACGCTGGCATGACAGGGCGCAACATTGCGCCAGCGAACAAAAAAAAAGCCCGCTGATGAAAGCGGGCTTAAAACTATTTTCTTGGAGGAGAATAGTGGAGACAGGTGTAATTATGCTGCGGTGCGTTATATATGTCTAATTGTCGTTTCGGATACCTGTCATGCCTTTGGGTTATATCTCTTCGGAAACACTCAATCCTTGACGGGAACGGTGTAATTCAGCGCCAGGCGGCCGCCATCGACGAACAGGGTCTGGCCCGTCATGTAGCTGGCGTCGTCGCTGGCCAGGAAGGCGGCGATGGACGCCACTTCCTCCGGCTCGCCGCAGCGGCCCATGGGGGTGCGCGACAGGATGGTGTGGCGCGCTTCCGGGCTGCCCAGCACGGCCTTCTTGGCCAGTTCCGTCAGGATGGTGCCGGGACCGATGCCGTTCACGCGCACACCGTGCGGCGCCAGGTTGAGCGCCATGACCTTGGTCAGCTGGTTGATGCCGCCCTTGGAGACGACGTAGGGCACCTGGTTGGGGATGGCCAGTTCCGAATTGACGCTGGACATGTTGATGATGCAGCCGCTGTTGCGCTTGACCATTTCGCGCGCCACGGCCTGGCCGCACAGGAACATGGATTTGAGGTTGATGCGCAGGACGCGGTCGAAGTCCTCCTCGGTCAGGTCGAGGAAGTCGGCGGCGTGGGTCACGCCGGCGTTGTTGATCAGGATGTCGATCTGGCCGAACGCGGCCAGGGTGGCGGCCACCAGCGCGTCCACGTCGGCCTTCTGGCTGACGTCGGCGGCGAAGAAGCGGGCCTGTTCACCGAGTGCGGCGGCCGCTTGCGCGCCATCGGGCTTGATGTCGACCAGCATCACCCTGGCCCCTTCGGCCACCAGGCGTTGGGCGCACGCCAGGCCAATGCCTTGCGTGGCGCCGGTCACAATCGCGACTTTGTTTGTCAGTTTCATCGGGTTCGCTTCCATGCTGAAGGTTGAGGGCGCTTGTGGCGCCCGGACGGGGACGGTGTAGCGGATTTTACCCCACCGTGGCGGGCGTTTTCGCGCGGCGCGCAGGTGGCCGCGTTACAATTGAGGGTTTGCAATCGAATAAAGGGCCCCGTCGTGAATTTCATCAATAAATTATCCGCCGCCTGGACGGCCAACGACTCCCTGCTGTGCGTGGGCCTCGATCCCGACATGGCCAAGCTGCCGGCCCAGTTCCAGTCGGCGCCGGACGGCATCTACCAGTTCTGCCGCGAGATCATCGACGCCACCGCCGACCTGGCCTGCTCGTTCAAGCCGCAGATCGCCTATTTCGCGGCGCTGGGCGCCGAGCAGCAACTGGAACAGATCTGCGCCTACGCGCGTGCCAACTATCCGCACATTCCGCTGATCCTGGACGCCAAGCGCGGCGACATCGGCGCCACCGCGCGCCAGTACGCGCGCGAGGCGTTCGACCGCTATGGCGCCGACGCCGTCACCGTCAATCCCTACATGGGGTCGGACTCGGTCGAGCCCTACATGGAGTGGAGCGAGCGCGGCGTCATCATCCTGTGCCGCACCTCCAATCCGGGCGGCTCGGACCTGCAATTCCTGAACGTCGATGGCAAGCCGCTGTACCAGCACGTGGCGCGGCTGGTGGCCGAGAAGTGGAACAGCAATGGCCAGTGCGCGCTGGTGGTGGGCGCCACCTTCCCGGAAGAACTGGCGCAGGTGCGCGCCATCGTGGGCGACATGCCGCTGCTGGTGCCGGGCATCGGCGCGCAAGGCGGCGACATCGCGGCCACCGTGCGTTCGGGCCGTACCGCCAGCGGCCACGGCATGATGATCAATTCCTCGCGCGCCATCCTGTACGCGCCGCAGCAGGCCGGCGAGGACTTCGCCGCCGCCGCCCGCCGCGTGGCGCTCGATACGCGCGACGCCATCAATCAGTACCGCGCCGCCTGAACGGCAGCGGCGCAGCGGCCCGGCAGGTCAGGGCTGGCCGCTTCGCGATCCCCGCCGGCGGTCGGCCCGCGCCCGGTGCGCGCCGGCCGCCGCTGCCGGCACCGCGTCAGTAGCGCGCCGGCGCCACCATCTCCGCATAATCATACAGCTCGCCCAGGATGTGCTCGCCGCGCTCGTCGGCCGTTTCCTGCAGCTGGTCGATCTCGGTGAACAACTGATCGACCGTGCGCGCGCCTGCCTCACCATCGAACAGGCGGGCCGCCCGGTGCTGCTCCCAGTGCTCCATTTCCGCCGCCGACAGCGTCTCGGGGAAGTTGCGGGCGCGGTAGCGGAACAGCAGTTCGGTCAGCCGCGCGTCGTCGAACACGGGTGACAGCGTGGCCAGTTTGGCCGGGCTTTCCTTGCGCAGCGATTCGAGCAGGCGGCGGTCGGCCGTGCCCACGAAACCGTTGTACAAATCCTCGTCCACGTCCAGCGCCGCCGCGCCGGGGCGATGGAACACTTCAGCCCAGGTGGCCGCCATGTCCGGCGCGGCCGCCGCCAGTGCCGCGTTGGCGCGGCATTGCTCGACATCGATGCCCCAGCGCGCGGCCATGACCGGCGACAGCGTTTTCAGGTTGGACACCAGCATCGGCGATTTGTTCAGGTGGATGCTCTTGATGGGCAGGCGCGTCATGCCTTCGGGCAGCGCGTCGGCCTTGCTGAACAGGCGCAGCCGTATCGTGTCGGCGTCCAGCGTGGCCAGCTCGCGCGGGTCGTAGCTGCAATCCCACACGATCACTTCGTTCTTGTTGGTCGGATGCACGCCCAGCGGCCACACGATGCCCAGGCAGCCGCGCTCGGCCGGGAACATGCCCGACACGTGCAGGAACGGCGCGCGCAGCGCGGGCGCCAGGTGCATGCCGATCTCGTCGGCCACGCGGTCCTTCTTGTGCAGCGCGAAGCAGAAGTCGAACAGCTTGGGCTGCTTCTGCTTGATCAGGCGGGCCAGCGCGATGGTGGCGCGCACGTCCGACAGCGCATCGTGCGCGGCCTCGTGCAGCAAGCCGTTGGCGGCGGCCAGGTGTTCCAGCCGGAAGCTGGGCTTGCCATCCTCGCGCAGCGGCCATTCGATGCCTTCCGGGCGCAGCGCATAGGTCATGCGTACCACGTCCAGCAGGTCCCAGCGGCCGCACTGGTTTTGCCATTCGCGCGCATACGGGTCGATCAGGTTGCGCCAGAACAGGAAGCGGGTGATCTCGTCGTCGAAGCGGATGGTGTTGTAACCCACGCCGACCGTGCCCGGCTTGGAAAACGCCTGCTCGATGGTGGCCGCGAACTGGTGTTCCGGCACGCCCCATTCCAGGCATTGCTGCGGCGTGATGCCGGTGATCAGGCACGATTGCGGGTCGGGCAGGAAATCGTTGGCCGGCTTGCAGTACAGCATGATCGGCTCACCGATTTCGTTCAGGTCGGCATCGGTGCGGATGGCGGCGAACTGGGCGGGGCGGTCGCGGCGCGCCTGCGCGCCGAAGGTTTCATAGTCGTGCCAGAGGAAAGTGTGGGAAGTCATAGAATTGTCAAAAATACTGCAGTTTTCTGGCCGCGGGCCGATAGTATAAGTTGGGAGGCTAGGTCGGGTCCGCGCGCGCCCCAGCAGCGCCGCACACAACTGGTCTGCCCCGGGGCTGGCGGCATGGCCGTCCGCCGTGCGCCGAGCAAATCTGTCCAGTATGCTGGGGCAAGGAGCGCCATCATGTCAAATCACGTTTCCGTCAATGCCACCGTGGCGGCGCCGAGCGCGCCGGTGGGCGTGGCGGCCAGCCAGCAGACCGCCGAGGCCGGACCGGCGCCGGCCGCCCAGGCCAAGGCGCAGTTGAACGCCGCCATCGTGCAGGCTTCGCTGACGGTGTCGATCGGCGCCCAGGACGATCCGCTGGCGTTGCTGCTCAAGTCGGCGCTGACCGGCATCAACGAAGCGCTGCGCGGCCAGTTCGGCGAGAACGCCATCCAGAATGCCATGTCGCAGGACAATACGCCGGAGGGGACGGCGGGCCGCATCGTGTCGCTGTCCACGGCGTTCTATGGCGCCTACCAGAAACAGCACGCGGGCGAAGACCCGGAGACCATGCTGAGCAATTTCATGGCCACCATCAAGGGTGGGATGGAGCAGGGCTTCAAGGAGGCGCGCGACATCCTGACCGGCCTGAACGTGCTGAACGGCGACATCGCCAGCAACGTGGACAAGACCTACGCACTGGTGCAGAAGGGGTACGCGGACTTCGAGGCGGCCCAGCGCAAGGCAGCCAGCGCACCAGCATCGGCCCCGTCCGCGCCAGCCACGTCCGCACCGGCCACGCAGGCAACGGTGGCGGTCACGCAGACGGCCTCCGTGTCGGCGCAGGCCACGGTGGTGGCCACGCAGGCGGCTGGCGCCAACGTGTGAAGCTGCAAGCCAGCGCAAGCCGCACTGGTGACCACGCAAGCGGCTGGCGCCAGCGTGTGAGCCGTCAGGCCGGCTGTTCCTGCAGGGCCACGCGGTTGCGGCCCGCTTCCTTGGCGCGGTAGAGGGCGGCATCGGCGGTGGCGATCAGCGCGTGCTCGTCCTGCTGCGGTTGCAGGCTGGCCACGCCCAGCGAGGCCGTGATGTGGGGCAGGGGCAGGCGCATGTCGCCGAACACGACGGCCTGCCGCATCCGTTCGCACAGCCGCTCGGCCACGGCCGCGGCCACCTTGTCGCTGGTGTCGGGCAGCAGCACCATCATTTCCTCGCCGCCGTAGCGCACCGCGCAATCGGTGGGACGCAGCGCGCCGCTCAGCACCTGGGCCGCGGTGCGCAGCGCCTGGTCGCCGGCCAGATGGCCATGACTGTCGTTGAATTTCTTGAAGTGGTCGAGGTCGATCATGATCAGCGCCAGCGGCGTGCCGCCCGCGTGCGCCGTGGCCACCATGGTGGGCAGCACGTCGTTGAGCCAGGCACGGTTGTACAAGCCAGTGAGGCCATCGATCATCGACAGCTGGCGGTAGAACTCGCCCAGTTTCTGGCGCCGCCGCAACTGCGCGTTGGCGGCGCGGATGCGGAACGACAGCAGGCGCAGCAGGTTGCGCGCCAGCGCGTTGGACTCGTCGATCAACTGCCACACGAGGTCGGCCTCGATCACCAGCAAGTCACTTGGTTCCAGCGCCGTGATCGAGGCCAGGTTGGCTTCCTCGTCCAGCACTGACTGTTCGCCCACGCTCTCGCCCGGCAGCACCTTGCTGACGGTGCCGTCGGCCATGCCGGTGCGGGTATCGGCCGCCACGGCCAGCGCGCCGCGCAGCACGATGTAGAGCCGGGCCTGGTGGCCATGCGCCACCGGCTGGCCCGCTTCCACCCGCATGACGGCGCAGCCGGCCAGGCGCCGGGCGATGGCGGGCGCGTCATCGGAGCCGCGAAACAGTTGCAGTTCGCTGAGCTGATGGCCGGACGCGCCAAAGGTGCTGATGTGTTTCACGATCGTCTTTCAGGGGAGAACGCGGCTGCCAAGATGCAAGCCTGGGCATGATCATAACGCAAACAAACCGGGGTCAGGTCATGCCATCAAGCATGTTGCGTGATGGCATGACCTGACCCCGGTTTTTGTGCTTCAATAGCGCCATTCTTCGCTACCGGAACACATCGGATGAGCTACACAGACGCCATCGGCCAGCAGCATGCGGCCGCGCCCCAGGCCCGCATCGTTTCGCTGGTGCCTTCCATTACCGAATTGTTGTGTGACCTGGGCCTGGCCGGGCAGATCGTGGGCCGCACGGGGTTTTGTATTCATCCGGCCGAGGTGGTGCAAGCCATCCCCAAGATCGGCGGCACCAAGGATGTCAACCTGGACAAGATCCGCCGGCTGGCGCCCACCCACCTGGTGGTCAATATCGATGAGAACGAAAAGCCCACGGTCGATGCGCTGGCCGAGTTCGTGCCGCACATCGTCGTCACCCATCCGAACCAGCCCTACGACAATGTGGCGCTGGCGCGCCTGATGGGCGGCGTGTTCTGCGCCGAGGACCGGGCGCGGGCGTGGTGCGCGGCGTTCGAGGAGGAATACGCGGCGCTGCGGGCGGCGCCCGCCACGCGGCCGCAAACCATGTTGTACTGCATCTGGCAAGATCCGTGGATGAGCGTGTCGCGCGATACCTATATCGCCAATATGCTGGCCGAGATAGGCTGGCAGGTGCCGGACCTGGGCGCCGAGCGTTACCCGCGTTTCGCGTGGACGCCGGAATTGCTGGCGGCCATAGACGGCGTGCTGCTGTCGAGCGAGCCGTATCGTTTCACGGAAGCCCATTGCGACGCGCTGGAACGCCAGATCGGCAAGCCGGTGCTGCTGGTCGATGGGGAAATGATGTCGTGGTATGGCAGCCGGTCGCTGCAGGGATTGCGCTACTTGCGCCAGCTGGCGCAGCGCTGACGGCGCGCCGCACGCCACATGCGGCGGCGGGCCGTCCAGGCTGGATCACTCAGCTGCTTCGATGGCGCCGTCCGGGACGGTGGCGCGCAGTTTGCTGTCGTTCAGGCGGCCCAGGGCGCTGTCGATGGCGCGCTTGAGCTTGTCGGCGGAGCCGCTGATGGCCTGGTGCAGCGTGGCCGCATGGTCGCTCACGGCGATCGGCTGGTAGCCGGTCACGCGCGCTTCCATCAGACAGCGGTTGTCGCCGTCGGCCGACTTCTGGCCCTTGTTATCGCTGAGGTGGACTTCTACGCGGCTGATATGCTCGCCAAACCGGTTGAGGGCGGCGCTGACGACAGATTGCACATGTTCGTCCAGGCCTGCATGACGTTCGATGGTTTTATCGGTGTTGATATTGATCTGCATATGCTTACTCCCGGTTATACAAGAAGGCAGGGTCAAAGCATCCGCTTCGAGGCCGGCGCCGTGGCGCGGCCGGTGTGCACCCAAACCTGGTGGCCTGATCGCCTTGCACACGGTTTTATCTTACTCCTTTTCGGCAACGGCGAAAGCCACTTCAGATCATGGCCCTACGACATGGTCAGGTATTGATGATGCCGGCTGCGATATTGATCGACAGCCCCAATATGACCAGATTGAAGAAGAAGCTGAGCACCGACTGGCCCAGCACCAGCTTGCGCATCAGCGGCGCGCGCACCGTCACGTCCGAGGTTTGCGCCGCCACCGCGATGGTGAACGAGAAGTACAGGAAGTCCCAGTAGTCGGGCTGTTGTTCGCCGTCCGGGAAGGACAGCGGCGCCGCGCCGCCGGGCGCCGTGTAGTACAGGTGGGCGTAGTGGAAGGTGAACAGCATGCCCAGCAGGAACCACGAACCGAGCAGGGTCAGCACGGCCAGGCCGTAGTGCCAGGCCCGCTCGTCGGCGGCCACGTCCTTCAGCGTCGACAGCTGCGAGACGATGGCCGCCAGGCTGGCCAGCGCCGCCACGCACAGGGTCGACAGGATCACCGGCGAGCGTTCGTCCTGGCGCGCGGCGATGCGCTTGACCGTGCGGTGGTCGGCCCGCATCATCATCCAGGCCATGGTCACCAGGTAGCCCCAGGTGCCGGCGTCCCACGCCACCAGCAGGCGGGTGAGCCACGACCAGGCACCAGGCAGGAATGGCGCCACCACCGCGCCGAGCGCGATGGCGCCGACCAGGTGCGGGCGGCTGCGGACAAAGCCGCGCAGCGGTAGTCGGACGCGCATGGTCATGGGGTCGGGCCGGTGGCCGCGATCACGGTTGGTTGATGTCGGCTTCGGTGGTGAAGGCGTCGGCGTAGAACTCGTCGGCCGGCAGTTTGCACTGGGCTACGAAGTCCTGGCGGGCCGTATCGACCATGATGGGCGCGCCGCAGGCATACACCTGGTGGCCCGACAGGTCGGGCAGGTCGGCCATCACGGCCTGGTGCACGAAGCCGGTGCGGCCCTGCCAGTTGTCCTCGGCCAGCGCGTTCGACACCACCGGCACGTACTGGAAGTTGGGCAGCTCGGCGGCCCACTTGCGGCACAGCGTGTCCATGTACAGGTCTTGCGGGCGGCGGCCGCCCCAGTACAGCGTCATGGCGCGCTTGGAGCCTTGCTGCACCAGGTGTTCGACGATGGCCTTGATGGGCGCGAAGCCGGTGCCCGAAGCCAGCAGCACCATCGGCTTGTCGCTGTCGTCGCGCACGAAGAAAGTGCCCAGCGGACCTTCGAAGCGCAGGATGTCGCGTTCCTTGAGCGTGCTGAACACCTGTTCGGTGAACAGGCCGCCCGGCATGTGGCGGATGTGCAGCGCCAGCGGCTGGTCCGAGTCCGGCGCCGTGGCCACGCTGTAGCTGCGGCGCTTGCCGTCGCGCAGCATGAATTCGATATACTGGCCGGCGCGGTACTTGAGCTTCTCGTTGGCCGGCAGTTGCAGCGTCATCACCACCACGTCCGGCGCCACTTTCTCCAGGGTGCTCACGCGCGAAGGCATTTTCTTGACCGGGTATTCGCTGCTGCCTTCCACTTCGCGCGCCTCGATCACCAGGTCGCTGTGGGCCGTGGCGCAACAGAACAGCGACCAGCCGGCGCTTTCCTCTTCCGGCGTCAACGCTTTCTGCTGGTGGGCCTTGTGGCTGACGCTGCCCGACACGACCTTGCCCTTGCACGAGCTGCAGGCGCCGTTCTTGCAGCCGTAGGGGATGCCGACCCCGGCGCGCATGGCGGCCGTCAGGACGGTTTCGTCTTCCTCACAGGTGAATTGATGGCCGCTGGGCTGTACAGTAATTTGAAACGTCATACAATCTTTCACATGAAAAAAAACGTTATACGAAAATTCCATCGTCCGCGCCTGCTGGTCATCGGCTGCGGCGATGTCGGCATGCGCTTGCTGCCGTTGTTGCGGACGCAGTTCCGCGTGTTCGCCGTCACCAGCCAGCCGGCCCGCTGCGCCGAACTGCGCGCGCTGGGCGCCGTGCCCGTGGTGGCCGACCTGGACCAGCCCGCCACGCTGCACCGCCTGCGCGGCCTGGCGCAATACGTGGTGCACCTGGCGCCGCCCCAGGCCGACGGCGCGCGCGATCTGCGCACCCGGCATGTGACCGCCATTTTACCTGAGCGTGGGCGGCTGGTTTACGTCAGTACCAGCGGCGTGTATGGCGATTGCGGCGGCGCGCTGATCGACGAGAGCCGTCCGGTGGCGCCCCGCAACGGCCGCGCCCTGCGCCGGGTGGATGCGGAACAGGTGCTGCGGGCCTGGGCCGTGCGGCGCGGCGCGGTGCTGTCCATCCTGCGCGTGCCCGGCATCTATGCGGGCGACCGGCTGCCGCTCAAGCGGCTGCGCGAAGGCACGCCCGCGCTGATCGAGGCCGACGACGTGTACACCAACCATATCCACGCCGACGACCTGGCCCGCATCGTGGCGCGCGCGTTGCTGCGGGGGCAGGCCAACCGGGTCTATCACGCGGTCGATGACAGCGACATGAAGATGGGCCAGTACTTCGACGCGGTGGCCGATGCCCACGGGCTGGCGCGCGCGCCGCGCCTGCCGCGCGCGGAATTGGAGCGGGTGGTGACGCCGACGCTGCTGTCGTTCATGTCCGAATCGCGGCGCATGCGCAACACGCGGCTGAAGCGGGAACTGGGCGTGCGCTTGCACTACCCGACCGTGGCCGACGCGCTGGGCGGCGGCTGCGGTTGCCAATGCCGCGGCGCCGGTTGAGCGGTGGCGTGTCGATCACGCCACATTTTTGATTTTTTATCAATGGCTGCCGGGTACTATTGGTAGAATCGCGTGCAAAAAAGAAAGGTTGTAATTCGGAAAATTTTCCGGGCGACCTGATCCACGTTGATCCATCCCATACAAAGGCAACCATGTTGATTTCCTCTTCCCGCCGCGCGGGCGCGCGCTGGACCGCTTGCGCCTGCGCGGGCGCGATGCTGGCGCTGGCCGGCTGCGGCGGCAGCGATCCTTCCGCACCGGCCTCCAGCCAGGCGGCGCTGATCGTGCCGGCCGGCGATAACGTTGTGCTGCAGTGGGAACAGGCCCACCTCCAGGCTATCCGCACCGTCAAGCTGGGGCCGCCGATCTCGGCGCGCGGGCTGGCCATGGTGTCGACCGCCATGTACGACGCCTGGGCGGCCTACGATGCGCGCGCCAACGGCACCCGCTATGGCGACACGCTGCGGCGCCCGGCCAGCGAGCGCACCGATAGTTACAAATCGAAGGCGATCAGCTACGCGGCGCTGGAAACGCTGCTCGATATCTATCCCAGCCAGAAGAGCAACCTGGAAGCGCTGATGGTCAAGCTCGGTTATGACCCCGCCGTGCGCTCGAGCGACGCCGCCACGCCGGAGGGCATCGGCCACCTGGTGGCGCAGGCGGTGCTGGCCTACCGCCATGTGGACGGCGCCAACCAGCTGGGCGACCTGGCGCCGCCGGGTGCCAGCGGCAACCCGATCCCCTATGCGGATTACACCGGCTATCTGCCGGTGAACCCGGCCATGACGGTGGCGGCGGCCACGCCGCTGGCGGCCATGCCGCATCCGGAAGCCTGGCAACCGCTGAGCTATCCGAACCCGGCGGGCGCCACCGTCACGCCAGCCTACATCGCGCCGCACTGGGGCAAGGTGATCGGTTTCGCGCTGACCCGCAGCGACCAGTTGCGGCCGGCTCCGCCGGCCGCGTTCGGCAGCGCCGATTATGTGGCGCAAGTGCAGGAAGTGATCGACCTGACGGCCACCCTGGACGACCGCCAGAAAAGCATGGCCGACTACTGGGCCGACGGCCCCAACTCGGAACAGCCGCCCGGCCACTGGCATTTGTTCGCCCGGCTGGTGTCAGGCCGCGACCGCCATACGCTCGACGACGACGCCAAGATGTATTTCGCGCTCTCGAACGCCGTATTTGATGCCGGTATCGGCACCTGGGAAGCGAAGCGCTACTACAACACCTCGCGTCCGATCACGGCCGTGCGCTACCTGTTCAACGGCAAACGCATCCGTGGCTGGGGTGGACCCGGCCTGAACGACGTCGACATGGATGGCGCGGCCTGGATTCCGTTCCAGCCCAGCACCTTCCCGGTGCCGCCGTTCGCGGAATATGTGAGTGGCCACAGCGCCTTCAGCGCGGCTGCGGCCGAGGTGCTGCGCCGCTACACGGGCGCCGACACGTTCAGTACCAGCGTCACGGTGCCGGCGCACAGCCTCAAGGCGGAGCCGGCCTCGCCGGCCTCGGATGTGGTGCTGGCCTGGCACACCTTCTCGGAAGCGGCCGACGAGGCGGGCATGTCGCGCCGTTACGGCGGCATCCATTTCCGCGCCGGTGACGAGGCGGGGCGCCAGCTGGGCCGCAGCGCCGGCGCGCAAGCCTATCTGAAGGCGGCGTCGTTCTGGCAGGGGGATGCGCGGCCCTGATGGTGGCGATGGCGGCCCCGGCCCGGCGCGGGCGGACCGCCGGCACGAATCAGCGCTTCTTCTGGACGCGCTGCTGGTGCAGGCGCTGCTGTTGTTTTTGCTGCGTCTGCTGCTTGTTCCGTCTGGCTTCGTACAGGGCCGCGGCTTCCTTCTTGGCCTGCGCGAATGAGCGCAGCTCCGGCTGGTCGTCGTGGGTGACGAAATAATCGGCGGCCTGGGCTTCCATGACCAGCTTGATGGCGGCGTCGTCGGCCATGTCATACAGCTCGGTGAGCAGGGTGGTCACTTCATCGAGGAATTCTTCGTAGGTCATGGCGTGGTTCTCTTGCAAAGTAACGTTGATGGCGTTGATGGGCGGGCAGGGCCGTCATTCTAGCGCAACGCCGGCGGCGGGCCACCGCCACGCTGCAAGTTAGGTGTAAGCTTAGTCCGACACACTTGTAATACGAGTTGCATGATGTGCATCAATCAGGCGGCTCTATGATACGATATGGTGAGCGAAATCGTCGTGGCGGCTGCGGAAATCGCTTGCCTGGCTGTTAACGACACGATCGCTGACGCAAGCTGGCGATGACTGAGAAGGAGCGCGACATGCATACCTCATTGCATCCGACCAAGGAACAGGTACGGGCCTACATGCATCTGCGCGAATTCGACCGCCGTCCTCCTCCCACCCCGGATGAGATCCGCCGCCAGCTGGGCTGGTATGGCGAATCCCATTGTGGCGCCTACTCCACAGGCCAAGGCCTGTTCCTCCCGGGCACAATCGCCCAGCTGGCCACGCTGTTGGCCGTCGAATGGTGTTTCCTCGCAGCAGGTTTCAATCGTTCACGCTAAGGTTTTTTTACTTATTTCGCAAGGAAAATGTTCCTACCACAAGAAATAGGCGTAAAATCTCTCTAAATCTCACAGAAATGTCTGATGAGTTAGCCTTACGTTAACGGAAGCGTGCATTATCCCGGCCGCAAGCCCGATGTCAGTAGGAAAACTGGCGTTCGGACCCGCGATCAAGGTAATGAAGCTAAATATTTTTTATTTGAGTGTCGTTTTCTTACCAAGAGACGGCCGGAAACCTAGTGAACATCATGTCTATCAAAGAAATCACCGCGTCGCCTACGTACAACCCGAACCGTGTGCTGGACGCCATCATTGAGAAACTGCAGCTGAAAAACGATGCGGCCCTATCGCGCGCGCTGGAAGTGGCACCACCCGTAATCAGCAAGATCCGCCACAACACGCTGCCGATCGGCGCGACCATCCTGATCCGCATGCATGAGATCAGCGATTTCAGCATCCGCGAACTGCGTGAGCTGATGGCTGCCTAAACAGCCGCATCCATCGGCGTAAGCGCAGTCTTACGCCGCTGCTTGTCTGCGCGCCAGGCCCGGCGGGTCTGGCATGACGGCGCCGTCCGGCGTGCCGTCCACTGCGCGTTGTTCTTCCGTCCTGCCGCCTTGTCGCCTGGCGCGGCGTGCGCGTCTTCCCCGGCCTTGCGCCAGTATCGTTCCCTTCCTTGCGCCCTCAAGCCGTGGTGCTGATCGTCGTGCCTATCTTCTGGCCCTGCGTGTTGACCGCCGGCGCGGGCGGTGGTGGCGGGGGCGGGGCCGCGACCTGCTCGGCGGCGGGCTTTTGCGCCGGCCGGGGCTGCGGCGCGGGCGGCGCCTGGACGGCAGCGCTGTTGCTGGTGGTGACGGCGTTGACGGTCATGATGACCTCCACGGAATGAAGAAAAAATGCCGGCGGCCCTTGCGGACCCCGGCATCGTCGGAGCACGGCCGCCGGCGATGTGGCCGCCGGCGCGTCCGCGCCCTTTGCTCAACTACTCAGCTACGCAGTGACCCGGCTGCTCAGGCGCTCAGGCGTGGGCGCACCGTGTACATGCTGTCGGGCTTGGCCGCGACCGCCGCGCCGGAGTAGGCCGTTTGTTGTTCTGCCTGTAGTCCAGAATAGGCCATTTTGTTGGCGCTCGCATCAGAAATCGCCGCACCGGAATAGGCCACCGTTTGCGCCCCCGAGTAAGCCGTTTCCTTGGCCTGCCGGGTGGCCGCGCCGGAATAGGCGGTCTGCGCGCCCGAGTAAGCCGTCTGTTGGGCTTGCGGGGCGGCGGCGCCCGAGTAGGCCACCGTCTGTGCGCCCGAATAAGCGGTCTGTTTGGCTTGCTGGGTGGCTGCGCCCGAATAGGCCACGGCCGCGCCAGAGTAAGCCGTTTGCCTGGCTTGCTGGGTCGCGGCGCCGGAATAGGCCACCGTTTGCGCGCCCGAGTAAGCCGTTTCCCCGGCTTGCTGGGTGGCCGCCCCGGAATAGGCGGTCTGCGCACCCGAATAGGCCGTTTTCGCACCATCCGCCTGCACGGCCGCGCCCGAGTAAGCGGGACGGGCGCTGCGGTCATAGCTTTCGCCGAAGGTTTCCTCATACAACTCACGCATGCGTTCGCCAACACGGTGGTGCACTTGCTCGTCGTCCTCGCCACGCAGGCCGATGTAGGGGAAGTGGTGCAGGAAATAGCCAAACACGGCTTCGCAGTCGGCCGCGTATTTCATCGTGTCCAGGATGTGGTAGTGCCAGAAGATGTCCACGTCCATCAGCGGCGCCGTTTGCTCGTGCGGGAAGGTTTTCATCAGGTACAGGAAACGGCGGTATTCGAACTCGACCGCGTTGACCTGCTCCAGCGACCACCCTTCGCCGGACTCTTCGTGCATCAGTTTGACCTTGATCGGTTCCAGGTCCAGGTCGGCGATTGCTTGAAAGCTGTCATGTGAAATCATGGATGAATTCCCTTTGCCTTGAGTGAGTTGAAAACGAAGTGTCTGGCGCGGCGCGTTTCCGCCGGAAGCGGTGCCCTGGTCGCCGGCCGTTGCTGCAGTGTTGCCCGGGCCGTGCCGCTACGGAGGTCGGGTAGCAGGTAGTTGATGCATATCAACATCCCCAGTATATTCGGCGCGCCACCGATTTCAACATGAAATTTAAAAATTTGTCGGTATTCAGCACTATGAAAATGGCTTTCAAATTGACAGTAAGTCCGGATCCGCGGCGCCGCCCCGTTATGGTGCCTGAACGGCGGCCGGGGCCGCGTCAGGATGGGAAATTGTTGCCCATGGAAAAGACCGTCCTATTGACATTTCTCAATGAATAGTCATTTTCATGCGGCGAGCGCCCGGCCGTCCGGCGGCGGCGCCTGCGTCTCGACGGACCCGCCCAGCGGCACCGACACGGTGACCGTCGTGCCCATGCCTTGCTCGCCGTTGCTGATGCCGCAGTGACCGCCGAGCAGGCCGATGCGCTCCTCGATGCCGACCAGGCCAAACGAACCGGGCTTGTTGCGCACCCCGGGTGCGATGCCCACGCCGTTGTCGCTGATCGTCATGGTCAGCACGCCATCGTGCTGGCGCAGCGCCACGCGCACGGCGCTGGCGCGCGCATGCTGCAGCACATTGCTGAGTGACTCCTGCAGCACGCGGAACAAGGCGGTGGCGCACAGATCGTCGGCAGCGATCTCATCCTCGACGTCGAGCTCGCACGCCAGGCCGGCGTGCTGGCGGAACTGCTCGATCTGCCATTCCACGGCCGCGTTCAAGCCCAGGTCCAGTACGGCGGGCCGCAAGTCGTTGATGATGTGGCGCACGCTGCGGATGGTGCGGTCGATCTGGCCCAGCGTGCTGCGGGCGCGCGCATGCAGGCGCGGGTGGCGCTGGCGGGTGCGCGCGGCCAGCAGGTCGGCCTCGATGCGCAGCACCAGCAGGTTCTGGCCCAGGTCGTCGTGGATCTCGCGCGCGATGCGCTTGCGTTCCTGTTCCTTGATGCGGTCGGCGTGCGCGACCAGGCGGCGCAACTGGTAGTGCGAGTGTTGCAGGCTGGCCTGGCTGTCGCGCAGTTCGCGCGTCATGCCCTTGGCCATGCCCACGGCCCGCCGGCGTGACGTGGCCAGCATGTGGAACAGCAGGTACAGCAGCAGTGTAAGCAGGCCGCCCATGCCCAGCGCCAGCCATGGCAGGTAGCGGTCCACCCGCGAGTGCCAGGCCGCCTTGGGCGCGCTGAAGCGCGCCTGCCACAGGCGGCCGCCGTATTCGACCGTCAGCGTGGTGGCGAAGCTGTCGCGCGCCTGCTCGCCAGCGGCGCCACTGGCCGGGCTGGAGAACAACAGCTGGCCTGGCGCCGCGCGCGGATGCGGCTCGTCCAGCGCGCCGTCGTCGTACAGCGCCAGGCGCAGGTCGTGGCCCCCGACCTCGTCGAGCGCCGCCTGCACCAGCCGGCGCACGCTAAAGCCGATACCGACCGAACCGAGGTAGGCGGCGCGGCGCCGGGAGACGCTGTCGAGCAGCGCACCCTGGCGGTAGACCGGCAGGCGCATGCCCAGCTTGGCGCGGCCCGGCTGGCCGGGCAAGGTGATCAGCTGGCCGGAGGTGGCCGGCGCTCCGGTGTCGCGCGCCTGCGCCAGCGCCGCGGCCACGGCCGGGCGGGCGGCGATATCGACGCCCAGCCTGTCGCCGAACTGGTCGACCGGTTCGATCAGCGTGATGATGGTGTAGTCGGGGCGCCGGCCCGGCGGTTGGATGGTGAGCGCCGGATAGCCGTCGCGTGGGCTGGCGCTGGCACGCACGGCCCGTTCGAAGCGCTCGCGCTGGCCATCGGCCACGTAGTGCGCGAAATTGATGTTGTCGATGGTGGCGAATTCCTGCGGCAGGTTCAGGCCGTTGACGTAACGGTGGAAACTGGCGCGGTCCACGCCATCGGTCGCCTGGAAGAAACTGGCCGCGCCGCGCAGCACGTCCGTGTAAGCCCGCACCCGGGCCGCGATGGCGTACTGGGCGTTGCGGGCCTGGTTCCGGAAGCGCTGGTGCGCATCATGCTCGGTCGATAGTGCCGTGAGGACATACAGCGCCACGCCCACGCCCAGCGACAACAGTGCGCCTGTCCACCACACGGAGGCCGCATGGGAGAGCCAGTTCTTGTACGTGCGGTTGCTGGACATGGGATGTTGCGCCGGACTATTCCTGGTGGTTGGAAGCGGGGCCGTGGCGTGGCAGGGCGGGGTGGTCGGCGGAAGAAATGTTGCTAGATTTATAAACCGGTTTTACAGTTCCGTCAAGTCATTTGTCAAATAGCTATCTGTCCTGTGCAAAGTTGCAGGGCGTCGCCGCAGGCGCGAATAAAAAAACCGCCCGAAGGCGGTTTCGCGGAGGCGGCGCCGCTTACTTGGCGACCCAGCTATCCTTGAGGGTGACGATGCGGTTGAACACCGGCTTGCCTGGCGTGGAATCGACGCGGTCGGCGACGAAGTAGCCGTGGCGCTCGAACTGGAAGCGCTGGTCCGGCTGGGCCGCCTTCATGCCCGGCTCCAGGTAGGCCGTGATCACTTCCTTGGCGTTCGGGTTGAGCGCCTGCATGAAGTCCTTGCCGCCGCCGTCCGGCTGCGGATCGGTGAACAGGCGATCGTACAGGCGCACCTCGGCTTCCAGCGCGGTGGCAGCCGAGACCCAGTGGATGTTGCCCTTGACCTTGTAGTTGTCGGAACCGGGGGTGCCCGATTTGCTGTCCGGGAAGTAGTTGACGTGGACGGCGATTACTTTGCCGTTCTCGTCCTTGTCGTAGCCCGTGCATTCGGTCACATAGCCGTGGCGCAGGCGTACCCGGCTGCCCGGCGCGTCGCCGATCGGCGGGTAGTAGCGGAAGTAGCCCTTGCTCGGCGTTTCCATGAAGTCTTCTTCCTCGATCCACAGTTCACGCGTGATGGGGAAGCTGCGCACGCCCATTTCCGGGTGATGCGGGTGCACCGGCGAGCTGCACTCCTCGCTGGCATTGGGGTCGAAGTTGTCGATGATCAGCTTGAGCGGACGCAGCACGGCGGTGGCGCGCGGCGCCTTCGGGTCCAGGTCTTCGCGCAAACAGCCTTCGAGCGTGCTCATGTCGATCCAGCCGTCGGACTTGGTCACGCCGATGCGCTCGCAGAACAGCTGGATCGCTTCGGGCGTGTAGCCGCGCCGGCGCAGGCCGACGATGGTGGGCATGCGCGGATCGTCCCAGCCGTCGACGATCTTCTCGTCGACCAGCTGGCGCAGCTTGCGCTTGCTGGTGATCACGTAGGTCAGGTTCAGGCGCGAGAATTCGTACTGGCGCGGCACCGGCTGCTGGAAGAAGCCGCCTTCGGCCAGCGTGGCCAGCAGCCAGTCGTAGAACGGGCGGTGGTCCTGGAATTCCAGCGTGCAGATGGAATGGGTGATCTGTTCCAGCGCGTCCGAGATCGGGTGCGTGTAGTCGTACATCGGGTAGATGCACCAGGCGTCGCCGGTGCGCACGTGGTGCGCGTGGCGGATGCGGTAGATGGCCGGGTCGCGCATGTTCATGTTGGGCGAGGCCATCGCGTCCGCGCTGGTCTTGGCGCGCAGGATGTGGGCGCCGTCCGGGAACTTGCCGGCGCGCATGTCGCGGAACAGTTGCAGCGATTCCTCGCGCGGGCGGTCGCGGAATGGCGAGTTGGTGCCCGGCGTGCTGAAGTTGCCGCGGTTGGCCGCCATGTCTTCGGCGCTCTGGCTGTCGACGTAGGCGTGGCCCGAGGTGATCAGGTATTCGGCCATCGCGTACAGCTGTTCGAAGTAGTCGCTGGCGTAGTGCAGGTGGTGCTCGGTGCCGTTGGGGCCTTCATGGTCCCAGGTGAAGCCCAGCCACTTGACGCTGTCGATGATGGTGTCGACGTATTCCTGCTCTTCTTTTTCGGGATTGGTGTCGTCAAAGCGCAAATGGCAGCGGCCCTGGTAGTCGCGCGCCAGGCCGAAGTTCAGGCAGATCGACTTGGCGTGGCCCACGTGCAGGTAGCCGTTCGGCTCGGGCGGGAAACGGGTGATCACGGACGGCAGGCCGTCGCGCACGTGGGTGCCGGCCGCCAGGTCCGCTTCGACGATGGCGCGCAGGAAGTTGGAGGCCAGTGCCGGCGCGGTGCTGTTTTTATCGTTGCTCATCTGAAAAGTTGCTTTGCAAAGTGTCGAGTAGCGGGCATTTTACCGTATCGCTCCCCCCGCGGAGCGGGATTTGCTGCGGCGCGCCAACGAAATGGAAGAATTGGCAAGATTGTGACAGCGATGGTCATATCCCGGCCGCGTTTTGCGCGCCGATGGCGGTGGATTGCGGTCCGAATCCCGTCCAAAGCGGCCCCAAAGCGGGACGGCGAACCCCGATCTATAGGATAATTCGTGTTTAATGTTTATGGCATTCGGCCCGGAGAATTTCCTAATGGAAAATTTATACAATGTGCTCGGTGTCGCGCCCAACGCCACGGACGATGAAATCAAGAAGGTCTACCGCTCGCTGGCCATGCGCTACCACCCCGACCGCAACCAGGCGCCCGGTGCGGAAGTGCGGTTCAAGAGCATTACCAAGGCGTATGAAATCCTGTCCGACCCGGTCAAGCGCGAAGAGTACAACCAGAGCGTGAACCACCGCATCATCATCGACCCGGAAGCGGAGGCTTACCAGCTGTGGCGCTCGGTCTTCAACCTGCACGGCACCACGCTGCCGGCGGCCTGACGGCCATCGCAGCCAGCGCGCGGCCACGGCGCCGCGCGCTGTTTCTTTTTCAGATCATCCCAGATCAGCAGTACAGAACGAAAGTAATCCATGAGAAAAGTACACCCCGAATTTGCCTATCAGTCGCGCGAACTGGGCGGCCAGATCGAAGGCATTCTGGGCGACCCGCCCGATCACAAGAACTACAAGAACATGGTGGACGCCCTGGTGTCCGAATACGCCAGCGGCGGCGGCATCGAGGATGTCAACATGCTGGCCTTCGCGCTGGTCGACCACATCGAGTTTTCCAATCCCAAGGGCTTGCTGGCCGAGGCGGAAGACTATGAATTCGGCGACCCGTCGCGCGTGTTCGCCATGGCGTCCTGCCAGGGCGAGGAGCCGGCCAAGATGTACGCGGCGCTGGAGGAAAGTTTCCCGGACCTGGCGCGCCAGGCCATCATCACGGCCTTCCTGTACAAGAACCCGCGCAAGTGGGACGACGACGACCAGTCGCTGGAGCAGCTGTCGGCCAACGACGAGGGCGACGACGAGTACGAGGAAGACCAGGCGAGCGACGACTTCGCCCAAATGTTCGATCAGGAAGGAGAGTGATCATGTCGGAAAAAAGCAATCTGCCCGCGCTGCGCAAGCAGGTGACGGAACTGGTGCTGGCCGGCTCGCTGAGCCACGCCGAGCAGGCTTTCGCGGACGCGGCCGACCAGTACGGCGACCTGGCCGTGGTGGACGTATTGCAGGACTTGCCGCCACAGGTGACGGCGCTGCACATGGCCGGCTTTGACGGCGGCAAGATGTCGCTGGCCACCTTGCTGGTGCCGCCCAAGGCCTGGGCCGACAGCCTGGCCTTCTTCGCCGCCACCTGGCCCGATGACTTGATCGAGGACGATCCCGAGCGCATCGCCGAGTCGCTGTTCGCGCACGTGCACGGCGTGGTGTTCGCCAACGACGATGAGGAGCGCCGCAACGCGCTGCTGACGGAAGCGTCGGCCACCGACTGGGGCTCGACCGTGTTCGCCATCCTGTTCTCGATGGCGCCCAAGGAAATCCTGGAAGTGGCCGGCGAGATCATCTCCAAGGGTCCTTACCTGACGGGCCAGACCTCGTCCGACAACGACGTGGTGCCGCTGGCCGTGGCGCTGGCGCAGGCGTCCGAGGATGGCTGGGACCGCGCGCTGTTCGAACTGTTCCCGGAATTCCGCCACAGCGCCGACCTGGCCGACGCCGAATTCAGCGACGACCCGGACGAGGAACCCAAGCACCTGCAGCGCTCCACCAAGGAATTGCTGTACCGCTTGCGCAAGCAGGTACCGTCCACCCGCAGCGCACCCAAGCCCGGCGCACGCCGCAGCATGGGCACCGGCATTTTCTCGTGATGGAAGCCTGATCCATGCTGCCTGCAATTGTAGTAGAAACCCTGCCGCGCCTGACGCGCGCCATCAAGTGCCTGGCCACGGATACCCGTCCCGACGCGGCCGTCAACCTGGCCGACGAGCTGACCGGCATCACGGCCATGGTGGCCGAGAAGTTCACCAACGACCGCACGGCCGACGGTATCCAGAAGGCGCTGCAGCTGACGGTGGGCGGTGTCTCGCTGGGCCTGGAGAGCGTGCTGCTGAACGGCAGCGACGAGGCCGCGCTGGACTTCCTCGTCGAGCACGGCGCCGAGCATGCGTTCCAGGCGGGCTTCCGCCTGATCCGCGAACTGGCCGCGCTGCCCGAGGATGCGCTGGTGGGCGAGTACGACCAGGATCCGGTGTATGCACAGCGCCGCCTGCGTGAACTGTTCATCGATATCTGCCAGGCCGACCCGAACCAGAACTGGTCCGGCTACGAGCGCTATGCCCAGCAGCTCAAGCAGCGCAAGGAAGTGCAGGCCATCGTGCGGCTGGCGTCCTGGCTGCGCCGCCACAACAGCGAAGGCCCGGTCAGCGACGCCGACCTCAATGCGGAAGGCGTGATTGCGCTGGCCATCATCTTCGCCGTCGAAGGCGGGGGCAGGGTGGTGGCGCGCACCGGGCAGAAGGAGTTCGAGCGCTTCGTCAAAGCGGTGCGCAAGAACAAGCCGGACTTCGAGCAAGGCTGGGCGGCGCTGGTGGCCGCCGTGCCGGTGCAGCACCATCCCGTGCTGCTCGATCGTATCGACAGCTATCGCAACACCTGCACGGTGCTGCAGCACATCCGTGGCCGCACGGCCATGAAGACGCTGTTCGCGGAACTGGAAAACTACGCCGGTTCCGAACTGGACGCCGATTACGCCTGATCGTCCGCGTCAGGGTCAGACCCTGGCGCCAAGGCGGGGCCTCTGACCCTCGTTTTACGCTGTGGGGTGCCAGGCGGTGAAGCGCCAACTGCTGCACCCCAGGGTCAGACCCCAGGGTCTGACCCTAGCGTGACCCCAGCGTGACCCTTAGCTCCTCCTGCGCCGCCGCCAGTGCCAGCGCCACGAACGCTTCCACCAGCGGCGACGTTTCATCCTTGCGCTGCGCCAGCAGCAGGGTGGTGGTGGCTTCCGGTTCGGCCAGCGCGCGGTAGCACACGCCTTCCATCCGGATGCTGTTGAAGGAACCTGGCAGTATCGAGATGCCGCAGCCGGCCGCCACCAGCCCGATGATGGACGATACTTCGCCGGCCTCCATCGCCACCTGCGGCTCGAAGCCGGCCGTCCGGCACAGGCGCATGATCTGGTGGTAGATGCCGGTGCCCGCCGTGGGCGGATACATCACGAACGGCAGTCCCTGCAGCTCGCGTGCGGCCACCACCTCGCGCTGCGCCAGCGGGTGGCCGGCCGGCAGCACCAGCAGCAGCGGGTCCTGGCGCAAGGTGGTCATGCGCACCGTGTCGAGCACGGCCACTTCGGGCGGGCGCACGAAGCCCAGGTCCAGCGTGCGCGCCGGCAGCGCTGCGATCTGGGGCAGGGTGGCCATCTCATGCAAGGTGAGCGTGACGCCCGGATAGCGCTGGCGGTAGCGGTTGATGACGGTGGCGAACAGCGGCGTGAACGGGGTCGAGAAGGTGAAGCCGATGCGCAGCTCGCCCGCTTCGCCGCGCTGGGCCCGGCGCGCCGTCTGCATGGCCTGGTCGGACAGGGCCAGCACGCGGCGTGCATCGTCGAGGAACAGCTTGCCCGCCTCCGTCAGGCGCACCCAGCGCTTGCTGCGCTCCAGCAGGCGAGCGCCCACTTCCGCTTCCAGCGCCTGGATCTGCTGGCTCAGCGGCGGCTGGCCGATGTGCAGGCGCTGCGCCGCGCGCGTGAAACTGAGCTCTTCGGCGACGGCGATGAAATAGCGCAGGTGGCGAAGTTCCATGTCCAGTAATCGTTTCTATGTATTAGTAACGCCTTAAATATATATTGGACGATATGAATGGGCAATCCTAAGATGGATGCATCGTTCCACTCCAAGGCCATCATGTCCGCCTCCGCTCCCGCTTCAGGCTCTTCCCGCATCGCCGCCGGCACGCCGGCTTTCCGGCGCACCAACCGGGCGCTGTTCTTCGGCGGCTTTTCCACCTTTGCATTGTTGTATTGCGTGCAACCGCTGATGCCGGTGTTGTCGCACCAGTTTGCGCTCACTCCGGCGCAAAGCAGCCTGGTGCTGTCGGTGTCGTCGGCCACGCTGGCATTTTCGCTGCTGCTGTCGAGCGCGCTGTCGGAACGGCTGGGGCGCAAGCCCATGATGGTGACGGCCATGGCGCTGGCGGCCGCCCTTACCGTGCTGTGCGCGCTGGCGCGCAACTATCCGCAACTGCTGGTGCTGCGCGCCATGCTGGGGCTGGTGCTGGGCGGCATGCCGGCCGTCGCCATGGCTTACCTGGGCGAGGAAATCGAACCGGCCTCGCTGGGGCTGTCGATGGGGCTGTACATCAGCGGCAGTGCGTTCGGCGGCATGAGCGGGCGCTTACTGACGTCGTTGTTGAGCGATTGCTACTCGTGGCGGGTGGCGCTGGCCGTGATGGGCGTGGCCGGCCTGCTGGCGGCCTGGGATTTCTGGCGCAGCCTGCCCGCGTCGCGCCACTTCACGCCCGCGCAAGGCGGCTGGCGCGCCATGCGCGAGGGCTGCCGCCTGCACCTGACGGACGCCGGCCTGCCGCTGCTGTTCGCGCTGGCCTTCCTGCTGATGGGCAGCTTCGTCAGCCTGTACAACTACATCGGCTACCGGCTGCTGGCCGCGCCGTATGGCCTCAGCCAAACGGCGGTGGGTCTGGTCTCCCTGCTGTACCTGCTGGGTATCTACAGTTCCGTGTGGGCGGGCAGGCTGGCGGACCGGCTGGGGCGGCGCGGCGTGCTGTGGCGCGTGATGGGGCTGATGCTGGCCGGCTTGCTGCTGACCTTGTCCCCGGCGTTGCCGCTGATCCTGGCGGGCGTGGCGCTGTTCTCGTTTGGCTTTTTCGCCACCCATTCCGTGGCCAGCAGCTGGGTCGGGCGGCGCGCCGCCGCGCCGCGGGCGCTGGCGTCCGCGCTGTACCTGTTCTTCTACTACCTCGGTTCCAGCGTGGTCGGTTCGGCCACCGGCATGGTGTGGGCGCGTGGCGGCTGGCCGGGCGTGGTGGCCGTGCTGGGTGCGGCGCTCGGCGTGGCGCTGCTGATCGCGCTGCGCTTGCGCCAGTTGACGCCGCTGGCGCCCGCCACGACGGCCTTGGCGCCGGGCTGAACGGCCCGCGTCAGCGCGGGCAGTTGGTGTACAGCTTGCGGCCATCCTCGTACTGGGTGAAGCAGTAGGTGACGAATGCCGTCATGATTTTGTAGACGCGCGTTTTGCTGTCGGGCTGGCTCAATTCCACGATCTTCGCCCCTTCATACCACTTGGGGCCGACGGCCTCGTGCGCGGCGTTGATGCCGCGCGCCAGCCGCGCCTGCATGCCGTCGGCTGGCGGCTCACTGCCCCGCGATGGAAACTCCTTGCGCAATTGCTGGTCGATGCCGGCGATGTCGCGCCGCGCGCGGCGCATGATGTCGTCCGCGCTGGGGCGGGCCGGGCCGAAGTCCGGCTCCGGCGGCAGTGGTTCGGGCGGCGTGATCGCTTGCGGCTGGGCCGGCGGCACCGGCGCCACCTCGACCGGACGCACGCTTCTGGCCGGTTCGGGCGTACCCGGCCTTGGCGTGGCAACCGGGGGCGGCGGCAACCGTGGCGCAAGGCGTGCCGGCGCCGCGCGCGGCGCGAGCGGCAGCAGCCACTGGATGGCCAGCCGCCCATCGGTGTGCGGGGCGGCCGGCCGGTCGGGCAGTTGGCGCCACATGGCATAGAGCAGCGCGAGGTGGATAAGCGCTGTCAGCAGCAGGCCGGGCCAGCGGCGGGCGGTGCGGGAAACGGGATCGTCCATGCGTGCGGTGTGGATGGATGAGGTTGCGCATGGTAACTTGGTTTTTCAACATTTTTTATGTTTGTACCAGGTTTTTCACAAGGTACTGTCAGGTTAGCCCCGGCGGCCCGACCAAGAGGACATATCGTCCAAACTGGAGAGGCCATGAAACATTTGATGTTGACCCTGAGCGCCGCCGCCGCGCTGAACGTCGTGCCCGTCCTGGCCGCCAATCGTTGCGATGCCCTCAGCCCCGCCTACCGGGTCGCTTTGCTGGAGTTGTACACCTCGGAAGGCTGTAGCAGTTGTCCGCCTGCCGACCAGTACGTCAGCGGCCTGCGGGCATCGGGCGTGACGCCGGAACAGGCCGTGCTGCTGGCGCTGCATGTCGATTACTGGAACGGCATCGGGTGGCAGGATCCGTTCTCGAATGCCGTCTACAGCGCGCGCCAGCGCTGGCTGACGACGCTGGCCGGTTCGCGCACCGTCTACACGCCGGAACTGTTCGTGGCGGGGCAGGAGCTGCGCGGCGGCGTGGAGCGCTGGACGGGCGGCGTGCCGGCCGCCGTCAAGCGCATCAACGCGCAGGTGGCGCAGGCCGATATCCGCATCACGCTGGGACAGGTGAGTGCGGCCGGCTTGCCGGTGGCAGTGAAGGCCAGCGCGGCCCGCGCAGGCACGCTGTTCGTGGCGCTGGTCGAGAGCGGGCTGGCCAGCAAGGTGACGGCGGGCGAAAACAGCGGCCGGCTGTTGCGCCACGACCATGTGGTGCGCACGTGGCTGGCGCCGCTACCCTTATCGTCGGGCGACAAGGCCGGTATCCACACGGCGACGGTCAAGGGCACGCTGCCGTTGCCGCCGGGCGCCGCGCCGGGCAAGCTGGGCGTGAGCGCGTTCGTGCAGTCGGAGCGGGGGGAAGTGCTGCAGGCGCTGTCTTTGCCGTTGTGCGGCAGCTGACGCGGTAGCGCAAGCCGACAACGTCCTGCTTGTGCTGCCTCAACCAGCGCGGTGGAACCGGCGGGGCCGTCCGCGTATCCAACGGTGACGTGCGCATGGTGCGCGCGACCTACTTTGGAGGGAACCATCATGCTGCAAGCGAATGAGATTCAACGGCGGTTCAGCAGTGTGGAGCAGGCGATCGGGCAGGCGTCGCAAGCCTGTTCGGCCGAGCGCAATGTGCCGGGCGAACTGCGCGACTGCATCGAGCGGCTGGACAAGCAGGCTGACATGGCCAAGGATGTGATCCAGTCCAACGACGAGAACCGCATCCGCCAGATGGTGGACGACCTGGAGCAGCTGGGGGACCGCGCCAAGCGCGTGTGCAGCAGCGGCGCCGACCTGACGCCGCAAATGAAGACCGCCGTCAACCACATGCACCATGAATTGTCGGAATTGAAACATCAGTTGCATTGAGGCCTGCGGCGCCGTTGGGTGTCGTGACCGGTTTCGGCTGCGTAGCCAGGACGCTCCTGAACCAGGGGCAGACCCCGAGGGGCAGGCCCTGAATTCAAGTCGCTCTGCGCCTGCTTGCGTGTGCCATCTGCATGGGGGAGGCGTCATTTTTTGCTGCGGATTTGGCTGGCATGGTAAGGTTGAAACAACAATCTTTTGCGAGACGTTTGCCATGTGGCCTTATCCTAGAATCGTTGCGCACCGGGGCGGCGGCACGCTGGCGCCGGAAAACACCATCGCGGCCCTGCGTTGCGGGCTGGCCTACGGCTTCCGGGCCGTGGAATTTGACGTCATGCTGTCGCGTGACGGCATCGGCATGGTCATGCATGATGAGCAGTTCGGCCGCACCGTGCCCGGCCTGGGCAGCGTGCCTGCGACGGACGCGGCCGACCTGGCGCGGCTGGACGCGGGCGGCTGGTTCGGGCCGGCGTTCCGGGGCGAACCAGTGCCGACCTTCGCCCAGTTCGTCGATTACTGCCAGGCGCAGCGCATCTGGATGAATATCGAGATCAAGCCGGCACAAGGCTTCGAGGCGGCCACGGGGCGCTGGGTGGCCGAGGCTGCGCGCGACAAGTTCAGCGATGCGCTGGCCGCTGGCGACCCGGCCGGCCTGCCACTGCTGTCCTCCTTCAGCATGACCGCGCTGGCGGCCGCGCGCGACGCCGTGCCGGCCTTGCCGCGCGGTTGCCTGTTTGATACTTTACCGGCCGACTGGCAAGCCCAGGCGGCCGCGCTGGGCGCCGTTGCCATCCACACCAACCACCAGCACCTGACCCCGGCGCTGGCGCAGGCCGTCAAAGCGGCCGGGCTGGGGCTGTTCTGCTACACCGTCAACACCCCGGAGCGGGCGCGCGACATCCTGGCCTGGGGCGTGGACGGCTTCTGCACCGACCGCATCGACCTGATCGGCCCGGCGTTCGCGTGAGCGGGCCAGCGGGTGCGCCTAGAGGCCACTGCCAACACCGGCGGGTATTTACTAGCCGTTTCTTCACGTATAATCAACCCTTTGCACTTGCCAGCCACCACTGCCAACCGACATGAAATCATCTGAAATCCGCGACAAATTCCTCAAGTTTTTTGAATCCAAGGGTCATTCCATCGTCCGTTCCAGTCCATTGGTGCCTGGTAACGACCCGACCATGTTGTTGACCAACAGCGGCATGGTGCAATTCAAGGACGTGTTCCTCGGCCTCGACACGCGCCCCTACTCGCGCGCGACCACCGTGCAGCGCTGCGTGCGCGCCGGCGGCAAGCACAACGACCTGGAAAACGTGGGCTACACGGCGCGCCATCACACCTTCTTCGAAATGCTGGGTAACTTCAGCTTCGGCGACTACTTCAAGCGCGACGCCATCCACTATGCGTGGGAACTGCTGACCAAGGTCTACCAGCTGCCGGCCGAGAAGCTGACCGTCACCGTCTACTTCGAGGACGACGAAGCCTACGACATCTGGGCCAACGAGATCGGCGTGCCGAAAGAGCGCATCATCCGCATCGGCGACAACAAGGGCGCGCGCTACGCGTCGGACAACTTCTGGCAGATGGCCGACATCGGCCCCTGCGGTCCGTGCACGGAAATCTTCTACGACCACGGCCCGGACATCTGGGGTGGTCCTCCGGGCTCGCCTGAGGAAGACGGCGACCGCTTCATCGAAATCTGGAACCTGGTGTTCATGCAGTTCAACCGCGACGAAGCGGGCAACATGAACAAGCTGCCCAAGCCTTGCGTGGACACCGGCATGGGCCTGGAGCGCCTGGCCGCCGTGCTGCAGCACGTGCACAGCAACTACGAGATCGACCTGTTCCAGAACCTGATCAAGGCCGCCGCGCGCGAAACCGGCGCCACCGACCTGGAATCGAAGTCGCTGCGCGTGATCGCCGACCACATCCGCGCCGCCGCCTTCCTGATCGTCGACGGCATCATTCCGAGCTCGGAAGGCCACGGCTACGTCCTGCGCCGTATCATCCGCCGCGCGCTGCGCCACGGCCACAAGCTGGGCCAGGCCAAACCCTTCTTCTACAAGCTGGTGGCCGACCTCAACACCGAGATGGGCGCCGCCTATCCTGAATTGACGGAAGCCATGGAGCGCGTGGCCCAGACCCTGAAGGCCGAGGAAGAACGCTTCGGCGAAACGCTGGAACACGGCATGAAAATCCTGGAAGCGCAGCTGGCCAAGGACGCTACGCGCCTGGACGGCGGTACCGCCTTCACGCTGTACGACACCTACGGCTTCCCGCTGGACCTGACGGCCGACATCTGCCGCGAACGCAACGTGACGCTGGATGAGGAAGGCTTCCACGCCGCGATGGAAAACCAGAAGAAGATCGCGCGCGCGGCCGGCAAGTTCAAGATGGCCGCCAACGTCGAATACAGCGGCGAGAAGAACAAGTTCGTCGGCTACGACCAGTTGCAGCACAATTCGAAAGTGATCGCGCTGTACGCCAACGGCGCACCGGTGACGGAACTGAAGGCCGGCGAGCAGGGCATCGTGGTGCTCGACACCACGCCGTTCTACGCCGAGTCGGGCGGCCAGGTCGGCGACCAGGGCCTGATCCAGGGCGCCACCGCCAAGTTCGAAGTGGAAGACACGCTCAAGATCCAGGCTGACGTATTCGGCCACCATGGCGTGCTGGCTTCCGGCGTGCTGAAAGTGGGCGACGCCGTGGGCGCGGAAGTGGACCAGCACCTGCGCGGCCGCACCATTCGCAACCACTCGGCCACCCACCTGATGCACAAGGCCCTGCGCGAAGTGCTCGGTTCCCACGTGGCGCAGAAAGGCTCGCTGGTCGATCCGGACAAGGCCCGTTTCGACTTCAGCCACAACGCACCCGTGACGGCCGAGCAGATCGCGCAAGTGGAAGCCATCGTCAACCGCGAAATCCTGGCCAACGTGGCCACCCAGTCGCACAACATGTCGTTCGACGACGCCGTCAAGCATGGCGCCATGGCGCTGTTCGGCGAGAAGTACGGCGACGTGGTGCGCGTGATGGACATCGGCTCCTCCAAGGAACTGTGCGGCGGCGTGCACGTGCACCGCACCGGTGACATCGGCCTGTTCAAGATCGTCGCCGAAGGCGGCGTGGCGGCCGGTATCCGCCGTATCGAGGCGGTGACGGGCGAGGGCGCGCTGGCGCTGGTGCAAAGCATGAACCGCCGCCTGCTGGAAGCAGCGGCAGCCCTGAAGGCCACCCCGGACGAACTGACGGCCCGCATCGTGCAGATGCAGGACAACGCCAAGGCGCTGGAAAAGGAACTGGCGGCCCTGAAATCGAAACTGGCCGCCGGCCAGGGCGATGAACTGGCCACCCAGGCGGTGGACGTGAACGGCATCAAGGTGTTGGCCGCGACCCTGGACGGCGCCGACGTGGCCGGCCTGCGCGAAACCATGGACAAGCTCAAGGACAAGCTGAAGACGGCCGCCATCGTGCTGGCCAGCGTGGCCGACGGCAAGGTCAGCCTGATCGCCGGCGTGACGGCGGACGCCACCTCCAAGGTCAAGGCGGGCGAGCTGGTCAACTTTGTGGCCCAGCAGGTAGGCGGCAAGGGCGGCGGACGCCCCGATATGGCGCAGGCGGGCGGTACCGATGCTGCGGCGCTGCCGGGTGCGCTTGCGGGCGTTGCAGCATGGGTGGCACAACGGGCATAATAAGCGTCCATGCGGCCTGCGCCCCGGTGCAGGCCGTTACCACGCTGAATTTCTCGTTGTGCACATACAACGGTATATGAACTATTTTGGTGCAGCGCGTCAAACGCACTATTTTGGGGTAGTATGTCTGAAACCAGCGGAACATTTGGAAGCGGGATCGCAATGACAGACACTCTACTTGATAACGAAATCATGGAATTTCACAAAGAGCTCGACGCGCGGGGCCTCAATTGCCCGCTGCCGATCCTGAAAGCCAAGAAGGCGCTGGCCGAGCTGCAAAGTGGTGAAGTTTTGCGTATCATGGCGACTGATCCCGGCTCCGTGCGCGATTTCCAGGCCTTCGCCAAGCAGACGGGCAATGCCTTGCTGTCGCATGTGCAGAACGGCCGCGAATTCGTGTTTTTGATGCGCCGTAAGTAATTCGTTGTATCCTATGCAACCGGGCCAGCAATCCCGTCCCGGTTCTTATTCCCCCGGAAATGTTTCAGCAGTAAATGTCTTTTTTAGGTGTTTTGCACTAACAAAAAATCGCACGATCGTGCTTAAATTTAGTTTAGGTGGAAAATTTCTCTTATAATCTTCCCCTACTTAGTTCCGTTACTCTTTATTTTTCCCAAAGGCACAGCTATGAAAGTCTTGGTACCCGTCAAACGCGTGGTCGACTACAACGTCAAAGTGCGCGTCAAGTCCGACGGCAGCGGCGTCGATATCGCCAACGTCAAAATGTCGATGAACCCATTCGATGAGATCGCTATCGAAGAGGCCGTGCGCCTGAAGGAAGCGGGCAAGGTCACCGAAGTGGTGGCCGTGTCGTGCGGCGTTGCCCAGTGCCAGGAAACCCTGCGTACCGGTATGGCCATCGGCGCCGACCGCGGCATCCTGGTGGAGACGGGCGTTGAGCTGGAGCCGCTGGGCGTGGCCAAGCTGCTCAAGGCGCTGGCCGACAAGGAACAGCCACAGCTGATCATCCTGGGCAAGCAAGCCATCGACGACGATTCCAACCAGACCGGCCAGATGCTGGCTGCCCTGCTGGGCTGGCCACAAGCCACCTTCGCCTCGAAAGTGGTGCTGGAAGACGGCAAGGCTGTCGTGACCCGCGAAGTGGACGGCGGCCTGGAAACCCTGTCGCTGACCCTGCCAGCGATCGTCACCACCGACCTGCGCCTGAACGAGCCGCGCTACGTCACGCTGCCGAACATCATGAAGGCCAAGAAAAAGCCGCTGGACACCGTCAAGCCGGAAGACCTGGGCGTGGACGTGGCACCGCGTCTGAAGACCCTGAAAGTGGCCGAGCCAGCCAAGCGTTCGGCCGGCATCAAGGTTCCGGACGTCGCTACCCTGGTCGCAAAACTGCGCACCGAAGCCAAAGTCATCTAAGCGCGGCCTGGCCGTATATCTAAAGGGGTCAGACCCTGTATTGTTGACGCGGGCCGTAGCCGGCACCGCCACACGAGGGTCTGACCCCGGTTCCAGCGCTGCTGGTTAAACACAGAGGAAGAATCATGGTCGCATTAGTTATCGCTGAACACGACAACGCTAGCCTGAAAGGCAGCACCCACCACACCGTCACCGCAGCCGCCCAGTGCGGTGGTGACGTGCACGTCCTGGTCGCTGGCGCCAACGCCGCCGCCGCCGCTGCCGCCGCCGCCCAAATCGCCGGCGTATCGAAAGTGATCCTGGCCGACGCGCCGCACTTCGCCGACGGCCTGGCCGAAAACGTGGCCGAGCAAGTGCTGGCCCTGGCCGGTTCGTACAGCCACATCCTGGCCCCCGCCACCGCCTATGGCAAGAACATTGCCCCGCGCGTGGCCGCCAAGCTGGACGTGGCCCAGATCTCGGAAATCACCAAGGTCGATTCGCCCGACACCTTCGAGCGTCCGATCTACGCCGGTAACGCCATCGCCACCGTGCAATCGGGCGACAAGGTGAAAGTGATCACCGTGCGTACCACTGGCTTCGACGCCGCCGCCGCCACCGGCGGTTCGGCCGCCACCGAAACCGTGGCCGCCGTGGGCGACCTGGGCAAGTCGGCCTTCGTGGGCCGCGAACTGGCCAAGTCGGACCGTCCTGAACTGACCGCCGCCAAAGTCATCGTCTCCGGTGGCCGTGGCATGGGCTCGGGCGAAGCGTTCAAGATCCTGGAACCGCTGGCCGACAAGCTGGGCGCCGCCATGGGTGCTTCGCGCGCCGCCGTGGACGCCGGCTACGTGCCGAACGACTGGCAGGTTGGCCAGACCGGCAAGATCGTCGCGCCTACGCTGTACATCGCCGTCGGTATCTCGGGCGCCATCCAGCACCTGGCTGGTATGAAGGACTCGAAGACCATCGTCGCCATCAACAAGGATCCGGAAGCACCGATCTTCTCGGTGGCAGACTACGGCATCGTTGGCGACCTGTTCGAAGTCGTACCGCAACTGGTCGCAGAACTGGGCTGATACGTTTAGCGCCTAGATTGGATCACCAGGCCACGCTGGTTCCGGCATCCCCGCCGGGCCGCCGTGGCCTTTTTCTTGGAGAGTAGAAGATGCCGTATCAAGCCCCCGTAAAAGACATGCTGTTCGTGATGAACGAACTGGCCGACCTGGCCGCCGTGAACGCACTGCCTGGCAACGAAGACGCCACCCCGGACACGGCCGAAGCCGTGCTGGAAGAGAACGCGAAGTTCTGCAGCAACGTGGTTGCCCCCCTCAACAACCCCGCCGATAAAGAGCCCAGCTACTGGCACGATGGCCAGGTCACGACCTCGAAGGGCTTCAAGGAAGCCTTCAAGGCCTTCGCCGAAGCGGGCTGGCAAGGCGTGCAGCACCCGGTGGAATTCGGCGGCCAGGGCCTGCCCAAGCTGCTGGCGACCCCTTGCATCGAGATGCTGAATTCGTCGAACGTGTCGTTCGCCCTGTGCCCGCTGCTGACCGATGGCGCCATCGAAGCGCTGCTGACGGCCGGCAGCGACGAGCAGAAAGCCACCTACCTGGAAAACCTGGTGTCCGGCAAATGGACCGGCACCATGAACCTGACCGAGCCGCAAGCCGGTTCCGACCTGGCCGCCGTGCGCAGCCGCGCCGTGCCACAAGGCGACGGCACCTACAAGATTTTCGGCACCAAGATCTTCATCACCTACGGTGAGCACGACATGGCCGAGAACATCATCCACCTGGTGCTGGCCCGCACCCCGGACGCGCCAGCAGGCGTGAAAGGCATCTCGCTGTTCATCGTGCCCAAGTTCCTGGTCAACGCCGACGGTACGCTGGGCGCGCGCAACGACGCGCACTGCGTGTCGATCGAGCACAAGCTGGGCATCAAGGCCAGCCCCACGGCCGTGCTGCAGTTCGGCGACAACGGCGGCGCCATCGGCACCCTGGTCGGTGAAGAGAACCGCGGCCTGGAATACATGTTCATCATGATGAACGCGGCCCGCTTCGGCGTCGGCCTGCAGGGCATCGGCGTGGCCGAGCGCTCGTACCAGCGCGCCGTGGCCTTCGCCAAGGACCGCGTGCAGTCGCGCGACCTGGCCGGTTCGGCCGGTCCCGTGTCGATCATCCACCATCCGGACGTGCGCCGCATGTTGATGTCGATGCGTTCCCAGATCGAGGCCGCGCGCGCGCTGGCCTACGTGGGCGCGGGCCTGAGCGACATCGCCCACAACCATCCGGATGCGGCCGTGCGTGCCGCCAACCTGGCCACCTACGAATTCCTGGTCCCGCTGATCAAGGGCTGGTCGACGGAAATGGCGCAGGACGTGACCCGCGACGGCGTGCAGGTGCACGGCGGCATGGGCTTCATCGAAGAGACGGGCGCCGCGCAGCACTACCGCGACGTCAAGATCCTGACCATCTACGAAGGCACCACCGCCATCCAGGCCAACGACCTGATCGGCCGCAAGATCGCCCGGGAGCAGGGCGCCACCATCAAGGCCGTCATCGCCGACATGCGGGCCGCCCTGGCAAAGCTGGACGGCGACCTGGCTGTCGTCGGCCGCCGCCAGAAGGCGGGCATCGACGCCCTGGAGCAGGCCGCCGACTGGATCGTCGCCAACTTCGGCAAGGATGTGAAGGCTGCTTTGGCTGCCGCCGTGCCCTTCCTGCACCTGTTCGGGATCGTGGCCGGCGGCTGGCAGATGGGCCGGGCCGCCGTCATCGCCCGGGATCGCATCGCTGCCGGCGACGCCGACCCGTTCTGGGCCGCCAAGCTCAACACCGTGCGCTTCTACGCCGACCATCTCCTGACCCAGGCGGAAGGTCTGGCCGAAACCGTGATCCACGGTGCCGCCGGTGCCCTGGAGATGGACGACGACAGCTTCTAAATAGAAGCCGCCCCACCACCGCCAACCGGAGGGTGGGGCGTTCGCGGAGCGGGCGAGGACTGTCTGAGCCCCGTAGGGGCGAGTTCCGCAGCCCGACGGAGCGAACGCCTCACCCGACGCGCAACGGCAAGAGCCGATAGCAGCA
The DNA here is from genome assembly GCA_035254005.1 of Burkholderiaceae bacterium. Lineage (GTDB taxonomy): Bacteria > Pseudomonadota > Gammaproteobacteria > Burkholderiales > Burkholderiaceae_D > Rugamonas. The sequence goes on along the minus strand of DATFBD010000030.1, from coordinate 2,431 downwards.
CACCAAGCCCGCGATTTCTGTGCTAGAATCGCGGGCTTTTCCAACCTTGCCCTACCGTAATCGCATGGCGGAGGGTATTTGCCAAAAGGAGTTTGCATGCGCCATTACGAAATCGTATTCATCGTCCATCCGGACCAAAGCGAACAGGTCCCGGGCATGGTCGAGCGTTACCGCTCCATCGTGACCGCCAAGGGTGGCAAGATCCATCGTCTGGAAGACTGGGGTCGCCGCCAACTGGCCTACCCGATCCAGAAGATCCACAAGGCCCACTACGTGCTCATGAACATCGAGTGCGACGGCGAGACCCTGGGCGAGCTGGAGCATTCCTTCAAGTTCAACGACGCCGTGCTGCGCCACCTGACCGTCAAGATGAAGGCGGCTGTGACCTCTCCCTCCCCGATGATGAAGGAAGAGAAGTCCAAGTCCCTGCTGGGCGGTGAAGGCGCTGCTCCGGCCGCCGAACCGGCTGCCGCGGCTTAACGGGTTATTGCACGGGAGCGGAGCTGAATCGCATCGAGCTTGCCGGCCGGCTGAACCAGCGCAAAGTCTTGCGCTTCACGCCCGCCGGAGTCCCGGTCAGCGAAGGAGTGTTGGAACACTCCTCAGAGCAGATCGAAGCCGGTGCGTTGCGGCAGGTGGAATGTGAAATCCAGGTCATAGCCTTGGGCGATGCCGCCCGATGGCTGCAGGCAGTGCCCCTCGGTGGGGCAGTCAAGCTGACCGGATTCCTCGCCGCCAAAAGCCGCCACAGCAAGACCCCCGTGCTACATGTGAATTCAATAGAATTTTTGGAAGGAAACGAAAATGGCTCGATTCTTCAAGAAGAAGGATGATGACAAGAAAAAGAAGCGCGGTGGCGGTCTCTTCAAGCGCCGCAAGTTCTGCCGCTTCACGGCTGAAAAGGTCGAACAGATCGACTACAAGGATGTGGATGTCCTGAAGGAATTCATCCAGGAAAACGCCAAGATCATGCCGGCTCGCCTGACCGGCACCAAGGCCGGCTATCAGCGCCAACTGGGCACCGCCATCAAGCGCGCCCGCTTCCTGGCCCTGCTGCCGTACACCGACAACCATCAATAAGCGAGGAGACGAAACATGCAAATCATTCTGCTCGAAAAGGTTGTTAACCTCGGTAACCTCGGCGACATCGTCAAGGTCAAGGACGGCTACGCCCGCAATTTCCTGATCCCGCAAAAGATGGCCAAGCGCGCCACGCCGGCTGCCAAGGCCGAGTTCGAAGCGCGTCGCGCCGAGCTGGAAAAAATCGCCGCCGACAAGCTGGCTGCGGCCCAGGCCTTTGCTGAAAAGCTGAGCGGTCTGTCGGTTTCCGTTGCCCGCAAGGCCGGCCTGGATGGCCGCCTGTTCGGTTCCGTCGGTAATGCCGACATCGCCGACGCGCTCAAGGTTGCCGGTTTCGATGTCGACAAGGCTGGCATCCGTTTGCCGGACGGCCCGCTGAAGACCATCGGCGATTTTCCGATCGACGTTGCGCTGCACACCGACGTGCTGGCTAACATCACCGTGGCGGTCGTTGCCGAGTAATTCCGGTCACGTCTCACGACAAAAGGCCTCGCAGTTGCGGGGCCTTTTTACTTTAAACTCCGATACATGAACCAGCGCCCGCAGAAACCCCGTATTACCGATTCCACGCTCGACAAGTTGCGCGTGCCGCCCCACTCGATCGAGGCCGAACAGTCGATCCTCGGCGGTTTGTTGCTCGACAATCAGGCCTGGGACCGGATGGGCGACATGCTCACCGATGCCGATTTTTATCGCGACGAGCATCGCCGTATCTTCCGCCAGATTCGCAGCCTGCTCGAACGCGCCAAGCCGGCCGACGTCGTCACCGTGGCCGAAGCGCTGGACGCGGCCGGGGAGGGCGAGCAGACCGGAGGTCTGGCCTATCTCGGCGAGCTTGCCGCCAATACGCCATCGGCTGCGAACATCAAGCGCTATGCCGAGATCGTGCGCGAGCGTTCGGTGCTGCGCCAGTTGGTGGCGACCGCCGACGAAATTGCTTCCGATGCGTTGAACCCCCTGGGCCGTGATGCCGAGACCCTGCTCGACGAAGCCGAATCGAAAATCTTCAAGATTGCCGAGGCCGGGGCCGGGCACAACGAGGGCTTCGTCCATATCAACCCCCTGCTGACCCAGGTCGTCGAACGCATCCAGGAGCTTCATGACCGCGACAATCCGTCCGACATTACCGGCGTGCCGACCGGCTTCATCGACCTCGACCAAAAGACCTCCGGCTTTCAGCCTGGCGACCTGATCATCGTCGCCGGACGCCCGTCGATGGGCAAGACGGCCTTCGCTCTGAATATCGCCGAGAACGTCGCCGTCGAGTCGGGCCTGCCGGTTGGCGTGTTCTCCATGGAAATGGGCGGCGCCCAGCTCGCCATGCGGATGCTGGCCTCGATCGGGCGCCTGA
>DATFBD010000029.1:0-45364 GCA_035254005.1 Burkholderiaceae bacterium | reverse complement strand
CTGACCACGGCGCAAGTGGCCGCCCTGTCGACCAACCAGATCGGCGCGCTGACCACGGCTGCCATGAACGGCATGACCACCGACCAGATCGGCGCCCTGACCACGGCCCAGGCTGCTGCCCTGAGCACGGGCCAGGTGGCCGGCCTGTCGACCAACGCCATCGCCGCGCTGACGACCGCCGACTTCGCCGCCCTGAAGACGGCTGCCATCGCCGGCCTGTCCACGGGCCAGATCAAGGCCCTGACCACCGATCAGATCGTCGCCCTGTCGACCGCTGAAGCGAACTCGCTGTCGAGCGCGCAAGTGGCCGCCCTGAGCACGGACGATGTGGCTGCGCTGGAAACGGCTGACCTGGCTGCACTGAAGACGTCCTCGATCGCTGGCCTGAGCACCGCCCAGGTTGCCGCGCTGACCACCAACCAGGTGCACAACCTGGCCACGGCCCAGCTGGCTGCCCTGAGCACGGCCGATGTGGCTGCCGGCCTGACCACTGACCAGATCGTCGCGCTGACGTCGAGCCAGCTGGCTGCGCTGAGCACCGCGCAAGTGGCTGCCCTGTCGAGCAACAACATCGCCGCCATCGAGACGGCCGACATCGGTGGCCTGTCCACGGCCGCGATCGCCGCGCTGAAGTCGGCGCAGATCGTTGGCCTGACGACGGATCAGGTGGCCGCCCTGTCGACCAACCAGATCGGCGCGGTGACCACGGCCACGATGAACAGCATGAGCACCGACCAGATCGGCGCCCTGACCACGGCCCAGGCAGCTGCCCTGAGCACGGGCCAGGTGGCTGGCCTGTCGTCCAACGCCATTGCCGCGCTGACGACCGCCGACTTCGCCGCACTGAAGACGGCTGCCATCGCCGGCCTGTCCACGAGCCAGATCAAGGCCCTGACCACCGACCAGATCGTCGCCCTGTCGACCGCGGAAGCGAACGCGCTGTCGAGCGCCCAGATCGCCGCCCTGAGCACGGACGACGTGGCCGCGCTGGAAACGGCTGACCTGGCCGCGCTGAAGACGTCCTCGATCGCTGGCCTGAGCACCGCCCAGGTCGCTGCGCTGACCACCAACCAGGTGCACAACCTGGCCACGGCCCAGCTGGCAGCCCTGAGCACGGCTGACATCGCCGGCGGCCTGACCACCGACCAGGTGGTGGCGCTGACCTCGAGCCAGCTGGCTGCGCTGAGCACCGCGCAAGTGGCTGCCCTGTCGAGCAACAACATCGCCGCCATCGAGACGGCTGACATCGGTGGCCTGTCCACGGCCGCGATCGCCGCGCTGAAGTCGGCGCAGATCGTTGGCCTGACGACCGACCAGGTGGCTACCTTGTCGACCAACCAGGTCGTCGCCCTGACCACGGCCGCCATGAACAGCATGAGCACCGACCAGATCGGCGCCCTGACCACGGCCCAGGCTGCTGCCCTGAGCACGGGCCAGGTGGCCGGCCTGTCGACCAACGCCATCGCCGCGCTGACGACCGCTGACTTCGCTGCACTGAAGACGGCCGCCGTCGCCGCGCTCTCGACCAACCAGGTCAAGGCGCTGACCACCGACCAGATCGTCGCGCTGTCCACGGCGGAAGCGAACTCGCTGTCGAGCGCCCAGATCACGGCCTTGAGCACCGACGACGTGGCTGCGCTGGAAACGGCCGACCTGGCCGCGCTGAAGACCTCGGCGATCGCCGGCCTGAGCAGTGCCCAAGTGGCCGCGTTGACCACCAACCAGGTGCACAACCTGGCCACGGCCCAGCTGGCTGCCCTGAGCACGGCCGACATCGCCAACGGTCTGACCACCGACCAGGTGGTCGCGCTGACGTCGAGCCAGTTCGCCGCCATGAGCACCGCGCAAGTGGCTGCCCTGTCGACCAACAGCGTCGGCGCCATCGAGACGGCCGACATCGGTGGCATCACCACCGGTGGCATCGCCGCCCTGAAATCGGCGCAGATCGCGGCCCTGAGCACCGCCCAGGTCAGCCAGCTGTCGACGGGCCAGACCGTGGCCCTGACCACGGCTGCGTTCTCGGCCCTGAGCAGCGACCAGGCCGCCGCGCTGACCACCAGCCAGGCGTCCGTGTTGAGCTCGCAGCAAGTGGTGGCGCTGTCGACCACCGCCATCGCCAGCCTGAGCACCGACGATCTGGGCGTGCTGAAGACGGCCGCTGTGGCCGCCCTGAGCACCAACCAGGTCAAGGCCCTGACCACCGCGCAGTTCGCCAGCCTGTCGACCAGCGACATCGCCGTGCTGACGACCTCGCAGCTGGCCAACGGCCTGACCTCGGACCAGATGGTGGCGCTGTCGTCGAACCAGATCGGCACGCTGAACACGGCGCAAGTCCAGGCCTTGTCGAACACCAACATCTCGGCGATCGAAACGGCCGACATCGGCGCGCTCAAGACGGCTGCCATCGCCGCCCTGCGCACCACGCAGCTGACGGCGCTGAGCACCGACCAGATCGTCGCCCTGAGCACCAACCAGGTCGCGGCACTGAGCACGGCCGCCATTGGCGCCGCGCTGAGCACGGATCAGGTGGTCGCGCTGTCGAGCGACCAGATGAACGCGCTGAGCACCGCCCAGATCCGCGCGCTGTCGACCAACGGCATCGTGGCGATCGAGACGGCCGACCTGCACGCGCTGAAGACGGCGTCGTTCGTGGCCATGAGCACCACGCAACTGGTGAAACTGACCACCGACCAGATCGTCGCGCTGACGACGGGCCAGATCAAGAACCTGAGCTCGGCACAAGCGAACGCCCTGACCTCGACGCAAGTCCAGGCCATGAGCACCGATCAGGCCAACGCGCTGTTCAACGCCGCCCACGGCCTCTCGCCGATCGTGCTGGACCTGAACGGCAACGGCATCAACACCCTGGCGGCCAATGCCGGCGTCAGCTTCGACCTGAATGCCGACGGCAGCAAGGACAAGGCGGGCTGGGTTGGCGGTGGCGACGGCTTGCTGGTGCTCGACCGTAACGGTGACGGCACCATCAACGATGGCCGCGAACTGTTCGGTACCGGCACCACGCTGGCCGACGGCAGCAAGGCCAACAACGGCTACCAGGCGCTGGCGGAACTCGATGCCAACGGCGACGGCGTGATCGATGCCAAGGACAGCCAGTTCGGCAAGCTGCAGGTGTGGGTGGACGCGAACGCGGACGGCATCAGCCAGGCCGACGAGCTCAAGTCGCTGGCCGACCTCGGCATCACCAAGCTGAACCTGGACGTCAAGGTCGATGGCAGCCGGAACAACGGCAACACCGTGGGCCTGGCCTCGACCTTCGAGACGGCCGATGGCGGTGTCCATCAGGCGGCCGACGTCTGGTTCGCGGTCAACGGCGTGTCGACGCCGCTGGCCAGCTCGGTCAGCAGCCTGTCGGCCGCGATGTCGGGCTTCAACGCCGCAAGCGCCGCGACCGCAGCCACCAAGCTGGAAATGCCGGGCGCCAGCAACTCGGCGGTGGCGGCACTGGCCAGCGCGATCGGCAGCTACGACAACCAGCTGACGGCCGCTTCGGGCCAGGTCGCGAGCGACGAGACCCAGCGTCTGAAAGCGCTGCTGTCTGGTAACCACGGCACCGGCATCCTGGCTGCCAAGTAAGCCACGCGCTGCATAGCGCCAGGAACGGCAAGGCCTGCGGGCCTTGCCGTTTTTTTTGTGCGCATCAACTGGGGGCACAACCGGGGTCAGGTCATGTCCTCGTGCAAAATGCTCGCATCTTGCACGAGGACATGACCTGACCCCGGTTTGTTTTGAGCGTGGGAACAGGCTGGTAAACGGCCTTGTGTTTCTACAACAGAAAAGGCGCCCGCCAGCGTTGTGCTGGGTTAGAATCCCAAGGCTGGCACGGTAGTGCGCCAATGCAAGCTCTTACTTTGAGGCCTATGCAAGATAAATTTCCCCATACCGCGATCCAGTGCCTGACTGCCATCGCGCAGCATCACGGTCTGCAAATCAACCCGGAACGCATCATCGATGAAAACGCGCTGCGCGCCGAGGAACCAAGTACGGGGGCGCTGCTGCGGATCGCGGCCGAGATCGGACTCAAATCCAAGGCTGACAAGCTGACCTGGCCACGCCTGATGGCCCAGGGCGGCGTGTTCCCGCTGATGGCGCGCCTGGTCGATGGCAACATGATCATCGTGGTCGGCGTCAAGCCGGGCGAGCAGGGCGCACCCGACCAGGTGGCCGTGCTGAATCCGGCCGCCGGCAATGCGCAAGTGGTGCTGGTGGCGCGCGCCGACTTCGAGCAGCGCTGGCAGGGCGAGGTGTTCTTCGTCAAGCGCCAGCACAAGCTGAGCGACCCCAACCAGCCATTCGGGCTGCGCTGGTTCATCCCGGAGATCCTGAAACAGAAGGCCGCGTTCCGCGACATCTTCATCGCCGCCATCGCCATGCAGTTGCTGGCGCTGGCCTCGCCGATCTTCTTCCAGCTGGTGATCGACAAGGTGCTCACCCACCAGAGCGTGACCACGCTGCAGGTGCTGGGCGTGGGCATCGTGATGGCGCTGGTGTTCGACTCCACCTTCGGCTTCCTGCGCCAGACCCTGACCCTGGCCGCCTCCAACAAGATCGACATGCGGCTGACGCGGCGCGTGTTCAGCCACCTGCTGTCGCTGCCGATCGACTTCTTCGAGACCACCAGCGCCGGCGTCGTCACGCGCCACATGCAGCAGCTGGAAAAGATCCGCAACTTCCTCACCGGCCGCCTGTTCTTCACCGGCCTGGACCTGATCGCGCTGGTGGTGTTCATCCCCATCCTGTTCAGCTATTCGTTCAAGCTGACCCTGATCGTGCTGCTGTTCGCCGGCCTGATCGGCGGCATCGTGCTGGCCATGGTGCCGACCTTCCAGCGCCGCCTGAACGCGCTGTACACGGCCGAGGGCCAGCGCCAGGGCATGCTGGTGGAAACCATCCACGGCATGCGCACGGTCAAGGCGCTGGCGATCGAACCGTCGCAGCGGCGCGTGTGGGACCAGCGCTCGGCCGAAGCGATCACCATGCACTTCCGGGTCGGCCAGATCTCCATCGCCGGCAACTCGCTGACCGACTTCCTGGGCAAGCTGCTGCCGGTGACGCTGATCATCGTTGGCGCCGCCGACGTGTTCACCGGCACCCTGTCGGTGGGCGCGCTGATCGCGTTCCAGATGCTGTCGGGTCGGGTCACCCAGCCGCTGATCTCGATCGTCGGCCTGGTCAACGAATACCAGGAAACGGCGCTGTCGGTGCGCATGCTGGGCGAGGTGATGAACCGCGCCCCCGAAGGCCGGCCCGGCGCCAACGGCCTGCGCCCCGTGCTGCAAGGCGAGATCAAGTTCGACAACGTGGTGTTCCGCTATCCCGGTTCGCAGAACCTGGCGCTGAACAAGGCCAGCTTCACCATCGAGCAAGGCCAGGTGGTGGGCATCGTCGGCCGTTCCGGTTCCGGCAAGACCACGCTGACCAAGCTGATCCAGGGCCTCTATCCGCTGCAGGAAGGCCTGGTGCGCTTTGACGGCATCGACGCGCGCGAGATCGAGCTGTCGCACCTGCGGCGCCAGATCGGCGTGGTGTTGCAGGAGAACTTCCTGTTCCGCGGCACCGTGCGCGAGAACCTGTCGGTGACCAAGCCGGACGCTACTTTCGACGAGCTGGTGGCGGCGGCCCAGGCGGCCGGCGCCGACGAGTTCATCGAACGCCTGCCGCAAGGGTATGACACGGTGCTGGAGGAAAACGCCACCAACCTGTCCGGTGGCCAGAAGCAGCGCCTGTCGATCGCACGCACGCTGGTGGCGCGGCCGCGCATCCTGATCCTCGACGAGGCCGCGTCGGCGCTGGACCCGGAGTCGGAAGCCATCTTCATCAACAACCTGTCGCGGATCGCGGTGGGCCGCACGGTGGTGATGATCTCGCACCGCCTGTCCACGCTGGTCAACGCCGACAAGATCATGGTGATGCAGCAGGGCACCCTGGTCGATGCCGGCCGTCACGAAGAACTGCTCACCCGTAGCGAAACTTACCAGCACTTATGGAACCAGCAAACAAGTCACCTTTAGCCTTCATGCGCGGCAAGCGGGACGACACCGAGATCGATTTCCTGCCCGACGCCGACGCCATCGAGCGTGGCCCCCTGCCCCGGTCGGTGCGGCTGACGCTCCACCTGCTGTTGCTGGCGTTCGCCAGCTTCATCGTGTGGGCCTGCGTGTCGCCGGTGGAAAAGATCGTGGTCGCCCATGGCAAGCTGGTCAATCCACTGCCCAACATCGTGGTGCAGCCGCTCGACACCTCCATCATCCAGAGCATCGACGTGCGGGTGGGCCAGGTGGTCAAGAAGGGCCAACTGCTGGCCACGCTGGACCCGACCTTCACGGCCGCCGATGAAACCCAGTTGCGCGTGCACCTGCAATCGCTGGACACCCAGGCGGCCGCGTTGCGCGCCGAGCTGGCCGGCACGCCCGGCGCCCAGCCCGGCCGCGGCGCCAGCGACGACGCCCGCCTGCAGGCCCAGCTGTCGACCGAACGCAAGGCCAACTACGCGGCGCAGCAGGCCAAGATGGACCAGAACATCGCGCGCCTGCGGGCCGCGCTGGACACCAACAAGCATGACCAGCAGATCCTGGCGCAGCGCGTGAAGTCGCTGCGCGAGGTGGAAGCCATGCAGGAGCAGCTGATGGCCGAGCAGTTCGGCGCCAAGATGCACTTGCTGGAAGCGCGCGACCGCCGGCTGGAAGTCGAGCGCGACATGGACTTGCAGCGCAACAAGGCCATCGAGATGGGCCGCGAGCTGGCCGCGGCCGAATCGGAGCGCGCCGCGTTCGAGAAAAGCTGGCGCCAGAAATCGATGGAAGACCTGCTGAGCGCCAGCCGTGAACGCGACAGCGTCAACGAGCAGCTGGCCAAGGCCGACAAGCGCAGCCGGATGGTGCAGCTGGTGGCGCCGGCCGATGGCGTGGTGCTGGAGATCGGCAAGCTGTCGATCGGCTCCATCGTGCGCGAGGCCGAGCCGCTGTTCACGCTGGTGCCGCTGGGCTCCGCGCTGGAGGCGGAAGTGCAGATCGATTCGCAGGACGTGGGCTTCATCAAGACCGGCGCCAAGGCCCACCTGAAAGTGGATGCCTACTCGTTCCAGGAGCATGGCATGCTGGACGGCACGGTACGTTTCGTCAGCCAGGATTCGTTCAAGCGCGACACGGCCGACAAGAATGGCGGCGGGATGGATGCCTATTACCTGAGCCGCATCCCGTTCCAGGGCAAGCTGCGCAACCTGCCCGGCGATGCGCGTCTGCTGCCGGGCATGACGGTGACGGCGGAGATCGTGGTCGGCCACCGCACCGTGATGTCCTACCTGCTGTTCCCATTGACCCGCGCGCTCGACGAATCGCTACGCGAACCTTGAAACACCGGAGGCCCACCGTGTTCACCATCATCATCCCCACCCACGACCGTCCGCTGCTGCTCAAGCGTACGCTCGAATCGCTGATCGCCCAGACCTGTCAGGATTTCAAGGTGGTGATCGTGTCGGACACGGCCGGTTACCTGCCGCCCTACCAGGAGCTGCACCAGCTCAGCGGACGGTTCACCTACGTGCTGCGCTGCAGCGGCGCGCCGGGGCCGGCCGCCAGCCGCAACCTGGGCCTGGCCATCGCCGCCGCCGAGGCCAGCGACGTCACCCCCGCCGCCGACTACATCCTGTTCCTCGACGATGACGACACCTACCGGCCCGACCACCTGGCCCGGCTGAAGGCGCGCCTGGAGCGCGACCGGCCGGCGTTGCTGTTCCACGATTTCCAGATCCAGAACGAGGACCGCACCGTGTACCCGCCTACCCCCATGCCGGGCGGGCAGAAGGTCTCGATCGCCGACGTGACGGACGACAGCGTGTATGTGCGCAACCGCATTCCGAACAGTTGCGTGGCCTACCGCAGCGACGTGCTGCGCGGCGTGCGCAACGAGACCGGCCTGATCATCTACGAGGATTGGGATTTCCTGCTGAGCGCCATGCATGGCCAGCGGCTGGTGTACTTCGATACCGATGGCGTGGTGATCCACAAGAGCGCGGCAACGGCGCCCGAGAATATGCGGCGTGGCAATTCGCGCGACGACAAGATCATCGAAGTGATGCTGGAACTGTACCGCAAGCACCCGGCGCCCAATCCGGCCACGCGCCAGGCGCGCATGGCGCTGATGGCCGGCGTGGGCGTGGTGCTGGATCCGGCCAGCTGCTAGGCCCCGCCGGCCGCGCGCGCTCACGCGGCCCGGCTCAGCCGTGGTGGAACAGCGCCAGGCCCCGCGCCAGGTCCACCTTCGGACGCCAGCCCGGCACGCTGCGGTAGCTGTGCCAGGGCACCATCACTTCGCGCTCGCGGTAGGGGCGGCCGCCCCAGGTGATGGCCAGCGGCTTGCCGCTCACTTGCGCGTACAGCGCGGCGATATCCTTCAGCGGCAAGGGCTGGCCGCTGGACACGCCATATTCTTCCATCGGCTGCGGCTGCGTTGGCAGCTGCGCGCAAGCCAGCAGGAAGGCATCCAGCACGTCATCAATGTAGACCAGGTCCACCAGTTGCTCGCCCGGCGACATGGCCAGCGTGCTGCCATCATTGGCCAGGCGCTTGAGCAGGTTCAGCACCTTGGGCCGGGTATCGCCGGCGCCGTAGGTGTCGAACAGCTTGAGCGTCACCACGCGCAGGCCATGCACTTCCACGTAGTAGCGCAGCAGCGCCGTGTAGGCCGTCTTGGTGGCGGCGTACAGGCAGACCGGGTTGTAGGCCTGGTCCTGGTAGTGTTCCCACGAGGTGCCCGTGTTGACCAGCTCGCGCACGCCGCAGGCGGCCATCGCTTCGGCCAGCTGGGTGCCGAACAGCAGGTTGGCGCTGACCAGGCGTTCCACGTCCTGCGGCTGGTGCGCTGCCAGGAACAGCGAGGCCAGGTGAAACACCACCTGCGGCGCGGCGGCGCGCATGATCTCGACCAGTTGCACGGTGCTGCCATCGTGGCGGTGCACCTGCGCCTGCGGCGGCAGGCCGTCGGCGCACGAGCTGGCGCGCAGCAGCACATGCACCTGCCAGCCTTCGGCCAGCAGGCGCCGTACCAGCGCGGCGCCGACGAAGCCGGTGGCGCCCGTCACCAGCGCGCGGCGCGGGATGGCGGCGCTCATGGGCGCGCTCCGGCCGCCGGCGCGGCTTCATAAGTGAATGGCGAGTCGAACTGGGCCAGCGTGGGGAAGGTGGCGTCGCGCGGCGACAGGATGGGCGTTTCCACCGGCCACGCGATGCCGGCCGAATTCCACAGCACCCCGCCATCGTGGTCGGGCGCGTAGGTCGAGGTGACCTTGTAGACCATCAGCGATTGCTCGCTGAGCGCGCAGAAACCATGGGCCAGGCCGGCCGGCAGGTACAGCATGTGGCCATTGTCGGCGCTCAGTTCCAACGTGATGTGCTGGCCGTAGCTGGGCGAGCCGCGCCGCAGGTCGAGCGCGGCGTCGAGCACGGCGCCCTGCACGCAATACACCAGCTTGGCGTGCTGGTGCGGCGGGGTCTGGAAGTGCAGGCCGCGCACCACGCCGCGGCGCGAGGTGGAATAGTATTCCTCGGCATAATCGGTGGCCAGTCCGTGCTGGCGGAAGATGTCCTCATGGAACACCTTGACGAAGCTGCCCCGGTCGTCGCGGCGGATATCGGGAATGATCTGGTAGCAGCCGGGCAGGGCGGTCGGGAGGATGTGCATGGCGGTCAGGTACGGAGGTAGTTTTCGTCCAGCCGCACCAGCGCGCGCGAGATGACCTTGTCGGGTCCCCACGCGGCGATGCGCTTGGACAGCAGGAAAGCTTGCAGGCGCTCGCAGCAGAAGGCCATGCTGCGGTCGGCGTAGCCGGGCCGGTGCACATAGTGATGGCGGAAATAGCGCGACATCACCAGTTCCAGGTCGTGCACGATCTCCACGAACCACTGCACCGGAATGTAGGCCACCGTGGGCGCCGTGATGAACGCCGGATTGCACAGGAAGTTGGACGCTTCCAGGTTGGTGATCACGCCGCAGTCGATGGCCGTGCCGAAGAACATCAGCAGGTCGCGCGCCACGCCGTTGGCTTCGTACTGTTGCAGCACGGTACCGGCGAAGGTGACCGAGATCGGCACGATGGGGGTCTGGCCGTCGCCGTAGAAATGCTCGGGCCGCACTTGCGCCAGCATGTCCGGATGGGCGTGGTAGTTAAAGCCCGTCAGCACGCCGATCGGGTGGGTCAGCGCGAAACGGCGGTAGTGGCAAAAGCCGACGAAGCCCTGGGCCTGGTCGGCGATCAGGCGGCGGCGGATTTCGAACAGCGCCAGGTATTCGCCCAGGTAGCGGTTGCGCGCCGCTTCCTCCGGCGACAGCAGCTTGCTCATGGCCAGCCCGCGCTCGGGCACGTAGTCGCCCGAGCCCAGCATGGTCATGAAGTCGGGCATCTTCCAGTTGAACGGCGCATGGGCGATGCAATAGAACAGCGGTGGTTGGTTCATCACGCGGGCACGGCCTTGATCAGGTAATGGGAAGGCCGGGCCGCGTCGAGCAGCGCTTCGGGCGCCACGCCGCTGGCGGCCGCCTGCTGGCGCAGCCGGGCCTCGGCGGCGGCCGGCAGCGGCGCCGGCGTCAGTTGCACGCCGCTGGCGACGCGGAAGCCGGCCTGCTGGAACAGCGCCAGGATGTCGTGGATGGTCCAGCCTTGTGGCGCCGGCGCGGCCGGCGCATCCCAGTAGGCGCCGTTGGCGACGCGGGCGATGACGCAGGCGTCGAACTGGATCACCTGGCGCACCTGGCGCAGCACGTGCAGCGGCTGCGCCAGCTGCTCCAGCGTGGCATCGAAGAACCAGCCGTCAGCCCATTCCAGTTGCCGGTAGAAGGCCGCGCTCACCGTGTCGAGGCTGGCTTGCTGGACCCGCTCGGCGTAGGCGCAGGCTTGCTGCGCGCGCGGCGGATCGGCTTCCACCACCAGCAGGCTGGACGCCGGGTACAGCTTGCGGTAGTCGCGCGCCAGCGCGCCGTCGGTGGCGCCGGCCTGCACCAGCAGGCGGGCATTGGGCGGCAGCATGTCGCGAAACGGCGCGACGTAAGGAGCAGGTTCGCCCATGGTCCGCTTAGAAGTTGACGCCGAAGAAGGCTTCCAGTTTCTCCACCACGAAGTCCAGCATCTCGCGGCTCAGGCCGGGGTAGACGCCGACCCAGAAGGTGTCGTTCATCACGCGGTCGGTATTGGTCAGTTCGCCCGAGACGCGGTAGTTGCGGCCCATCATGTAGGGCTGGCGCGTCAGGTTGCCGGCGAACAGCAGCCGGGTGCCGATCTTGTGCTGGTCCAGGTAGGTCAGCAGGTCGACGCGCGCCACGTTCGCTTCCGGCTTCAAGGTCATGGGGAAGCCGAACCACGATGGATCGCTATGCTCGGTCGCTTCCGGCAGGATCAGGAATTCGGCGCACGATTGCAGGCGTTCCTTCAGGTAGGCGAAGTTGTCCTTGCGGGCCTGGATGAAGCCGGGCGCGCGGTCGATCTGGGCCAGGCCGCAGGCCGCCTGCATGTCGGTGATCTTGAGGTTGTAGCCCAGGTGGCTGTAGGTGTATTTGTGGTCGTAGCCGTCCGGCAGGGTGCCCAGCTTCCAGCCGAAGCGCTTGCCGCAGGTGTTGTCCTTGCCCGGCGCGCAGTAGCAATCGCGGCCCCAGTCGCGGAACGATTCGGCGATCATCTTCAGTTCCGGGTTGTTGGTGAACACGGCGCCGCCTTCGCCCATGGTGATGTGGTGGGCCGGGTAGAACGACATGGTGCCGATGTCGCCGAAGGTGCCCACCATCTTGCCATGGTAGGTCGAGCCGAGGGCGTCGCAGCAATCCTCGATCAGCCACAGGTTGTGCTTCTTGCACAGGGCGACGATCACATCGAGGTTGTACGGGTTGCCCAGCGTGTGGGCCAGCATGATGGCCTTGGTCCTGGGCGAGATGGCCGCTTCGATCTTGGAGGCGTCGATGTTGTAGGTGCCCAGCTCCACGTCCACGAACACGGGCACGGCGCCAAATTGCAGGATGGGGTTGACGGTGGTCGGGAAGCCGGCCGCCACGCCGATCACTTCATCGCCGGGCTGGATGGCGCGCGCGCCCAGCTTGGGCGAGGTCAGCGTGTTGAACGCCACCAGGTTGGCCGAGGAACCCGAGTTCACGGTGATCAGGAAGTCCACCCCGATGAACTTGGCCAGTTTCGCTTCGAACTGCTCGTTGAAGCGGCCCGTGGTCAGCCAGGCGTCCAGCGAGGCCTCGACCATCAGTTCCATCTCGGGCGCGCCGACCACCTTGCCGGCCGGCGGCACCACCGTCACGCCCGGCTCGAACGGGCGCGGGGCGCTGGCCAGGGCGCCGTATTCGGCCACCAGCTTGATGATCTGCTCGCGCAGTTGTTCTTTGCTTTGCTGTTCACTCATGATGATTGCGACCTTACTTGATGTCCGTGTGTTGGTATTGTTCGATCTGGGCCAGCGTCAGCGCGCGCATGGCGGCGCCGTCCGGGTTGGCGGCGTAAGCCTGGTGCCATGCCACGATCTGGTCGATGGTGTGGCCCAGGTTCCAGCGTGGTTGCCAGTGCAGCCGGCTGCGCGCCTTGGAACAGTCGAGCTTGAGATAAGTGGCTTCGTGCGGTTGCGGTGCGCCGTCCAGTTCCCAGCTGGCGCCTGCGCCCCAGCTCTGGCACAGCCGTTCGACGATCCATGCAACGGGGCGGGCGTCGGTGTCGTGCGGGCCGAAGTTGAAACCTTCGGCGAACGCCGGGCCGTCCAGGTACAGCCGTTCGGCCAGCGTCAAATAGCCCGACAGCGGCTCCAGCACGTGCTGCCACGGGCGGATCGCGTGCGGGCTGCGGATCAGCACCGGCTGGCGGCGCGCGATGGCGCGCACCATGTCGGGGATCAAACGGTCCTCGGCCCAGTCGCCGCCGCCGATCACGTTGCCGGCGCGGCCGGAGCCGAGCGCCACGCCGTGTTCGGCGTAGCGTTCGGCGTTGAAGTAGGAATTGCGGTAGGCCGAGGTGACCAGTTCGGCGCAGCCCTTGCTGTTGCTGTAGGGGTCGTAGCCGCCCATGGCTTCGTTCTCGCGGTAGCCCCATGGCCATTCGCGGTTTTCGTAGCACTTGTCGCTGGTGACGTTGACCACGGCCTTGATGCCGGGCGTGGCGCGCACCGCCTCGAACAGGTTGACCAGGCCCATCACGTTGGTGCTGTAGGTTTCCACCGGATGCGCATAGGAATAGCGCACCAGGGCCTGGGCCGCCATGTGGATCACGATGTCGGGCCGGGCTTGCTGCACGGCGCGCGTGAGGGCGGCGCCGTCGCGGATGTCGCCGATGTCCGAATGCATGGCCTGGCCCACGCCGGCCACCTCGAACAGGCTGGGCGAACTGGGCGGGGCCAGCGCGAAACCGCTCACGTGGGCGCCCAGTTGCTGCAGCCACAGGCTCAGCCAGCTGCCCTTGAAGCCGGTGTGGCCGGTCAGGAAGACCCGCTTGCCTTGCCAGAAGCCGGGCGTCATGGCCAGGTCTTCCACGGCGCCTTACCGCTTTGCCACAGGTCTTCCAGGTGCAGCTTGTCGCGCAGCGTGTCCATCGGCTGCCAGAAGCCGTGGTGCAGGTAGGCGTCCATCTGGTTGTCCAGGGCCAGCGTCTCCATCGGTTCCTTTTCCCAGATGGTGGCGTCGTCGGCGATGTAGTCGATCACCTTGGGCGAGAGCACGAAGAAGCCGCCGTTGATCCAGGCGCCGTCGCCGCGCGGCTTTTCCTTGAAGCTGACGATGCGCTGGCCATCCATCTCGATGGCGCCGAAGCGGCCCGGCGGCAGCACGGCCGACATGGTGGCCAGCTTGCCATGGGCCTGGTGGAACGCCAGCGTGGCGCTGATGTCGATGTCGGCCACGCCGTCGCCGTAGGTGAAGCAGAACGCTTGCTCGTCCTTCAGGTGTTCGCGCACGCGCTTGAGGCGGCCGCCCGTCATGCTGTCGGCGCCGGTGTCGATCAGGGTCACGCGCCATGGTTCGGCGTGGCGCTCGTGCACTTCCATGCTGTTGCGCTGCAGGTCGAAGGTGACGTCCGACGTGTGCAGGAAGTAGTTGGCGAAGAATTCCTTGATGATGTAGCCGCGGTAGCCGCAGCAGATGACGAAGTCGTTGATGCCGTGGGACGAGTACATCTTCATGATGTGCCACAGGATGGGCTTGCCGCCGATCTCGACCATCGGCTTGGGCTTGACGGTGGTTTCCTCGCTGAGCCGCGTGCCCAGGCCGCCTGCCAGTATCACTGCTTTCATGCTGTCTCCGGATTGAGGATGAGTGTGTTCGCAGACTGCATTGTCAGCCATCGCCGTCGTATTTTAAACGAAAAGAACAGTGCTTTTCGCCCCTCAGCGGCATGGATCACACTTTTCTTGGGGAAATTTTTTCAGGAGGCGACGCGCACTTCCTCGTCCGTCAGCGGGATGCTGCGCGGCAGCGTAAACAGCGGCTGGGCCAGCCGTCCGGGCACCGGCGCGCCGCTGCCGTCGTGGGCCAGGCGCGCGTACTCGGCCACCAGCGCGGCCGTGGCCTGCGGCGCCGGTTCGCTGTCGAGCACGGCCTCCATGATGCGCAGCATGATCCACGGGTCGACATCCTCGCGCCGGCCGGCCGCGTCCTGCGGCGCCACCGTCTTGACGCGGAAATGGAAGTGGCCCATGCCCAGCATGGCGCGCGCGATGGCCGTGATCTCGGCGGCGTCGGCGCGCGGCGCGCGCGGGCGCACGAAGTTGAAGGTGGGCAGCGGGATGCGCGGGTAGTCCTGCAACAGCAGCGCGGCCCAGACGTCGTTCGGATACTGGCTGTACGGATGGCGCGGGTCGTAGCGCTCGCGCATGCGCTCCAGCGCGTCGCGCGAGAACAGGGTGCTGGCGCCGCTGGCGAAGGTCAGGCCGGCCAGGTCGGCCGGGGCCGTCAGGCGCGCCAGCGGACCGGCGTAGCAGCCGCTGGCCGGCAGCCGGTCCAGCACCAGGCTCAGCACGCGGAAGTCGACCACCGAGGTCAGCGTCAGGTGGTGGAAGAAGAAGGGTTTGTCGCGGGTGCGCAACAGATAGTCCTGCACCAGCATCTGGCGGTAGATGAAGCGCGCGTTCTCGCTGCCGGACCAGATCCCGGTGCTGGCGTAGCCGCGCTCGCCCTGCATGTCGGCGCCTATGCCCACCAGCAGGTCGTGGCCGTTGTGCACCACCTGGCCCGGGCCCAGCTTGCTGTCCCAGCGCGTGAAGATCAGCTCGATGCGGGGGAAGTGTTCGGCGTAGAACTGCCACAGCGCGCGCGCATGGCGGTAGACGGGCAATTCGTCGCCATAGCCGATCATGACGACCAGGTCGGGACGTTCGGTGGTGGCGATGCGCGCGAGCGGGCTGGTCATGGCGCCTCAGAATTCGATGGTGGCGCCGTCCGGCAGGAATTTGCGGTACTGCTGCATGGCGCCGAGGATGGCGGCATGGCTCATCTCGTAGTGGTATTCGGTGTCGAACTCGGCCACCTGCACGGCGCCGAAGCGCAAGTGGAAGCTGATCACGCCGTCATTGCCCTTGCTGACCTGGAAGTGGGCACGCTGGAAGCCCAGCCGCAGCGCGAAGGCGTAAATCAGCAGCGCCGACTCGACCCCGAAGCCGGCCGGCGCGTCATCGCTCTTGATCCACGAACCCCAGCAGAACGAATCGCCCTGCTGGTCGTAAAGGCGCACGGTGCCCACGGGCTGGCCGTCGAGCTTGCAGATGATGAAGTAGATCTGGCTGTCGTCGGTGGCGTAGCGGCGCAGCCACTCGCGCTGCCGCTCGACGTCGGGCGAGGTGGCCGACAGGTAGCGGTTCTTGGACGCGTCGGTGCGCAGCGACAGGATGAATTCGGCGTCCGCGACGGTGGCGTCGCGCATCATCAGCTTGTGCCCGCGCACCAGCCTGGGCTTCACATAGCGCGGCGCGTTCATGCGTCCGCCAATGCCGCCACGGCGGCCTTGATGGCCTGCACCACCTGGTGCGCCTGCTCGACCGTCATGGTCGGGCCCATGGGCAGGCTCAGCACCTCGCGGTGCATGGCTTCCGAGATCGGGTAGCTGCCTTCGGCCAGGCCCAGCTCCGCGTAGGCGGGCTGCAGGTGGGGCGGCAGCGGGTAGTGCACCAGCGTGCCCACGCCGGCCTCGGCCAGTTTGGCCGCCAGCGCGTCGCGCCGCGCGTGGCGCACCACGTACAGGTGCCAGACCGGCGTGGCCCACGGCGCCACTTGCGGCAGCCGCAGTCCGGGGATGCCGGCCAGGCCCGCGTTGTAGACGGCGGCGATGGCGGCGCGCGCCGCGTTCTGCTGGTCCAGCACCGGCAGCTTGACCGACAGCACGGCCGCCTGCAGTTCGTCGAGCCGCGAATTGAAGCCGGCCAGCTCGTTGTGGTACTTCTTCTGCGAGCCGTAGTTGCGCAGCGTGCGCAGCTTGAGCGCCAGCGCGTCGTCGTCGGTGGTGATGGCGCCGGCGTCGCCCAGCGCGCCCAGGTTCTTGCCCGGGTAGAAGCTGAACGCGGCCGCGTGGCCCAGCGCGCCGGTCTTGCGGCCGTGGTACAGGGCGCCGTGCGCCTGCGCGCCATCCTCGATCACGCGCAGCCCGTGGTCGCGCGCCAGCGCCATCAGCGGGTCCATGTCGGCCGCCTGGCCGTACAGGTGGACCGGGATGATGGCGCGGGTGCGGGCCGTGATCGCGGCCGCCACCCGCGCGGGGTCGAGGTTGTAGGTGCCTTCGACCGGCTCCACCGGCACCGGCGTGGCGCCGCAATGGGACACGGCCAGCCAGGTGGCGATGTAGGTGTTGCTGGGCACGATCACTTCATCGCCGGGGCCCACGCCGTAGGCCTTGAGCGTGAGGAAGATGGCGTCCAGGCCGTTGGCCACGCCGATCGCGTGGCGGGTGCCGCAGTAGGCCGCGAAGGCCTGTTCGAACGCTTCGACTTCCTTGCCCAGCACGTACCAGCCCGAATGCAGCACGCGCCGCATGGCTTGCTCGATCTCGTCCTGCTGCGCGAGGTTGATGGCTTTCAGGTCCAGAAAGGGAATGCTCATGCTTGCTCCTGGCGCGCGGCGCGCTTCTCGGCGACGAACACGTCATAGTCGCGGATATAGTCGTCGGCCGCGTAGTAATGGGAGGCGAATACCAACAGCACGGCATCGCTGGAATACTTGTACTGGATGCCCCAGGTCATGGGCGGCAGGTAGACGCCGACGTCGGGTGTGTCGAGCTGCACTTCGCAGCGCTGTTCGAGGTCGTCCACCACCACCGCGCAACTGCCTTTCACGCAGACCAGGAACTGGTGGCAGGCGCGGTGCGCGTGCTCGCCGCGGGTCTTGTCGCTCGGCACGTTGAGCACCAGGAAGTAGCGCTTGGGCAGGAACGGAATCTCCTTCTCGAACTCGCCCACCGACAGGTCGCCGCGCGGGTCCTGCAGGAACTTGAAGCGGTGCAGCGTGACGCCGCCCACGCCCAGCGGCACCACCGACGGCTGCTGCGGGAAGCTGGCGCGCTGGTGCCAGTCCAGGGCCGGCGCGCCGCTGGCGTTCTGCACGTAGTCGGTGATGCGGGCGGGCGAGCCGCTGACGATGGCGTAGGGCGGCACGTTCTGCGCCACCACGGCGCCGGCCGCCACCTGCGCGCCCTGGCCCAGGCGCACGCCGCGGCAGATCAGGGCGCCGGCCCCCACGCGCACGCCGGGGCCGATGACGATGGCGTCGTTGGCGCCCGCTTCGGGCGCCTCCAGCGTCACGCCGGGGCCCAGTTCGGCGCCGGCTTCCAGCCGCACGCCCGGCCACAGCTGGGTGTAGCCGCGCACGCGGCAGTGTTCGCCGATCTCGGCGCCCGGATAAGCCACCACGAAGTCGCCCAGCATGGCGCTGGCGGCGACGGTGGCGCCCGCGTGCACGCGGGCCGTTTCGGAATGGGACATGCTGGCTCCGGTGGTCATGGGGTTCACAGCAGCCTGGCCCGGTAGGCGGTGTAGCGCGCATACGCTTCGCCCATCTGCGGGAACACGCCGCCCAGGCGCTGGTTGACCGAGGTCAGGGTCTCGTGCATGCCCAGCAGTTCGGCGTCGCTGATGGCGCCGGTCTCATGGGCCGACACGGCCAGGTCCAGGTAGTCGGAGAAGTTGAAGCCGAAGTGCGGGTTGGAATGGGCGTTGGAGTTCGACTGCAGCCGCTGGTCGT
This sequence comes from Burkholderiaceae bacterium, assembly GCA_035254005.1. Lineage (GTDB taxonomy): Bacteria > Pseudomonadota > Gammaproteobacteria > Burkholderiales > Burkholderiaceae_D > Rugamonas. The sequence continues at coordinate 27,154 of DATFBD010000029.1, read as the reverse complement.
GGCGGAAGTAGCTCAGTTCCTCGTCCACGTAGAACACGGAGCCGTGCTCGGTGAAATTGATGTAGCTGGCGATGTCGGCCAGGCCGCGCGTGAAGTCGTGGCTGCCGCGCTTGAACAGCTGGTGCCAGCCCAGTTCCCACAGGCGGGAACGGCGGAACATCACCGTGGTCAGCTCGCCGATATGGTTGCGCAGGTTGAGCACCATGAAACGGTGCATGTCGAGCCCGCTCATCATGCCGCTGGTCTCGAACGGGCGGCGCGTCTCGACCCGCATGTTGGCGATGTCGATCACCTGCGAGGCCGAGAACACCAGTTGCACTTCCGGCGAGGCCTGGCAGGCCGCCACCATGCGCTCGATGCAGAACGGGTGCAGCAGGTCGTCGTCGTACAGCGGCTTGATGAACTCGCCCTTGCCCGAGTAGAAGGCCGACAGCACGTTCTGTTCGCGCATGGCCGTCGAGCGCTGGTAGATCACGCCGGGGAAGCGCTGGCAGATGGCGCGGATTTCCTCGGTCGGGCAGTTGTCGCTGACCAGGATCTCGGTGTTCGGGTAGCTCTGGCCGATGGCCGAGCGCAGGCACATCTCGAAGTGCGCCGGCTTGTACGAGGGAATGACGATGCTGACGAGTGGAAGACTCATGGACGTACAGACTCCTGAAGAATTAGGCCGCGACGGCGGTGACGATGTATTGCCACGGCAGCGCGTCCTCGACGGCCACCACCGGGTCGATGCCGCTGGCGCCGGCCATCATGCGAATCGCCGGCAGGTATTTCTCGCGCGCCGGTTCATCGATGATGCGGGCGCTGCCGCCGCTGATCTGGAAGCCGGCCAGCTGGAACATCTCCAGCATGGCGCCGCGCGTGAAGATGCGCTTGCGGCTCAGTTCCAGCCCGTGCGAACCGTAGCGCAGGTCGCCCGCGTTCAGGCGCGCCTGCAGGCTCCAGTGCTGGAAGTTGCGGATGGTGACGACCAGCTTGCCGCCGGGCGCGATGTTGGTGCGGATCTTTTGCAGCATGCTCCACGGATCGTCCATCCGTTCGAGCGCCTCGTCCAGCACCCAGGTGTCGGCGTTGCGCACGTGGTCCCAGAACGCCGGGCCGGCGTGTTCCAGTTCGTCGTTGAACACGAAGTCGCAGTGCGGGCGGGCCGCCTGCGCCAGCGCCGGGTCGGCTTCCAGGCCGGTGTAGTTGCAGATCGGGTTGCGCTGCTTGTAGGCCTTGGCGAAGGCGCCGTCGTGGCAGCCCACTTCGACGATCTTGCGCGCCTCGGGCGGCATGAACTGCAGCAGGTCGGTGTTGACGGCCGTGGCGCTGGGCAGGTCGTAGTGGTAGCCGCCGGTGCGGCGCACCGTGCCTTGCCATGGATGCTTGATGAAGTGCGGCGTCTTGTCGCCCTCGAAGTCGTCGCGCACCCACTGGATATGCTTGAACAAGGCCGTGTTGCCGCTGTGGTTCAGGGCCAGCATGGTGTGGATCATGGGCGCGCCGTGCTTGATCGGCAGCGGCCACTGGCGCACCACTTCGATATTGGTCAGCATGCAGGCCGGGTGCAGGTAGCTGATGGCGCCATCGGGCCGGTCATAGCCCTGCTCGTTGACGGGCTGGGTGCTGCCCACGCCATACATGCCGGGGCGCAGGTGCTCGTGCAGCGCCTCCAGGAAGCCGGCCCGCACGATCTCGACGTCCGAGTCGAGGAACAGCACCTCGCCCGACAGGCCCAGGTTGTTGATGGCCCAGGCCATGCCGGGGCCGTGGTGGATGTTGTAGCCGAACGGGATGAATTCGACGTTGTCGTACCGTTCCGTGATGGCGCGGATCTTCTCGGCCACGTCCGGATTGGAACCGTCGATGATGTAGACCCGGTTCGGGTAGAACTGGCGCAGCGTGCGCAGCAGGGCCTCGATCAGGTCGGGCGCGTTGTACGACACGGTGACGATGGGGATCTGGTCGATGCGCACCGGTTCGGCCGGCGCCGACGGTTCCTGCGGGCGCACCGTATGTTCCGGCGCGGCCAGCCGCGGCGCGGCCGGCTTGGCCACGCGCAGCAGCGCCGCTTCCATGTTGCGCACGAAGCGCGGGCTGTCGAACAGCGCGCAGGTCAGGCGGTTGGCCACCAGCTGGCGCTTCATGGCGGCCACGCGCTGCGGATTGTGGGCCAGTTCGACGGCCTTTTCCTCGTAGTCGGCGAAGTTGTAGCTGATCAGCTGCGGCAGGTCGACCGCGCGCAGCAGGCTGCCGGCCATGCGCGAGGAGAAGGTCTGGCCGGCGCAGGTCAGCAGCGGCAGGCCGGCCCACAGGGCGTCGCTGGCCGTGGTGCCGGCGTTGAACGGGAAGGTGTCGAGGAACAGGTCGGCCAGCTGGTAGCGCGCCAGGTATTCGGCCGGCACGGCGCGGCTGTTGAAGATCAGGCGCTGGCGGTCGATGCCGGCCTGCTCGGCGTAGCGGTACAGGTTCTCGCGCACTTCGGGGTAATCGGCCACCAGCCACAGCACCGAGTTGGGCACGCGGCGCAGGATGTTCATCCACACGCTGAACAGGTCGGGCGTGAACTTGAAGTTGTTGTTGAACGAGCAGAACACGAAGGCGTCGTCGGGCAGGTTGACCGAGGCCCGGGTCGGCGTCGGCGCGATGGCGCGCTGGCGGTCGTTGATCTGGAACGTGTCGGGCAGGTACAGCGGCTTTTCCGTGAAGTACGGCGTCATTTCCGGCGTGATCAGGAATTCGTCGGCGATCACGTAGTCGACGCCGGGCAGGCCGGTGCTGCCGGGGAAGCCCAGGTAGGTCAGCTGCACCGGCGCCGGACGGTAGGCCAGGATCTGCGGGCGCGCGCCCAGCGTCAGGCCATGCAGGTCGACCAGGATATCGATCTCGTGGGCGCGGATGGTGCGCGCGGCCTGCTCGTCGGTCAGCTTGTCGATGCGGATGTAGTGATCCATGGCCTTGACCACGCGGGCGCGGATCGGCGAGCCATCCTCGCGGCTCCAGCTGAAGGCGTACACCTCGAACTTGTCGCGGTCGTGCAGCTCGTACAGTTCGGCCGTCAGAATGGACACGGCGTGCGAGCAGAAATCGGATGACAGGTAGCCGATGCGCAGGCGCGGATGGTCATAGCCGTGCTGGCCGGTCAGCGGCGCCACGGCGGCGTTGATCTTCTCATTGACGAAGCGGCGCGCGGCGGCCAGCTGCATGGCCGGATCGGCCGAGGCGCTGAGCATGGCCAGCGCCGAGGTGCCTTCCATCATGGTGGCCAGCGAGATGTTTTCCAGTCCCGCGTACACCGGCCATTCGCACTGCTTCTGGCGCAGGTGGACCCAGTGGGTCATCACATTGGCCTGCTGCGGATCGACGCGCAGGCTGGTGGCCAGCATGGCTTCGGCCTGCGGGTAGCGCTTCTGGATTTCCAGCAGCCGGCCCAGGTTGTTCAGGGTCTGCACGTACAGCGTGGGGTTGGACTTGATGTCGGGCTGGATCGGGTCGTCCAGGATCGATTGCCACATCGCCAGCGCTTCCTCGGGGCGGTGGGTGCGTTCCAGCAGCGTGCCCAGGTTGAGGCGCGCTTCGACGAAATGGGGATTGAGCACCATGGCCTGGCGCAGCACCACTTCGGCGCCGGCATCGTCGCCCGCGCCCGACAGCACCACGGCCAGGTTGAAGCAGGCCGCATACGCCAGCGGCGAGGGCGTGTGTTGCAGCCAGGCGCGGTACAGCGCGATGGCGGCCGGCACCTGGCCGCTTTCCTGCAGCACGGCGGCGGCGCCGAACAGGTCGCCGATCGACAGCTGGCCCTGGACGGCGATGGCCATGACGGTGCCCAGCGGGCTGGTATCGGTGGGAGCGGGTGCGACAGTTGCTTGAGTGGTCATGGCGGGGCGTCTAGTTGTATCGGTCCGGCCTAATCATACCTTTTTGTCGCTGTGTAAGGGCAACTTTTGGCCCCGGAGCAAGACCCGAAAACGACGCTTGCTCAACGGATGGGCAGCCCGGCAAGACCGGGCCGCCCCATGCGTGCCGGCGCCGCCGGCCGCCGTCTGTCGCGTCAGCGCTGCGGCACGCCGAACCAGTTGCCGGCCTGCTCGTCCGGCCGGCGCTGGCCCGTGGGCGCGCTGGTGGCGTCCTGCAAGCCCTGGGCCGCGTGGAAGCGGCGCAGCGCGTCGGCCATGGCCAGCGCCGGCGCAGCGGCGGTCGCGGCAGTCGCCGCCGCCGCAGCCGGGTCGGCCACCGCCAGCGTGGCGCTGCCGGCGGGCGCGGCCGCCGCACCGGCATAGCCGCCGATCGCGTCGCGCAGGCCGCTGACCTGCTGGCCCAGCGAGGCGCCAGCCGGCGCGCCTTGCGCCAGGAACCAGGCGTCGGCGCTCTGGTGCACGCTGCCGTCGGTGCTGGTGTAGCTGGAACTGAGGCCGATCAGGTTGCCGTTCTGCTGGGTCAGCGTGTGGCGGGCATCGGTGCTGATGGCGGCGATGTCCAGCTGCGCCAGCGTGTGCAGCTCGCCGGTCTGGCTGATGCCGTCGGCGTTGTCATCGACCCACACGCGCAGCGCGCCGTAGGCCGCGTCGGCGCGGGTGATCTGGCCGTCGCCGTTGCTGTCGAGCTCGGCCAGCGCGGCGTAGCCGTCGCGCGCCTTGCTGCCGTCGGCCAGCGTGGTGGCGCTGCCGAACAGTTCGCCGCCGTCGTTGATCAGCCCGTCGCCATTGCGGTCCAGGGCCAGCAGGCCGTCGTGGGCGCCGACCCAGCCGGTGGCGACCGGGTGGCCGTCGGCGCGGATATCGAAGCGCACCCCGGCCGTGATGCTCAGCGTTTGCACGCCGTTGCCATCGAGGTCGAGGATCAGCGGGGTCGCGTAGTTGACCGAGGAGCCGTTCAAGGCCATCGTCTGGGTGACCGACATGGCGGCCACCTGGGTGGCGGTGAGCGCGTCGGCCTGGGCCACGCTCAGCGCGCCCAGCTGCAAGGTGCCGAGGGCCGGCATCTGCGCCACCGTGAAGCTCTTGATCTGGTTGTTGCTGAAGGCCGCCAGCTGGCTGGTCTTCAGGCCGGCGATCTGGTCGGTGGTCAGCCCGGCGATCTGGTCGGTGGACAGGAAGCCGACCTGGGCCGTCGTCAGCGCGCCCAGCTGGCTGGTGCTCAAGGCGTCGAGCTGGTCGGTGCTAAAGCCGATCAGCTGCGGCGAATCGAGGCCGGCGATCTGGGCGTTCTTCAGCGCCGCCATCTGGGTGGTGCTCAGGGCGCCCGATTGCTGGCTGGTCAGGGCCACCAGCTGCGTCACCGACAGGGTCTGGATCTGCGCCGTGGTCAGCGCGCGCAACTGGTCCGAAGCGAGCACGCCCACCTGGTCGATGGTCAGCGCCGGCACCTGGCTGAGCTTGATCGAGGCGATCTGGTCGGTTGTGAGCGCCTGTACCTGCGGGTTCGACAGTGCTGCCAGCTGGCCCGTGCTCAGGTAGCCGATCTGCGCGGTGCGCAGCGCGGTGATCTGGTCGGTGCTGAAGGCGAACAACTGGTCGGCCGTCATGGCGCCCAGTTGCATGCTGGTCAACGCCTGCACCTGGCTGGTGTTGAGGCCGGCCAGCTGGCTCACGCCCAGGCTGGCGATCTGCAGCGTGCCCAGCGCGGCCACGTCGGCCGTGCTCAGCACGCCCAGTTGCGCGCTCGACAAGCCCGGCACGGCCGTGGCGCTCAGCGCGGCGGCCTGCTGGGTGCTCAGCGCCTGCAACTGGTCGCTGGTGAAGGCGGCCAGCTGCACGCTGCCGATGGCGGCGATCTGCGCCGTCTTCAGGCCGTGCACCTGGTCGGTGGTCAGGGCCGCCGTCTGGTCGGTCGACAGGCCAATGAACTGGCCGGCCGTCAGCGCCGCCATGTCCTGGGTGTCGAGCGCGGCCACCTGGTCGGTGCCCAGTGCGGCCAGCTGGTCGGCCGTCAGCACCGGCATTTGCGCCGTGGTCAGGCCCGTCATCTGCGCCGTGCGCAGCTGCGCGATCTGGCTGGTGGTCAGGCTGCTGGCCTGCAGCGTGGTCAGCGCGGCCAGTTGTGCCGTGCGCAGCGCTTGCAGCTGTTCGCTGGTCAGTGCCACCAGGTCGTCCACCGTCAGGCCATAGGCCAGTTGGGCGGTCGTGAGGGCGGCGATGTGGTCGGTGTCCAGCGCCGCCACCTGGTCGGTGCTGAAGCCGTTGGCCAGCTGGCTGGTGGTCAGCGCGGCGAACTGTGCGGTGCTCAGCGCGTTCAGTTGCTGCGTGCCCAGCGCGGCCAGCTGGACGGCGCCCAGCACCGTCAGCTGGCGGGTGGTGAGCGCGCCGACGTCGGCCGTTTCCAGCGCGGCCAGCTGGTCGGTGGTGAGGGCGGTGATCTGCAGCGTGGCGAGCGCAGCCGCTTGCGCCGTGGTCAGCGCGACGATCTGGTCGGTCGTCAGCGCTTGCACTTGCTGCGTGCCCAGCGCCACGGCCTGGGCCGTGCGCAGGGCGGCGACCTGGTCGGTGGTGAGGGCGGCGATGGCGTCCGTGCTCAGGCCGTAGGCCAGCTGGGCCGTGGTCAGCGCGCTGATGTGGGCGCTGTCGAGCGCGGCCAGCTGGGCCGTGCCCAGGCCGCCGAGCAGCTGGCTGGTGGTCAAGGCGGCCAGTTCGGCCGTGGTGAGGCCGTTCAACTGGTCGCTGCCCAGCACGGCCAACTGGTCGGTGGTCAGTGCCACCATCTGGCGCGTGCTGAACGCGGCCAGGTCGGCAGTCTCCAGCGCGGCCACCTGGTCGGTGCCCAACGTGGCGACCTGGGCGGTTGTGAGCGCGGCGGCCTGGGCCGTGGTCAGCGCCACGATCTGGTCGGTGCCGAAGCTGGCGCTGAACTGGTCGGTGCTCAGCGCGGCCAGCTGGGTCGTCGAGAGCGAGGCCAACTGGTCGGTCAGCAGGGCGTGCAACTGGTCGGTGCCCAGCAGCTTGAACTGGGCGGTGGTGAGCGCCGCCAGGTCGCGCGTTTCGAGCGCGGCCACCTGGTCGCTGGCCAGCACGTTCAGCTGGGTACTGCTGAGTGCCCGGGCCTGCTGGGTGGTCAGGGCCACCAGCTGGTCGGTCGACAGCCCGGCGATCTGGTCGGTGCGCAGGTTGCCGAGGGCGGCCGTGTTGAGCGCGCTGAACTGGTCGGTGTCGAGCGCCGCCAGCTGGCTGCTGTCCAGGGCCAGCGCCTGGGCCGACGTCAGCGCGCCGATCTGGGCGCTGCCGAGGTGGGCGATCTGGCTGGTGGTCAGCGCGCCGACGATGGCCGTGCTGAGCCCGGTGAACGCGCTGGTCGACAGGGCATTCAGCTGGTCGCTGGTCAGCGCGGCCAATTGCGCGGTGCTGAGCGCGGCCAGCTGGGTGCTGCGCAGGGCGACGAAGTCGTCCGTGCCCAGCGCGCCCAGCTGATCCGAACCGAGGACGGCGATCTGCGCCGTGCCCAGGTTGCTGGCCTGGGCGCTGCTCAGGGCGGCGATATGGTCGGTCTGCAGCGCGACGATCTGGTCGCTGGCCAGGCTGGCCAGTTGCGATGTCGTCAGCGCGCGCACCAGCTCGGTGCTCAGCGCCGCGATGTCGCGCGTGGTGATGGCGATGAGCTGGGCCGTCTTCAGCGCGGCGAAGTCGGCCGTTTCCAGCGCGTCGAGTTGGTCGCTGGTGAGGGCGGCGATCTGCGCCGTGCCCAGCGAGACGGCCTGGCTGCTGGTCAGGGCCACCATCTGGTCGGTGGTGATGGCGCCGAACTGGGCCGCGTTGAGGGCCGCGATCTGGCCGCTCGACAAGGTGCTGAAGTTCTCGGTACTGATGGCGGCGATCTGGCCGCTGCTGAGCGCACCGAGGGCGCGCGTGCTGAGGCTGTCGATCTGCTGCGAGGTCAGCAGCGTGATCTGGTCGCTGGTCAAGGCTTGCGCTTGTGCCGAGCTGAGCGCTTCCATCTGGTCGCTGCTCACGTGCTGCAACTGGTCCAGCGTCAGCGACACCAGTTGCGCCGTCGTCAGGCCGGTGATCTGGGCCGTCTTCAGGGCTTGCAAGCCGTCGCTGCCCAGGGCCTGGAACTGGTCCGTGGTGAGCGCGGCCAGCTGGCCCGTGGCCAGCGCCTGCAGCTGGCGCGTGGTCAGTGCGGCGACGCGGTCGAGGCTGAGCGCACGCAGCTGGTCCGAACCGAGCGCCAGCACTTGCGCGCTGGTCAGCGCGGCCAGGTCTTCCAGTTCGATCACGCCCAGCTGGGTGCTGGTCAGCAGCGCCACTTGCGCCGTGCCCAGCAGGTCGAATTGCTGCGTGGTCAGCGCGATGATCTGGTCGCTGCCCAGGCCTTGCAGCTGGGCGCTGCCCAGCGCGCCCAGTTGCGTCTGGCTCAGGCTTTGCAACTGGTCCACCAGCAGCGTGTTGAGCTGGTCGGTGCCGAGGGCGGCGATCTGCGTGCTCTTGAGCGCGTTCAGGTCATCCGTGCTGAGCGCCTGCAACTGGTCCGAGCTCAGCGCCCGCAACTGGTCGCTGGTCAGCGCCTGGGCCTGGCCCGTGGTGAGCACGGCGATGTGGTCCGGCGCCAGCGCGCGCAGCTGGTCGGTGCCGAGCGCGGCGATCTGCGCGCTGCGCAGCGCGGCCAGGTCGTCCAGTTCCAATGCGGCGAGCTGGACGGTGGTGAGGGAAGCCAGCTGGCTGGTGGCCAGGTTGGCGGCCTGGGCCGTCGTCAGCGCGACGATCTGGTCGGTGCCCAGTGCCCGCAGCTGGTCGCTGCCCAGCGCCGTGAGCTGGCCCGGCGTCACGCTTTGCAGCTGGTCCGTCGTCAGCGCCGCCACCTGGGCGGTGGCCAGCGCGGCCAGTTGCGACGACTTGAGCGCGGCCACGTCGTCCGTGTTGAGGGCCTGCAGTTGCAGCGTGCCCAGCGAGGTCAGTTGGGTGGTGCTCAGCGCGGCGGCCTGGGCGGTGCTGAGCGCGCCGATCTGGTCGCTGCCGAGCGCTTGCAATTGCTGCGTGGTGAGCACCGCGAACTGGGCCGTGCCCAGCGCCCGCAGTTCGTCCGTGGCCAGCACCGTCAACTGGCGCGTGGTCAGCGCCTGCACCTGGGCCGAGGACAGGCCGGCGGCCTGGGCCGTGGTCAGCGCGGCGATCTGGGCCGTCGTCACGGCTTGCAGCTGGGTGGTGGTGAATGCGGCGACCTGGGCCGCCGTCAGGCTTTGCCACTGGTCGGTGTCCAGCGCATCGAGCTGGTCGGTGCCCAGCGCGGCCAGCTGCGCCGTCTTCAAGCTTGCCACCTGATCGGTGCGCAAGGCCGCGATCTGGACCGTGGCCAGCGCCACCAGCTGGGCCGTGGCGAGCGCGCCGGTCTGCACGGTGGTCAGGGCGGCGATCTGGTCGGTGCTGAGCGCGCTCAGCTGGTTGCTGCTCAAGGCGGCCAGCTGGGCCGTCTTGAGCGCGGCCAGGTCGTCGGTCGGCAAGGCCGCCAGTTGCGCGGTGCTCAGCGCGACCGCCTGGGTCGTGCTCAGGGCGGCGGTCTGGGCCGTCGTCAGGGCCGTGACCTGGGCCGTGCTCAGGCCCGGCAACTGGCCGGTGCCCAGCGCGGCGATCTGGGCCGTTCCCATGTTGTGCACCTGGTCGGTGGACAGGGCCGCCAGCTGGCCGGTACTGAGCGCGGCCACCTGGGCCGTCTTGAGCGCGGCCAGGTCGGCCGTTTCCAGCGCTTGCAACTGGGCCGTGGTCAGTGCGGCCGCCTGGGCCGTGGTCAGCGCACCGGCTTGCAGCGTGGTCAGCGCGATGATCTGGTCGGAGGTCAGGGTGGCCAACTGGCTGCTGCTGAGCGCGGCCACCTGGGCCGTCTTCAGCGCCGCCACGTCGTCGGTGGCGAGCGCGGCCAGTTGGGTGTTGCTCAGGGCCACCACCTGGGCCGTCGTCAGATTGGCGGCCTGGGCCGTCGTGAGTGCGCCGATCTGGTCGCTGCGCAGGCCGCGCAACTGGGCGCTGCTGAGCGAGGCGATCTGGGCTGTCGTCATGCTGGCGAGCTGGTCGGTGCTGAAGGCTTGCAGCTGGGCCGTCGACAACGCGGCCAGTTGCGCCGTGCGCAAGGCGTCCAGGTCGCTGTTTTCCAGGGCTTGCAACTGGCTGGTCGTGAGGGCCGCGACTTGCTGGGTACTCAGGGCGCTCGCTTGCAAGGTGGTCAGTGCCACGATCTGGGCCGTGCCCAGCGCGGCCGTGGCATCGGTGCCGAGGGCCGCGATCTGGGCCGTCTTCAACGCGGCGATTTCATCGGTCGTGAACGCCACCACCTGGGCCGTGCCCAGCGAGGCCAACTGGGCAGTCGACAGGTTGGCGACCTGGCTGGTGGTCAGCGCGGCGAACTGGTCGCTGCGCAGGCCGCGCAACTGGGCGCTGCTCAGCGAGGCGATCTGCGCCGTCGTCATGCTGGCGATCTGGTCGGTGCTCAGGGCTTGCAGCTGGGCCGTCGTCAGCACGGCCAGTTGCGCCGTGCGCAGGGCGTCGAGGTCGCTGTTTTCCAGCGCTTGCAGCTGGCTGGTCGTCAGGGCCGCCACTTGCTGGGTGCCCAGGGCACTCGCCTGCAAGGTGGTCAGGGCCACGATCTGGGCCGTGCCCAGCGCGGCCGTGGCATCGGTGCCGAGGGCCGCGATCTGGGCCGTCTTGAGTGCAGCGATTTCATCGGTCGTGAACGCCACCACCTGGGCCGTGCCCAGCGAGGCCAGCTGGGCCGTCGACAGGTTGGCGACCTGGCTGGTGGTCAGCGCGGCGAACTGGTCGCTGCGCAGGCCGCGCAACTGGGCGCTGCTCAGCGAGGCGATCTGGGCCGTCGTCATGCTGGCGATCTGGTCGGTGCTCAGGGCTTGCAGCTGGGCCGTCGACAACGCGGCCAGTTGCGCCGTGCGCAGGGCGTCCAGGTCACTGTTTTCCAGCGCCTGCAACTGGCTGGTGGTCAGGGCCGCCACTTGCTGGGTGCCCAGGGCGCTTGCTTGCAGCGTGGTCAGGGCCACGATCTGGGCCGTGCCCAGCGCGGCCGTGGCGGCGCTGCCCAGTGCCGTGATCTGGGCCGTCTTCAGTGCGGCGATGTCGTCGGTCGTCAGGGCCAGCAACTGGGCCGTGCCGAGGGCGGCCACCTGGGCCGTCGTCAGGCCGGCGGCCTGGGCCGTGGTGAGGGTGGCGATCTGGCCGCTGCCCAGGCTCGCGACCTGGGCCGTGGTCAGCGCGGCGATCTGGGCCGTGCCCATGCTTTGCAACTGCTCGCTGCCCAGCGCGGCCAGCTGGTCCGAAGCGAGCGCCGTCAACTGGGCGCTCTTGAACGTGTCGAGGTCGGCCAGCGTGAGGGCCTGAATTTGTTGCGTGGTGAGAGCCGCTACCAGGCCGGTGCGCAGCGACGCCGCCTGCAGCGTGGTGAGGGCGGCGATCTGGCCCGTGGCCAGGCTGGCCAGCGCGGCCGTGCCCAGCGCGTTGAGCTGGGCCGTCTTCAGGGCCGCGACCTGGTCGCTGCTGAAGGCTGCCAGCTGGACCGTAGCCAGCGCGGCCACCTGGGCCGTCGTCAGGCTGGCGGCCTGGCTGGTCGTGAGTGCGGCCAGCTGGTCGCTGCCGAACGCCGGCAACTGGGCCGTGCCCAGCGCGCTCAGCTGGGCCGTGGCCAGGCTTTGTACCTGGGCCGTTTGCAACGCGGCCAACTGGCTGGTGCCCAGCGCTTGCAACTGGTTGCTGCGCAAGGCTGCCAGTTCCGCCGTCAGCAGGGCGCGCACCTGGTCGGTGGTGAGCGCGGCCAGCTGGCGCGTGCCCAGGTTGCTGACCTGGGCCGTGACGAGCGCGTCGAGCTGGTCGCTGCCGAGCATCACCACCTGTTGCGTCGCCAGCGCGTTGAGCTGGCTGCTCTTCATGGCGGCCAGGTCGGCCGTTTCCAGCGCGGCCACCTGGGCCGTTTGCAGGGCCGTCATCTGCAGCGTCGTCAGGCTGGCCGCCTGGGCCGTGGTCAGGGCCACGATCAAGTCCGTGCTCAGCGCGGCGACCTGGGCCGTGGACAGCGCGGCGATCTGGGCCGTCGTCATCGCCTGCAACTGGGCCGTGCTCAGCATGCCCAGCAAGGTCGTGCCCAGCGCCGACAGCTGGGTCGAGCTGAGGGCGGCCAGGTCGGCCGAGGTGAATGCGGCCACCTGGCTGGCATTGAGGGCCAGCAGCTGGGCCGTGCTCAGCGCCCGGGCCTGGGCCGTCGTCAGTGCCGCGACCTGGTCGGTGCTGAGCAGGCTCACTTCGGCCGTCGTCAAGGCGGCGACCTGGCTGGTCTTGAAGGCGGCCAGGTCGGCCGTCTCCAGCGCCGCCAGTTGCGCGCTGGTCAGCGCGGCCACCTGGGCCGTCGTCAGGCCGCTGGCCTGGACCGTGGTGAGCGCGGTGATCTGGTCGCTGCCCAGTCCTTGCAACTGGTCGGTGCTCAGCGCGGCCAGCTGGGCCGTGCCCAGCGCCTGCCACTGGCTGGTGGCCAGCGCGGCCAGCTGATTGGTGCCCAGGGCCCGCAACTGGGCGCTGCGCAGCACGGCCAGTTCGGCCGTGCTCAGCGCTTGCATCTGGTCGGTGCCCAGGGCGGCCAGCTGGCGCGTGCCCAGGTTGCTCATCTGCAGCGTCGACAGCGCGCCCAGCTGGGCGCTGCTGAGCAGGCCGACCTGGGTGCTGGTGAGGGCGTTGAGCTGGACTGTTTGCAGCGCGGCCACGTCCTCGGTGCCGAGTACGGCGAGCTGGTCGCTGGTGAGCGCGGCCATCTGCAGCGTGGCAAGCTTGCTCAGTTGCAGCGAGCTGAGCGCGGCGATGTCGGCCGTGCCCAGGGCCTGGAACTGGGCCGTGTTCAGGTTGCTCAGTTGCGCCGTGGTGAAAGCCTGCACCTGGGCCGAACCGAGCGCGGCGATGTCGTCCGTGCTGAAGCCGCGCAACTGGGCCGTGCCCAGCGCGGCCAGGTCGGCCGTGGTCAGCGCCGCCACCTGGTCGGTGCCGAGGGCGGCCAGCAGGCGCGTGGCCAGGCCGGCCGCTTGCTGGGTGGTCAGCGCGGCGACTTGCGCCGTGCTCAACAAGGCGGCCTGGGCCGTGCCCAGCGCGTTCAGCTGGACCGTCCGCAAGCTGGCCAGATCGGCCGTTTCCATTGCCGCCAGCTGGTCGCTGCTGAGCGAGGCCAGCTGGGCCGTCGTCAGCGCCGCCGCCTGGGCCGTCGTCAGCGCGACGATCTGGGCGCTGCCGAGCGCGGCCAGCTGGCGCGTGCTCAGCGCCACCGTTTGCTGGGTGCTCAGGGCCGCCACCTGCGTGGTGCTCAGCAAGGCCACCTGGTCGGTCGTCAAAGCCGCCACCTGGGCCGTTTGCAGCGCGGCCAGGTCGGCCGTGTCGAGCGCGGCCAGCTGGTCGCTGGTGAGCGCGGCGACCTGCGCCGTGGCCAGCTTGCTCAGCTGTGCGGAACTGAGGGTGGCCAGCTGGGCCGTCGTCAGGGCCTGGAGCTGGGCCGTGGTGAGCGTGCTGAGCTGGGCCGTGTTGATGGCGCGCACCTGGGCCGTGCCCAGCGCCGCGATGTCATCCGTGCTGAAGCCGCGCCATTGGGCCGTGCCGAGCGCGGCCACGTCGGCCGTGGTCAGTGCTGCCACCTGGTCGGTGCCGAGGGCGGCCAGCAGGCGCGTGGCCAGGCCGGCCGCCTGCTGGGTGGTCAGCGCGGCGACTTGCGCCGTGCTCAACAAGGCGACCTGGGCCGAGCCCAGCGCGTTCAGCTGGACGCTCCGCAAGCTGGCCAGGTCGGCCGTTTCGAGGGCTGCCAGCTGGTCGCTGGTGAGCGCGGCCACCTGGGCCGTGAGCAGGCTGTTCGCTTGCGCCGTCGTCAGGGCCACGATCTGGGCGCTGGTGAGCGCCTGCAGCTGGCTGGTGTTGAAGGCATCGACCTGGGCCGTGGTGAGGGCCTGGATCTGGGCCGTGGTCAGCGTGGCCACGCTGTCCGTGCCGAGCGCGGCGATCTGGACCGTCAGCAGCGTGGCCAGGTTGGCCGTGTTGAGCGCCAGCAGCTGGGCGCTGCCCAGCGCGTTGAGCTGGGCCGACGTCAGCGCGGCCGCCTGGGCCGTCGTCAGGGCCGCCACTTGCGCTGTCGCCAGCAGGGCCACTTCATCGGTCGTCAGGGCCCGGATCTGGGCCGTGCGCAGGGCGGCCAGGTCGGCCGTTTCCAGCGCGGCCAGCTGGTCGCTGGTGAGGACGGCCAGCTGGCGCGTGGCCAGGTTGCTGGCCTGGGCCGTCGTCAGCGCCACGATCTGGGCCGTGCCCAGCGCTTGCCACTGGGCCGTGCTGAGCGTGCTCAACTGGGCCGTCGTCAGCGCCTGCAATTGGGCGGTGCTGAGGGCGGCCACGTTGTCCGTGGCCAGGCTGGCCAGCTGCTGCGTGCGCAGGGCGGCCAGCGTGGCGGTGGGCAAGGCGGCCAGTTGGGCGGTGGACAGGTTGGCCACTTGCAGCGTCGTCAATGCGGCGGCCTGGGCCGTCGTGAGGGCGGCCACCTGGCCCGTCGTCACGGCGGCCAACTGGGCCGTATTGAGGGCGCCGAGCTGGCTGGTGGCCAGCGCGGCCCAGTCGCGGGTGGACAGGGCGGCCACCTGGTCGCTGCCCAGGCTGGCAACCTGGCGCGTCGTCAGGGCGGCCGCTTGCGCCGTGCTGAGTACGCCGATCTGGTCCGTGTTCAGCGCGGCCAGCTGGTCCGTGGCGAGCAGCGCGATCTGGGCGGTCTTCAGGGCCGCCAGCTGGCTGGTGCTGAGCGCGGCGATGGCGGCCGTGCCCAGACCGGGCAACTGGTTCGATTGCAGGGCCGCGTAGTCGGCCGAGCTCAGCGCCGCCCATTGCTCGGTGCTCAGGGCGCGCAATTGCTGCGTGGTCAGGGCGGCGGCCTGGGCCGTGCCCAGCGCGGAGATCAGGGCTGTGCCCAGCGCGCCGACCTGGCTGGTCGTCAAGGCCACCAGCTGGGCGCTCTTGAGGGCCGCCCAGTCCGCCGTTTCGAAGGCGTTGAGCTGGTCCGTGGCGAGCGCGGCGATCTGGCGCGTCGTCAGCGCGCCGGCCTGGGCCGTGCTGAACGCGGCCAGCTGGGCGCTGTTGAGCGCCGTGACCTGGGCCGTGCCGAAGGCGGCCAGTTGTTGCGTGGCCAGGGCGGCCACCTGGTCCGTGCGCATGGCGGCCACGGCATCGGTGGCCAGCGCAACCACTTGCTGGGTCTGCAGGGCGCGCAAGGTGGCCGTGGCCAGTGCTGCCAGCTGGTCCGAGCGCAGCGCGGCCAGTTGCGCGCTGCCCAGGCCAGGCACTTGCGCGCTCTTGAGGGCGGCCAGCTGGGCGGTGGTGACGGCGCCCAGCTGGGCCGTCGACAGCACGGCCAGTTGCGCCGTCTTCAGGCTGGCCCAGTCAGTCGTTTCCAGCGCGGCCAACTGGTCGGTGGTGAGCGCGGCCAACTGGCGCGTGCCCAGGTTGCTGGCCTGGTTGCTGCTGAGGGCGACGATCTGGTCGCTGCCCAGGGCTGTCATCTGGGCGCTGGACAGGGCGTTGAGCTGGGCCGTGCCCAGTGCGGCGGCCTGGGCCGTGCTGAGCGCGGCCACGTTGGCCGTGCCCAGGCCGGACAGCGCCACGGTGGACAGGGCGGCCAGGTCCCTTGTTTGCAGTGCCGCCAGTTGATCCGAGTGCAGCGCGGCCAGTTGTTGCGACGACAGCGACAGCGCTTGCGCCGTGGTCAGCGCCGTGATCTGGTCGGTGGTGAGCGCGCCGAACAGGGCGCTGCCCAGCGCGGCGATCTGCGCCGTCTTCAGGCTGGCCAGGCTGGCCGTGCCCAGCGCGTCCAGTTGCAGCGAGCTCAGGGCCGCCACTTGCGCCGTGCCCAGTGCGCTGGCCTGGGCCGTGCCCAACGCGGCGATCTGGTCGCTGCCCAGCGCCGCGATCTGCTGGGTGAGCAAGGCGGCCAGTTGCTGCGTGCCGAGCGCGGCCACCTGGTCGCTGCGCAAGGCGGCCACGCTGGCCGTGGTCAGCGCCAGCGCCTGCTGGCTGCGCAGGGCGGCCACGTCGGCCGTCTGCAAGGCGGCCACCTGGTCCGAACCGAGCGCGCGCACTTGCGCCGTGCTCAGGCCGACCAGCTGGGCCGTGCGCAGGGCGGCCAGGTCGGCCGTGCCCAGCAGGGCCAGTTGGGCCGTCGTCAGCGCACCCAGCTGGGCCGTGCTCAGCGCGGCGAACTGGTCGGTGGTGATGCCGTACACCAGCTGCGCCGTGGTCAGCAGCGGCAATTGTTGCGTGCTCAGGGCCGCGATCTGCAGGGTGCCGAAGCCGCCGGCCAGCTGCGTCGTGCTCAGCGCCTGCAAGTCCTGGGTGGGCAGGGCGCGGATCTGCTGGCTGGTGAAGGCGGCCAATTGATCCGTGCTGAACGCCGTCATCTGTGTCGTCGACAGCAAGCCAATTTCGGCGGTGCTCAACAGCGGAATTTGGCTGGTCAGCAACTGAGCGATTTGATCGGTGCTGAGATCTTGAATGAACGACGACATAGATGGGCTCTCCTGGCAGAAGGATATAGTAACGCCAAACGGGCCAAAATTGAGAATAGGCAAGTAAATCCAGCGTAAATCTTGGTATGAAAACAAGGACTTAGGACAGACGTGGCGGCGCCGGGTAAGCATTTTGGAAACACGGTAAGATGCTCGCTTTCGCCTCCCCAGGAGTGATGACCCGCCATGTTGCACACGCCCGCCACCTTCACGCCTCTGATCCAGGCCCCGTCCGGGGCGCCAGCGCCGGACGCGGCGCTGACGTTCCTGTGCCATCGCGGACAGTTGCTTTTGCGCAACGACAACTGGTCGTTGCCGCCGCCGGCCGTGCTGGCCGCGCTGGACATGGCGCCGGCGCGCATCCACCCGGTGGGTGTGCTGGACGGCCAGTACTACCAGACCGCGTGGACCGACAGCGACGCCGTGCCGGGGCCGGAATATGGCTGGCACAGCCTGCGCGCCCTGTTCGGCGTGCGCGACGATGGTTTTCTCGGCGTGGCCGGGCGGGCCGTGCAACTGGCCGAATGGGCCCGCACCCATCGCTTTTGCGGCGCCTGCGCCACGCCCATGACGCATGTGGCCGGCGAGCGCTGCTACCTGTGCCCCGCGTGCGGCATGCGCGCCTACCCGCGCATCTCGCCGGCCATGATGGTGTTGATCCGCAAGGGCGAGCAGGTGCTGCTGGCCATGCACGCCAACGCGCCCTACAAACGCTACACGGCGCTGGCCGGCTTCCTGGAGGCTGGCGAATCGATCGAGGAAGCCGTGCACCGCGAAGTGTTCGAGGAGGTTGGCTTGCGGGTGCATAACCTGCGCTACTTCGCCAGCCAGCCCTGGCCGTTCCCGCATTCGCTGATGGTGGCCTTCACGGCCGATTATCTTGATGGCGAGATCCGCATCGATCCCAACGAGATCGCCGACGCGCGCTGGTTCGGCCCGGACGATGAATGGCCGGAGCTGCCCATCACGGTGTCGATCGCCTCCGAGCTGATCAATGCGCACCGGCCGGGGGCGGCCGGGCGCTAATGGCGGCGCGGTGGCAACCACAGGGGTAGCCGCGGGCTGGCCGGTGGGTCTGCCGCATTTTCTATATACTTGCGGCAATCGTTATTTTTATGGTCTCACATCATCATGTCTAAAGAAGCTTTCACGGAACAAGACTGGCGCCGCCTGCTCAGCTCGCTGGGCGAGGATCCGGACCGTCCCGGCCTGGCCGAAACCCCGCACCGGGTGGCCAAGGCCTGGAAACACTGGACCTCGGGCTACGAGCAAGACCCGGTCGAGCTG
Source organism: Burkholderiaceae bacterium (assembly GCA_035254005.1). Classification (GTDB taxonomy): domain Bacteria; phylum Pseudomonadota; class Gammaproteobacteria; order Burkholderiales; family Burkholderiaceae_D; genus Rugamonas. The sequence goes on along the minus strand of DATFBD010000029.1, from coordinate 9,396 downwards.
CTGAAAGCGTTCGAGGACGGGGCCGAGCAGTACAACGAGCTGATCGTGGTGAAGAACATCCCCGTGTACAGCCATTGCGAGCACCACCTGGCGCCATTCTTCGGCAAGGCCACGGTCGGCTACCTGCCCAATGGCAAGATCGTCGGCCTGTCCAAGCTGACCCGGCTGGTTGACTGCTTCGCCAAGCGCCTGCAAGTGCAGGAACGCATGACGATACAGATCGCCAACGCGCTGATGGAAGTGCTGGAACCGAAAGCGGTGGGGGTGGTCGTCAAGTGCCGCCACATGTGCATGGAAAGCCGTGGCATCCGCACGCCGGGCGAGGAAACCATCACCTCGGCCATGCTGGGCGAGTTGCAGCCCAACCTGGCGCTGCGCACCGAATTCCTGGCGCTGGCGCGCGACTAAGGTCCCGCAAGCAAAACCGGGGTCAGGTCATACCGTCAAGCAACATGCGCGCATGTTGCTTGACGGTATGACCTGACCCCGGTTTGTGTTTATTTGCGCGCTGCCTTGAATTCGGCGTTCGGCTTCCATTGCGGCATGGCGCTGCCTTGCGCCACCTGGTAGCCCACCTCGTACAGCAGGGCGATGTCCTGCGCCGCGGCGTGCAGATCCCAGTCCGCTTCCACCACGTCGTGCACGGTGTGGTATTGGTTGGCCGTGTATGCCTGGCGCTTGGCCAGCGCGGCCGCCGCGCCGGGGCCCGTGTATTGCGTGCCGCCCCGCAGCAGCAGCGCGGGCACGCCGGCGCGCGCGAATTCGAGCTGGTCGTTGCGGAAGTACATGCCCAGCTCGGGGTTGAGCTCGCCGTGCACGGTGCGGCCCTGCGCCTTGGCGGCGCTGACCACCACCTCTTCGGCATCGTTGCGGCCCATGCCCACCAGTTCCACGTCGCGCGTGCGGCCCCACAGGTTGATGCCTTCCACGTTCAGGTCGAGCAGGGTCTTGTTGAGCGGATACAGCGGGTTGCGCGCGTAGTATTGCGCGCCCAGCAGGCCGCGTTCCTCGCCCGTGGTGAACAGGAATACGATGCTGCGCTTGGGCGCCACCGGCAGTGCCTTGTAGGCCTTGGCCACGGCCAGCAGGGCGGCCACGCCCGAGGCGTTGTCGCGCGCGCCGTGGAAGATCTGCTGCGTGCGCGGCCCCGGCAGCGTGCTGTCGATGCCGAAATGGTCCCAGTGCGCGCTGTACAGCACCACTTCATTCTTGAGCGCCGGGTCGGATCCGGTGATTTTCGCCACCACGTTGTTCGATACCACCTCGCGCCACGTATTCTGCGCGCTCAGCGTCACTTTCACGCCCAGCGGCACGGGCTTGAAGTCGCGCGACAGGGCGCCATGCTGGAGCTGGTCGAAGTCCTGGCCGCCGGCCTTGAACATGGCGCGCGCCTGTTCCAGCGGCAGCCAGCCGGCCAGCGGCGGGAACGCGGGATTGGGGCCCTTGGTCTTGATGGTGAACACTTCGCGCGCCAGGCTGCTGCGCGCCACCTCGTAGGGATAGCCGGCCGGCTTGGTGTCGTGCACGATCAGCACGGCGGCCGCGCCCAGCTTGGCGGCCATCTCGAACTTGTAGTTCCAGCGCCCGTACCAGGTGAGGGCCTTGCCGCCGAACTGGCTGGCGTCGAGCTGTTTAGGATGCTTGGGGTCGGGCAGCGGCGGGTCGTTGATCAGCACCACCAGGGTCTTGCCATGCAAGTCCACGCCCTTGTAGTCGTCCCACTGGTATTGCGGCGCCGTGATGCCATAGCCGACGAACACCAGTTCCGAATCGGCCACGTTGACCTGCTTGTCGGTGCGCGCGCTCCAGGCCACGAACTGGTCCGGATAGGCCAGCTTGACGGGTGCCCCGGCACCGGCCCGGTAGCTCAGCGTGGGGTGGGTCGAGATGCCCACCATGGGCACGGCTTGCAGGTAAGTACCATCGGGGTTGCCTGGCTCCAGGCCCAGCTTCTTCAGCTGTTGTTGCAGGTAGTCGACGGTGGCGGTCTCGCCGGGGCTGCCCGGCGCCCGGCCTTCGAATTCGTCCGAGGCGAGCCTGGTGATCTGGGACAGCATGGCGTCGGTGTCGACTTTGAGCGGCGCAGCGGCGCCGGCGGCGGCGCACGCGCACAGCGCCAGCAGCGCCGCGGTGGGGTGGAATTTCATTGGGGGTAGAGGTTGGCGGAAAGATTGGCCTATTTTAACAAACAGAATGCTGCAATAGCACATCGGCCAGCCAATTGACGAACACCCGCACCCGCGGCGACAGGTGGCGGTTGTGGGCGTACACGATGTGGAGCGGCAGCGGCGCCGGGCGGTAGGCGGGCAGCACTTCCTCCAGCGCGCCGGCCGCCAGCAAGTCGAGCATGCCCAGCCGCGGCGACTGGATCAGGCCCAGGCCGGCCAGGCAGCTTTCCAGGTAGGCTTCCGTGCCGCTGACCGACACCAGGCTGCGCATGGCCAGCGTGTGCCGCGCGCCGTCGGCGTCCAGGTATTCCCAGTCCAGGTCGCGCCCGGTCTGGCTGGAGAAGAAGTTGACGGCCCAGTGCTGGCGCAAATCGGCCAGCGTGCGCGGCCGGCCATGGCGCGCAAGATAGGCGGGCGCGCCCACGTTGATCTGTTCCATGTCCGTCACCTTGCGCGCCACCAGGGTGGAGTCGCGCAGCACGCCGGCCCGCACGGCGCAATCGATGCCTTCGCCCACCAGGTCGGCGTAGCGGTCGCGCGAACCGAGCTTGACCTGGATCTCGGGATAGCGCTGGAAGAATGCGGGCAGGGCCGGGATCACCACCTGGTGGGCCAGACGCTCGGGCAAGTCCACTCGCAGGCTGCCGGCCGGCTGGCGGCCGTCGCCCAGGAACAGGCCGTTCAGGTCGTCCAGGTCGTTGAGCAGGGCGCTGCAACGGTCCAGGTACAGCGCCCCTTCCACCGTCAGGCTGACCTTGCGCGTGGTGCGTTGCAGCAGGCGCACCCCCAGCTGCTGTTCTATCGCCTGCACGGCGTTGGTGACGGTGGGCTTGGGCAAGTCCAGCTGCTGGGCCGCCAGCGTGAAGCTCTTGCTGTCGGCCACGGCCTTGAAGATGTGCATGGCTTTCAGCTGGTCCATGATTGTTATATTTTCTCGAATAAAGTAATAGGAATCTGCGCATTTATTGTGCAGTTCGATAATAGCATAATGGGTCCATCGCGCCCCCGACCGGGTCGGGCGCCCCACACCGAACGGGAGAATCATATGCAAGCACATCAGCAAACACCTCTGCAAACACATCAACTTGGCCGCACCGGGCCGCAAGTGTCGCAACTGGGCCTGGGCCTGATGGGCATGTCGGACCTGTATGGCCCGGCCGACCGCGCCGAGAGCCTCGCCACCATCCACGCCGCGCTGGAGGCCGGCGTGACCCTGCTCGACACGGGCGATTTCTACGGCATGGGCCACAATGAACTGCTGCTGCGCGAGGCGCTGGCGGGCCGCCGCCGCGAGCAGGCCGTCATCAGCGTCAAGTTCGGCGCGCTGCGCGACCCGCTCGGCGGCTGGAACGGCGTGGACAACCGGCCCGTGGCGCTGAAGAACTTCCTGGCCTACTCGCTGCAGCGCCTCGGCGTGGACGACATCGACATCTACCGCCCGGCCCGGCTGGACCCGGCCGTGCCCATCGAGGACACGGTGGGCGCCATGGCCGGGCTGGTCAAGGCCGGCCTGATCCGCCACATCGGCCTGTCCGAGGTGGGACCGGAGACGCTGCGCCGGGCCCATGCCGTGCATCCCATCAGCGACCTGCAGATCGAGTATTCGATGATCTCGCGCGGCATCGAGGATGGCATCGTGCAGACCTGCCGCGAACTGGGCATCGGCATCACGGCCTACGGCGTGCTGTCGCGCGGCCTGATCAGCGGCCACTGGACGGCCCGGCGCGCCGGCGAGGGCGATTTCCGGGTCCAGCACAGCCCCCGTTTCCAAGGGGACAACCTGCACCACAACCTGGCGCTGGTGGAGCGGGTGCGCGCCATCGCCGTGGAACGGGGCGTGTCCGTGGCCCAGCTGGCCATCGCCTGGGTGGCCGCGCAAGGGGCGGCGCTGGGGGCCGACATCGTGCCACTGGTGGGCGCGCGCAGCCGGCTGCGGCTGGCCGAGGCGCTGGGCGCGGCCGGCGTGCGCCTGTCGGTGGCGGACTTGGCGCGGCTGGAGCAGGTGGTGCCGGCCGGCGCCGCCGCCGGCGCGCGCTACAACGCGCACGCCGTGGCCTTGCTCGACAGCGAACGGCACGCTTGATATTGCAATGGCAACAACGGGAGTATCCAGATATCACTCCCGTTGTCAAATCCTATACGGCAAATAAACAACATGAATGATAGCTAGTTACACCGCTTATAGCTGATCGCGTCAATTCGGCGTATTCTTTCTCCGTGTTAACAAAGGAGCGTGCCGTGAATCGCCTGACTTTCCAACAAAAACTGTGGGTACCGCTTGTTTGCAGCCTGCTGTGCATCATGGCGATCTTCATCGTCGACGCCTTCCGTGCGCGCGACGTTCGTATCGAAGAACGCAGCAATGACTTGCGCAACGTTGTCGACGGCGCGCTCAGTATCGTCAAGGGCTTCGATGCCCAGGTGGCGTCGGGCGCGCTGAGCAAGGAGGAGGCGCAGGCGCGCGCCAAGTCCGTGATCCGCAGCATGCGTTACGGCAGCGACGGCTACCTGTCGATCAACAATTCCAATTCTGTCGTCATCATGCATCCGATCAAGCCGGAAATGGATGGCAAGGATATGAGCAGCATGCAGGACCCCAAGGGGACCTATGTCTACCGTGACATCGTCGCCGCCGGCAACAGCAGCGATAACGGCGGCTTCGTGCGCTACTACTGGCCCCGTCCCGGCGCCTCCGAACCGGTGCCCAAGCTGAGCCGCGTGGGCCATTACGCGCCGTGGGACTGGCACCTGGTGACGGGCGTGTACGTGGACGACATCGACACGGCGTTCCGCAACTCCCTGCTCAACGCGGGCGTGGTGCTGCTGGGTGTGTGCGCCGTGCTGGCGGCCATCGTCAGCGTGGTCAACCGCAGCCTGCGCCACACCATCGGCGGCGATCCCGAATACGCGGGCCAGGTGGCGGCGCGCATCGCTGGCGGCGACCTGAGCACCGACGTCGACACCCATGAAAGCGACCGCGGCAGCATCCTGTTCGGCATGAAGGCCATGCGCGACCAGCTGGCCGATACCATCGGCGAGATCCGCCACAGCGCCGAGATGATCGCCACCGCCTCGGCCGAGATCGCGACCGGCAATATGGACTTGTCGGCCCGCACCGAGTCGCAGGCCAGCGCGCTGGAGGAGACGGCCGCCTCGATGGAGGAACTGACCTCGACCGTGAACCAGAACGCCAGCAACGCGGTGCAGGCCAATGAACTGGTGGAATCGGCCTCGCAAGTGGCCGAGCAGGGCGGGCGGGTGGTGTCGCAAGTGGTGCAGACCATGGAGACCATCAACGCCTCGGCGACCCGCATCGTCGATATCATCAGCGTGATCGACGGCATCGCGTTCCAGACCAACATCCTGGCCCTGAATGCGGCCGTGGAAGCGGCCCGTGCCGGCGAGCAGGGCCGCGGCTTCGCCGTGGTGGCGTCGGAAGTGCGCAACCTGGCCCAGCGCAGCGCCGCGGCGGCCAAGGAGATCAAGACCCTGATCAACGATTCGGTCGACAGCATCAACGCCGGCAGCGCCCTGGTGGCCGAGGCCGGCACCACGATGGACCAGGTGGTGGCCAGCGTGTCGCGCGTGACGGCCATCATGCGCGAGATCACGGCCGCTTCGACCGAACAGAGCACGGGCATCGGCCACGTCAACATGGCGATCACGGAAATGGACAGCGTGACGCAGCAGAACGCGGCCCTGGTGGAACAAGCGGCCGCCGCCGCCGGCAGCATGCAGGAACAGGCGGCGCACCTGGCCGACATGGTGGCGCGCTTCCGCCTGAGCGGCGAGGCGGTCCGTCCGGTCGTGGCCGCCGCGCCCGCGCCGGCCCGCGTGGCCAAGCCGGCGCGCCGGGTGGCGCTGACGCGCTGAGGAGCGCGCCGCCTGCGCGAACGGCGCTCGAACTGAAAAAGGGGGAGGTCGCACGGTGAACCGTGTTACCTCCCCCTTTTTTACGTCCCTGTCGCTTGACGCCCGGTTGCTGATGGCCCCGGCGTTACTGCGCCGCCTTGCCTGACGCGGGGGCGCCGCCGCCGGCCGTTGCCGCTTCGGCCACCTGGCCTTCATCGGCGGGCGCTTCCTGCTGGCCATCGGCGGCCGCGCCGGGCGCCGCGTCGGGCGAGACCACGGCCGGCACAAACACCAGCTTGCCGCCTTCGACCCGGAATACCCCCAGCAAGTCGCCCGCTTCGGCCTTCGGTGCCGGCAGCTCGGTGCAGGTTTGCGTCTCCACCTGCCACAGCTGGTTACCGTCGCGCAGGATCCAGGTTTGTTCGCCCAGCCCGAACAGTTCGATTTCCACGTCCTTGGCCGGCATGCTGCCCAGGCTGATGCGGCGCTGGCAGTCCGGCCAGCGCGACAGGATCAGCGACACGGCCGCGTCGCGCTTCCACAGGTGTTCCTGCTCGCGCTTGACGGTCAGCGCGTGACTGCTGCCGCTGCCGCCCACGTAGTAGGAGGCCGAGTCGTCGACGCAGGCCGTCAGCAGCAGGGGCAAAGTGGCGAGCAGGATCTTGCGCATGGCGGAGTGGTCAGCAAAAAAATGGTGGGTCCATTATAGCGGCAGCGCGGCCCGGCGGATGGCGCCTGTGGTGCGCAAGGGAAGGGGGGCGCAGGCGCAATTCTGAGGAAAAGCGGCGCCGGAAGTAAGCGCGCCGCGCCCGGCCAGGTGGTGGCCGGGGCGCGGCGGCGAAAATGCACGCGGCGGGCGCCGCGCGCATGGTGGAGCAGCGGCTGGCTTAGAAGCGGTAGCCCACGCCCACGCCGATCAGCCATGGGTCGATCTGCACGTTGCTGACCTTGGCGCCGCTGACGAACACGTCGCTGCGGATCTGCACTTTCTTCACGTCCAGGTTGAGCGACCAGTTCTTGTCGATCTTGTAGTCCACGCCAGCTTGCAGGGCCAGGCCGAAGCTCTTGTGCTCCAGGCCGCCGGCGCCGTTCAGCAGGTCCACCTTGGTGATGTTGGTGTAGTTGATACCGGCGCCGACGTAAGGATTCAGTTGCGCGTCGGGCAGGAAGTGGTACTGGGCCAGCAGCGTTGGCGGCAGGTGCTTGAAGGTGCCGACCTTGGCGCCGTCCAGGGTCACGTCATGCTTTTGCGGGTAGGTCAGCACCAGCTCGGCCGACACGTTGGGGCTGAAGAAATAGGAGATGTCCACTTCGGGGATGGTCTTGGAGCTGACACCGATGCGGTCCGAGGCGCCCACGCCACCGACTGGATCGGACTTGTCGGCCGGGTCCAGGTGCACGGCGCGCGCACGCACCATCCATGGGTTTTGTTCCGCCATGGCGTTACCGGCCAGCATGCCGAGGGAGACCAGAATGATTGCTGCTGCAGACTTTTGCATTTGTATTTCCTCTCTTTGTTTCATTGAAGTAACGCAACCAGTCTATTGTTGCGGTGCCGCAGAAACTTTGATCTAAGTCAAAATTGTCCGGGACATGGCGATGTAGCGGGCTCGACGTGAACGCGGCTTGATTTGACGAATATTTTTTGTTGGATGGGTAAGTAATCGGCGGGCATGGGCGACACAGGGCACCCGCGATTGCGCGTTGTCAGCCCTGGCGGGGGGCGCCACGTTGGGCGCGGCGTGCGCGCGGGCCGCAGCGGGCCGCGGGGAAGGCGCCATGGCGGCGCCGGCTGGCTATCTGCGGCAATGGCTGGCGCAGGGCGTGCTGGTGCGGCGCCGGCAAGGCGGCGCGCGCGCCGTGATCCTCAGAGCTTGATCTCAAATTTCATGTTGTAGGTGTAGCGCATGGCGCATGGCTGGCCGCCGCAGCGCGCCGGCTTGAACCTGGTGACCATGAGGATGCTGGCGGCGATGCGGCCCAGTTCCGGTTCCGGTGCTTCCAGCACGGTGACGCTGGTGGGCTGGCCTTCGCTGTCGATCTGCGTGAGAAGACGGAATTGGCCCCGGACCCGTGCCCGCTCATGCATCGCCGTGAACGCCCTGCTGATGGCTTGGATCCCTTTGAGCGGGTAGGGCGGCTCGTCGTCTTCCAGCAGGATCTTGTACGGTTCCTTGACCAGCTGCTGCTGTTCCGGCGACAGCTGTTCATAGCGCAGGGCTGGCGGCACCTCGAAGCCGTAACTGGCGTCTTGCTTGATATGGGTGCCGAGGCTGGGCTGGTCCTGGCGGATGCCGTAGGTCGGCCGTTCCACCGGCTGCTGTGGCTGGGGTTGGGGATGGAATTCACGCGTCACCTGGATGCCGTTCGGATAGGTGATCACGCCCTTGCCGCTGAATTCACCGTGCGCCCAGCCACCCTCGTAGCTGCCGCCGGCGCCGTAGTTCATCTTGCCCTGGCCCTCGGGGTAATTGCCTTGCCACTCGCCGTGGTAGCTGTCGCCCAGCGGTGTGCTGTAATCGGCGATGCCGTTGGGCACGCCGGCCACGAAGTTCACGTTGAGCTTGCTGCCCTTGGGGCCGGTGTAGACGCCCTTGCCCTCCAGCTTGCCATCCTTGAAATCGCCTTGCAGCGAGGCGTCGTCTTCCAGCAGCAGGAAGCCGGGGCCATTCGGCACGCCCTTCACCAACACCCCTTCATAGCCGCCGTGCGGGCGGCCGCGCACGGACCAGTTCAGGACGCCCATGCCGTCCGCATAGCCATCCTTGCAGCCGCCACTCCAGCTCACCTGCTCGTCGTCGACGGGGGCCGGATTGGCGATCAGGCAGTCGGGCTTGCCGATATAGTGCATGGCGGCGCTGGCGTGGGTCGCCAGCAGCAGCGAAGTCAGGGATAGCAGTGAGCGCATGGCCATGCTCCAATAGTTATTTATTTTTCAATGCTAGCACTTTTGTTTCCTGAATGGAAGATTGCTCTGATGTTCAGGTATTGAGCCAGCGCAGGGAGTGGCCTACTATGGACGGGTAACTTCCCCACCGGCGGCTGACATGCATACTTTCCTCCCCATGCCAGGACGGCGCGCGGCGCTGTTGCTGGCGCTGCTGGCCGGCACGGCGGCCGCGCTGGCGCGGCCGCTGTCACCGGACGTGGCGCCGCCGCCCGGTCAGCCGCTGGTCCAGCCGCTGGTCCAGCCGCTCACGCAGGAGCGGGTGGCGGCGCAGGCGGCCGGTGTGTATGCAGGGCGCGTCAGCGCGCTCGACGCGGCCGGCAAGCTCGATCCGGCGGCGGCCTTCACCGCCCGCGTGCGGCGCGTGGCGGCCGGCCTGATCGCGCAGGCCGCGCGCGACTATCCGGAAACGGCGGCCTGGCGCTGGGA
>DATFBD010000028.1:0-15382 GCA_035254005.1 Burkholderiaceae bacterium | reverse complement strand
CGAGATGGTCGTAGCTGTCGAATGGCCCGGTCTCGGCCTGCCAGCGGCCGTCGCGGCGGTACACGAGGCGCGATTCGACCTGTTCCTCGCACGCCAGGCCGGCCAGTTCATCGGGGCTGATCGGATCGGCGAACTGGCGGAAACCCTGCCGGATCAGCAGCGGTTGCCGCTGCCAGTAGTGTTGCAGGAAGTGTTCGGGCGAGATGCCGGGCAGGTGTAGGGTATGCATGTGTGACCAGTGTGGAGAAACGAGGTGGAGAAAATAAGCGAGGCCGCCGTTGTATCACCGGCGGGCGCCAGGCGATAGCAACGGGATCAAGAGCGCGCGAGAATAGGGTGTGAGGTCGGGTATGAGGTCCCGAATGCTTCGGGATGTGGTGTTACGCCTTGCTCTTTTCGGGCGGGGCGTCGGCCGAGGGATCGGCCACTTCCTGCCGGGCGGCGTCCGGTTCGGTCTTGGCGTTCAGGCCAAACTTCTCCCAGCCCTCGCCCCACAGTTCGATCGGATGCTGGGTGCGTTCCGAGCCATTGCCGCAGGCGAGCGAATCGACCGGGCAGTATTTGTCGCACCCCCAACAGATGCGTTCGGGGTGCTTGGGGTTGATGGGGAATACCTTGGCCATGCCATGCTCCTTCTGCTTAGCTATCCGCGCCGCTCCAGCGGGCAGACCAGCGGCAGGAATTGCTGCTGGCGGGGGGAATACGCCATCAGCGCGCCGCTTTCAATATCAAAATACCAGCCATGCAGCTTGACCAGCCCCTGCTCCACCCGCTCCTTGAGCCACGGGTAGGTCAGCAGGTTGTCCAGCGAATGGAGGATGCTGGCCAGTTCGCACGCCTTGTGCTGGTGTTCTTCGCTGCGGTGGGCCAGGTTGCGCTTGACCTCATTGGCGACCGGCTCCGCGATCTTCATCCAGCGGCCCACGAAATCCGTCTCGGCCAGCTTCTGGCGTGGCCCCATCAGCGCCCGGATACCGCCACAGCGGGCATGGCCAAGCACGATCACACGCGCAACCTCCAGGTTGCATATCGCGAATTCGATCGCCGAACTGACGCCCGGCGGGGCGTCCGGCGTGCAAGGCGGCACCAGGTTGGCGATATTGCGGATCACGAACAGGTCGCCCGGCTCGCTGCCCGTCAGCAGCATGGGATCGACGCGCGAATCGCAGCAGCCGATCAGCAGCGTGGCCGGGCGCTGGCCCGCCCGCAGGCTGTCGTACAGCGACTGCGAATCGCTGAAATACTGTTGCTGGAACCGGCTGAAACCACGCAGGAATTTTTCGATTGCTTCCATCTTTCCTCCCGCGCTCAGACCGGCCGGCCCTGCGGCTTGCGCAAGCTGGCGACGGCGGGACGCGCGGCCGCCACCGTGCGCGCCGGGCGTTCGAACGGCAACACCTTGGCGCGCGGCGTATGGGGCAGGCGCGCCGACTGGGACGCATCGACCTTGAACACGGCCACCAGCTCCGACAGGCCGTCGGCCTGCTGCTGCAAGGCCTGGGCGGCGGCAGCCACCTCCTCGACCCGCACGGCGTTACTGCGCGTGCCCTCGTCCATCTGGCTGACGGCCTGGTTGATCTGCTCGATGCCGGCGCTCTGCTCGGCGCCGGCGCGGCTGATGTCGGCGATGATGGCCGTCACCTGGCCGATGCTGGCCAGGATCGCGTGCATGGTGGCGCCGGCCTGGTCGACCAGTTCCGCCCCTTCGGCCACCTGTTCCTGCGACTCTTGCACCAGTTGCTTGATCTGGCGCGCGGCGGCGGCCGATTGCTGCGCCAGCTGGTGTACTTCGTTGGCCACCACGGCGAAACCCTTGCCGTGATTACCGGCGCGGGCCGCTTCCACGGCCGCGTTCAGCGCCAGCAGATTGGTCTGGAACGCCAGCCGGTCGATCACGCCGATGATGTCGCCGATGCGCACCGCCGACGAATTGATGGCACCCATGGTGCTGACCACCTTGGCCACCACGGCCTCGCCCTGGTTGGCTACCTGCGCGGCCGATTGCGCCAGCTGGTTGGCCTGCTGGGCGCTGGCGCCGTTCTCGCGCACGGCCACCGTCAGCTGTTCCATCGACGCGGCGGTCTGTTGCAGGGCGCTGGCCTGCTGCTCGGTGCGCACGGCCAGTTCCACGTTGCCGGCCGCGATGCTGTGGGCCGCGCCGTTGATGGCGGCCGTGCCACCGCGCACGTCGCCCACGATCTTGGTCAGGCTGGTGTTCATGTCGGCCAGCGATCGCAGCAACTGGCCCGTCTCATCGTTGGTCTCGACGGCGATGCGCTGGGTCAGGTCGCCGGCGGCCACGCTGCCGGCCACGCGCACGGCCTGCTCCAGCGGCCGCACGATGGCCCGCTGCAGCAGCACGCCGATCACGGCCGACAGCACCAGGCCGAAAGCGATACCGGTCAGGCAAGCCAGCCGCACGCGCTGGTAGATCAGCTGGCTGTGCTCGAATTCGGCATGCGCGCTGCTCAGGTGCAGCGCCATCAGCGCATCGATGTTCTTGCGGACCGGGACAAACAGGCGGGCCATTTCGCCGCGCATTAGCGTGCGCGCGGCGCCGTGGTTATCGCGCCGCAGCGCCTCGATGGCGGGCCGCAAGCCCTGGGCTACGAATTGCTGGCGCGCCTCGGCATAGTCATGGGCCAGCGCCGTTTCCTCGGGACGCAGGCCGTTCTGCACGTAGCTGTCCCACATGCGCGCGATCTGCGCCATGCGCTGCTCGACTTGCGCCATCTCGGGCTGCACCACTTCCGGCGTTTCATTGAGCGCCTGGGCCACGGCCAGCTGATTGGCGTCGATCAGGCGCACGATCTGGTCCAGCTGCGACATGGGCAGCATGCGTTGCTCGTAGTTGTTGCGCAGGGTGTCGTTGGCGCCGGCCAGGCTGACCAGGCCGATCACGCCGCCCAGCACCAGCAGGACGGACAAAAAACCGATCACGAACACGAGTCGTAACCGGATGGTGAGATTGTTGAACATGGAAACTCCTGGCGCGTGCGCCGCGCCGGCTGAGAAGGGAGTTCTTAACCGGCGCAGGCACGCAATTTTTCTTCGTCGAGGATGGTGACCTTGCGGCCCTTGAATGCGATCAGTTGTTGCGAGCTCAAATCGGCCATGATGCGCGAGAAGTGCTCGGGCGTGAGGTTCAGGCGCGATGCCAGCACGGCTTTCGCCACCGGCAGCGTCAGCTCGGCGCCAGTGTCGGCGCCGCGGTCCTTGAGCAGGTAGGACACGACGCGCTGGGTGCCCGAACGCAGCGAGTACGACTCCATGTCGCACATCAGGCTGTGCATGCGCTGGCTCAGGCCCGCCAGCATCTTGACCGCGAACGCGGAATCGTTCTCGATCTCGCGGAAGATGGCCTGCTTCGATACGTGCAGCAGCAGCGAATCGGCCATCGCCTGGGCCGAGACGATGTAAGGGCTGCCCATGAACATCAGCGCTTCGCCGAAACTGTGGCCGGGGCCGATCAGCTCGATCACCTTCTCGGCGCCCTGGGCGGAGGTGAACGACAGCTTGATCTGGCCATACAGCACCACGTGGAAGCCCACGCAGGGGTCGCCGCGCTGGAAGATGATTTCGCCGCGTTCGGCCCGCACTTCCGTGGTGCCCAGCGCGATGCGGTCCAGTTCCTCCTGGCGCATCGAATTAAACAGCGGTACGCGTGACAGGAAGGTTTGTACTTTGATCTTGGTCTTGTCCATCATGTCCTCAAATCGTCCTTGAATAACGGATCGGGCTCGGGCCTTCCTCGCGCGGCGCGTGCAGATAGCTGTCGAAGGCCATGCACACGTTGCGGATCAGCAGGCGGCCGCGCATCAGGACCTTGATGCCGTCGCCATCGACGGTCAGCAAGCCCTGCTCTTCCAGTGGTTTCAGGCGGGCCAGGTCGGCCGCGAAATAGTCGGCCGGGTCCTGGCCACCGGGGATGGCGAGGTCCGCATAACGCAGTTCGAAGTCGCACATCAATTGACCGATCACGCTGCGGCGCAGCAGGTCGTCGGCGGTCAGGTCGATGCCGCGCGCGATCGGCAGCTGGCCCGCATCCAGCCGCTCGTAGTAGGCCGACAGCACCTTCTCGTTCTGGCTGTAGCTGCCGCCGACGTCGCTGATGGCCGATACGCCCAGCGCCACCATGTCGGCATCGGCGTGGGTCGAATAACCCTGGAAATTGCGGTGCAGCTCACCTTCCACCTGGCTGCGGGCCAGGTCGTCCTCGGGCAGCGCGAAATGGTCCATGCCGATGTAGACGTAGCCGGCCGCCGTCAGGCGCGCGATGCACAGGCCCAGCATCTCCAGCTTGGTCTCGCCGTCGGGCAGCGTGTCCGCGTCGATCAGGCGCTGGGCCTTGAACAGGTGCGGCATGTGGGCATAGTTGTAGATGGCGATGCGGTCGGGACGGGCCGCGATCACCTTGTCCAGCGTGGGGCCCATGCTGGCCACGGTCTGCTTGGGCAGGCCGTAGATCAGGTCCACGCTGATGGAGCGGAAGTTGGCCGCGCGCGCCGCTTCCAGCACGGCGATGGTCTGTTCATACGGCTGGATGCGGTTGACGGCCTGCTGCACTTCCGGGTCGAAGTCCTGGATGCCCAGGCTGATGCGGTTGAAGCCCTGGCGGCGCAGCGTGTGGATGCGTTGCGGGGTGACGGTGCGGGGGTCCACTTCGACCGAGAATTCGCCTTCCTCGTCGGAGACGAACTCGAAATGCTGGCGCAAATAGGCCAGCAAGCCATCCATCTGCTGGTCGGTCAGATAGGTCGGGGTGCCGCCGCCGAAGTGCAGCTGGTCGACCCGGTTGATGCCTTCGAACAGTTTGGCCTGCATGGCGATCTCGCGCCGCAGGTAGTCCAGGTAGGTGACGGCCTTGCTGTGGTCCTGCGTGATGATCTTGTTGCAGGCGCAGTAGTAGCACAACGATTCGCAGAACGGGATGTGAATGTACAGCGACAGCCCGCTGGTGGTCCCCCGGGCCCGCACCCGCTCCACGGCCTCCTCGTATTGTTGCTGAGCGTAGCCTTTGACGAAACGGTCCGCCGTGGGATAGGACGTGTAGCGCGGTCCCATCTGGTTGAGCTTGCGCACCAGCGCAGCATCGAACTCCACCGACGGCGTGAGCGGGATGACTTTGGGGGTAGACATATTGTAACTCCAGGTTAGGCGTTGACCGCCAGGTAGACTTGTTCGGAAAGACCGCAATCGTGTCGCGGTCTTTCCGGTCCGGTCTTTTAGCAAGGCATGGCGGCACCCTTGCGAGAATAGCACCACCAGGTGATGGCGATGCAGCTCAGGTAGAAGCCGATGAAGCACCACAGGGCCGTGTCGGGGCTGCCGGTCATGGCGATCGAGGTACCGTAGCTCTTCGGAATGAAGAACGCGCCGTAGGCGGCCATGGCCGAGGTGAAGCCCAGCACGGCGGCGCCTTCCTTGTTGGCGTCCACGATGGCTTGTTCCTGCACGGCTTTGGGCTTGCCGGCGGCAGCGCGCTGGTGCTCGGTCAGGAAGATCACCGGGATCATGCGGAAGGTCGAGGCGTTGCCGACGCCGGTGCCGGCGAACAGCGCCATGAACATCCAGAAGAAACCGTTGAAATTGCCGGCCACGCCGTCATGCGGGGCGAAGTGCAGCACGCCCAGCACGGCGGCGATCATGAAGATGAAGGTCCAGAAGGTGACGCGGGCGCCGCCCAGCTTGTCGGAGATGATGCCGCCCACCACGCGGGCCAGCGCGCCCACCAGGGGGCCGAGGAAGGCATACTGCAGCGGGTTCACGTCGGGGAACTGGGTTTTCATCAGCAGCGGGAAGGCGGCCGAATAACCGATGAACGAGCCGAAGGTGCCGGTGTACAGCCAGCACATGAGCCAGTTGTGCTTGCGCTTGAAGATCACGGCTTGCTCGGCGAACGATGCCTTGGCCGAGGCCAGGTCGTTCATGCCGAACCAGGCCAGCAGGCTGCTGACGGCGATGAACGGCACCCAGATGAAGCCGGCGTTCTGCAGCCACAGGTTGCTGGTCTGGCCCAGTTTGCCGATGGTTTGCGCTTCGCCGCCGATGCTGCCGAAGATGCCCATGGTGATCACCAGTGGCACCACGAACTGCACCGCCGACACGCCCAGGTTGCCCAGGCCGGCGTTCATGCCCAGCGCGTAGCCTTTCTGCGCCTTGGGGAAGAAGAAGCTGATGTTGGCCATGGACGAGGCGAAGTTACCGCCGCCAAAGCCGCACAGCAGCGCCAGGATCAGCATGGTCGGATAGCCGGTGCTGGTATCCTGCACCGCGAAGCCGATGCCGATGGCCGGGATCAAGAGCGAGGCGGTGGAGATCGTGGTCCACTTGCGGCCACCGAAGATGGGCACCATGAACGAGTAGAAGATGCGCAGCGTGGCGCCCGACAGGCCGGGCAAGGCCGTCAGCCAGAACAGCTGGTTGGTGCTGTACTTGAAGCCGATGGCGGGCAGCTTGACCACCACCACGCTCCACACCATCCACACGGCGAAGGCCAGCGCCAGCGCGGGGATGGAGATCCACAGGTTGCGGTTGGCGGTACTTCGTCCGGTCGCTTGCCAGAAGGCCGGGGTTTCCGGCTCCCAGGTGTTGATCATATATTTGCTCATACTATTCTCCTGATTTCACTAATATTCTTGGGATCGGATCGTTTCATGCGGCCGCGGCCCGGCGGGCACCGTCGACCGCCGGCGCCGTGGCGGCCGGGCGGAACGAGAAGTGCATCCACACCAGCGAGACGCAGACGGTGCCGTACAGCAGCATGAAGGCGCTGGAACGCACACCCGTCAGGTCAACCAGGGCGCCGAACATGATGGGCAGGATGAAGCCACCCAGGCCACCGGCCAGGCCCACCACGCCGGACACGGCGCCGATGTTGTCGCTGAAGTCGTCGGCGATGAACTTGAAGACGGAAGCCTTGCCCACCGCCATGGCCGTGCCAACGATGAACAGCAGGCCCGTGAACATCCACGGCGAGACGGACAGGTTCAGCACCATGTCGCCGTTGACGGTCTTGACCACCATCGCGGTCGGCGGGTAGGACAGCAGGAAGAAGCACACCCAGCACACCCACATCACGGCCCACGTCACTTTATGGGCGCCGTAGCGGTCCGAAATCCAGCCGCCCAGCGCGCGCAGCACGCCACCTGGCAGCGAGAAGCAGGCGGCCAGCAAGGCGGCCAGCTTGAGGTCGAAGCCGTATTCGGCCACGTAGTATTTGGTCATCCACAGGGCCAGGCCCACATAGCCGCCGAACACGACGGAGTAGTACTGGCAGTAGCGCCATACGCGGCGGTCCTTCAGCACCTTGAGCTGCTGGCCGAACGTGACGCTGCCCGACACCAGGTGCGACGGGTCGCTGTAGGTGAAGATCCAGAACGCGATCGCCGTCACCAGCATGGTGGCCGCGTACACGGTGGGCAGCATCTGCCAGCCAAAGGCCGTGATGATGGCCGGCGCGACGAACTTGGTCAGGGCCGAGCCGGAGTTACCGGCGCCGAAGATGCCCATCGCCAGGCCGCGGCGCTCTTTCGGGAACCAGCGTGCCACATACGGCGTGCCGACCGAGAACGAGCCGCCGGCCAGGCCGACGAACAAGCCCAGGGCGAGGAACTGCCAGTAAGCGGTGGCGCGCCCGATCAGGTAGATCGGGATCACGGTGGCCAGCATCAGCGTGAAGAACACGATGCGGCCGCCGAAGCGGTCGCACCAGATGCCCAGCGGGACGCGCACCAGCGAGCCACTCAGCACGGGCATGGCGGCCAACAGGCCAAATTCCGTTTCATTCAGACCCAGCGACTTCTTGATGGGGATACCGAGCACCGCAAACATCATCCAGATTGCGAAACAGATGGTGAAAGCCGTCGTACTGCTGACCAGCACTTGTATCGCCTTTCTCTTATTTTCCACTTTGCTTCTCCTGACACACTATGGGATGACGTCAGGTTACGCGTCCGCACACAGAGACACTATTAGCCGTAGGGCTAAATCCGGACGGCAATCAGGCTAGAGCCATCAGCCAAAAGAACTAGTTGTTACATCAGTCGTTGCAACAAATGCATGGGGGCCGTGCCGCCCTGCCCCAGGCCCAGCCCACCAGCGCCGCCCCCGCCCGGCATGGCCACCAGGTCGGCCAGCGTGGCGCGGTCCAGCACCCCCAGGTAGGCCGCCGTGGCCTGGCCCAGCAAGCCTTTCAGGCCGCAGCAGCTGGCGTAGGGGCACACCTCGCGCGCCGCGTCGAAGCAGGCCGCCATATAGAAGTCGTTTTCCGTGTGGCGCACCACTTCGCCCACGCTGATGTCCTCGGGCGCCTTGGCCAGCCGCAGGCCGCCATTGCGGCCGCGCACGGTCTGCACCAGGCCCGTCAGGCCCAATTGATAGACCACCTTCATCAGGTGGTTCTTTGAAATGCCGTGCTGGCTGGCGATATCCTGGATCGTCACCAGCCGGCCGGGCTGGCCCGCCAGGTGAATCAGCGTGCGCAGCGTGTAGTCGGTATATGCGGTCAGCCTCATGGCTCCCCCCGTTGTCTGTCTTGCAAATCTGTACGTGAAAACGCCTCGCGAACTGGCGTTGTTGGATTATTGATGCATCCAAAATATTTGTTCATAACTTGGATCAAGAAAAACATACATTTGTTATGCTTCTTTAAAACAGCGGCCTATGATGCGTATCAGACGAGTGCCAATTGAGTGTCTCGCCCTGATTTCAAACACCAACCATGAGGAACTTAGCCATGCACGCTACGCGCAAACTCTGGACCTGGCTGGCCGTCATCTGTGTTCTATCCTTCTCCGTTCTCGGGTGGGTAGGCGCGGAGATTTACCTGACAGCCCCGCCTATCCCTAAACACATCGTCACCACCGATGGCCAGCAGCTCTACACGGGCGAGCAGGTCCAGCGCGGCCAGGAAGCATGGCTGTCCGCTGGCGGCCAGCAACTGGGCACCGTCTGGGGCCACGGCAGCTACGTGGCGCCGGACTGGTCGGCCGACTGGCTGCACCGCGAAGCACTGGCCCTGCGCGACATCTGGGCCCAGCGCGAATACAAGGTGCCGTTCGACCAGCTGAACAAGTCCACCCAGGGCGCGCTGAACGCCCGCCTGCAGGAGGAAATGCGCCATAACACCTACGACAAGGCCAGCGACACCATCACGCTGTCGGCTGACCGTGCCGCCGCCGTGCGCGTGGTCGCCGATCACTACATTGGCCTGTTCGGCACCGATCCGAAACTGGAAGCGCTGCGCGTCCAGTACGCGATGAACGCCAACTCGCTGCCCGATCACGACGACCTGCAAGCGCTGCCTGCGTTTATCTTCTGGTCCTCGTGGGCTGCCGCCACCGACCGTCCGGGCGCCACGCTGCTGAGCTACACCAGCAACTGGCCCAGCGAACCGCTGATCAACAACCGCCCAACGGCCACCGCCGGCATCTGGTCGGTCGCCTCCATCATCCTGATGATCGGCGCCATCGCCGCCATGATCATGTTCCACTCGGCCGCCAAGGAAGAGGAAGATCCGGTACCACCGAAGAATGACCCGCTGTTCAGCCTGAAGGCCACGCCTTCCATGCTGGCTACCAAGAAGTACTTCTTCGTCGTCATCGGCCTGATCCTGGCCCAGGTCGGCATGGGCGCCATCACGGCCCACTACGCCGTCGAAGGCCACAGCTTCTTCGGCTTCCCGCTGGCCGACATCCTGCCGTTCACCGTCAGCCGCACCATCCACACCCAGTTCGCCGTGCTGTGGATCGCCACCGCCTGGCTGGCCACCGGCCTGTACATCGCCCCAGCCATCTCGGGCCACGAGCCGAAGTTCCAGAAACTGGGCGTGAACCTGCTGTTCTATGCACTGCTGTTCATCGTCGTCGGTTCGACCGCCATGGGCTGGATCGGATCGGTCGCCCACAAGGGCACCGCCTTCTCGTTCTGGCTCGGTAACCAGGGCCTGGAATTCACCAGCATGGGCCGTGTGTGGCAAATCCTGCTGTTCGTCGGCCTGCTGATCTGGGTCACCCTGCTGGGCCGCGGCCTGTGGCCAGCGCTGAAGAAACCGTCGGAAAGCCGTGGCCTGATCGCCATGGTGTTCCTGTCGGCCATGTGCATCGGCGGCTTCTACGCCACCTCCCTGACCTGGGGCCGCAGCACCCACTATTCGATGATCGAATACTGGCGCTGGTGGCTGGTCCACCTGTGGGTGGAAGGCTTCTTCGAAGTGTTCGCTACCGCCGTCATCGCGCTGCTGTTCACCCGCCTGGGCCTGATCCGCGCCGCCACCGCCAACAGCGCCATCGTGCTGGAAACCATCGTGTTCCTGTTCGGCGGCATCCTGGGTACCTTGCACCATCTGTACTTCACCGGTACGCCGACTTCGGTGATCGCGCTGGGTGCCATGTTCTCGGCACTGGAAGTCGTCCCGCTGACCATGATGGGTGTTGAAGGCTATCGCAACTACCAGCGCCTGAAGGCTGCTCCGTGGGTCCAGACGTACAAGTGGGCGATCCTTTGCTTCATCGCCGTCGGCTTCTGGAATACCATCGGCGCGGGCCTGCTTGGCTTCTCGATCAATCCGCCGATCTCGCTGTACTACATGCAAGGTCTGAACATGACGGCAAGTCATGGCCATGCAGCGCTGTTTGGTGTGTACGGCATGCTCGGTATCGGCCTGATGCTGTTCTGCCTGCGCGGGCTGTCGGATCGTGCGGCATGGGCTGACAACCTTCTGAAGCCGGCATTCTGGCTGCTCAACATCGGCCTGGCGATGATGGTGTTCATGTCGCTGACCCCGGCTGGCATCTATCAGGCCTGGGCAAGCATTTCACGCGGCATGTGGTATGCACGTTCGCCTGAAGTGGTGCATTCGCCGCTGATGGAGACGCTGGTATGGCTGCGTGTACCTGGCGATATCGTATTCGCCGCCGGCACCGTGTTCCTGATGCTGTTTGCGCTGCGTCTGTTGAAAGGCAAGAGCAAGGCAGGTCAGACCATTCCTGTGACGCAGGCGTTCAGGGCTTGATTGCAGTAAAAGGCTGAAGGGGTGCATTGCCCCTTCGGCAAATTCATTTCACACAAGGAGTTTTCACATGGCACACGATTGTTCCCGTCCGATGGTTTCCGAAGGCGTCTACCCGTTTGATGCGCGTGGCATCGCAAAGCGTTTTCGCCATGCCGCGATCTTCGGCGCACTTGACGCGCTGGAGCCCGGCGAGACGATGCGCTTCTGCAACGACCATGATCCCTTGCCGCTGCTGGCACAGATCAACGGTTATTTCGGACCGCGCGTCAAGATTTCTTACGTACAGCGCGAGCCGGGCGAAATCGTGATCGACTTCCTGGTGACCGCAGGCTGATCGCTGTTTTGCCGGGGATTCGGGCATGCGCGGGGAAACCCGGCATGCCCGTTTTCATTTGTGCGCGATGAGACTGGCTGCGTATTCTGCAATCGCAAGCGATGCGGTCAGGCCGGGCGATTCGATGCCGTACAAGCCGAGATAATGTGCGCTGCCGTGCGAGGCAAACAGAAAATCCGCGGCCGGCGCGCCGGGTCCGCTGATCTTTGGTCGTACGCCTGAGTAGGCGGGTTGCAGGGATGCGTCAGGTAGGTGGGGCCAATACGCGCGGATCTCGTGGTAAAAACGCTCCGCGCGCCGTGGATCGACGGTGTAATCAATGTTGCCGTCGACGTTTTCCAGCCATTCGACATCGGGCCCGAAGCGCGCCTGTGCGCCAAGGTCCAGCGTCAGATGCACACCGAGTCCGCCCGGTTCGGGCACGGGATAGACCAACCGGGAAAACGGTGCCTTGCCCGCGAGCGAGTAGTAATTGCCCTTGGCAAAATAGGCGGCGGGAATGCTTTCCTTCTGCAGGCCTGTGATGTGCCTGGCAATATGGGGAGCCCACAGGCCGCCGCAATTTACGACGGTCTGCGCCTGGAGCTCACTTTGCGTGCCGTCGATCGAAGTCACTTGCAATACGATGCCGGATTCGGTCGCGGCACCGGACGTGACCTCGCTTCCGAAAGCAATCATGGCGCCCGCGTTTTCCGCGTCCCCATGCAATGCGAGCATGTATGCATGACTATCGATGATGCCGGTATTCGGCGAGGACAGGGCAGCAACGCATGACAAGTCCGGCTCAAGCGTCATAGTCTCCGGTCCCGAGAGAAAGCTGACTTCATTGCATCCGTTCGCATGCGCCTGGGAGTGCAGAGTAGCAAGCCTGGCGCTTTGCGCCTCGGAGGTGGCGACAATCAGTTTGCCGCAGCGTCGATGGGGAATGGCGCGCTCATTGCAGTACGCATACAGTGCGTCGCGGCCTGCAACGCACAAGCGCGCTTTCAGACTACCGGTCGGATAGTAGATCCCGGCATGAATCACCTCACTGTTGCGTGAGCTTGTCTCCATGCCGATCGCGAGATGCTTCTCAAGGATGAAAACCGTGCGCCCAGCCATCGCGAGGGATCTTGCAACCGCCAGACCGACTGCTCCGGCGCCAATCACCACGCAGTCAAGCTTATCCATAGCGTGCCAGCGTCAATCCATCCATGTCGATATCCGGAGCGTATCCGGAGATGATGTCAGCCAGCACCTTCCCGGCGCCTGCCGCCATGGCCCATCCGGATGATCCGTGGCCCACGTTCAGGTAGACATTGCGAACAGGAGTGGCGCCGAGCAGGGGCGCACCATCCGGCAGCATCGCGCTCGCGCCAGTCCAGAAGGTAGCCTGTGCGTAATTGGCGGCATCCGGAAACCAGTCGTTACCGACTTTAATCAGTGTGCGCAATGCACGTTCGAGCTGCTCGTCCGGTCGCGAGGCAAAGTCGGCGGTGCCGGCCACGCGAATGCGGCCGCCCATGCGGGTGATCGCTGCATTGTAGGTTTCATCGAGGACTGCGGCCTGCGGCGCCTGATCGAAATTCTTGATGAGCGCAGTCGCCGAATAACCTTTCACCGGATAGATCGGTAGTTGAATGCCAAGCTGCTTGAGCAATTGAACACTATCGACACCCGCTGCGAGCACTACCGCGTCGGCACTATATTTTCCACCGTCAATCTGCAAGGCGACGCCCCCGTTTTCCGGCTCGATGGCATGCACGACGCTTGTGAAGTGAAACTGAACGCCGATTGAGGCGGCGATTTGTTTCATGCGCTTGGCAAACAGCGGGCAGTTGCCTGCTTCGTCCTGCGGCAGATACAGGCCGCCTGCCAACGACGTATCCGCCGCGATTGCGGGCTCGATGGCACGTACGCCTTCGGGATCGAGCAGACGGTGCGGCACGTCGTTCTCCGCGAGTGCGGCAATGGCCGGTTCGGCCATCTGTGCGTCCTTCTCGGTGCGAAACAACTGCAGCACGCCCTGGGTCTGTTCATACTCGAGTTGATAGTGCTCACGCAATTGGCGCAGGATATCGCGACTGTAAAAGGCAACGCGTTGCATGCGATTCTTGTTGATCCTGTAACGATCCAATTCGCATTCATCGAGCCAGCGGCGTACCCAGCGCCAGAGTGCGCGGTCGAGCGTCGGCTTCAGCATTACCGGCGCTTCGGCGCTGAACAGATGTGACAGGATTTTCGCTGGCATGCCGGGCGCGGCCCAAGGTGTGGCATGGCCCGGCGCAACGATTCCGGCGTTTGCGAAGCTGGCTTCCTGTGCAACATTGTGATGACGTTCAATCACGGAGACGTCATGCCCCGCCGCAGCCAGAAAATAGGCGGTGCAGACGCCCACCACGCCGCCACCGATTACAGCCACTTGTTTTTGTGTCACTTATTTACCTGATTACTTTGGAACGCCATTGCAGCACGCGATGTGCTGTGAACGAGAGGATACGTTGAAAGCACGGCGAACTCATCTTCCTTAACGCAAGGAATCGTAGACCGCCGGACACATTTCTAGTTCGAGGGCACCATTTTAATTTCTTGGCGGGAAGTGTGGGGATTTCCGTATACGGTTCAGCGACGATCGCATCTTTCCCGCAACATGCTTATTGCTGTTCCCCGAGGGAGGGCGCGCCGGTCTTGTCTCGTTTGCATGGGCCGGCATAACCGGGAAGATCCTTCGCCGCCGGCTGGCAGGCCAACTGTTCCGCAGTCTGGATAGCTGCCAGCAGGTTCATGCGATCGATCGGCTGCCAGCCCATATGCGAGCCGAAATACCTGGCCCACTCGAACTCCATGAAATAGGCGTCCGTGCGCTTGAAATACCCGGCTGCCTGCGCATAGGTCGCCAGTGCGCGGTACGGATCGTCGGCGAGGTCGGCAATTCTCTGCGGGAGTGTCGACGGCGGAATCGGATTGCCTTTCGGATCATGCAAATAGACCCAGTGCCGCGCTTGCATCTCTTGCCAGAAAGTCGCTGGATTGTCGATGCGGCCGATGACCTGGGCCATGACCTTGTCCGCGCCGACGCGCCAGAGCACGCTTGCCAGATGATGGCCATCGGTCAAATAAAATGTGCCATCGGGCGCTTGCACCACCGGCATTGGCCGCTTGCTCGTGTAGCGGACAAAGTCGGTATCGCCCTTGAATCGCGCCGCGCGTTCTTCCACCGGAATCATGCCGACCGCAGGCTGCGTGGGATGCAGCGCGGAGAGCGCGATTTCACACTTGGCATCAACGGGAATACTTCGGCTGCAGACAGGCTCGGCGAGAACGTTGCTGGCGACGCAGGTGGCAATCGCCATCAGCAGAGGGGTTGAAATTCGATGCATGGCGCGGCGTTGAAATCTATGCAGGTGCGGAATTATCCGAGGTCGTTCGAAACTTGTCCTTTTGCGAAGCGGCGATTGTCAACCGCCGTGCAAGGCGTGTTCGATTGCGCGTGCAACTGCGAGGATTCTGCTATCCGACATCGCGGGACCGGCGATCATCAATCCCACTGGCAGGGTGCCGGACGCATGGCAAGGCAAGGACACTGCGCATCCATCGAGCAGGTTGATCGTGGACGGGTTGCGAAGCAATTGCCCATTCACCCTGAAAAACTCGTCTTCGGATGATTCGAGATCCGCAATCGGCGGCGCGACGATGGGTACGGTCGGCATGATGAGTGCATCGTAAGGAGCCAGCGCTGCTTCCATGCTCGTTATCCAATCGCGCCGTCTGCGGTGCAGATCGATATAGTCGGCTGCACTCATTCCCGCGCCCATCTTGATGCGTTTGGCAACGCGAAAATCGTATTCGGATTCATGATCGGCCAGCAAGGAGCGGTGCCATGCAAACGCCTCGGCACTGGAAAATCTGTTCAGTCCTGCCGCGTCGGCCAGCATGGTGAACGGTGCTTCGACGATGCTTGCGCCGGATGCCGACAGGCGCGTGAGAGCCGCCGAAAAAGAGGCTGCGACATGCGGATCCAGCCCGTCCAGCATGAGCGTGCCGGGAACCGCGAG
>DATFBD010000027.1:0-13892 GCA_035254005.1 Burkholderiaceae bacterium | reverse complement strand
TTGCACGCTCAGGGGCTGGGCTTGCTGCTGGGTCTGCCATTGCTGCTGTTGACGTTGGCGCCGCTGCTGCTCCTCGAACTGCTGACGCTGCTGTTCCTCCTGGCGCTGCCGTTGCTGCAATTGCTGTTGCTGTTGCTGTTGCTGTTGCTGTTGTTGCAATAGTTGCTGTTGCTGTTGCTGTTGCTGTTGCTGCTGCTGCCGCTGTTGCTGCTGCTGTTGCAACTGCTGCTGGTACGCCGGCTGCGGTGGCTGCGGGTATGACGGACGCGCCGGCGCCGTCAGCACCTGGCCCGGTAAGGCATTCTGCTGCAAGCGCTGCTGTGGCTGCACCGTCTGGCCCTGCGGCGCATACGCGGCGCCGCCGCGCTCTGGCCGCCGGTCGTCGCCGTCGATCCGGCGCCGGTCATAGCCGCGCACGAACGCGGGCGCTGCCGGGGCGGGGGCCGCCACCAGCGGCGCCGTGCGTACCACGGCCGGCGGCAGGATCACCTGAGGGCTGGCGTGCACCGGCACCACGTGGCCCGCATCGAAACGCTCGCGCGGCACCACGGTCACGCCTTCACGGGGGCCATCGCGGCGCTCAGCCGGGCGGCCATTATGGGTCCATACCAGGCGCCGCTCGTGCTCGGGCGACAAATGGAACGGCGCCACATACCGCTCATGGGGCGCCAGCGGATACCAGCCCAGGCCCGGTCCCCGCCGGCCATCGCGGTGCGACGCTTCCAGCCGGTCGCCGCCTACCCAGCCCACCAGCGCCGGCGCCCACGCGGGCCGGCCCACGTAGCGTCCCGGCGCCCAGCACCAGCGGTGGTTGACCATCACCCAGCGGCCGTAGTGCGAGGGCGCGTAACCCCATGGCGCACTATCGACCCAGGTCCAGCCAAAGCTCACCATCCAGATCCATTGGCCGTCGCGGTAGGGCGCCCAGTCCGCCGCCACCACGCGCGGCGTCCACAACGGGCCGTAATCGGGGCTGTCGGTCCAGCTGCCGTAGCGGTCCAGTTCCTCGTAGCCGGTCACTTCGCTGGGCACGTAACGGCTGGCGATGGACGATTCGTATTGGCGGTCGCGCAGGTCGGCCCAGCTATCGAAGCCATCGCGCAGGGCGTCCCCGGTGCGCACCTCGTCGCTGCTGACCTCAGCCCGGCGGCCAGCCCGCAGCACCAGCTGGCTGCCGGCGCCATCCACCCGCGCCACGCCGGCCAGCACGCTGATGACCGTGGTGTCGGCGATGCGTTCGGCGTCCACCCGTACCGTGCCCGGTTCCACCAGTGTCACGCGGGACTGCGGTGTGGTCAATTCGAAATCGCGCAGCAGGCTGCCGTCGCGCAGGTGCACGCTGGCGCTGCCGTAATTGAGCTGCAGGCGCACGTTGTCGTCGTCCAGTTGCACCACTTCCAGGTCGGTATCGCCATCGAGCCGGATGGCGGCCGGCCCCACGCGAAATTCGCCGCGCGCGCCGCTGGCCGTGCTCAGGTGGTCGCCCGTGGTCACGGGCCAGTTCAGCATGGCGTCGGCCGGGTCGCCCTGGCCCACCACCGTCACCTGGCCTTCCACGCTGGAGATGCGACCCACCCGGCCGGGAATATCGTCGGCCAGCGCGGGCAGAGTCCAGGCCAGCAACGCGGCGAGGACGGCGGAGGTGAGGGTGCTGCGGCTCATGGCGGCGCTCCTAAGCGTGTGGCCGCGCGCACGAGGGCGGCCATGTTGATCGTTGTTTACTTAACGCTGCACGGCGAATGACGACTACCGGGGTTACAAATGTTTGCACATTCGGTTGCACATGCGCCCGGCGGTGAACCGTCAGGCCGTCGCCGCCGCGCCCCGCTTGACGAAGAACAGCGCCGTGCCAACGGCCATCAGCAGGCCGCCGAAGAAGCGGTTCTGCTTGCGCACGGCGCGCGGGTCGCGGAAGAAGCGCTGCATGGACGACGCCAGGAAAGCATAGCTGTGCATCACGATCAGGTCGATAGTGCACATGGTGGCGGCCAGGATCAGCAGCTGCGGCAGCACCGGCGCGCCGCGCGCGATGAACTGGGGCAGCACGGCCACCATGAAGATGATGCCCTTGGGGTTGGTGGCGTTGGTCAGGAACCCCGTCAGCACGCGCCGGCGCAGCGACGGCGCCACGGCCACCGCCTGCGCCGCCGCGGCGTTGGCGTCCACGCTGACCCGGGCGCGCCACTGGCTCAGGCCCAGGTAGATCAGGTACAGCGCGCCGACCGTCTTGACTACGTTGAAGGCGATTTCGGACGCCAGCAGCAGCGAACCGACCCCGGCGCCGGCGATGAACAGCACCAGCAGCAACCCGGCCTGCAGGCCCAGGATGGTGCCGCTGGTCTTGCGCACGCCATACGACAGCCCGTGCGACATCGACAGCACGGCGCCCGATCCCGGCGAAATGGCGATGATGGTGGCGGCGATGACAAACGTGATCCAGGTGGCGAAACTCATGGCGGTATCCGATACAAAATGCGGGCCGCGCCGGCGACGCGCCACGCGGCAATGGCCATTGTAGCGGCTCCGGCCCACCGCCGCCCGCGCCGGCTGAGGTAAGATTGCCAGACTTTCATCCCGGAGCCCCACCATGCGCGACACCACTTTCACCACCCGCCCCGCGGAGGGCCGCTGACATGGCCGGTTCCAGCCTGCTGGCCCTGATCGACGACATCGCCGCCATCCTCGACGACGTGGCCCTGATGAGCAAGGTGGCGGCCAAGAAGACGGCCGGCGTGCTCGGTGACGACCTGGCCCTGAACGCCCAGCAGGTGGCCGGCGTGCAGGCCGAGCGCGAGCTGCCCGTGGTGTGGGCCGTGGCGCGCGGCTCGCTGCGCAACAAGGCGATCCTGGTGCCGGCCGCGCTGGCCATCAGCGCGCTGGCGCCGTGGGCCGTCACCCCGCTGCTGATGGCCGGCGGCGCCTACCTGTGCTACGAGGGCTTCGAAAAACTGGCCCACAACTACCTGCACCGGGCCGAGCAGGCGCAGCACCTCGAGCAACTGGCCGACGCCGTCGCCGATCCCGCCATCGACCTGGTGGCGCTGGAGCGCGACAAGATCGCCGGCGCCGTGCGCACCGACTTCATCCTGTCGGCCGAGATCATCGTGATCGCGCTGGGCACGGTGGCCGGCGCCCCGTTCGGCCAGCAGGTGGCCGTGCTGGCCGGGGTGGCCGTGCTGATGACGGTGGGCGTGTACGGCCTGGTGGCGGCCATCGTCAAGCTCGACGACGCCGGCCTGTACCTGCGCCAGCGCGGCGGCGCCGCCCTGAAGGCGCTGGGCGGCCTGCTGCTGGCGGCCGCGCCCCGGCTGATGAAGTTGCTGTCCGTGGCCGGCACGGTGGCCATGTTCATGGTCGGCGGCGGCATCCTGTTGCACGGCGTGCCGGGCAGCCACGCGCTGCTGGACGCGGCCGCCCGCACGGCCGGCCTGGTGCCCGTGGCCGGTGCCGTGCTGGCACCGGTCACGCCCAGCGTGCTGAACGCCGTGGCCGGAGTACTGGCTGGGGCCGCCGCGCTGGCCTTGGCCGGGCTGGCCGGCCGCCTGCGCCGCCTGTTGCCGGGCCGCTGAGCGGCGCGCGGCCGCGCGCGGAACTCTCGCTTCGCGCCGCTGTCCAAGCTGTGGACGGCGGCTGGCGCGCACGCGCCCGTGCGTGCCAGGTAAGAGCATGACCAGCCCGCCGGTGACGGGAGCACGCGATGAATAGGCACGAACGGCTGAACATGGCGCTGGCAGCGGCGCAGATGACGATCTGGGACTCGGCATTGCAAGACGGCAGCGTCCTCGACAGCACGATCAGCTGGGCCGCGCCGGGATCGGCGCTGCTGGGGCTGGCGCCAGGCGACTTGTCCCAGTCCTTTGGCGACTTTCTGGCCCTCGTGCATCCCGCCGACCGCGACAGCGTGTTACGGGTCATGCAAGCCGGGGTGGACCGGGGTGATGGCTACGAACTGGAATTTCGCATCGTCTGGCCCGACGGCAGCCTGCACTGGATGTCGGCCAAAGCCAGGATCCTGTGCACGCCCGAGCGCCAGCCTTGCGGCACGCTGGGCATGATCTGGGACATCACCCACTGCAAGGACGAGGCGCGGCGCCTGGCACGCCAGCGCGACATGGCCGAAGTGACGCTGCGCGCCATCAGCGAGGGCGTGATCACGACCGACGCCGAAGCCCGCACCCAGTACCTGAACCGGGTAGCCGAACAGTTGACGGGCTGGACCAACGAGCTGGCCATCGGGGTGGACATCGGCACCACCTTGCGCCTGGTGGCCGAGGAGCCGGGCGCCGCGCAGGAACACGTGGCGCGCAAATGCCTGCGGCTGCGCCAGACCGTCACCGTGGCGGACCACAGCCAGCTGGTCACGCGCGAGGGGCGCCATATCGCCGTCGAGGAATCGGCCGCCCCGATCTGGTCCGACGAGAACGAACTGCTGGGCGCGGTGGTCGTGTTCCGCGACGTGAGCCACGAGCGGCGCCTGTCGCGCCAGCTCAGCTGGCAGGCCACGCACGACACGCTCACCGGCCTGATCAACCGCAGCGAGTTCGAAACCCAGGTCGCGGCCGCCCTGCACAGCGCCAAGCAGGAGGGCCATGTGCACGCGCTGCTGTACCTGGACCTGGACCAGTTCAAGGTGGTCAACGACACCTGCGGCCATGGCGCCGGCGACCTGCTGCTGCAATTGCTGGCCAAGCTGCTGCAAACCCAGATGCGCGATTCCGACATCCTGGCCCGCCTGGGCGGCGACGAGCTGGGCGTGCTGCTGCCCCACTGTCCGCCGGTCCAGGCGCTGCACGTGGCCGAGGACTTGCGCCAGTCCGTCAAGGGTTTCCGCTTCGTGTGGGAAAACCGCAGCTTCGAGCTGGGGGTGAGCATCGGCCTGGTCGAGGTCAACCACGACAGCAAGTCGCTCAGCGAGCTGCTGGTGGCGGCCGACCAGGCTTGCTACCTGGCCAAGGAACGGGGCCGCAACCGGGTGCACCAGTACCAGGAGTCCGATTCGCGGCTGACCCAGCGCCACGGCGAAATGCTGTGGGTGTCGCGCCTGACCGAGGCGTTCGAGCAGCAGCGCTTCCGGCTCTACGCCCAGCCCATCGTCTGCCTGACGGCCCAGGGCCAGCCGCACGACGAAGTGCTGGTGCGCATCCGCGACCCCAAGGGCCGCCTGATCCTGCCCGGCGCCTTCATCCCGGCCGCCGAACGCTACGACATGATGCTCGATATCGACCGCTGGGTGATCCGCTCCGTGTGCCGCCACATCCAGAGCACGCGCGACAGCATGGCGCCGGACCAGGCTTACCTCGACAGCCATCAGCGCCAGCCGGCCCGCTACGCCATCAACCTGTCGGGCACCTCGCTCGGCGACGACGTGCTGCACGATTACATCGTCAGCCAATTCAGCCACTACGATGTGGCCCCGGAACAGATCTGCTTCGAGATCACGGAAACGGCGGCCATCGCCAACTTGCCTGTCGCACAAGATTTCATGCGCAAACTCAAGGAGCTGGGCTGCGCCTTCTCGCTCGACGACTTCGGCAGCGGCCTGTCCTCGTTCGCCTACCTGAAGGCGCTGCCGGTGGACTTCCTGAAGATCGACGGCGTCTTCGTGCGCGACCTGGCCACCAACGCCATCAACCGCGCCATGGTCAAGGCCATCAACGAGGTCGGCCACGTGATGGGCATCCGCACAGTGGCCGAATACGTGGAGGACGAGGCCATCCTGGACCAGGTGCGCGCCATCGGCGTCGATTACGCCCAGGGCTACGCGGTGGGCCGGCTGCGCCCGCTGACAGCCGGCCGCGAGTGAATCGGCGCAACAGCGGCGCGGGCCATCCGCGCCGCCAGAAAAACTTGCGAAAACCGCATGGCGACAGGCTTGGCGCCGCTTCCGGCTAGCGCATCCCAATCTGGAGATTTTTGATCTAAATCAATAAATTTGCGTGGCTGACTCCTTACACTTGACGTCATAGCTTGCGATAGAGCAAGAATAGACTTTTTTCCTTGGAGATAGCCGTCATGCGCACCAACCTGCCCGTCACCGACCGCGAACAGGAAGTTTTGGACGATCACGCCATCGTGTCCAAGACGGATTTGGACGGCAATATCACCTACGTCAACCCGTATTTCTGCGAGGTGAGCGGTTTTACCGCCGAGGAACTGATCGGCTCGCCGCAAAACATCGTGCGCCACCCCGACATGCCGCCCGAAGCATTCGCCGACCTGTGGTGCTCGATCAAGGCCGGCTATCCCTGGACCGGCCTGGTGAAAAATCGCTGCAAGAATGGCAACTATTACTGGGTCAAGGCCAACATCACCCCGATCCGCGACGCCGGCCGCACCATCGGCTACATGTCGGTGCGGGTGCGCGCCGAGCGCGAGCAGGTGGCCAAGGCCGAGCAAGCCTACCGCGCCATCCGCCAGCAGCCCAAGGATAAACCCGGCATCACCATCCGCCACGGCGAAGTGGTGCAACCCGGCCTGGCCAGCCTGCTGGGCCGCATGCGCCACCTGTCGCTGGGCATGCGCATCTGGGCCTGCACCAGCCTGGTCAACACGCTGCTGGCCGGCGTCTGCGTGGCCAGCCTGCTCGGTTCGGATGGCCGCAACACGGCCGTCAGCTATGGCATCTTCGGCGCCACCTTCATCGGCCTGATCGTCAACGTGTTCCTGTGGTACACGCTGCGGGTCGGCATGCTGCAGCCGCTCAACCGCGCGCTGCACGGCGCCCGGTCTATCGCCGCCGGCGACCTGTCGGCCCATTTCGAGACCGACTCCACCGACGAGGTGGGCCAGCTGCTGCGCGCGCTGGAACAAATGAACAGCAACCTGATCGCCACCATCCGCGATGTGCGCATGAACGTGGAAACCATGGCCGTGGCCACGCGCCAGATCGCGGCCGGCAATGCCGACCTGTCGGGCCGCACGGAAGCCCAGGCCGCCAGCCTGGAGGAGACCGCGTCGAGCATCGAGGAATTCGCCGCCACCGTCAAGCAGAACGCCGACAACTCAGTGGAAGCCAATACGCTGGCCGTCAATGCTTCCAACGTGGCGCAGGAGGGCGGCGTGATCGTGGCCGACGTGATCGCCACCATGGACGACATCAACAACTCGTCCAAGAAGATCGTTGACATCATCAGCCTGATCGAGGGGATCGCCTTCCAGACCAACATCCTGGCCCTGAACGCGGCGGTGGAAGCGGCGCGCGCGGGCGAGCAGGGCAGGGGCTTCGCCGTGGTCGCGTCCGAGGTGCGCAACCTCGCCCAGCGTTCGGCCGCGGCGGCCAAGGAGATCAAGGCGCTGATCAACGATTCGGTGGAACGGGTGGACACCGGCAGCAAGCTGGTGAACGACGCCGGCCAGACCATGGACCAGATCGTACAATCGGTGCGGCAGGTGGCCGATATCCTGGTCGAAATCACGGCCGCCAGCCAGGAGCAAAGCGCCGGCATCACGGAGGTGAACGCCGCCATCACGCAGATGGACAGCATCACCCAGCAGAACGCGGCACTGGTGGAACAGGCGGCGGCAGCGGCCGAAAGCCTGCAGGAACAGGCGCAGGCGCTGGCCCACGCCGTGAGCATCTTCCACGTGCCGGGCGGCGCACATGCGGCACCGGCGTCGGCACAGGCACCGGCCCGGCCCACGCTGGCCGCCGCGCCCAAGGCAGCGGCGCCGGCCGCACCGGCCGCCATCGCCCGGCCGGCCGCACGTCCCGTGCTCAAGCCGGTGCCGCGCGCACCCGCGCCGCAACCGGCGCCCCAACCGGCCAAGTCGGCCAGCAAGGCACACAGCACGCCAGCGGACGAGTGGGAGGAATTCTAGTGGCGGCGGTTCGCGCCGGGCCTGCCGGCGCGTATTTGCATGCTTATTTGTACGCCTATTTGCATGCTGATGTACGGACCTGTTTGCAGCCTTACTTGTAGATGCCCGAGCCGACGATCAGGTCGCCGCTGCGCTCGACATAGCCGGCTTTCAGGTCGACCTGTTTGGTGATGGGATTGGGCCACTTGTATTCGACCCAGCCCTTGCCGGCCGGTCCGCTGGCCGTTTCGATGAAGCTCTTGACGATGTACTTGCCTTCGCCATCGCGCAGTTCCAGCAGGTTGCGGCCGACCATCTTCGGATTGACGCCGTGCGCCACGGCCACGCCTTTCATGTCGTACACGTAGACGTACAGGTCGCGATCGTGGAAGGTGGTGTTGGCCGGATTGGCGAATTCGGCGAACGCCTTCTCCTTGCCGTGGTCCTTGATGTAGGCGATGGCTTTCTGGGTCATGGCGACGGCTTCGGCGGCCGTGGCTTTCTCGGCGGCGCCGGCAGGCGCCAGCATGCATAAGGACGCGCCGAGGACGGCGCAGCTGAACAAGGTTTTCATACGATGTCTCCGTGATTGGACTGATTATTCTTCTTGGGAACCCTCAGGCTACCGCCATGCAGTATCGGAGAAAATCGCCAGCTTGTCGTCCGTAGAAATACGGAGTTGCCTGGAAAAAAAACCGGGGTCAGGTCATACCCTCACGCAAGATGCGAGCATCTTGCGTGAGGGCATGACCTGACCCCGGTTTTAGGGTACGGAAGCCTTAGCGCTTGCGCGGTGGCGGCAGGTCGGTGCAGCTGCCTTCGTACACTTCGGCGGCCATACCGATCGACTCGCCCAGCGTCGGGTGCGGGTGGATGGTCTTGCCGATGTCGGTGCCGTCGCAACCCATCTCGATGGCCAGCGCGATCTCACCGATCATGTCGCCGGCGTGCGTGCCGACCATGGTGCCGCCGATGATGCGGTGCGTTTCAGCGTCGAACAGCAGCTTGGTGAAGCCTTCGGCGCGGCCATTGGCCACGGCACGGCCGCTCGCGGCCCACGGGAAGTGGCCCTTCTCGACCTTGATACCCTTGGCCTTGGCTTCGTCTTCCGTGATACCGGCCCATGCCACTTCCGGATCGGTGTAGGCCACCGACGGAATCACCTTGACGTCGAAGTGCGACTTCTGGCCCACGGCCGCTTCGGCCGCCACGTGCGCCTCATGCACCGCCTTGTGCGCCAGCATGGGCTGGCCCACCAGGTCGCCGATGGCGAAGATGTTGGGCACGTTGGTGCGCATCTGGCTGTCGACCGGAATGAAGCCGCGGTCGGTCACCACCACGCCGGCCTTGTCGGCGGCGATCTTCTTGCCGTTCGGGCTGCGGCCCACGGCCACCAGCACCAGGTCGTACAACTGCGGCGCAGGTGCGGTGGCACCGGCTTCGGCAGCCTCGAAGGTGACCTTGATCCCTTCCGGCAGCGCTTCCACCGCCACCGTCTTGGTCTTGGTCATGATGTTGTCGAAGCGCGCTTCGTTGTACTTCTGCCAGACCTTGACCGCATCGCGGTCGGCGCCCTGCATCAGGCCATCCATCATTTCGACCACGTCGATGCGGGCACCGAAGGTCGAGTAGACGGTCGCCATTTCCAGGCCGATGATGCCGCCGCCGATGACCAGCATGCGTTTCGGGATCTGGCGCAGTTCCAGCGCGCCGGTCGAATCGACGATGCGTGGATCTTCCGGCACGAACGGCAGCTTGACCACCGACGAACCGGCGGCGATGATGGCCTGCTTGAACTGCACCACCTTCTTGCTGCCATCCTTGGCCGTCACTTCGATGTGGTTCGCGCTCAGGAACTGGCCGACGCCGACCACCACCTGCGTCTTGCGGGCCTTGGCCATGCCGGCCAGGCCGCCGGTCATGTTCTTGATCACGCCTTCCTTGTACTTGCGCACCTGGTCGATGTCGATGGTGGGCTTGGCGAAGGTGACGCCGGTCTTGGCCATGTGCGCCGTCTCGTCGATCACGGAGGCCACGTGCAGCAGCGCCTTCGACGGGATGCAGCCCACGTTCAGGCACACGCCGCCCAGCGTTTCGTAACGCTCGACGATGACGGTGTTCAGGCCCAGGTCAGCCGCGCGGAAGGCGGCCGAGTAGCCGCCAGGACCGCCGCCCAGCACCATCATGTCGCAGTCGATGTCGACCGCGCCGCTGTAGCTGCCGCCGATCGGCGCCACGACCGGGGTGGCGCTCGGTGCCGGTGCCGGCGCCGGGGCCGGCGCTGCGGCAGCCGGTGCCGGCGCTGCTGCCGCCGGTGCTGCTGCCGCGCCATTTGCCTCCACGATCAGCAGCAGGCTGCCTTCGTTGACCTTGTCGCCCGCCTTGACCTTGAGTTCCTTGACCACGCCGGCGTGGGTCGAAGGGATCTCCATGCTGGCCTTGTCCGATTCCACCGTCGCCAGCGACTGGTCGACCTTGATGGTGTCACCCACCTTGACCATCACCTCGATCACTTCCACGTCCTTGAAGTCGCCGATGTTCGGTACTTTCACTTCCACAGTGCTCATAGATCGCTCCCCTTACAGCAGAATTTTGCGCATGTCGGCCAGCACTTCGCCCAGGTACACGGCAAAGCGCGCACCCATGGCGCCGTCGATCACGCGGTGATCGTAGGACAGCGAGGTGCCCATCATCAGGCGCGGCTGGAAGGCCTTGCCATCCCACACCGGCTTGATCGAAGCCTTGGACAGGCCCAGGATCGCCACTTCCGGCGCGTTCACAATAGGCGTGAAGTGCGTGCCGCCAATGCCGCCCAGCGACGAGATGGTGAAGCTGGCGCCCTGCATGTCGGTCGGTTTGAGCTTGCCTTCGCGCGCCTGCGCGGACAGTTCGCCCATTTCCTTGGCGATCTGCGAAACGCCCTTCTTGTCGGCGTCCTTGATCACGGGGACCACCAGGCCGTTCGGCGTGTCGGCCGCGAAGCCGATGTTGTAGTACTGCTTGAGGATCAGGTTCTCGCCCTTCTCGTCGAGCGAGGCGTTAAAGGCCGGGAACTTCTTCAGCGCGGCCACGGATGCCTTGATCACGAACGCCAGCATGGTCAGCTTGGCGGCGTCCTTGTTCTTGGCGTTGGCGGCGTTCGATTCGACGCGGAACGCTTCCAGGTCGGTCACGTCGGCTTCGTCGAACTGCGTCACGTGCGGGATCATGACCCAGTTGCGGTGCAGGTTCGGGCCGCTGATCTTCTTGATTCGCGACAGCGGCAGCAGTTCGGTGGCGCCGAACTTGCTGAAGTCCAGCGACGGCCATGGCAGCAGGTCCAGGCCCACGCCGGTACCGCCAGCGGCAGGCTTGGCGGCGCCGGCTGGCGCGGCCACGGTGCCGGCCATCACGCCCTTGACGTAGCCTTGCACGTCGAGCTGGGTGATGCGGCCTTTGGGGCCGGTGCCAGGCACCAGGCCCAGGTCCACGCCCAGTTCGCGGGCGAACTTGCGGATCGACGGCGATGCGTGCGACAGCTTGCCCGTCACCACAGAACCGGCCGAAGCGGCTGGTGCAGCGGCAGCGGCAGGAGCGGCGGCCGCAGGTGCGGCAGGTGCGCTGGCGGCGGCTGCGGGTGCGGCGGCGGCAGGTGCGGCGGCGGCAGGAGCAGCGCCGCCGGTCGCTTCAACCACCAGCACCAGCGAACCTTCAGCAACCTTGTCGCCCACCTTGACCTTGATTTCCTTGACCACGCCGGCGTGGCTGGAAGGGATCTCCATACTGGCCTTGTCCGATTCGACGGTGATCAGCGACTGGTCCACCTTGACCGTGTCGCCAACCTTGACCATCACTTCGATCACTTCCACTTCCTTGAAGTCGCCGATGTCGGGCACCTTCACTTCGACCGGGCCGGCCGCGGCGGCTGGCGCGGCGGCAGGTGCCGGCGCAGCGGCAACGGCAGCGGCGGGCGCTGGCGCGGCGGCAGCCGGGGCGGCTGCGGGCGCAGGCGCAGGAGCAGCACCGGCGCCATCGGCTTCCACCAGCAACAGCAGCGAACCTTCCGCCACCTTGTCGCCCACCTTGACCTTGATCTCCTTGATCACGCCGGCCTGGCTGGAGGGGATCTCCATGCTGGCCTTGTCCGATTCCACGGTCACCAGCGATTGATCGACCTTGATCGTGTCGCCCACCTTGACCATCAATTCAATGACTTCGACTTCCTTGAAATCGCCGATATCCGGGACTTTGACTTCCACAATGCTCATAGCGTTTGCTCCGTATTCTGTTTATTGGGTCACCGGATTTGGCTTGTTGGCGTCGATGCCATACTTGGCGATCGCCTGCTCCACCACGGACACGTCGATCTTGCCTTCTTCGCTCAGCGATTTAAGCGCGGCGACCGTGATGTAGTAACGGTTCACCTCGAAGAACTCACGCAGCTTGGCGCGGCTGTCGGAGCGGCCGAAACCGTCCGTGCCCAGCACGCGGTAGGTGCGGTTCTTCGGCACGTAGGCGCGGATCTGTTCCGCGAAGGCGCGCATGTAGTCGGTGGTGGCGATGATCGGGCCATCGGTACCTTGCAGGCATTCGGTGGCGTACGGCACGCGCTGCGTCTTGCCCGGGTTGACCAGGTTCCAGCGCTCGCAATCCTGGCCGTCGCGGGCCACCAGCGTCAGCGACGGTGCGGACCACACGTCGGCGGCGATGTTCCAGTCGTTCTTCAGCAGTTCGGCGGCGAAGATCGATTCGCGCAGGATGGTGCCCGAGCCGATCAGCTGCACGCGCTGCTTGGCCGACTTGTCGCCTTCCTGCAGCAAATACATGCCCTTCAGGATGGCCGCTTCCTGGCCAGCCTTCAGGCCTGGGTGCGGGTAGTTCTCGTTCATGATGGTGATGTAGTAGAACACGTCTTCCTGTTCCGCCACCATGCGGCGCAGGCCGTCCTGGATGATGACCGCCACTTCATGCGAGAAGGTCGGATCGTACGGCACGCAGTTGGGGATGGTGGCCGCGATGATGTGGCTGTGGCCATCCTCGTGCTGCAGGCCTTCGCCGTTCAGCGTGGTGCGGCCGGCGGTACCGGCCATCAGGAAGCCGCGGGCGCGCATGTCGCCGGCCGCCCAGGCCAGGTCGCCGATACGCTGCATGCCGAACATCGAGTAGAAGGTGTAGAACGGCACCATCACGCGGTTGTTGGTGGAGTACGACGTGGCCGCCGCGATCCACGAGCTCATGCCACCCGCCTCGTTGATACCCTCTTGCAGGATCTGGCCGGCCTTGTCCTCGCGGTAGTACATCACCTGGTCCTTGTCGACCGGCTCGTACAACTGGCCTTGCTGGTTGAAGATACCGATCTGGCGGAACAGGCCTTCCATACCGAAGGTACGCGATTCGTCAACCAGGATAGGCACCACGCGCTGGCCCAGGTTGGGGTCCTTCAGCAGCGAGGTGATGATACGCACGTAGGCTTGCGTGGTCGAGATTTCACGGCCTTCCGGGGTCGCGTCCAGCACGTTCTGGAACGTCGACAGCGCCGGTACGGGCAGCGATTCTTCGGCCTTTTCGCGGCGCTGCGGCAGGTAGCCGCCCAGCGCGGCGCGGCGCTCGTGCAGGTATTTCATTTCCGGCGAATCCTCGGCCGGCTTGAAGAACGGGATCTCGGCCAGCTTGTCGTCCGGGATAGGCAGCGCGAAGCGGTCGCGCATTTCGCGGATGGCCGCGTCGTCCAGCTTCTTGGTCTGGTGCGCCGTGTTGCGCGCCTCGCCCGACTTGCCCATGCCGAAGCCCTTGACGGTCTTCACCAGGATCACGGTCGGCTGGCCCTTGTGTTCCTGCGCGACCTTGAAGGCGGCGTAGATCTTGTGCGGATCGTGGCCGCCGCGGGTCAGGCGCCAGATGTCGTCGTCGGTCATGTTGGCGACCATTTCCAGCAACTTCGGATGCTTGCCGAAGAAGTGCTTGCGCACGTAGGCGCCGTCCTTGGCCTTGTAGTTCTGGTATTCGCCGTCCACGGTTTCCATCATCACGCGCTGCAGGATGCCGTCCTTGTCGCGCGCCAGCAGTTCGTCCCAGCCCGGGCCCCAGATGACCTTGACGACGTTCCAGCCGGCGCC
>DATFBD010000026.1:0-18452 GCA_035254005.1 Burkholderiaceae bacterium | reverse complement strand
CGTCCGGCGTGACGGCCACCGGCGAGAAGGCGCTGGCGGCCTTCGACTGGAAGAAGCCGAAGCCCTTGGCCAGCTCGTTCGGGATCAGGTTGCGCAGCGAGACGTCGTTGGCCAGCATGACCAGGCGGATCGCCCTGGCGCAGTCGGCGGCGCTGGCGCCCATGCGCACGTCGCCGGTGATGACGGCCACTTCGGCCTCCAGGTCGATGCCCCATTCTTCGGACAGCGCGAAGATCGGATCGCGCGGGCCGATGAAGCTGTC
Source organism: Burkholderiaceae bacterium (assembly GCA_035254005.1). GTDB lineage: Bacteria > Pseudomonadota > Gammaproteobacteria > Burkholderiales > Burkholderiaceae_D > Rugamonas. The sequence goes on along the minus strand of DATFBD010000026.1, from coordinate 18,190 downwards.
GGAGCCGCCCTGGTACATCAGCGGGTCGGTGTAGAAGGAGGCCGGCACTTCGGCGTTGCGCGCCTTGCGCACCAGTTCAACGTGGTTGATGTAGGCCGAGCCGTCGGCCCACTGATAGGCGCGCGGCAGCGGCGAGTGGCATTGCAGCTGGTCGAACGGCCGGGCGTCGGCGACGGCGCCGGCGTTGAGCGCGGCGTAGGTCTGCTCCAGGCGCGGTGCGATGGCGTCCCAGTTGTCGAGCGCCTGCTGCAACGTGGCGGCGATCTGCGGCACGGCCACGCAGCGCGACAGGTCGCGGCTGACGATCACCAGGGCGCCATCACGGCTGCCGTTCTTCAGGGTGGCGAGCTTCATTGCTGGCCCTCCGCTGGCGTTTCGTGCATCCAGGCCGCGTGGCGCGGCGCCTTGCGGGTTTTCGACCACTCCTCCAGCATGTCCCATTTGACGTCGTCTAGCTTCTTGTACATCTCCGGCGTGCCCGTGTTGGCCGCCAGTTCCAGCCGGTGGCCGTTGGGGTCGAAGAAGTAGATCGACTTGAAGATGGTGTGGTTGACGGGGCCCAGCACGTCGATGCCGGCGGCCACCAGGCGCTCCTTGGCGGCCAGCAGTTCATCCATGCTCTCCACTTCCAGCGCCAGGTGCTGCACCCAGGCCGGGGTGTTGCGGTCGCGGTCCATCGGCGCCTGGGTCGGCAGCTCGAAGAAGGCCAGCACGTTGCCGTGGCCGGCGTCCAGGAACACGTGCATGTACGGGTCCGGCGCCTTGGTCGATGGCACTTCGTTTTCGGCGATGGCCAGCACGAAGTCCATGTTGAGGTGTTTGACATACCATTCGACGGTCTGCTTGGCGTCGATACAGCGGTAGGCCACGTGGTGGATTTGCTTGATCTTCATCTGGGTGTCTCCGGTTAAGTCCTCATGCAGAGCATTAGAATCCAGATTCAGATATCATACAAACGGTATTTTCTTCATCATTTATCAGATTTTCTTATGAATCCCAGCCTGCGACAGATGCGCGCCCTGGTGGCCGTGGCCAAGACCGGCAGCTTCACGCTGGCCGCCGAGTACCTGCACGTAACCCAGTCCGCCCTGAGCGGCCAGATCAAGGAGCTGGAACAGGTGCTGGGCGTGACGGTGGTCGAGCGCACCACGCGCCGGGCCCAGTTATCGGAACTGGGCCGCGAGCTGTATCCGCTGTTCGACAAGATGTTGCAGGACCTCGATGGCGCCATGGCCGACATCGCCAACCGCAAGGCGCTCAAGAAGGGCATGGTGCGGGTGGCGGCGCCGCAGATGATGTCGTGTACCCTGCTGCCGGAAGTGATCGCCGCCTACCAGGCGGTCCAGCCGGCGATCCAGGTGCGGCTGGTGGACTGCCCGCTGGAGCAGGTGTCGGCCCGCGTGTTCAGCGGCGAAGTCGATTTCGGCATTGGCCCGGAGCGCGATCCCACGGCCGAGATCGACGCCGTGCAGTTGCTGGAAATGCCGTTCGTGCTGGTCTACCCGCCCGGCCACCCGCTGGAACAGCGCGAGCGCGTGACCTGGGCCGACGTGGCCGACTATCCGTTCATCTCGCTGCAGGGCCAGTTCACGGAACGGCTGCTGCGCGACATGCACGAATCGTTCCGCGATATTTCGCTCCGCCCCTACAACGAGGTCACGTTCATGACCACGGCGCTGGCCATGGTGGCGGCGCGGCTGGGCATCACGGTCTGCCTGCCCTACGCGGCGCAGATGGTCAAGCTGTACGGCCTGCAAATGCGCCAGCTGTTCGAACCGGAGCTGACGCGGCGCTTTTTTGTCTACACCAAAAATGCACGCGCGCTGTCGCCGGCGGCCGACAGCTTCGCCACTTTCCTGCACCAGTTCGTGGCCGGCCACGAGTGGAACGTCACGCTGGATTGAGCGGCGCCCCCATCATTCCCGGGCTGCCAGCGCCGGCCGGCTTGGTTCGACATTGCAACAAAGTGTAGGCTTTTTACCTATTGGCAACATAATTGCCGCAGGGATATACTGCGCGATGCTTTACGCCCGTTGAACAAGACAAACTAATGAACATCCTCCATATCGATACCTGCGCCCTGGGCGACGTCACTGGCTCGCGCCAGTCCACCGCCGCCGTGGTCGCCGCGCAGTGTCCGGACGGCACGGCGCACGTCGTGTATCGCGACCTGGCCGCCGCGCCGCTGTCGCATATCAGCGGCCCTTTGCTGCAAGTGCTGCGCCAGCAATGGGACGACAGCATTCCGCTCAACGCCGAAGTGCGCGCTGAAGCCATGCTGAGTCAATCGCTGCTGCGCGAATTCCTCGACGCCGACCTGGTCGTGCTGGCCGCCCCGCTGTACAACTTCTCCATCCCGTCGGTCCTCAAGGCCTGGCTGGACCGGATACTGCACCTGGCGCAGGCGCGGCAGGAAACCCAGGCCGCCAACGGCGCCGGCACCCCGGCCGCCGGCGGCAAACGCCTGTTGCTGATCACCTCCTGCTGCAGTCCGGCCGACCAGCCGGCGCGGCAGCACATGATGGACGAACACGAGCAGCACCTGGCCCGCGTGTTCCGCCAACTCGGGATCGCCCATCCCGAGTTCCTGCGCATCGACACCGATGACGACGGCAAACTGCTGATGCCCGACACCTTGCCTGGGCCCGCGCCGGCGCCCTGACGCCTATCGGCGCGCCATGGCTGACGCAAGCGCCGCGCCCGCCCTATAATGCGCAAGTGCCGGCCCCGCGCGGCCGGTTTGTCACCCTGACCACATTGCACCATGACTGCCAATACCATCGCCGTGAACGAAAAGATGGACAAGTTCGACGGCCGCCACAGCGTCTGGCTGTTCGGCTACGGCTCGCTGATCTACAAGGCCGACTTCCCCTACCTGGACCGCCGCCCCGCCAGCATCACGGACTGGACACGCCGTTTCTGGCAAGGTTCGCACGACCATCGCGGCACGCCCGAAGCGCCAGGCCGCGTGGTGACCCTGATCCGCGAGGCGGGCGCCATCTGCCACGGCATGGCCTACCTGATCACCCCGGCCGTGTTCGGCCATCTCGACCATCGCGAGAAGAACGGCTACCTGCGCCTGGCCATCCCCATCCACTTCGACGATGGCCGCAGCGAGGAAGGCCTGGTGTATATCGCCACCGAGGACAACACGGCCTTCCTCGGCGCCGCCTCCGAGCAGGAAATCGCGCGCCAGATCGCGCGCTCGTCCGGACCCAGCGGCCCCAACAGCGACTACCTGAACCACCTCGCGGCCGCCCTGCGCGAACTGGGCCAGCATGACCAGCACGTGTTCGCCATCGAGCGCCACCTGGCCGAACTGAACGCCAAGGCACCCTGAACGAGGGCCAGTCGCGGCCGTCCAACAGCGCGCGCCGCCGGACCCTGCGCCATATCAATTCGGTCCCACGGCCCCCCGGCAGTTATCAAAAAATGTACATATCATGTTCCTTGACGGCATGTTGCCGAATGGATAGACCACATCGAGGCAAGGGGAATGAATATGGATTTGCGCAACGCGAGCGTGGCCACGCGGCTGGCGGCCGGCTTTGGCCTGACCATCCTGGTGGGCATGAGCGTGGCCGGCTACGGCCACAGCCAACTGGGCAACATCGGCACCGAGATGCACCTGCTGGTCAATGACCGCATGGTCAAGTACGACCAGCTCAATGAAGTGCAGGACAATGTCAACCTGGTAGCGCGCGCCGTGCGCAACGTGGTGCTGCTGTCGGACCATGGCGCCAGGCAGGAGGAAGTGAGCCGCATCAATGGCGCGCGCGCGGCCATCGGCGCCACCTTGCACAGGCTCGGTGGCGACAGCGCGCCCGACCAGGGCAAGCAATTGTTGCAGCGGGTGGTGGAGGCGCGCGTGCCCTATCTCAAGACCCTCGACAAAGCCATCGCGCTGGGCCTGGACAACCGCAACGACGAAGCCAGGGAGACGCTGCTCAACGAGGTCCGCCCCTTGCAGACCACGTTCTTCAAGGCGCTGGACGACATGATGAACTACCAGCGCGAAAGCATGCGGCTCAGCGCCGCCGAAGCCCAGTCCACGGTCAGCCACGCCGGCACGGCCATGCTGCTGGCCACCGTGCTGGGCGCCATGCTCGGTGCGCTGGCGGCCTATCGCATCACGCGCTCGCTGACGCGCGAGCTGGGCGGCGAGCCGGCCTACGCGGCCAACGTGGCCCGAGAGATCGCCGCCGGCAACCTGGCCGTCGAAGTGCAGCGGCGCGCCGGCGACCAGCACAGCCTGCTGGCCGCCATGGGTGCGATGCGCGACAGCCTGGCCAAGGTGGTCAGCAGCGTGCGCCACAGTTCCGACAGCGTGGCCACGGCCAGCGCCGAGATCGCGCAGGGCAATATGGACTTGTCGGGCCGCACCGAGGCACAGGCCAGCGCGCTCGAAGAGACGGCCGCCTCGATGGAACAGTTGTCGTCCACCGTGGCGCAAAACGCCGACAGCGCGCGCCAGGCCAGCCAGTTGGCCGTCAACGCCAGCACCGTGGCGCGCGAAGGCGGCGAGGTGGTCGGCCAGGTGATCCAGACCATGAAGGACATCGATGAAGCCAGCCACAAGATCAGCGACATCATCGCCGTGATCGACAGCATCGCGTTCCAGACCAACATCCTGGCGCTCAACGCGGCGGTGGAAGCGGCCCGCGCCGGCGAGCAGGGCCGCGGTTTCGCCGTGGTGGCCACCGAGGTGCGGGCGCTGGCCGGCCGCAGCGCGGAAGCGGCCAGGGAGATCAAGGCGCTCATCGGCGACAGCGTGGCGCGGGTCGAACATGGCGCGGCGCTGGTGGACAAGGCGGGCCGGACGATGGACGCCGTGGTCGAGGCCATCGGCCGCGTGACGGAGATCGTCGCCGAGATCAGCGCCGCCAGCCGCGAACAGGCCACCGGCGTGTCGCAGGTGACGGAGGCGGTCACGCAGATGGACGAGGCGACCCAGCAAAACGCCGCCCTGGTCGAGCAGATGGCCGCCGCTGCTGCCAGCATGCGCGGCGAGGCCCAGGAACTGGTGCAAGCCGTGGCCACCTTCCAGCTTGCGCACGGGCTGGCCGGCGGCGCCGGTGCGCCACCGGGCGCCACCCCGGCCGCCATGACCGCCGCAGCCGCCACGGCCACCACCACCCGGCCGCAGGACAGCGCCAGCCACACGGCCAGCGGGCACGCGGTCATCGCGCTGACACCCGCCAAGCGCCGCGCGGGCGCCGGCGCACGAGACACGCAAGCGCCGGCCACCAGGTCCGGCACGGACGAATGGGAGACCTTCTGACGTCAAGTCCATGGCACACCTCGCATCGCAGCTCCCTGAGAGGCCGTTGCAAAAAGCCTGTGGCTAGCTTGTGGCGCCGCGCCGTACAGGTGCACTGTCTTGGTCGCCACGGCGGCCACGATCATGTTTTAACCAGGCTGTTAGCCGAACAGGTCCAGCTGTCCCTCGCCTGCCCCGCTGGCGCGCGCGCCCAGCGGCGGTATCACCAGCGGACGGCGGAACTGGCTGGCGTCGAGTTGATGGAAACGGCCGCCATGGCCGCTCAGTCCCAGCCGTGCGGCGGCGATTTTGAAACGCTGCCGTATCAGCTCGGCCCACACGCCTTCGCCATGCATGCGCGTGGCGAAATCGCTGTCGTAGTCTTTGCCGCCGCGCATTTCCCGCACCCGGTTCATCACGCGCTGGGCCCGTTCCGGAAAGTGCGCCTGCAACCATTGCTGGAACAGGGGGTTGACCTCCCACGGCAAGCGCAGCACCACGTAATGGGCCGAGGTGGCGCCAGCCTCGTGCACGGCTTCCAGCAGACGCTCGATCTCCGGTTCCGTGATGAAGGGAATGATCGGTGAAATGCTCACCCCCACCGGGATACCGGCCTCGGCCAGCGTGCGCACGGTGCGCAACCGGCGCGCCGGCGCGGCCGCGCGCGGCTCCAGCGTGCGCGCGATGGCCGGGTCCAGCGTGGTGATGGTGATGGCCACGGCCGCCTGCCGCTTGGCCGCCATCGCGGCCAGGATGTCGATATCGCGCTCGATCAGGGCCGACTTGGTGATCAGGCCGACGGGGTGTTCACATTCCTGCAGCACTTCGAGCACGCGGCGCGTGATCCGCAGCTCGCGTTCGCAAGGCTGGTAGGCGTCCGTGTTGACGCCCAGCGCGATCGACTCGGGCGCATAGGAGGCCTTGGCCAGTTCGCGCCGCAGCAGTTCCGGCGCGTTGACCTTGGCGAAGATCTTGCTCTCGAAATCCAGCCCCGGCGACAGGCCCTGGTAGCTGTGCGTGGGCCGCGCATAGCAATAGATGCAGCCATGTTCGCAACCCCGGTAAGGGTTGAGCGAGACGCTGAATGGCACATCGGGCGAGGCATTGCGGCTCAGGATGCTGCGGGCCTGCTCATGGGTGACCTGGGTCTTCCAGCCGCCCGCCTGACGCTCTCCTTCCTGCTCACCCTCCTGGTCCCAGCCGTCGTCGAACGCCTCGCGCGCATGGCGCTCGAAACGGCCTTGCAGATTGCTGACGGCGCCGCGCCCCTTGGTGGCCTGCAATGGCCGGGGCGGCAGCATGGTTTGCTCGAACTGTTCTTCCGCATCGGACATGGCACACCTGAAAATACTGTATATTTACACAGTATTCTAGGTGCTGGCCGCGCGCATATCAAGCGCGGCCGTGAAAATAATATCGGCCCCCGCCGTCGCCACGCTTGCGCATTCAGCAAAAGAGGTAATGAACCGGGATGACTATTCATGAGCCAGCTTCATAAGCCCAAGCAAATTCCGGCCCGTTTTGCGCCCCTGTTTATCGCTATCATGCCTGGCACCGGTATCGAACACATTTAAACAAGAATACGAAAGGAACACATCCCGTGACGGTCAAAGCTTACGGCGCCCATGCAGGCGACCAACCCCTGGTGTCCATGGACATCACCCGCCGCGCACCGGGCGCGCATGACGTACAGATCAGCATCGCCTTCTGCGGCGTCTGCCACTCGGACCTGCACACCGTGCGCAGCGAATGGGCCGGCACGCAATTTCCTTGCGTGCCCGGCCATGAAATCGTCGGCCGCGTGACCGCCATCGGCGCCCACGTGACCAGCCACAAGATCGGCGACCTGGTCGGCGTCGGCTGCATCGTCGACAGCTGCCAGCATTGCGCCGATTGCGACGACGGCCTGGAAAACTATTGCACCAGCATGGTCGGCACCTACAACGGCCCCACCGCCGACCAGCCAGGCTGGACCATGGGCGGCTACTCGGAGCAGATCGTGGTGCATGAACGCTACGTGCTGCGCATCAGCCATCCCGAGCACGAGCTGGCCGCCGTGGCGCCGCTGCTGTGCGCCGGCATCACCACCTACTCGCCGCTGCGCCACTGGCACGCCGGTCCGGGCAAGAAAGTGGGCGTGGTCGGTATCGGCGGCCTGGGCCACATGGGCATCAAGCTGGCCCATGCGATGGGCGCGCACGTGGTGGCGTTCACCACTTCCGAATCGAAGCGCGAAGCCGCGCAAGCGCTGGGGGCCGACGAAGTCGTGGTGTCGCGCAACGCGGAGGAAATGGCGGCCCACGCGCGGAGCTTCGACTTCATCCTCAACACGGTGGCGGCGCCGCACGACCTGGACGCCTTCCTGGTGCTGCTCAAGCGCGATGGCACCATGACCCTGGTGGGCGCGCCCGCCACGCCGCATCCGTCGCCGCAGGTCTTCAATTTGATCATGCAGCGCCGCGCATTGGCCGGCTCGATGATAGGCGGCATTCCAGAAACCCAGGAAATGCTGGACTTCTGCGCCCGGCACAGGATCGTGGCCGATATCGAACTGATCCGCGCCGACGAGATCAACGTGGCCTACGAGCGCATGCTCAAGGGCGACGTCAAGTATCGCTTCGTGATCGACAACGCCAGCCTGGCGGCCTGATCCCATCCCGCCCCCGCCAGTATCCCTTGCCAGCAAGGGATACTGTACGGTTGCACAGTACCTCAAGCACCTTCCGCGGCTATCCCCGGCCGCAATTGCCCCCTCCCCCTGCAGTTAGCGCGCGCAAGCTGGTATCATGCTAACAAACTTGGGGAGAAGTCATCCCCACGCCGCGCGCGCCGATTGCCGCGCCGGCGGGCCTGTAGCACCCCAGCCCCAACCAACAACTTATCAGGATGCCGCCCGGTGCCTGGCGGCGGCCTGATGTTCACCTTACGCGAGCACCCCATGAGCCAACCCGTATCGACCAAACCGTCCTCGTTCTGGAGCCGGCTGCCGCTGGCCTTCAGCGCCTTCGTCAACACGCTGACGGACGCGGATTACGCCAGCCGCCTGCAGCGCATGAACGACGCCGCCAGCTATCCGCCCGCGCCCGTCGCTGCGCCCACACCGGCCCCCGCCCCCACGCCACTGCGCGTGGCCACGCCCGACGCCGCGCTGCAACTACTGAGCCTGCTGCAACGCGAAGCGCGCCTGATCGACTTCACCCAGGAAGACCTGAGCGCCTACGCCGACGCCGACATCGGCGCCGCCGCCCGCGTGGTGCATGAAGGCTGCGGCAAGGTGCTGCGCGAGCACTTCCACATCGAACCGGTGCGCGCGGAGGCCGAAGGCAGCCGCGTGGTGCTGGAAGAAGGCTTCGACGCGGGCGCCGTGCGCCTGACCGGCAACGTGGTCGGCAAGGCGCCATTCCGTGGCACGCTGAGCCACCGCGGCTGGCGCGCCACCAACGTGCTGCTGCCGAAACTGGCCGAAGCGCACGACGCCAGCGTGCTGGCTCCGGCGGAGGTGGAATTATGAGCGAACCACGCTACGCCATTGGCATCGACCTGGGCACCACCCACAGCGCCCTGTCCTACGTAGACCTGGCCGCCAGCGACGGCGAAAAGACCAGCCACGGCGTGCTGGCCGTACCGCAGTTGACGGCGCCCGGCACGGTGGAAGAACTGCCGCTGCTGCCTTCTTTCCTGTACCTGCCGCACGCGGACGAACTGGCGCCCGGCGACCTGAGCCTGCCCTGGGCCCAGAGCGCCGCCGAGCAGACCGCCGTGGTCGGCGAGATGGCCCGCAGCCGTGGCGCCACCACGCCGATCCGTCTCGTCTCCAGCGCCAAGAGCTGGCTGTGCCACCCCGGCGTGGACCGCCGTGGTCCCATCCTGCCCAACGACGCACCCGAGGAAGTGGTACGCGTGTCGCCGCTGGACGCCTCCACCCGCTACCTGTCACACCTGCGGGCCGCATGGGATGCGGCCCATCCGGACGCGCCGTTCGCGCAGCAAGCCGTCACCGTCACCATCCCCGCCTCGTTCGATCCGGGCGCGCGCGAACTGACGGCCGACGCGGCCCGCGCGGCCGGCTACGACGGTCTCACACTGCTGGAAGAACCGCAGGCCGCCCTGTACAGCTGGATCCAGGGCAGCGCCGGCCGCTGGCGCAAGGAAGTCAAACCGGGTGACGTGATCCTGGTGGTGGACGTGGGCGGCGGCACCAGCGACTTCTCGCTGATCGCCGTGCTGGAACGGGACGGCGTGCTGGAACCGCACCGCGTGGCCGTGGGCGACCATATCCTGCTCGGTGGCGACAACATGGACCTGGCGCTGGCCCACCTGGTTGCGCGCAAATTGTCCGCCAACGGCACCACGCTGGACGCCTGGCAGATGCGTGCGCTGACCTACGGCTGCCGCGCCGCCAAGGAAGCGCTGCTGGCCGATGCCGACGCGGCCACCTGGCCCATCGTCGTGCCGAGCCGTGGCTCCAAGCTGATCGGCGGCTCAATCCGCACCGAACTGACGCGCGAGGAAGTGAGCACCTTCATCCTGGATGGCTTCTTCCCCACCGTGGAAGCGTCGGCCCGCCCGGCCGTGCGCACCCGCGCCGGCCTGACCCAGCTTGGCCTGCCGTACGCGCAGGATGCCGGCATCACGCGCCACCTGGCCGCCTTCCTGGCGCGCCAGGTGGGCGCGACGGCGGAGCTGGAAGGCTACGCCGGCCGCCAGAGCGCGGACGCCACCTTCCTGCATCCGACGGCCGTGCTGTTCAACGGCGGCGTGTTCAAGTCCGAGCTGCTGGCCCAGCGCGTGATGGCCACCCTCAACGACTGGCTGTACCTGGAGGGCGCGGAGCCGGCCCGCATGCTGGGCGGCGCCGATCTTGACCTGGCCGTGGCCCGTGGCGCGGCCTACTACAGCTACGTGCGGCGCGGCAGCGGCGTGCGCATTCGCGGTGGCACGGCCCGCTCCTACTACGTGGCCATCGAATCGGCCATGCCGGCCATCCCCGGCATGGAACCGCCGATCCAGGCCCTGTGCGTGGCGCCGTTCGGCATGGAGGAAGGTTCGGAGATGGAATTGCCGGCGCAGGAATTCGGCCTGGTGGTGGGCGAGCCGGTGCAGTTCCGCTTCTTCGGCTCGTCCGTGCGGCGCCAGGACCAGATCGGCGACCTGCTCGACAGCTGGCTGCCGGACGAATTGCAGGAACTGAACGAGATCGCCGCCACGCTGTCGCCGGAAGGGCGGCAGGCTGGCGACGTGGTGCAGGTCAAGCTGCACGCGCTGGCCACCGAATCGGGCACGCTGGAACTGCTGGCCGTGGCCAATGACGGCCAGCGCTGGAAGGTGGAGTTCGACGTACGCGCGGGAGCCGCTGTCTGACAATGGCCCACTACCTCGTCAGCATCGACCTGGGCACCACCAACACGGTGCTGGCTTATTCCGAGATTGGCGCGGCGCCCGACAAGGCGCAGATCCGCTTGTTCGACATCGAGCAGCTGGTGGCGCCGGGCGAGGTGGCGCCGGGCGCGCTGCTGCCGTCGCTGCGCTACCACCCGGCCGAGGGCGAGCTGGCCGACGGCGAACTGCAACTGCCCTGGCGGCAGGACGACGTGGCCGGACTGGCGCAAGTGGTCACGGGCCGGCTGGCCCGCGTACTGGGCGCACAGGTGCCGGGGCGGCTTGTGGCCAGCGCCAAGAGTTGGCTGTCCCACCCCGGCGTGGACCGCATGGCGCCCATCCTGCCGTGGGGCGCCGAGGAAGGCGTGCCGCGCGTGTCGCCGGTGGCCGCCAGCGCCAGCTACCTGGCCCACTTGCGCGCCGCGTGGAACACACGCTTCCCGCAACAGCCGCTGGAACAACAGCAGCTGGTGCTGACCATCCCCGCCTCGTTCGACGAAGGCGCCCGCGCGCTGACGCTGGAAGCGGCGCGCATGGCCGGCCTGCCCGGCCTGCGCCTGCTGGAGGAACCGCAGGCGGCCTTCTACGACTGGCTGTTCCGGCATCGCGCCACGCTGGCCGAAGAATTGGCCGATACCCGGCTGGTGCTGGTGTGCGACGTGGGCGGCGGCACCACGGACTTCAGCCTGATCAAGGTCGAACTGGCCGACGGCGTGCCGCAACTGAGCCGCATCGGCGTGGGCAACCACCTGATCCTCGGTGGCGACAATATGGACCTGGCGCTGGCCCACCTGGCGGAAAGCCGGATGGCCACCGCGGGTGCCGGCAATGCCGCCAACGCTGGCCAGGAAGGCAGCGTCACCCGCCTGTCGGCCGGCCGTCTGGCGCAGCTGACGGAACGCTGCCGCGCCGCCAAGGAACAACTGCTGGCGGCCGACGCGCCGGAACGCGTCACCGTCACCCTGCTGGGCGCCGGCTCACGCCTGATCGGCGGCACCCGCTCGGTCGAATTCACGCGCGAGGAAGTGGAACGGCTGGTAGTCGATGGCTTCTTACCGATGGGCGCGGTGGACGAAGGCGCACGGCGCGGCCGGGCCGCCATCGTCGAATTCGGCCTGCCCTACGCCAGCGACCCGGCCATCACGCGCCACCTGGCCAGCTTCCTGCAGCAGCATGCGGGTGCCGCGCGCAGCGCCTTGGGCTTGCCCGCTGATGCGCCCTTCCCCATACCCGACACGCTGCTGCTCAACGGCGGCGTATTCCGCGCCGACGCGCTCGCGCGCCGCCTGCAAGCGACACTGGCGCAATGGCGCGGCCAGCCGCTGCGGGTGCTCCACAACGACAATCCCGACGTGGCCGTGGCCCGTGGCGGCGTGGCCTACGCGCTGGCCCGGCTCGGCGCGGCGCCCGCCATCACGGGCGGTTCGCCACGCAGCTATTTCCTCGTGCTGGATGAGGAGCAGCGCCCCGGCAAACCATGCCGCGCCATCTGCATCCTGCCGCGCGGCACGGCCGAAGGCAGTGAAGTGCTGCTGTCCGAACGCACCTTCGCACTGCGGCTGGGGCGCCCGGTACGCTTCCACCTGGCCTCATCGACCGCTGAATCGGGCGCAGCACCGCTGGCCGGCGAGATGGTGGACCTGAACCAGGGTGACTTCGTGCGTCTACCTGCCATGGCCACCGTGCTGCGCGACAGCGGCAGCGCGGCGCGCAAGGAGATACCGGTGCAACTGGCCACGTCGCTGAGCGAGGTGGGCACGCTGGAAGTGCATTGTGTGGCCGTGGCCGATGCGGGCAGCACGCACGTGCCGGGCCAGCCGCAGGGACAGCCGCAACAACGCTGGCTGCTGGAATTCCAGTTGCGCGAAGCGAGCGCGCCAAACGCGGACGCCAGCGCGGCGCCGGAAACGCAAGCAGCAGCTGCCCATCCCGGCCTGGGCGCGGCCATCGAGAAGATAGACCGCATCTTCGGCTCACGCGCCCAGCAGGTCGATCTGAAGGAAGTGCGCCAGCTGCGCACCCAGCTCGAAAACGCGCTGGGCAGCCGCGAGAAGTGGGCCACGCCGCTGCTGCGCCAGTTGTTCGACGCGCTGCTGGCCCGCGCCAAGGGCCGGCGCCGCTCGGCCGACCATGAGCGCGTATGGCTCAACCTGTGCGGCTACTGCCTGCGCCCCGGCTTCGGCTACACGCTGGATGAATGGCGCATGGAGCAGTTGTGGGCCCTGTTCGAGACGGGCGCCCAGCATCACAAGGACAGCCAGGTATGCGCCGAGTGGTGGACCATGTGGCGGCGCGTGTCGGGCGGCCTCGATGCCACGGCCCAGCTGCGTATCCTCGACGATTTCGCCTTCAACGTGCAGGCGGATGCCCAGGAACGGGGCCGCCGTCCGCACACGCTGGTGGACGGCAGCGATGACGACATGCTGCGCCTGGGCGCCTCGCTGGAACGCATCCCCGGCAACTACAAGGCCGAAATCGGCGCCTGGATGCTGATGCAGCTGGACCAGGCCACCACCGCGTTGCAACGCACGGCGGCAGCCAAGGGCGGCGCGGCCGCGCGCTCCAGCAGCGCCAGGGCCGATGCGACGGCCAAGGCCGAAGCGGCGCAGGCGCGCTACCTGTGGGGCCTGAGCCGCGTGGGCGCGCGCCAGCCTTTCCATGGCAGCGCGCACGACGTGGTGCCCACGGTCACCGTGGAACAATGGCTGGCCACAATCCTGGCGCTGGACTGGAAGAAGGTGGAGCCGGCCGGCTATGCGGCGGCCCACCTGGCGCGCATGACGGGCGACCGTTCGCGCGACATCGGCGAGGCGCTGCGGGCCGAGATCCTGCGCCGCCTGTCGGCCGTGGGCGCGCCCGCCAACTGGAACGCCATGGTGCGAGAAGTGGTGCAGCTGGATCAGGCGGACGAAAAGCGCCTGCTTGGCGATGCCCTGCCGCCGGGGCTGAAGCTGATCGCCTGACGCTGCCGCCTGTCCCTCGCCGCGTGGCCCCAACCCACGGGGTCCCGCCGCCGGCCCCTGCCGCCTGCGCTGCCTGCCGCCTGCCGCCAACGCGTCAACGTGGCCCGTGCGCTCCCTGCACATAGCCTTGCTGCTGTCCGACGAAACCATCGAAGGCGGCGATCAGCGGCGCGAACGCGGCGGGCCGCCCTTCCAGCTGTTGCAGCGCATAGCAGGTCGCTTCGAGCGTCGATAACTGGTCGGGCAGATGCGCCTTGCGGATCAGGTAGTGCGATGGCGGCGTATCGCGCAGCGGCAGGCGCGGCAAGCCTTGCAGGGCCGGATTCAGGTACAGCATCTTGCGGCTCTTGCGCCAGGTGCCGTCCAGCACCACGAGCCGCAAGCGTTCCGGCTGCGCGCGCCAGGCGGGATCAAACGGCGCGGCCGGCGCCATCACCGGTCCCCCACCTTCCGCCGTCTCGGGATACAGCAGCACGGGGCGGCGGCCATCGGCCGTCAGCCACTGCGCCAGCGCCTCCGGCGCGAACGCCTCCCCCACTTCCAGCCGGCTGCGCACCAGGCTCAGATGCAGCAACCGCGCGCTGCCTTTGGCATTCGCCACTTCCATCGGGTGCTGCAGGATCAGCACATCGACCGCGTTGGCGCACGGCGCCACCCAGCGGCAAATGCAGGCCGATCGCGCGCGCAGGCAGGTGGCGCACATGGCGCGCCGGTGGCCGCCGCCGGCGGCCGGGTGCAGAGAAGAAGTCATAGGCCGACATTGTACCGAAGCGCCATCGGCAGGCTGACGAAGCGGCAACAAGACTACGCGCCGGTCAACAAGTGTTTTCCCGGTGGAATAGCGAAAATGCAACGATGTTAAAAATTATTCTTAAAATGTAAAACATGCAATAGCAACCACAGCATCCTCTGCCTATACTGGCTGGGCCAAACGGCGCACGCTTCGCTCTCACCGCGCATAACGTCAACGATAAATCGGAGGTGAATCAATGAAACCCATATCCCGCCTGCTCGCCACGGCCGCCGCGCTGGCCGTCACGCAGTCCGTCATGGCCGTCACGCTACCGGCCAATACCTATGTCAGCCTGCCCGGCACCACGGTGGCGGCCGAACCGCAACTGGCCGGCGTGGTGCTGGAAGACCAGGTGCAAGCGTTCTCGTTCAACAATGGCAGCGGCATCGTGTCGGGCACGGTGCAATCGCGCGTGGTGCGTTCCAGCGTCGATGGCACCCTGGACTTCTACTGGCGGGTGATCAGCGACCGCAGTTCCGCGGGCGACATCGGGTCGTTCCGATTGGGGAATTTCGTCGCGCCGGAATACAACGCGAACTGGCGCAGCGACGGCCTAGGCAACGTGGCGCCCGATGCCGCCTACCACTTCGGCGCACCGCTCGTGGGCTACGTCAACTACATCTTCGGCCATACCCAGGGCGATCCCTACCTGACGCCGGGTTCGGAATCGTATTTCATGTTCCTCGATACCTCCGCCACCAGTTATGGCAAGACGGCGCTGTACGACCTGACCGATCCGGGCCAGGGCAACATCACAACCAGCTATGCCACCTTCGCGCCGGCTGTGCCGGAACCATCCAGCTACGCCATGCTGCTGCTCGGCCTGGCCGGGGTGGGCCTGGCGGCCGCGCGGCGACGCAGCTAGTGCACGCTAAGCGCCGGTAGCGGACGGCGCGGCGCCCAGCAAGTCCTCCAGGCTGGCCAGCGTGGCCGGGTCCTTGACCACGGCGCGCAGCCACAGGTGCAGCGGCTGTTCGCCCCAGCTGGCCGCCTTCTCGGCCAGGTACGCGACCGGGCTGTGGGGTTCCGTGCGGCGGAAGAAGTCGGCCACCAGCCGCAACTGGCTCAGCGCCTGGGCGCGGTTGCGCAGCGCCTCGCCCGCCGGCAGAACGCCATGCGCCGCCGCCTGGCTCATGCCGTCGCAACTCGCACCGTCCACCTCACCGGCCGCCTCGCCCGATGCGGCGCCGCCAGCCAGCGGGGCGACAAAATGGATCAGGCCCTGCAGCGCCTCGCGGGCGGCGGCGAAGGCCGGGCCGTCCACGCCAAGGCGCGCATCCACAGCCTGTTCCAGGTCGGCCAGCATGGCCAGGCAGTAGCGCGCGTCCGCCAGCAGGGCTTGGTTGTAGCCGGCGCTGTTGCGGCGCCGCTGCGCGTCCAGGTCGGCCAGCGCGAGGGCGGCGTCGGGCGCGCTGCCCCAAGCCTGGCTATCCGCGCCGCCACCGGCGGCCGCTCGCTGGCGCGCCGCGTCGAAGTCGGCCCAGGTATAGCCCACGTCTTCCGTCACCGCCATCTCACGCACCAGTTGCGGTGTGCGGGCCAGCAGCCAGCCCAGGTTACCCACGCGCTGCTCGTACTGGCCATCGTCGGCCAGCGGATACAGCCCTTCCCAGTAATGCTCGCACAGGCCGGCCAGCACCGCAAAACCGTCGCCCAGGCCGCGCAGGCCGCGTGTCTTGGCGTGGGCTTCGGCCAGCCAAACGGCCAGCCGCAAGTCCTTGCTTCTCGATTCGATCAGGCGCGCGCAACGGCTGGCGACAAAGCCCCAGTCGGCCTCCTTCAACGCCACCACCCATTCGCCCTGGTCCAGCGTGGGATCGTCGTAGGTACGGGCCCTGGCGATGTCATCCAGTTCGCTGCTGAAGGATAAATCCTCGCCGCAGGTCTGCGCCGGGCTGATGGGAAGAAGCAGTTGCGCGATGCTGAACATGGCGAACCTCCGGCTTATTTGATGGTGTATTTGAACTGGCCGTTGCGGCCCGCGCCGGCCTTGATTCGGGCGATGGCGGCGCCGTCGGCCATGCGGGCCAGCACGGCTTCCGCGATCTCGGGCAGCAGCGTGCCATTCAGGATGTGGTCCACGCTGCGCGCGCCCGAATCGACCTCGATGCAGCGCGCCAGTACCGCTTCCACCAGCGACGGCTCGTAACTGAATTCGGCCTGATGGTTCTCATGCACGCGCTGGCCGATGCGCGCCAGCTTGAGGGCGATGATGCTGGCCAGCGCCTCGTCGCCGAGCGGATAGAACGGCACGATTTTCAGGCGCCCCAGGAAGGCCGGCTTGAAGTGCCGCATCAACTGGGGCCGCAGCAGTTCCTCCAGTTCGGCCGGCGCGGGCTGTTGTTCCCTGGGTTTGTTCAGGCAGGCCTGCATCATGGCCGCTGAACCGACGTTGGACGTGGCGATGATGATGGTGTTACGGAAGTCGATCTCGCGCCCTTCCGCGTCGTCCATCACGCCCTTGTCGAACACCTGGAAGAACAGCTCCGTCACGTCCGGGTGGGCCTTCTCGATCTCGTCCAGCAGCACCACGCTGTAGGGATTGCGGCGCACCGCCTCGGTCAGCACGCCGCCCTCGCCGTAACCGACGTAGCCCGGTGGCGAGCCTTTCAGGCCGGAGACGCTGTGCGCTTCCTGGTATTCGCTCATGTTGATGGTGACCAGCTTGCGTTCGCCGCCATACAGCAGGTCGGCCAGCGCCAGCGCCGTCTCCGTCTTGCCGATGCCGGACGGGCCGACGAACAGGAACACGCCGGTGGGCTTGTTCGGGTCGTCCAGGTTGGCGCGCGCCGTGCGCACGCGCTGGGCCACGGCGGCCAGCGCATGATCCTGGCCGATGATGCGTTCGCACAGCGCTTCGCGCAGCCGCAGCACGGTGCGGATTTCATCCTTGACCATTTTGCCCAGCGGGATACCGGTCCAGCCGGCAACCACGCCCGCCACCACGCCGGCATCCACTTCCAGCGGCGCCATGGCCGCACCGTCCGGCGGCGACGCCAGTTTTTCGCGCGCCGCGCGGGCTTCGGCCGCGTTGCCTTCACCTTCCAGCCGCACGATCTCGGCACGCAGCGCCTGCTCGCGTTCCCAGCGCGCGCGCTGGTGCGCGAGTTCCTCGCGCTGGGCCGCGTGGGCCGCGCGCAATTGCTGCAGGCGCGCGCTGGCGCCACCCGCGCCCTCCGCGCTGCTCCCGCCATACTCGCCATCGCGCTCCAGCGCCGCGATCTCGGCGCCACTGCGCTCCTGGGCGCGGGCCGCCGCCTCCACGGCCACCGGCACCGCGTGCTGGCCCAACGCCACGCGGGCGCAGGCCGTGTCCAGCACGCCCACCGCCTTGTCCGGCAACTGCCGCCCGCTGATGTAGCGGTGCGACAGCCGCACGGCCTCCGTCACAGCTTCATCGCGGATGCGGATGCCGAAATGGTCTTCCATCAGCGGCACCATGGCGCGCAGCATGGCACAGGCGATGTCCTCGGACGGCTCCTCGACCTTGACCACCTGGAAGCGCCGCGCCAGCGCCGCGTCCTTCTCAAAATACTTCTTGTACTCGCCCCAGGTGGTGGCAGCGATGGTGCGCAGTTCCCCGCGCGCCAGGGCCGGCTTGAGCAGGTTGGCCGCGTCGTTCTGGCCGGCCTGGCCGCCCGCGCCTATCATGGTGTGGGCCTCGTCGATGAACAGGATGATGGCGTGCGGGCTTTTCCCGACTTCGTCGATCACGTTCTTCAGGCGGCTCTCGAATTCGCCCTTGACGCTGGCACCAGCCTGCAACAGGCCCATGTCCAGCGTGTGGATGGCCAC
>DATFBD010000025.1:0-10826 GCA_035254005.1 Burkholderiaceae bacterium | reverse complement strand
CTGCAGGAGATGGTGAAGGTGGTGCTCGACATGAGCGGGCTCATCACGCATTTCCAGGGCGAGAAGGAAGGCGCGGACCGCATCGAGAACCTGGAGCAGCTGGTCAGTGCGGCAATGCTGTTCGTGTCTGAAGAAGGCTTCGGCATCGATGCGCCGGCGCTGCTCGGGCCAAAGACGCAGGCAACGGCGGGCGTGCAGCTGGCCAACGGCGACGAGGTGATCGACGCCGATGCGCCCTTGCCGACGGTGATGTCGCCCTTGTCGGCCTTCCTGTCGCATGCCTCGCTGGAAGCCGGCGACAACCAGGCGCAGGCCGGCCAGGACGCGCTGCAGATGATGACGGTGCACTCGGCCAAGGGCCTGGAATTCGACAACGTGTTCATCACGGGGCTGGAGGAGGGCCTGTTCCCGCACGAGAGCAGTTCGCGCGAGGATGGCGGCATCGAGGAGGAACGGCGCCTGATGTATGTGGCCATCACGCGCGCGCGCAAGCGGCTCTACATGAGCTTTGCGCAGACCCGCATGCTGCATGGCCAGACCCGCTACAACATGAAATCGCGCTTCTTCGACGAACTGCCGGAAGAATCGCTCAAGTGGCTGTCGCCCAAGGTGCAGTCGCACTGGTTCGCCTCCAACAACCGCAAGTCGGCGTGGGACGACGCGGTGCCGCTGGTGGGCTCGGACAACGCCATCGCGCAGAAGATCGCGCAGAAGTCGGCCGGCAACGGCTGGCGCATCGGTGAATCGGTCGCGCATGGCAAATTCGGCGAAGGCGTGATCGTCAACATCGAAGGCAGCGGCGGCAACGCGCGCGCGCAGATCAATTTCGGCAGCCACGGCATGAAGGTGCTGGACTTGAGCGTGGCCAAGCTGGAGCGATTGGCGCGTTAATGTAAAAACCGGGGTCAGGTCATGCGCTCAAGCAACATGCGTTCACGCATGTTGCTTGAGCGTATGACCTGACCCCGGTTTTATTCTTGTGGGGCTGGTTCTGGCGTGGCGGCCGGCAGGCCGAAGATCTGCCGGTAGCTGGCGTAGAACGAGCAGTGCAGCAGTACCGTCAGGATCACGGACAAGGGCAGCAGCACCAGCAGCGCCGCCTGGCTGCGGCCCATCAGCATGATCACCACTTCGCTCACCGTGGCGGTGATGGCGAACCAGCCCAGCGCGAACACGATGAAGGCCTTGAGCGCGCGCAGCACGGAAAAGAAGCTGAAGAAGATCGCTTTGCCGAGCGCCATTTTCTGCCAGTAGATCAGCGGCGCGGCGAAGCAGAACGCCATCGCGGCCGGAATGTAGACGGCACACGCGAGCAGCATGGCGCCACCGAGATTGGCTTCCTTCAGTTGCTGGGCCGTGTCGGTGTTCGCTTCGATCTGCCCCGTGATCAGCTGGAACAGCACGCCGCCGTCGGCCAGCGCCGAGGCGCCCAGGGCCAGCGCGGCCGCGCACAGGTACAGTACGCCCAACTTGAGCAGCGTGCCCACGGCCGGCTTGTGGAAGCCCGTCAGCAGCCGGGCCGGCACGATGCGCTTGCCCTGTTCGATGTCCAGGCAGGCCTGCATGAAGGCGACCGAGAACACGGGCACCAGGATCACGGGCATGAACTGCCCCAGCAGCGGCACCACGCTGGCCAGCAGCGAGATGAACATGGAGCCCAGCAGCAGCGTCGAGAGCGCGGCCGGCTGCTGGCGGAACAGGGTCAAGCCCTGTTTCACCCACAGCCAGCCGGTACTTGCGGGCAGCTTGTTCATCAGGTCAGGCCCGGCGCCGGCGTGGCGATGCGTTCGCGCAGGATGCGCTCGAAGTGCGTGGGGTCGTGCGGGGTCAGCATTTCCGCTTCGCGCGGCTGGTAGAAGTCGTACAGGCGCGACAGCCAGAAGCGCAGCGCGGCGGCGCGCAGCATCGGTTGCCAGGCCGCCTGCTCGGCCGCCGTGAACGGACGCACGGCGTGGTAGGCGTCCAGCATGGCGCGCACGCGGGCTTCGTCCAGCACGCCCGTGTCCAGGTTGATGCACCAGTCGTTGACGGTGACGGCGACGTCGAACAGCCAGGTGTCGCAGCCGGCGAAGTAGAAGTCGAAGAAGCCGGTCAGCCGCTCACCGTCGAACATGACGTTGTTGCGGAACAGGTCGGCGTGCACCGGGCCTTGCTGCAGCTGGTGGTAGGTTTCGCTGGCGGCAAACGCCTGCTGGAAGTGCATCTCGGCGCGCAGCAGGTGGGCGCTTTCATCGGACAGGTAGGGCAGCACTTGCGGCGTGGTCTCGTTCCACCACGCCAGGCCGCGCAAATTCGGTTGCTGCAGCGGGTAGTCCTGTCCGGCCAGGTGCATGCGCGCCAGCATGGCGCCCACGGCCGCGCAGTGCACCGGTTGCGGGTCCATCTGCGAGCGGCCTTCGAGCTTGCTGACGATGGCGGCCGGCTTGCCGTGCAGCGACGCCAGCAGCTCGCCCGTGTGGGTGGCCACGGGTGCGGGCACCAGCACGCCGCGTGCGGCCAGGTGGTCCATCAGGCGCAGGTAGAACGGCAACTGCTCGAACGACAGGTTCTCGAAGATGGTGAGCACATACTCGCCGCGCTCGGTGGTCAGGAAGAAATTGCTGTTCTCAATGCCGGAGGCGATGCCTTTGATGGCCAGCGCCTTGCCGAGCGGGAATTGCTGGATCCACTGGCCGATATCGTCCAGCGTGACCGGGGTAAAAACTGCCATGAGTGTCAGGGGTGAGGTTCGGTGGGCGCGCCCCGCGTCAGACGGGGCGCGGCGGATAGGCCGGCCTTATTGCTTGGCTGGCGGCGGTGGCGGCGGCACGCTGGTGTCGGCCGCTTCTTCTTCCGGCGTTTTCTTCTTTTTCTTGCCGATGTCGAACTCCATCACGGTCCAGTTGGGGCCGCGGTTGGCGCTGCCCATGGCGTCGCCCGGCAGCGCGCTGCCGACCGGGATGTTGGGCTTGACCGTGTAGGTGCTCTTGCCGCTCTTGACCTTGGCTTCGGTCACCCGGCCGCCTTCGCGCTTCTCGGTGATCTTCTTCTCAGCCGCTGCCGGCTTGGCGTTGACCGTGATCGGGTCGTCCGCCACTTCCTCGATTTTTTCGAGCTTGGGCGGGGTGCTGGCAGCGGGCGTCTGGGCACTGGCCACGCCCACCTGCGCGCACAGCGCCAGAAGGAGGACTTGCCAGAGAGTGGAGGTGCGCATCATGGTGGGGTCGCCTGTGAAAACGGGATGAAATCAGTGTCAGAACCCATTGTAACAAACAGACACGCTTCGCTGTTTCTAAAGCGTCATTTCCGGCCGCGTTAGCGGTGCGCAGCTGTTGTTTCATTGTCTTTCTGCAAATAATGCAATGACGGCGATGGGGCCGGTAAAGTCTGCGATAATGGCTGTTTCGCCCGCGCGCGCGTCCCCCATTTTTCTCGGCATTATGCATAAAACCCTGCTGTTAGTTGACGGTTCCAGTTACCTTTACCGCGCCTTCCACGCGCTGCCCGACTTGCGCAGCCCGGACGGCTACCCGACCGGCGCCATGCACGGCATGGTCAACATGCTGCGCCGCCTCCGGGCCGATTATCCGGCCGCCTACATCGCCTGCGTGTTCGACGCCAAGGGCAAGACCTTCCGCGACGAGATGTACCCCGAATACAAGGCCACGCGCGCCTCGATGCCCGATGATCTGCGCCTGCAGATCGAACCGATCCACGAAGCCGTCAAGGCCATGGGCTGGCCGATCCTGATGGTGGAAGGGGTGGAGGCGGACGACGTGATCGGCACCCTGGCCGTGCAGGCGGCCCAGGCCGGGATGGACGTGGTGGTGTCCACCGGCGACAAGGACCTGGCCCAGCTGGTCAACGAGCGCGTCACGCTGATCAACACCATGAGCAACGAGAAGCTGGACCAGGCCGGCGTGCTGGCCAAGTTCGGCGTGCCGCCCAACCGCATCATCGATTACCTGACCCTGATCGGCGACACGGTCGACAACGTGCCCGGCGTGCACAAGTGCGGCCCCAAGACCGCCCTCAAGTGGCTGACCCAGTACGACAGCCTTGATGGCGTGATGGCCAACGCGGCCAGCGTGGGCGGCGCCGTGGGCGAGAACCTGCGCAAGGCGCTGGAGTGGCTGCCGCGCGGGCGCCAGCTGATCACCGTGAAGACGGACTGCGACCTGTCGGGCCACATGAGCACCATCACGGAGTCGCTGATGGCGCGGCCCGAGGATGTGGAGACACTGCTGGCCTTCTTCACCAAGTACGGCTTCAAGACCTTGCAGCGCGAGTTGAGTGCGGCCAGCGGCAAGGCCGCACCGGCCGCCGCCGCTGGTGCCGCCGCCGGCGCGGCCGTGATCGTGGCTGGCGGCGTGACGGACGACTTGTTCGCCGAAGCGCCCGCCGAACTACGCTACGACACGGTGCTGACGGACGCCCAGCTCGATCACTGGCTGGCCGTGATCGACGCGGCCGCGCTCACGGCCGTCGATACGGAAACCACCTCGCTGGAGCCGATGACGGCCCAGCTGGTCGGCATTTCGTTGTCCGTGGAGCCGGGCGTGGCCTGCTACATCCCTGTCGCGCATACCTACGCCGGCGTCCCGGAACAGCTGTCGCGCGAGCACGTGCTGGCGCGCCTCAAACCATGGCTGGAAGACGAGAACAAGCCCAAGGTGGGCCAGAACCTCAAGTACGACAGCCATATCTTCGCCAACCACGGCGTGCAGCTGCGCGGCATCGTGCACGACACGCTGCTCGAATCGTATGTGTTCGAGTCGCACCGCCCGCACGACATGGACAGTCTGGCGCTGCGCCATTTGAACGTGACCACCATTCCGTTTACCGACGTCTGCGGCAAGGGCGCCAGCCAGATCACCTTCGACCAGGTGGAGCTGGGCCGCGCCACGGCCTACGCGGCCGAGGATGCCGACATCA
Source organism: Burkholderiaceae bacterium (assembly GCA_035254005.1). Lineage (GTDB taxonomy): Bacteria > Pseudomonadota > Gammaproteobacteria > Burkholderiales > Burkholderiaceae_D > Rugamonas. Next base: position 5,912 of record DATFBD010000025.1, on the reverse strand, counting down.
CGCTGCGCCTGCACCAGTACATGATCGGCAAGGTGGAAGGCGACGAAAAGCTGAACCACATCTACCGCGCCATCGAACTGCCGACGGCCGTGGTGCTGCAAAAGATCGAGCGCAACGGCGTGATGATCGATGCCGGCCTGTTGGCCACCCAGTCGGCCGAACTGGGCGCGCGCGTGGCGGAACTGGAGCACAAGGCGCACGAACTGGCCGAACAGCCGTTCAACCTCGGTTCGCCCAAGCAGATCGGCGAAATCTTCTTCGACAAGCTCAAGCTGCCGGTGGTGAAGAAGACCCCGAGCGGCGCGCCGTCCACCGACGAGGAAGTGCTGCAAAAGCTGGCCGAGGATTATCCGCTGCCGAAAGTGCTGCTCGAGTACCGCGGCCTGTCCAAGCTCAAGTCCACCTACACCGACAAGCTGCCCAAGATGATCAACCCGCATACGGGCCGGGTCCACACCAACTATGCGCAGGCCGTGGCCGTGACGGGCCGGCTGGCGTCCAACGACCCTAACTTGCAGAACATCCCGATCCGCACGAAAGAGGGGCGCCGCATCCGCGAAGCGTTCGTGGCGCCGGCTGGCAGCCATATCGTGTCGGCCGACTATTCGCAGATCGAGCTGCGCATCATGGCCCACATCTCGGGCGACGAGAACATGCTGCGCGCTTTTGCCGACGGGGTGGACATCCACCGCGCCACGGCCGGCGAAATCTTCGGCGTGCCGGCCGGGGAGGTGTCGAGCGAGCAGCGGCGCTACGCCAAGGTGATCAACTTCGGCCTGATCTACGGCATGAGCGCGTTCGGGCTGGCGTCCAACCTGGGCATCGAGCGGGGCGCGGCGCAAAGCTATATCGACCGCTACTTCGCCCGCTTCGCCGGCGTCAAGCAGTACATGGAAGACACCCGGGCGCAGGCCAAGGCGCGCGGCTACGTGGAGACGGTGTTCGGCCGCCGCCTGTGGCTGCCCGAGATTAATTCGCCCAACGGCCCGCGCCGCCAGGGCGCGGAACGGGCGGCCATCAACGCGCCCATGCAGGGCACGGCGGCTGACCTGATCAAGCTGGCCATGATCGCCGTGCAGGGCTGGCTGGAGCGCGACGGGCTGCAAACGAAGATGATCATGCAAGTCCACGATGAACTGGTGCTGGAAGTGCCGGACGCGGAACTGGCGCTGGTGCGCGAGCAGCTGCCGCGCCTGATGGCTGGCGTGGCTGAACTGAAGGTGCCGCTGACGGCCGAAGTGGGTGTCGGCAAGAATTGGGACGAGGCGCACTAAGAGGCCGGTTCAAAAAGCCCGTGGCGTCGTTGTGGCGCCTCGCCGTGCGGAACGGCAGTGCCGTTCCCACTGTCTTCGCCGCCACGCCTCGCCACGGTCATTTTGAACCAGCCTCCAAGACGCCCGGTAACGGTGTTTGGAAAGGCGGGCGCTCACAAGGGGCCCGTGTGGAGACGTTAAACTAAAAGAGGAGACACATGAAAGATCTGGTACAAGATGCTGCAAGTCTGCTGTCGAAAACGTCGTTGTCGGACGGTGTGGACCGTCGCGATTTCCTGAAGGTGGCGCTGGGAACGGGCTTCGCCGTGGCCGCACTGCCGGTGGTGGCGCAAAACGTCATCAAGACCGATACCGTGGGCCTGACGGCCGGCACGCTGCACCTCTCCGTGAACGGGCAGACCGTGCCCGTCTACCGCGCCCAGCCCGAGGGCAAGACCAACTTGCCCGTGATCGTGGTCGTGTCGGAGATTTTTGGCGTGCATGAGCACATCGCGGACGTGGCGCGCCGCTTCGCCAAGCTGGGCTACCTGGCGCTGGCCCCGGACCTGTTCGTGCGCCAGGGCGATCCGAGCAAGGCGGCCACCATCGCCGACCTGCAGCGCGACATCATCGCCAAGACGCCGGACGCGCAAGTGATGGGCGATATCGACGCCACGTTCGCGTGGGCCAAGGCCAATGGCGGCAATCCGGACAAGATGGGCGTCACCGGTTTTTGCTGGGGCGGACGCATCGCGTGGATGTATGCGGCCCACAATCCGCAGTTGAAAGCGGCCGTGGCCTGGTACGGCCGCCTGGTGGGCGAAGCCAACGCCATGACGCCGACTTATCCGATCGACATCGCGCCGCAACTGAAGGTTCCCGTGCTGGGCCTGTACGGCTTGAAGGACACGGGCATCAGCCAGGATTCCATCGCCCGCATGAAGGAAGCGCTGAACCGGGCCGGCAACAAGTCGCAGTTCGTGGTGTACCCGAATTCGGGCCACGCCTTCCATGCGGACTACCGTCCCAGCTATGTGGAAGCGGACGCCAAGGACGCTTTCGCGCGCGCCATTGCCTGGTTCCGCGAGCACGGCGTGATGTGAGCAGTTAGCGTCAATTGACGCGGATTGGGCAAATTAGCGGGCCGGGCGGTAAAATACCGTCCGGCCCGCGCCGCTTGCAGCCCTGCCGCAGCGCCCGGCCCCTGCCATAAGAGGTTCAAAATCGACTCGACACTCATTTCCATCCTGCTGGCCACCACTGTGGCGGGCGTGGTCAGCATCACGGCCGCCGCCATCTTCTCGTTCACGCTGCTGTCCAAGGTGGTCGAGCGCATGGTCAGCCTGTCGGTCGGCATCATGTTGTCCACCTCCTTGCTGCACGCGTTGCCGGAAGCGTTCGAATCGCAGGCCGACGCGCGCAGCCTGTTCGCCACCTTGCTGGGCGGGCTGCTGGCCTTCTTCATGCTGGAAAAACTGGCCATCCTGCGCCACTCGCACCACCACGAGGGCGACGGCCATCACCACCACCACGGCCACGACAAGCGCGAGGCGGGCAAGGCGGGCTGGATGATTTTGGTGGGCGACGGCATGCACAACTTCACGGACGGCATCCTGATCGCGGCCGCCTTCCTGGCCAATCCGGAGCTGGGGCTGGTGACGGGCCTGGCCATCATCGCGCACGAGATTCCGCAGGAGATCGGCGACTTCATCGTGCTGCTCAACGCCGGCTTCACGCGCACCCGCGCCTACGTGTACAACCTGCTGTGCAGTCTGATGGCGATCGGCGGCGGGGTGCTGGGCTACTACATGCTGGACCGCGCCAGCGGCATGATTCCGTACGTGCTGGTGTTCGCCTCGTCCGGCTTCATCTACATCGCCGTGAGCGACCTGATGCCGCAGATGCAGCGCCGCGCCACGCTGAAGGAGACCGTGCCGCAGGTGCTGCTGATCGCCGTCGGCGTAGGCCTGGTGCTGTTCCTCACGCGCGGGCATTGACGGCAGGTTCCACCCGCGCTGCCTTGCGCGGACACAAACGAAGCGTGCCGGCCTGCGGTATGATGGAGTTTTCGTCAATCACGTGCGGCGGATGCCATGGATGCTACGAACAGTAAGGCCGAAGCGGAGCTGAGTGCGCTGTCTACGGACCAGATGTTAAGGTTGCAACGGCTGGCCGATCTGGCCAAGGTGCGGCCGGAAGACGTGTGGCTGGATGTGCGGCAGTATGGCTGGGATGATGTGGAGGAGTCTATCCGGGCTGATCTCGAAGCGCAGGAGTATTTCAAGACTAATCCGGGCATTCCACATGCCGAAGTGATGGCCGAGGCGTGGCGCATTATTGCCGCTAACGCCAAACGACAAAACAAAGGTGGCTGAGCTTCGGGTGGTTTGGCAGCCACGCGCTTGGCAATCCTTCGTTCGCACCTTGCAGCATATCAGCGCACAGGGTGCCATGGCTGCGGAACTGGTGGCGCGGCGTGTCGAGGAGGCGCTTGCGGTGCTTGCGACGCGGCCTGGCATTGGCACCCTTACTTTGGCGCCGGGCCGGCGAAGTTTTCCTATTCCTCGTACCGGTCACACAATAGATTATCGTGTCGTGCGCGATGAATTGCGCATCTCGCGCTGGGCGCGCCAAACCCGGCGCCAGCCGGGTTAAAGCGCTAAATCTTCCTTACGCCTCGCCCTTGGCCACCGGCCTTGCAGGATCGGCGCACCATTCGCTCCACGAGCCCGGATACAGGGCCGCGCCGCTCAGGCCGGCCACTTCCAGGGCCAGCAGGTTGTGGCAGGCCGTTACGCCCGAACCGCACTGCATGACGACATCCTGCGCCGTGTCGAACAGCGGGCCGAAGTCGCGCGTGAGCTGGTGCGGGTTCTTGAAACGGCCATCGCTGAGCAGGTTGTCCTTGAAGAAGCGGTTCTTGGCGCCGGGGATATGGCCGCCCACCGGGTCCACCACCTCATTCTCGCCGCGGAAGCGGTCCGGCGCGCGCGCGTCGATCACCTTGAGCGCGCCGTCGGCCAGGTTGGCCACCAGTTCGCCCGCCGTCACGGTACGGGTCAGCGAAGGCTTTTCCATGATGTTGCCGCGCGGGCGCGCAGCCACCGGCGTCACCAGTGGCTGGCCCAGCGCCTGCCAGGCGGCCAGGCCGCCGTCGAGCACCGCCACGGCCGGGTGGCCGATCCAGCGCAGCATCCACCACAGGCGGGCCGCGTACATGCCGCCGTGCGCGTCATAGGCCACCACTTGCGACTGGTCGTTCACGCCCCACTGGCGCAGCTTCTCGATCAGGGCGGCGCGGTCGGGCAGGGGATGGCGGCCGTGGAACTTGCCGTCCGGGCCCATCTTGGGGCCGGCCAGGTCGTCCTCCATGCTGGCGAACTGCGCGTTCTGGATATGGCCGGCGGCATAGGCGGCGCGGCCCGCTTCCAGGTCGATCAAATCGTGGCGGCAGTCGATCACGATCCAGTCGGGATCGGTCAGGTGCCCGGCCAGCGTGGCCGCGTCTATCAAGGTGGTATGCATGGCTGCTCCTTAAACTTCGCTTGCGATCGGGTCGGTGTTGGCGATGGCCTTACCGCGTTCGGTACTGCGCGTATTGTAAAACGTTGCGGCGCTGCCCGACGCGAGGATCACGGCGATGCCGGCCCAGCTATGCCAGTCGAAGCGGTCGTCGAACACCAGCACGCCCCACAGGCTGGAGAACACGATGCCCGTGTACTGCAGGTTGGCCACCACCAGCGTGCTGCCGAGCCGGTAGGCGCGCGTCATGGCCATCTGGGCGCTGGTGGCGCACACGCCCACGCCCAGCAGCAGCAAGGCGCCGTGCATGGTGTTGATGGGATGCCAGCCAGACTGTCCGGGCGCGCCGGACAGCATGGTGCCGGCCGCGCCGGCCACCAGGTTCATCACGGAGAAATAGAACACGACCCGGTATTCGGGCTCGCCGGCCAGTCCCAGCTTGCGCACCTGCATGTAGGCCATGGCCGACAGTCCGCTGGAACCGAGCGCCACCAGCGCCGGCCCCAGCTGGTTGGCGTGGAAGGCCGGCTGCAGCAGCAGCGTGACGCCGACGAAGCTCATGCCGACGGCGACGAACAACGGCCATTCGATATGGTTTTTCGCATGCCACCAGCCGGCGGCGAACAGGAACACGGCGATCCAGATCGGCGCCATGTAGTTGAGGGTCATGGCCGTGGCCAGCGGCAGGCGGGCGATGGTCCAGTACCACAGCCACAGCGACAGCACGCCCACCACGCCGCGCCACAGGTGGGCGCCGGGCATGGTGGTGCGCAGGTCGCCGCGCTGCACGCGGATCATGCAGTACAGCGTGGTGACGCCTACCACGCCCCGGTAGAACACGATTTCCGAGGTGCCAAACTGGTCGGAGGCCAGCTTCACGCACACCCCCATGGCGGCGAACATGAAACTGGCGAACAACATCCACAACGACTGCATCGGCTTCCCGGTTCCGCCTTGCGGCTTAATTGTTACAGCGTGATCTTGCCGCGATACCACTCGTGGAAGTGCTGCATGCCGTCTTCCATCGGCGACTGGTAGGGGCCGGCGTCCGTCGTGCCGCGCTCCATCAGGGCCTTGCGGCCGGCGTCCATGCGCAGCGCGATCTCGTCATCCTCGACCACGGTTTCCATGTAGGCG
>DATFBD010000024.1:0-30548 GCA_035254005.1 Burkholderiaceae bacterium | reverse complement strand
GTCTCTCGCGGCGACAACGTCTCCGGACAGCGGCAAAGCGGGAAGCGCAAGACAGGGTTGATGTGCAGTAAGGAATGAAAGTTCATCTGGCGCAAAACTCTCCCGATCGCTATAATAGCAGAAGTTGTTTAGCAGCATCAGCAGCAACCTCAGTGCCCACGTGGCGGAATTGGTAGACGCGCATGGTTCAGGTCCATGTGCCGCAAGGTGTGGGGGTTCGAGTCCCTCCGTGGGCACCACTCTACCGAATACGCGGAAAAGCCGCAGACTTTCACGAGTCTGCGGCTTTTTTCATTTCCGAACGTGAATCGCTGAAAATATTTCATATTAATCTGCATTTCGCCATTGACCACGACGCTTGCACTCCAGTAAGATACGCCCCGTTGCAACGTTGTAGCGAATAGCTGCAGCCCGCAGTGCCCACGTGGCGGAATTGGTAGACGCGCATGGTTCAGGTCCATGTGCCGCAAGGTGTGGGGGTTCGAGTCCCTCCGTGGGCACCATCTACCGGATACGAGAAAAGCCGCAGACTTTCACGAGTCTGCGGCTTTTTTCATTGTGCCTCGCTGTGCCTCGTTGTGCCTCGTTGTACCTCAAGCAGCCGATCCGCCACACCATCCGCGCGCCGCCCGCCGCCCATCGCTCCTATACTTTTGATCATGCCCGCACTCGTCCTGATCGCCGGAGCCGGCCCCACCGGTCTGATGCTCGCCCTGCGACTCACCCGCCACGGCATCCCCTTGCGCATCATCGACCAGGCTTCCGGCCCGGGACTGGCCTCGCGCGCGATGGCAGTCCACGCGCGCACGCTGGAGTTCTACCGCCAGATGGGCCTGGCCGACGAGATCGTCGCGCACGGCGTGCGGATCGAGGCGCTGCACCTGCGCGAGCGCGGCCAGGAGATCGCGTGCCTGCCGCTGAAGGACATCGGCGCGGGCCTCAGCCCCTACCCTTTCGTGCTAGCCTATCCGCAGGACGACCACGAGCGCTTCCTGGTCGATCAGTTGCGGCGACTCGGCGTGGAGGTCGAATGGAACACGGCCCTGTCCAGCTTCTCGCAGGACGAACAAGGCATCCACGCCCTGCTCGCGCAAGACGGTGCCGAGCGCTACTGCGACGTGCGCTTCCTGTGCGGCTGCGACGGCGCGCACAGCCGGGTGCGCGAAGTGCTGCAACTGGGCTTCCCGGGCGGCACCTACGAACACCTGTACTACGTGGCCGACGTCAAGGTCGGCGGACCGCCCAACACCGACCTGCGGGCCCATATCGGCGAGCAGACCTTCGCGCTGATGCTGCCGGTGCGCTCCAGCGGCATGCAGCGCCTGATCGGCATCATGCCCGCCGGCGCCGACCATGAGGCGCAGCACAGCTTCGCCGACGTGCGCCCCATCGTCGAGCCGCTGCTGGGCATCCATGTCGATGAGGTGAACTGGTTCTCAACCTACCGCGTGCATCACCGGGTGGCGCAGCAGTTCAGGGTCGGCCACGCCTTCATCCTGGGCGACGCCGCGCATGTCCACAGTCCGGCCGGCGGCCAAGGCATGAACACCGGCCTCGGCGACGCCGTCAACCTGGCGTGGAAGATCGCTCAGGTGCTCCAGGGGCGCATCGCGCCCGCCGCGCTCGACAGCTACGAGCAGGAGCGCATCGGGTTTGCGCGCCAGCTGGTCGCCACCACGGACCGCGTATTCCAGGCCGCGGTGGCGGACGGCGCCGCCGGCCGGCTGGTGCGGCACTGGCTGCTGCCGCATGTCGTCCCCTTCCTGACCGGCTTCGCGGCCGCGCGCCGCGCCATGTTCAAGCGCCTGTCCCAGGTACGGATCAACTACGAGGACAGCCCGCTCAGCGCCGGCCGCGCGGGCGATATCCTCGGCGGCGACCGCCTGCCATGGGTACACGACACCCAGTACGACAATTTCGATCCACTGCGGGCTATGGACTGGCAGTTGCACGTGTATGGCGTGTGCAGTGCCGGACTGGCGTCGGAGGCGGAAGCGCTGGACCTGCCATTGCACTGCCTGCCATGGACCGGACAGGCCGCCAGCACCGACCTGCTGCGCGACGCTGCCTATCTGATCCGCCCCGACGCTTATGTCGCCCTGTGCCTGCCCCGGCAGGGGAGCGGCGGCGTGACCGACTATGCCGCCCGCCACGGCCTGCGCTTCGCCGGACGTGAGCCCCGGCCGTCCATCACACACTGACCGGGTGTTGCCGCACGCCGCCGGCCAGACGCCACCCAGGTGCCGGCCGCCACCACCTGACGGTGCCGCACCGCGATACCGCCAGTACCAGCAGGTACCGCTTCGCACTTCCCTGTTGCAAGGACAGCTTGCAGGGCCGACACTGCCGGCCATGCCGATCCCGTGCGAGGCATCGGCCCAACTTGCAAGAGGCCCGTCCATGATCAAGCAATGCCTGAACGCCGCCATCCTGGCCACCGCGCTGTGCGCCTGCGGCGCCAACGAGCAATCCACCACTCCGCCCGACGTGACGGCCGCCAGCACCGTCATCGGCAGCGCCACGCTGGCCGGCATCGACAGCTACGTGCAGGCGCAGATGAGCAAACAGCGCATTCCCGGCCTGACCTTGCTGGTGGCCAGCAACGGCACACCCATCCTGCAAAAAGGCTACGGCCTGGCCAACATCGAACGGCAGCAGGCCGCCACGCCCGATACCATCTACCACATCGGCTCCATCACCAAGCAGTTCGCGGCGGCCGGCATCATGTTGCTGGTACAGGACGGCAAGCTGTCGCTGGACCAGCAGATCGCCCCACTGTTCCCCACCGCACCGGCCAGCTGGAACGGCATCACCGTGCGCCAGCTGCTGCAGCACACGGCCGGTTTCCCGCGCGACTTCCAACAGCAACTGGCGCCGCTGTATGACCCGCAGCACCACTACACGCTCGATGAACTGATCAGCCTGATGGGCACCATCCCGCTCGACGCACCGCCCGGCGCCGTCCACAGTTACAGCAACATGGGCTACTTCATGGCCGGCATGGTGATCGAGAAGGTCAGCGGCCAGCCGTATTTTGACTTCCTGCAGCGCCGCATCTTCAGGCCGCTGGGCATGAACACGGCCGCCCTTGTCACCGCACCCTCCACGCCGGGCACGGAAGCGTCGGGCTACCTCTGGGACAACGGCTGGCAGCCGGAGAACGCGCTGTTTCCCGGCGACGATGACGCGGCCGGCGGCCTGCGCATGAGCGCGCCCGACCTGGCCAGGTGGGACGCGGCCCTGTACGGCGAGCGCATCCTCACCCGCCAGTCGCGCGAATTCATGTGGGCGCCGGCCGTGCTGAACGACGGCAGCACCGTGCAGTACGGCATGGGCTGGGTGCCCGGCACCATCAACGGTCATCCCTACATCTGGCACAACGGCCAAGTGCAAGGCTTCCACACCCAGTTCGAGCGCCACTACCGCGAAGGCTTGACCGTGATCGTGCTCACCAACCAGGGCGAGGCACTACCCGAACGCATCTCGGCCGGCATCGTGGCCCGCATCAACCCGGCGCTGGCATGGCAGACCGTGCCCGACCCGCGGCCGCAAGTGGGCATGCTGGCGCGCAGCCTGGTGGACGACGTCATCAACCACAGCTTCCACCCCGAGCGCTACACGGCCACCGAGGCGGCGCGCCTGGCCGGCGGCGCGTTCGATGCCTACGCCAGCATGGCGGCCAGCTTCGGCGCGCTGGAGCAGTTCGGCCTGGTCGACAGCCGCAGCGACAACGGCGTGACCACCTACCGCTACCTGCTCAAGTCGCACGACGACAGCGCCCTGCTGCTGCTCCAGCTCGACGCCGGCGGCAAGGTCGGCGCCATGTATTTCAACTAAAGTCGCGCGCCGCCCTTGACGGCGCGGCGCGTATGCCTCATTATGCTGCCTCTGCCGCAGAACACGCGGCGGAGCAAGAGTAAAACGCAGTGCCCACGTGGCGGAATTGGTAGACGCGCATGGTTCAGGTCCATGTGCCGCAAGGTGTGGGGGTTCGAGTCCCTCCGTGGGCACCACTCTACCGGATACGCGAAAAAGCCGCGGACTTTCACGAGTCCGCGGCTTTTTTCATGGCGGCCCGCCGCCCAGGCCGAATTCAGCAGTAAATCGCAGATCGCTATTGACGGACGCCGATGGGTCCATTAAGATGCGTGCCTCTGTTGCAGCACATGCGGCGACAGTCAGCAGCAAGCAGTACCAGTGCCCACGTGGCGGAATTGGTAGACGCGCATGGTTCAGGTCCATGTGCCGCAAGGTGTGGGGGTTCGAGTCCCTCCGTGGGCACCACTCTACCGGATACCGCGAAGAAGCCGCGAACTTTCACCAGTTCGCGGCTTTTTTCATTTTCGCGCCACACCGTGCGCATCGCGTGAGCCAAAATTGACGCGCCGCCACCCGGAACCGCCCTGACCCTCTCCATCTTGTACTACACTTGCATTACCCGAGTGCAAGGACCCGTCCAACCAATGACCCAGTTGCCCCCTTCCGGCCTGCCGCATACCGTGCTGATCGCTACCAGTTCGGCGCCGGACTTGTCAGAACTGCAGCGCCTGCTATCCCGGCATGGCTTGCAACTGCAATCGGTCAGCAAGGGCGACAGCGTGCTCAACGCCGCCACCCAGGGCGGCATCGCGCTGGTGCTGCTCGATGTGACGCTGGCCGGCAGCGCCAGCTTCGAACTGTGCCAGCGCCTCAGCCAGGGCACGCGCGTGCATGCGCCCGTGTTCCTGCTGTCGGCCACGCCCAGCGAGGACGAGCGCGCGCGCGCCACGGCGGCCGGCGCCAGCCGCTACCTGGCCTTGCCGTTCCAGGCGGACGCGCTGGCCGAACAGATCGTGGCCCAGTTGGGCAAGCCAGCCACCACGCCGCCGGCGCCGCGGCTGGACGACCTCGAAATCAATTACCACACCCTGCTGGCCGGCTCGCCGGACGCCGTGCTGCTGCTGGACCTGGAGCAGAACCGCCTGGTCAACGTCAACCGCAGCACCTGCCAGATGCTGGGCCGCACCGAAAGCGCGCTGCTGCAATCGAGCCTGCTGGCCCTGTGCCCGCCGGTGCAACCGGATGGCAGGAGTTCCTCCGACCGCCTGGCCGAGCACATGGCCATGGTGGCGGCCGGCGATATCCGCGTGTTCGAGGCGCGCTTCAGCCATGGCAGCGGCCGCCCCATCGACTGCGAGCTGCGCATGGTGGCGCTGGAAGTGCCGGGCCGGCGCCTGATGCATATCCGGCTGGTGGACGTCACCGCGCGCAAGCGCGCCGAGGCGCTGCGCGAGGGCCAGAACAAGCTGCTGGAAATGGTGGCCGGCGGCGCGCCCTTGCAGGCGACGCTGGACCAGCTGATGCTGCTGATCGAGTCGCAGGCCGATGGCGTGCTGTGCTCGGTGATGCTGCTGCAGGCCGATGGCCGCACCATGACACCGGCTTCCGGCCCCAGCCTGCCGGCCGACTACCTGCGCAAGCTCGATGGCGTGGCCATCGGCCCCGGGGTGGGTTCCTGCGGCACCGCCATGTTCCGCAAGGAGACCGTGATCGTGTCCGACATCGAGGTCGATCCGCTGTGGGCGCCGTACAAACAACTGGCCGCGCCCTTTGGCCTGCGGGCCTGCTGGTCGATTCCTATCCTGCTCGACGGCGACAAGGTACTCGGCTCCTTCGCCATGTATTACCGCGAAGTGCGCTCGCCGGCCGCCGCCGACCAGCGCCTGATCAGCGTGGCCACCCACCTGGCCGGCATCGCCATCGTGCGCGCCCGGCGCGAAGAGGAACTGGCGCGCCACCAGGAACGGCTGGAGGAACAGGTGGCGGCCCGCACGGCCGAACTGCAAAAGGCCAAGGAACAGGCGGAAATGGCCAACGATGAGCTGAGCACCGCGCTCGACAACCTCAGCATGACCCAGGACGAACTGGTCCGGCGCGACAAGCTGGCCGCGCTGGGCACGCTGGTGGCCGGCGTGGCGCATGAACTGAACACGCCCATCGGCAACAGCCTGGTCGTGGCCACCACCATGAGCGAGCGCCTGCGCGCGCTGCGCCAGGATGTGGAAGGCGGCCTGCGCCGCTCGGCGCTGGAGAGCTTCCTGACCCAGGCCACCGAGGCCGACGAGGTGGTGGTGCGCAACCTCACGCGCGCGGCCGGCCTGGTCGACAGCTTCAAGCGCATCGCCGTGGACGCGGCCAGCTCGCAGCGGCGCCGCTTCCTGCTCGACCGGCTGGTGACGGAGCTGGTGCTGCCGCTGCAGGCGGCCGTCAAGGGCTGCGACCTGACCGTGATCGAGGATATCGCGCCCAACCTGGAACTGGACAGCTACCCCGGTCCGCTGGACCAGGCCCTGACCCATTTGTTCGACAACAGCGTGCTGCATGGCTTCGACAGCCGCACGGCCGGCACCATCACGATCCGGGCCCGCCCGACGGCGGCCGGCGAAGTGGAGCTGACCCTGGCCGACAATGGCGTGGGCATCGCGCCGGCCGCGCTGGCGCGCGTCTACGACCCGTTCTACACCACGCGGCTGGGCCACGGCAGCAGCGGGCTGGGCCTGTACATCACCCATAACATCGTCACCGGCGTGCTCGGTGGACGGATCGAGGCGGCCAGCACGCCGGACCAGGGCACCTGCTTCACGCTGCTGCTGCCGGCCGTGGCGCCCCGCTGACACGATGCGGACCCACCCTGCTTCCCTGGCGCTGGACATGGCGCCCCTGCGCAGCGAATTTCGCAACGCCGACGCCGAGCGCCGCTTCCAGCTGCACCACCTGGCCGATACCCAGGCCCAGCTGCGCGTGACGTTCCTGTTCTGCTCCTTCTTCTACCTCGCGTTCGCCGTCACCGACGTGATGTGGATGGGTTACACCACCCACAGCGCGCTGCTGGTGGGGGCGCGGCTGCTGGTGGTGGCCATCGCGCTCACCAGCCTGCTGCTGCTGCGCCGCTTTCCCCGTTCGCTGGCCATGGCCCGCATCGTGGCCACCGTCACGGAAGTGGCCGCGTGCGCCGGCTTCCTGCTGATCGCGGCTTGGCGCTCGTCCGAATTCTCGCTGCATGCGATCTCGATGGCCATCCTGATCATCGTGCTCTACATTTACATCCCGAACCGGCTGATGTATGCGTTGGCCGTGGCCGTCACGGCCACCATCGGCTTCGTGCTGCTGGCCCGGCTGCTGGGCACCATGCGCGAAGTGGAGCTGGCCACCATGGCCACGCTGCTGGTGCTGGCCAATGTGTTCGGCTACGTGGCCGCGCGCCGCTACCAGGTGCTGTGGCGCGACGAATTCCGGGCCCAGACCGTGCTCAAGGAACTGTCCGTGCGCGACCCGCTGACCGGCTGCTTCAACCGGCGCCACCTGCACGAACAATTGCTGGAGACGGAGCTGTCGCGCGCCCAGCGCTACCGGCTGAGCCTGACGGTCATCATGTGCGACCTCGACCATTTCAAGAACGTCAACGACAGCTTCGGCCATGACGGCGGCGACGCGGTGCTGGTCGCCTTCGCCGGCCTGATGCAGGCCATGACGCGCGACAGCATCGACAGCGTGGTGCGCTACGGCGGCGAGGAATTCCTGCTGATCCTGCCGGAGACGGACTTGCGCGGCGGCGTACAACTGGCCGAGCGGCTGCGCCAGGCGCTGGCGTCCAACCCCATCCCGCATGGCGAGCGCATGATACGGGCCACGGCCAGCTTCGGCGTGGCCAGCATCGACTTTGCCGAACCCGAGAGCATGATGGCCCAGCAAACCATGATCGCCACCGCCGACAAGTTGCTGTATGCGGCCAAGGAAGGCGGCCGCAACCAGGTATGCGCGCTGCAACTGCCATGAGCGGCCACCTGCGCACGGTCGCCGCCCTTGCCCATGCCCGCCGTCCGCTGGCGGCCCTGCTGGCGGCCGCCCTGCTGCTGGCCAGCGCGGCGCTGGCCGCGGCCCCTGCGCCGTGGTTCAAGTGGCGCAGCAAGGTCGATGGCAGCACCAGTTGTTCGCAATGGCCGCTGGGGCCGGGCTGGGAACGCGCCGGCGGCCCCTACCGCGATAGCCGTTGCGAAAAGCCCTTGCTTGCTAAATAATGGGAAGCAACGACAATTGCGCAGGACAGGTTTCAAGCGAACGATAGCCACATCCCATCACCACGAGGAGAACCTATGTTTACGAATCCCGAACAATTTGCCAACGCAACCAAAGCCCTGTTTGAATTTCAGCTTGAAACCTTCAACACCCTGACCAACCGCGCCGTGCAAGGGGTGGAGCAAGTGGTGGCGCTCAACATGGCCACCGCCAAGTCGAACGTGGAAGACAGCCTGGCCGCCGGCAAGGCCATGAGCCAGGTCCAGGATCCGAAGACCGCCATGGAACTGGCCGCCGCCCACGTGCAGCCGGGCATGGCCGGCGCGGCCGCCTACAACCAGCAGCTGGGCGACATCATCGCCGAAATCCGCGAGGAATTCACGCGCGCGGCCGACGCCCACATGGCCGAAGCCAAGAGCAACCTGAGCGCGCTGATCTACGACGTGACCAAGAACGTGCGCCCCGGTTCGGAGAACGCCGTGCAGATCGTCAAGACGGCGATCGACAACGCCTTCACCGGCTACGAGCAAGTGACCAAGGCCACCAAGGAAGCCGTGGCCGCCGTCGAAGCCCAGATCGCCAAGGCCTCGGCCATGGTGGAACAGGGCGCCGCCAAGGCCACCAAGAAGTAAGAAGCTATTTCAAAAAAGCCCGTGGCTTCGCCGCCACGCCTCGCCACGGTCGTTTTGAACCAGCCTCTCCACCCGCCCGGCACGAATGTGCTGGGCAAGCGGCGCCGGACGCGATAGACTGTACATAGATACAGTTATTCCGCCGTCCGCCCGCCGCAATGATCAAAGTCCTGGAAAACCCGTTTTACTATCTGGACAACTTCCAGCTGGTCCTGGCCTGGATAGCCGAACGCTACGACGACCTGCTGACGGCCGAAGAACGCGCCTTCATCCACGCTTTCCCCGCCCTGCCCCAGACCGCCCGCGCCCTGTTCGTACGCATGGTGATGCGCAAGGGCGAGCTGTTCCGCGCCAGCAAACTGAGCTACGCGGAAATCGGCAACAGCATGGCCGCCGCCGCGCCGCTGGCCGAACAAGGCTGGATCGCC
Source organism: Burkholderiaceae bacterium (assembly GCA_035254005.1). Taxonomy (GTDB): domain Bacteria; phylum Pseudomonadota; class Gammaproteobacteria; order Burkholderiales; family Burkholderiaceae_D; genus Rugamonas. Next base: position 21,433 of record DATFBD010000024.1, on the reverse strand, counting down.
GCCGATCCCGTGCTCACGCTGGACCAGTTGTTCGAGCTGCTGCAAAAACCGGAAATCGGCCGCCTGTTCCAGCTCTCGCCACAGGAAAAGGCGCTGCGCAAGGCCGACCAGCTGGCGGCGCTGCGTCCGCGCCACGAAGGCGCGCACCGCTTCTCGGCCTGGTATCCGGACGCGGGCGACCAGCTCTACCACATCGTCACCCAGCCCCTGTGCGACCGGCTGCGCCTGATCTTCTTCGGTAACTACCACCAGGACTGGACCGAGTTCGTGCTGTCGGACCTGGGCATCTACCAATACGAGAAAGTGGCGTTCTCGCCGGCCGCGCGCGGCTTCCGCACCCGGCACGACATCGACCACTACCTGCAGTTGCACCAGTGCCGCGAACGCTTCCAGGCCGGCGAGGAAGTGGCGGACGTGCTGGCCGACCTGCCGCCCTGCCCTGCGGACAACGAATGGCTGCGCAGCCGGCGCGACCGGCTGCTGTTCCAGTTCGCCCAGCAGCTGGAAAAGCAGCACGATTGGGCCGCCGCCCACGCGCTGTACGCCGATTGCGCCTACCCGGGCGCCCGCGCGCGCGCCATCCGGGTGCTGGAAAAGGATGGCCGCCACCAAGCGGCCTACGCGCTGCTGCAAACGGCGTGGGCGCAGCCCGAGAGCGAGGCCGAACGGCTGCAACTGCTGCGCATGGCGCCGCGGCTGGCGCGCAGCCTGGGCCACGCCCGACCATCGGCCGTCGCCCCCGTCCAGCCGCAGCGCATCGACCTCAGCCTGCCGCCGCCGGACGAGCCGAGCTACGTGGAATGCGTGGTGCGCGACCACCTCACGCGCGACGACGCGCCCGTCTACTACGTGGAGAACGCGCTGATCAACTCGCTGTTCGGCCTGCTGTGCTGGGACGCCGTGTTCAGCGCCATCCCCGGCGCCTTCTTCCACCCGTTCCATCGCGGCCCGGCCGACCTGCACAGCGCCGACTTCCAGCGCCGCCGCGCGCCCCAGTTCGCGGCCTGCCTGGCACAGCTCGACGATGGCAGCTACCGCGCCACCATCCTGCGCAATTTCGACGCAAAGTACGGCATCCAGTCGCCGTTCGTGTTCTGGGAAGCGCTGGACGAGCAGTTGCTGGCATTGGCGCTGGACTGCATCCCGCCGCCGCATTTGCGGCACGCGTTCGAACGCATCCTGCAGGACGTCAAGGCCAACCGCAGCGGCTTCCCCGACCTGATCCAGTTCTGGCCGGCCGAGCGCCGTTACGCGATGATCGAAGTCAAAGGCCCGGGCGACCGCCTGCAGGACAGCCAGCAGCGCTGGATCGATTACTGCGCCGCGCACGACATGCCGGTGGCCGTCTGTTACCTGCAATGGGCGCAGTGAGCATGGCGGATACGCAGGACCAGCGCCGCTACACGGTCGCCGTGCGCGCGCTGTGCGAATTCACGGCCAAGGCGGGCGACCTCGATCTGCGCTTCACGCCCGCGCCCACGGCGCAGGAAGGCATCGCCGGCCACGCCGTGGTGGCCGCGCGCCGCGACGACGATTACGAACGCGAGCTGCCGCTGGCGGGCGACTTCGGCCCGCTGCACGTGCGCGGCCGCGCCGACGGCTACGACCCGCGCCGCCGCCAGCTGGAGGAAGTGAAGACCTATCGCGGCGAGCTGGCGCGCATGCCGGACAACCACCGGCAGCTGCATTGGGCCCAGCTGAAAATCTATGGCCACCTGCTGTGCCGCGCATGCGGGATGGAACAGGTGCGCCTGGCCCTGGTCTATTTCGACATCGCCAGCCAGAAGGAAACCGTGCTGCACGAGGACCACACGGCCGCCACGCTGCAGGCGTATTTCGAGCAGCAGTGCGGCCGGTTCCTGCAATGGGCACGGCAGGAACTGGCGCACCGCGCCGAACGCGATGCCGGGCTCAAGGCCATGCCCTTCCCGCACGCCACGTTCCGCCCCGGCCAGCGCCAGCTGGCCGAAGCCATGTACAAGGCCAGCAACCGCGCCTGCTGCCTGCTGGCGCAGGCGCCCACCGGGATCGGCAAGACCGTGGGCAGCCTGTTCCCCATGCTCAAGGCCAGCGCCGAACATGGGCTGGACAAGGTGTTCTTCCTGGCCGCGAAGACGCCGGGCCGGCAGATGGCGCTGGACGCGGCGGCCGTGCTGCGCAACGCCGCGCCACAGCTGCCGCTGCGCACGCTGGAACTGGCGGCCCGCAACACGGCCTGCGAGCATCCGGAACTGGCCTGCCACGGCGAATCGTGTCCGCTGGCGCGCGGCTTCTACGACCGCCTGCCCGCCGCCCGCGCCGCCGCGCTGCAGGTGGCCACGCTGGACCGGTCGGCGCTGCGCGAAGTGGGTCTCGCGCACCAGGTCTGCCCTTATTACCTGGGCACGGAAATGGCGCGCTGGGCCGACCTGATCGTCGGCGACTACAACTACTACTTCGATGCCGGCGCCATGCTGCACGGCCTCACGCAGATGCACGACTGGAAGGTCAACGTACTGGTGGACGAAGCGCACAACATGGTGTCGCGCGCCCGCGCCATGTATTCGGCCGAACTGGAACACGCGGCCCTGCGCGCGCTGCGCAAGTTCGCGCCGGAGGAATTGAAAAAGCCGCTGGACCGCGTGCACCGGCTATGGAACGCGCTGGAAAAGGAACAGCAGCAGGACTACCAGGCCTACCCCGGTCTGCCGAATAAATTCATGGCGGCCCTGCAAGGCGCGGCCGGCGACATCTCCGACTACCTGGCCGACCATCCCGGCCACGTGGACCCGGACCTGCAGGCGTTCTACTTCGACGTGCTGCAATTCACGCGGCTGGCCGAGACCTTCGCCGACCATTCGCTGTTCGACCTGGCCCAGGGCGGCCCGGCCGGGCGCAGCGCGAGCCACAGCAATTCCGTGCTCTGCATCCGCAACATCGTGCCGGCCCCGTTCCTCAAGCCGCGCTTCGAGGCGGCCCACGCCGTGGCCCTGTTCTCGGCCACGCTCAGTCCCTGGAACTACTTCAGCGACACGCTGGGCATGCCGGCCAGCACGGCCTGGGTCGACGTGGAATCGCCGTTCGCCGCCGAACAGTTATCAGTGCAGGTGGCCGGCCACATCTCGACCCGCTACCAGCACCGGCGCCAGTCGCTGGCGCCCATCGCCGCGCTGATGGAGGCGCAGTACCGCCGCCAGCCGGGCAACTACCTGGCCTTCTTCAGCAGCTTCGACTACATGGAGCAGGCGGCCACGCTGTTCGCCGAACGCTGCCCGGACGTGCCGCAGTGGCGCCAGGCGCGCCGCATGGACGAGGCGGAGCGGGCGCAGTTCCTGGCGCGCTTCACGCCCGACAGCGAGGGCATCGGCTTCGCCGTGCTGGGCGGCGCGTTCGGCGAGGGCGTGGACTTGCCGGGTGCGCGCCTGATCGGCGCCTTCATCGCCACGCTCGGCCTGCCACAGATCAATCCCGTCAACGAGCAGATACGTGAACGCATGCAGGCCACCTTTGGCGCCGGCTACGACTACACCTATCTGTACCCCGGCATCCAGAAGGTGGTGCAGGCGGCCGGCCGCGTGATCCGCACCCAGACCGACCAGGGCACCGTGTTCCTGATCGACGACCGCTTCGGCCGGCCCGAGATCCAGGCATTGCTCCCCGGCTGGTGGCACATCGAACGCGCCGCGCCGCCCGCCATCACGGCGTGACGCCGCCGGCGCCAGGCGACGCCGGCCAGTTCACGATGCTCAAGACAGGAAGATGCGGCAGAAGGAAGCGGGTAGTCCCGCGAACGCGCTGTGGATGCGCAATGGATAGCATGTAGCCGCAGGCGGCGGGCGCCGCGTCAGGACCGGCCGGCACTCACATATGGCCAGCCGCACAGACGCAGTCCCCAGCCAAGCTGGCGGCGGATTTCGTGCGGCGATGGCGGCGGCTTGGCGTCACGCGAGCGGCGCTCCAGGTAGGCGCGCACGAGGTATTTGGATGGATGATTGGATAGTGCCATGATGCCCCCGCATAGTGGCGTTGTTGTTGGTGCCGGGGACTCGGGGCGCCCGGCCAACCCGCCAGTGCTGCTGGATCCTTGTCGGATTCGCCTCACCAGCCAATCCATCATATGCCCGCGCCACCGGCGCACACTGTACGCTCACGCACATACCATTATTCGCGCGGTGGCACGCGCCGCCATCACAGCTTGTGCTGCAGGAAATCGAGGAAGCAGCGGATGCGCTGCGACAGCTGGGTATTGCGGTAGTAGACGGCGTGGATCTGCTGGCGATAGCCGGTGTAGCTGCCCACCAGTACCTTGACCAGGCGGCCGGCCTCGATGTCGGCGCGGGTCATGAACTCGGCCAGGCAGGCGATGCCCTGGCCGGCCAGCGCCAGCTGGCGCAAGGTCTCGCCGCTGGTGGCCGTCATAGTGGGCGTGATCGCCAGGCTGTTGCCGCCACCGTGGCGCAGCGGCCAGTGGTTGCCGGCCTCGTCATGCGCGTAGCCGAGCAGGACGTGACCGGCCAGTTCCTCCGGCGAGGCGGGGATGCCGTGGGCGTTCAGGTAGGCCGGGCTGGCCAGCAGGAACAGCGGACTGGAGCCGAGCGCGTGGGCATGCAGCGTCGTGTCCGTCACGGCGCCGACGCGGATGGCGATGTCGGTGCGCTGCTCGATCAGGTCGGCGATCAGGTCGTTGCTGCTCAATTGCAGCCGGATCTCCGGATACATGGCGCGGAATTCGGCCACGTGCGGCACCACGCAATGGAGCATGAATGGCGAGGCCGCGTCCACGCACAGGCGGCCGGCCGGCTTTTGCTGGCGGATGCGGATCGCCTCCTCCGCTTCCTCCATGGCGGCCAGGATGTTGCGTGCCTTGTCCAGGAACAGCTGGCCCTCCTCCGTCAGCTCCATGCGGCGCGTGGTGCGCGTGAGCAGCGAGGTGGCCAGTTTATCTTCGAGGCGCGACAGCGCGCGGCTGACGCCGGAGGTGGTCTGCCCCAGGTGGACCGAGGCGGCGCTCAGGGTGCCGCTGTCGATCACGGCGACGAAGGTTTTCAAATCGTCGGAATGGATATCCAAAATAGTCCCGCGTGGTGAGGTCATTGAAACATGCCACCATCACGCCACGTACAGCAGCACGGCGCCGAAATGACACATGCTGCCGCCCAGGACGAACAGGTGCCAGACGCCGTGCCCATGGCGCAGCTTATGATCGGTGGCGTAAAATCCAATGCCGCCCGTGTACAGCAGGCCGCCTGCGGCCAGCCACAGGAAACCGTTCCAGCCCAGCGCCGCGATCAGCGGCCGCACGCCAATCAGGCTCAGCCAGCCCATCAACACGTAGATCAGCAGCGACAGCACGCGCGCCCCGCGCGCATACCACAGCTCCTGCACGATGCCGATCGCTGCCAGCGCCCACACGGCCCCGAACAGCGACCAGCCCCACGGCCCGCGCAAGCTCACCAGCGTGAACGGGGTGTAGCTGCCCGCGATCAGCAGGTAGATGGCGCAGTAGTCGAGCCGGCGCAACCACTGCTTGGCCGGACCGCGCACGCTGTGGTACAGGGTCGAGGCCAGGTACAGCGTCACCAGCGAGGCCACATAGACGCTGAAACTGACCACCTTCCAGGGGTCGCCGCCCCGTACCGCCATGGCGATCAGCAGCGTGCCGCCGACGGCCGCGAGCGCGGCGCCCACGGTATGGGTGATGCTGTTGAAGCGTTCTCCGTAGTACATGACTGGTTCCGATGCGGGCCTGGGACCGCAATGCGTGCGGCGACAGCTTCCATTCTAGCCCCCGGTCCGCCACGCCGCCTTGACATGGCGTAGGTTCAAGCCCGTTTTAGTGGCCAGCCACTATAGTCTGTCGTACCAGACGAACATTGGTAAAAACGCAATCCTAGCACAAGGCTATGTTGGCGAAAAGAAATGTTACAATTTTGTCGATAATGAGAAAAAATTATTGAATGTCTCGGCAGGGGCGCAATTGCCGGGCGCCAGCCCGGCGATGTGATATGGTGCCCCCATGACGCAAGCAACTCCCTATCAGCGCTGCATGGTGATGGCCGGCGGCGGTTTCCGCTTCGGTATCTACCTCGGCATGTACGCGGCCGCGCGCCAGGCCGGCTGCCAGCCCGACCTGCTGCTGGCCAGCTGCGGCGGCTCGATCGCCGCCACCATCATCCACCAACTCCCGGACGACGCGGCGCGGCGCGCCTGGCTCACCTCGCGCGCCATGTACCGCTTCTGGTGCGAGCTCCGGTCGGCCCAGCACGCGGGCATGGTGGGCACGCTGCTGGGCGCGGCCAGGCGCAAGCTGTCGCCGGCACGGGCGCCCGTGATCCCGGATCTGTTCCGCGACTACCTGTTCGAGATCCCGCCGGCACTGCCGTTCCCGGCCGTCACCGGCAGGCCCGAAGTGGACGTGGCCATCATCGGCGGGCGCCTGCTGTTCGGCCCTGGCGACGTGGGCCAGCCGCGCGGCCAGCGCAAACTGTTCGCCGAAACCGTATTCTGCGGCCCGCGTGCGGCCGCCCTGCTGGCCGGCATGGACTCGCCCCTGAGCGATCCGCGCTGGGGCGAACACGCCGTGGCCCACACGCTGCAAACCGACAGCAGCGTGCCGCTGACCGAGGCGGCCCGCCTGTCGATCGCCGACATGATCTACTTCCGCTGCCAGCACCACGGCGGCCATGACTACATCGGCGGCGTGCTGGACCTGTTTCCGATCGAGATCGCGCGCCGCCTGGCCAGCCATGTGGCGATCGAATACAAGGAAGCGTTCGACCAGGCGTTCGCGATTCCCGCCTGGCGCGCCGTGCTGGGACTGGACGGCAACGAGCGGCTGCGCTACGCCAACAGCCATCCGGCCGACGTGCGGATCGACGCGTCGGACGTATCGCGCGTGCTGGCGCGCCAGCAGATGCAGCAGCGGCTGGACTGGCGCCGCAACCGCATCCGGCTCGTCATGCCGCGCGACTATGCCACCTTCGTCCAGTATATGAACGACCAGTGGCAGTACGGCTACGAACGGGCCATGGAAGCTTACTGCCGGCCGCCGGGCGCGCTGCCGGTCTTCCGCCGCAGCAATCGCCACACCGAGGCGCAACCCCGCACCTGAGCTGGCCCCGCCCTGGCTTGCGGCACGCTAGCAACAATATCAAAAAGACATGACAAACCGGCCATTTTCAGGAATAATTAGCTGTCTTTTTGACATTGTTTTTAATTCAATTTTAGGGATATGACATGAGCAAATTCAGCCTATTGCTGGGCAGCGCCCTGCTGGCCGCCGTCGCCGCAACCCCCAGCCACGCCGCCGATTTCACCTTCAGCGGCAGCATCCGCTATCAAAAGGACGTGATCGAGATTCCGTTCACGCTGAACCAGGACGCCACCGACGTCAAGGTCTGGACCGATTCCTATCTGAACGGCATCAATTTCGACCCGATCACGGCGGTGTGGAAAGATGGCCTGCGCGTGGGCCAGAATGACGACAATCCTTCCATCGCCCCCGGCCAGACCCGTTACGATTCCGGCCTGACCTTCCACTCGCTCACGGCTGGCAACTACCTGTTCACCATCGCCGCCTACAACAACTTTTCCAATGGCTTGCTGCTGAGCCAGGGCTTCCGCTTCGACAACGACGCCGCCATTCCGCTGGCCGACTGGGACCAGCCGGCCAGCCACCGCGGCATGGGTCCGAACTGGAGCGTGCACCTGAGCGGTGTGGACGGCGCCACCCCACCACCGGTACCGGAACCGGAAAGCTACGCCATGCTGGTTGCCGGCCTGGGCCTGCTGGCCGCCGCCGCCCGCCGCAAACATCAGGCGTAAGAATCAGGCGTAAGAATCAGGCATTAGAATCAGCCATAAGAATCAGCCATAAAAATCAAAGACGGGGTCAGGTCTTGAATGCGCGCATCTTGCGCGAATTCAAGACCTGACCCCGTCTTTGTCTTTACTGGCCGCTTAGCGGCACAGCTGTGCCCACGACGCCTCGAATTCGGCCGGCGCCACGTCCTGGGCCAGCAAGGTCAGGTCGCGCGCGACGGAAATGTAGCGCTGGAAACCAATGTAGGCGCCAAACGCATCCTTGGCGTTCACTTCGCCGCACGGTGCCCCTTTTTTGCCGATGAACTGGTTGCGGAACTGGGCCGACGAGGGCTCGAGTATCTTTTCCTTCACGTACTTCTCACCCAGACTGGTCATCGTCGCCGCCGACTCCTGCTGGCGTTGCGCTTCGGACTTGCCGCAAGCGGCCAGGCTCGCGCACACGGACACGGCCAGCCAAACAGCCGATAGCTTTTTCATAATCTTCAATCCTGATGTGTTTCGCATAGCTTGGCGCTATTATCGGTCAAAATCGCGTCGTCCGCGTGGATTCATTATCAAAATGAAATCACCGCCGCCGGCCGCGTCCAACTATCCAGACGTGGATGCACAGCCAGATCTGAAAAATTGGATAAGATTGCCGGCAACAGGCATGGGACACATGATAAAACCATTTAAAAACAGGTAGTTGCCGTATAACCCATAACGGGCACAGGGTTTGCTAAGTAGACAACCGGTCCGGGGCGCCATGCCACCGGGCCAGAGCAAAAACATGGTGGCGGCGCTACCCCGACCTGTCCTTAACGCGCCAGCGACGCGCGTTGTTGACACGAATGAAATCGCTTCCCACAATGTGACTGTGACCCCTACTATAAATTGGAGATCGAATGCTGTATCGCAAACCTGTGCCCTTCCTTACTGTCGTCTTTGCCTTTGTCGCCCTGCTGGCCGGCAATGTGCATGCCGACACCGCCGCGCCGCACCTGGCCAATGTGACCATCCTCGCCACCGGCGGCACCATCGCCGGCTCGGGCAGCACCAGCACCACCACCATCGGCTACACGGCCGCGACGGTGGGCGTGAACAGCCTGATCCAGGCGGTGCCGGAACTGAACAAGGTGGCCCATGTGACGGGCGAACAAGTGTTCCAGATCGCCAGCGAGAACATGAGCAATGAGCACTGGCTCACGCTGGGCAAGCGCGTCAACGAACTGCTGGCGCGCCCGGACGTCGACGGCATCGTCATCACGCACGGCACCGATACGCTGGAGGAAACGGCCTACTTCCTCGACCTGGTGGTCAAGAGCCACAAGCCGGTGGTGCTGGTAGGCGCCATGCGCCCCAGCACGGCCCTGTCGGCCGACGGCCCCATCAACCTGTACAACGCCGTGCTGCTGGCGGCCAGCCACGAGGCCGTGGGCCAGGGCGTGCTGGTGGCCATGAATGACCAGATCCACGCCGCACGCGACGTCAGCAAGACCAATACCTCCACGCCGGACACGTTCAAGACCACGGAACTGGGCATGCTGGGTTACATCCAGGGCAACCACCCCTACTTCTACCACCGCGCCATGCGCAAGCATACGGCCGATACCGAATTTGATATCAGCAAGCTGCAAACCCTCCCGCAAGTGGATATTGTGTACGGCTACGCCAACATGGGTCCGGCCGCGCTGAACGCCTTCGTGGCCGGCGGCGCCAAGGGCATCATCCACGCCGGCGTCGGTGATGGCAGCCTGGCCAACAAGGTCAAGCCAGCGCTGGTAGCGGCCCGCAAGCAGGGCGTGCTGATCGTGCGCGCCAGCCGCGTGGGCCAGGGCATCGTGGCCCGCAACGGCGAAGCCAACGACGATGAACTGGACTTCGTGGCGGCCGATACCCTGAACCCGCAGAAAGCGCGCATCCTGCTGATGCTGGCCCTGACCCGCACCAGCGACAGCAAGGAAATCCAGCGCATCTTCTACACCTACTGATCGCGCCAGGGCGCCGTACCGCGGCGCCCTGCCCCATCAGGCATCAAGGCACCAAGCCTTCAAGCCATCAAGGCCAAGCCGGACGCGCCATGCGGAACAAGGCATCGGCGCCAATTTCAAAGTAATCGGCCGGACCGCCGCCGCGCAGGATGGGCCGCGCGGCGGCCGTATCGTACACACCATCGACCAGCAGGTGGCGCGCGATGTGCACGCCCACCACTTCCCCCAGCACCAGCCAGGTTGACACGGCGCCGCCATCGGCCCCTTGCAGCTGGATGATCTGCGTCTTGCGGCACTCGAAGGCCACCGGGCTTTGCGCCACGCGCGGTACTTGCAGCAGCCGGCATGGCGCTGGCGTCAGCCCCGCCAGTTCAAACTCATCCACTTCCGCCGGCGCCGGCGCGCAACTGGCGTTCATGGCCTCGGCCAGGGGCCGCGTGGCCAGGTTCCACACGAATTCCCCGGTCTCCTCGATATTGCGCAGCGTGTCCTTGCGGCCGATGCTGGCAAAACCGATGATGGGCGGGGTGTAATTGAAGGCGTTGAAAAAACTGTACGGCGCCAGGTTGCGCTGCCCGGCCGCGCTGCGGCTGGCGATCCAGCCGATGGGACGCGGGCCGACGATGGCGTTGAACGGGTCATGCGGCAGGCCGTGGCCGAGCGCGGGCTGATAAAAGTGCATAGGATGGTGAAATGTCATTGGTCGTTAATCGCCCAGGCAAATACCCAGGTCACGCGCGGTGCGTACCGTGTCGCCGTCGAGCGGCACGTTCTTCATGCGGCCCGCCACCATGGCCAGCGCCACATATTCCATGTTGGGATAAGCGAGCGACACCATCACGCCGGACTGCCCCGCGTCGAGCGCGCGCACGGCCGCCGCGCCGAAACGCAAGGCTGCCAGCCGGTCGAACGCGCTGGGGCTGCCGCCGCGCAGCAAGTGGCCCAGCACCACGGCCCGCGCATCCTTGCCGGTAAGCGCCTGCAGCGCGCGCGCCACGTGTTCGCCGGCGCCGCCCAAACGCTCCGCATGGCCGGCCCCGGCCGGCGCCAGCACGTCGCGCGCGCCGCCGGCCGCCTGCGCGCCTTCGGCCACCACCACGATCGAATAACTGTGGCCGGCCCGTTCGCGCGCCGTGATGGCCTCGGCCACCCGCTCCAGGTCGTAGGGAATCTCGGGCAGCAGGATGGCGTGCGCGCCGCCGGCGATGCCCGTGTGCAGCGCGATCCAGCCCGCGTAGCGGCCCATCACCTCCACCACCATCACGCGCTGGTGGCTCTCGGCCGTGCTGTGCAAGCGGTCCACGCATTCCGTGGCGAAGGCGACGGCCGTGTCGAAGCCGAAGGTGGTGGTGGTCTGGTCCAGGTCATTGTCGATGGTCTTGGGCACACCCACCACGCGCAGGCCCTTGCGCGCCAGCGCATCGGCGATGGTGAGCGAGCCGTCGCCGCCCACGGCCACCAGCGCGTCGATGCCCTCGCGCGCGAACCAGGCCAGCAGTTCGTCGCTGCGGTCCAGGTCCCGCACCGAACCATCGGGCTGCGTGGTGGGGAAGCTGAGCGGGTTGCCGCGGTTGGTGGTGCCCAGCATGGTGCCGCCCAGGTGGGCGATGCCGCGCACATGCTCGGCCGTCAGGCGCAGCACGCCGCCGTGGGGATAGCGCTCCGGGGTCAGGATGCCGTTGTAGCCGTCGCGGATGCCCACGCATTCCCAGCCCCGTTCCAGCGCCGCCAGCACCGTGGCGCGGATCACGGCGTTCAGGCCGGGCGCGTCCCCGCCGCCCGTGTTGATGGCGATGCGGCGTATCGGTGATGGCATGGTGTGCTCCTGCTGGCGGGTTGAAGGCGCGCCCGTGGTGGACGCGGATTTCTGGCAGTATCCGCGCCGGCCCGCGCGGCGTCAACCGCGCCGGCTCAGAACAGGGTCTGCTGGCGGCTGGTCAGGGCGCTGAAGTCGTCGTCGAGGAAAGGCAGGATGGCGTCGGCCACCGGTTGCAATTGCCGCGCCAGATAGTGCTCGTAATCGATGGCGGCGCGCCGCGCTTCCAGCGGTTCCGGGCCGGCCAGCGTCATCACGTAGCGGATCCAGCCGCCGCGCTGGTATTGAAGCGGGCGGCCGTGCTGGCGGTTGTACTCATCGGCGCTGCGGGCGGCGCGCACGTGGGGCGGGACGTTGCGCTCGTAGTCCTGCAGCGGGCGGCGCAGGCGCTTGCGGTACACCAGCAGGTGGTCATACTCGCCGCTGACGGTGCGGCGCGCATAGTCGCGCACGTAGTCACGGTAAGGCTGGCCCTTGAAGATGCGTTCGTACAGCCCTTGCTGGAATTGCTGCGCCAGCGGCGTCCAGTCGGTGCGCACCGTCTCCAGGCCCTTGTAGATCATCCGGTCCTCGCCGCCGGCGCCCGTCACCAGGCCCGCGTAGCGCTTCTTGCTGCCAAGGTCGGAACCACGGATGGTCGGCATGAGGAAGCGCCGGTAATGGGTTTCGTACTGCAGCTCCAGCGCGCTGGCCAGCCCGAATTCCTCGCGCAGGCAGGCCGTCCACCACTGGTTGACGTGGCCGACGAGGGCGCGCCCGATCGCGCCCGCGCGCGCGTCGTCGTGGGCGCTGCCGAGCCAGACGAAGGTGGAGTCGGTGTCGCCGTAGATCACCTGGTAGCCCTGCGCCTCGATCAATTCTCGCGTGCGGTGCATGATCTGCTGGCCGCGCAAGGTGATCGACGAAGCCAGGCGCGGATCGAAGAAGCGGCAGCCGCTCGAACCGAGCACGCCGTAGAAGGCGTTCATGATGATCTTGAGCGCCTGCGACAAGGGCTTGTTGTGCTCGCGCTTGGCCGCCTCCCGGCCCTGCCAGATCTGGCTGACGATGGCCGGCAGGCAGTGGCGCTCGCGCGAGAAGCGGGCGCCGCGAAAGCCGGGCACGGTAAGTGCCTCGTCCGCTGCGCGCATGCCTTCCACCAGCCCCACCGGATCGATCAGGAAGGTACGGATGATGGACGGATACAGGCTTTTGTAGTCGAGCACCAGCACGGAATCGTACAGGCCGGAGCGCGAATCCATGACGTAGCCGCCGGGGCTGTTCTCGCCCACCACGTCGCCCAGGTTGGGCGCCACATAGCCCTGGCGGTGCATCATGGGCAGGTACAGGTGCTCGAAGGCGGCCACGGAACCGCCGCTGCGGTCGGCCGCCAGTCCCGTCACGCTGGCCCGCTCCAGCAGGAAGGTGAGCAGCTCGGTGTGGGCGAAGATGCGCGTGACCAGTTCGCAGTCGTGCAGGTTGTAGCGGGCCAGCGCCGGCTTGTCCTCGGCGAAGCGGCGCTCGATTTCCGCCATGCGCTGGTAGGGATTGTCGATATCCTTGCCTTCGCCCAGCAGCGTCTGCGACACGTGTTCCAGGCTGAAGGACGGAAAGCTCCAGGTGGCCGACTTGAGCGCCTCGATGCCGTCGATGATGAGGCGCCCGGCCGCCGCCGCGAAATAGTGCTGCTGGCCGCCGCCGTGCTCGCGCCACTCCATGGCGCTGCCATCGCGCCCGAACAGCAGCGGCACCTGCAGGCGCTCCGCGTGCTCGCGCAGCACGCGCAGGTCGAACTGCACCAGGTTCCAGCCGATGATGGCATCCGGGTCATGGCTGGCCAGCCAGCCGTTCAGGCGTTCCAGCAACTGCGCACGCGTGTCGCAATAGTCGAGCGCGAAATCCAGTGCGGTGTCGCCACCGGCGCCGCCATTGGGTGGCCCCAGCATGTAGACCTGGCGCTGGCCGCAGCCTTCCAATGCGATCGAATACAGGTCGCCGCGCGAGGTGGTTTCGATATCGAGCGATACCATGCGCAGCGCGGGACGGTAGCCGGGAGCCGGTTTCAGGACGCAGTCCAGCAGCGGGCCGGCGCCATCGGGTCCGGGCTGGCCGCTGAACGCCACGGGCGCCGTGATGAAACGCTCCATCAGGTAGCGTTCCGGCGGGCGGATATCGGCCTCGTACACGTCCACGCCGTGGGCGCGCAGCCGCTTTTCCACTTTCAGCAATTGGCGGTACTGGCGGCAGTACAGGCCCAGCACGGGACGGCTGTGGAAATCGTTCAGGGCCAGTTCGCGCAGTTCGCAACCGCGTTCCGCCTGCAACAGCAGTTCGGCCTGGGCGCGCTGTTCGGCCGGCACGAACGCCACCGCACGCTGCACGGGCAGGCGCAACTGGCGCGGACCACGGTCCGTCGCCAGCCAGAATTCAACCTCGGTACCGGCCGCCGTATCGCGCCAGTGCCGGGTCAACACAAAGCCCTGCTCTTCTTGCACCACCTGCCTACCCTTATCCAGACCCAGAACGCCGCCGCGCGGCATCCTACACTGTACCAGCCTGGTGGCAAAGGCGCATGCGCGCTAGGCGGCGCGGGCGATCATCTGGTCCAGCGATTTCTGGTACAGGCCGGCGACCAGATTGGCCTGCGTGACCATGCCCCGCAGCCGCTTGCCGCTATCAACCACCGGCAGGTGGTGGTGCCCGTAACTGGCGAACATGGGCACCAGCTCGGAAATGGGCTGCAGCAGGTGGGCCGTCCTGACCTCGGCGCTCATGATGTCGCGCACCAGCACGCGCGGGCGCAGCCGCACCGCGCCCGGCAGCTCGGCGCAGGCATGGGCATGGGCATGCACCACGAAATCCGTCTGCGTGACGATGCCGATCACGCGCTGCTCGCCGTCGACGACCGGCAGCGCCTTGATCTGGTGTTCGCGCAGCAGGTTCCAGGCCGCGTCGGCCGTGGTGTCGGGGCGCACCGTGCGCGCCGCCGCCGTCATCACGTCGGCGCAGAACAGGTTCTCCATGTGGCGGCGATAGGCGCGGATCTCCACTTCGTTGAACAGTGTCTGCAAGTCCTCGGCCTCCACGTCGAGCATTTCGCCATGCTGGGCCAGGGCTTCCTCCAGGTCGGCCCGGGTGAAGCCGGTGCGGCGCGCCGTGGCCGGCGCGGCATTGCTGGCGGCGCGGTGCGGATAGCGGTGGCCCGTCAGCCGGTGATACGCGAGGGCGCTGGCCAGCAGGGCCACGGAATTGAGACCGACCGGCGCCAGTACGAAGCCGTACCCCAGGCCGTGGACGGTGGTGCCGCCCAGCACGGCCGTGAGCGCGACGGCACCCGATGGCGGATGCACGCAGCGCAGGTAGAACATGGCGGCAATCGCCAGCGGCACGGCCATCGTGGCCGCCACCATGGCGTCACCGACCGTGCGCACGCACGCCACGCCCACCAGCGCCGAGACCAGGTTGCCGCCGATGATGGACCAGGGCTGGGACAGCGGGCTGGCCGGCACCGCGAACAGCAGCACGGCCGAGGCGCCCATGGGCGCCAGCAGCAAGGGCAGGCTGCTGTTGGCGCCGACGGCCAGCCGGGTCAGGCCGGCCGTCAGGGCGATGCCGATCAGCGCGCCGAGGCAGCTGCGCAAGCGTTCCTTGTTGTTGATATGGATGGCGGCGGGAGCGAATCTGACTAACCAATTGCGAACCGGAGACACAGTAAAACCTTTATACGAACGGACGATCATCAGCGATGGCGGCAAGACGCCATCGCACGCATGGGAGACTGGAGCAGCGCGGGCTTACCGCGTTCAGGAAAGGCGGCGGTATCCGCCCGTGATGCCTTGGCGCGAAAACACCCATTGCCACAACTGGATGTCGCGCGCCCGGAACGCGCCGGCGCACGACAGCAGGTAGTAGCGCCACATGCGATAGAATCGTTCACCCAGCTGCGCCGAGAAACGCGGCCAGGCCGACTCGAAGTTGCGGCACCAGGCCATCAGCGTCTTGTCGTAATCGGCGCCGAAGTTGTGCAAATCCTCGGCCACGAACAAGCCGTCCACGGCGTCGCCGATCTGGCCGATGGAAGGCAAGGCGCCGTTGGGGAAGATGTATTTGTCGATCCAGGGATCGGGCACCGAGGCGCGCACGTTCTTGCCGATGGTGTGGAGCAGGAACAGGCCGTCGTCCTTCAGGCAGCGATGGGCCACTTCCATGTAGGTGCGGTAGTTCTTGTGGCCGACGTGCTCGAACATGCCAATGCTGACGATGCGGTCGAAGCGTTCATCGAGTTCACGGTAATCCTGCAGCCGGTATTCGAGCGGCAGCCCAAGACTATGCTCCCTGCCCCACTGCGCCTGTTCGCGCGAGATGGTGACGCCCACGCAGCTGACCTGGTAATACTCGGCCGCGAACCGCATGAAACTGCCCCAGCCGCAGCCGATGTCGAGCACCCGCATGCCGGGCCGCAGGTCGAGCTTGCGGCAGATGAGGTCCAGCTTGTCCTCCTGCGCCGCCGTCAAGGTCTTGGCGCCCTTCCAGTAGCCGCAGGTATAGGTCATGCGCGGATCGAGCATGGCCGCGTAGAACTCGTTGCCAAGGTCGTAGTGGACCTTGCCGACCTGCCAGGCGCGCCGCCGCGTCTGCAAGTTGAACAGTTTCGCGCTCAGGGCATGTGCCAGCAGGCGCACCGGTTGGACTTGCTGGTCGAGCCGCGCACGCAGCAAGCGGCAAAAAAATTCATCGAGCCGCTCGGCCTCCCACGCGCCATCCATGTAGGCTTCCCCCAGCCCCACGTTGCCCTGGTCGAACACGCGCTCCAGCACGCCCTTCTGGCGCAGCTGGATATCCCAGGGGGCATTGCCATTGATCGCGATACCGGCCGTGGCCAGCAGGCTGGAGGCGGTGTCATACAAGCGGGCGTTGGGGAAGAAGCAATCGGGACTGGATGAACGGAGTGCGGAGGACGAAATCTGATTCATAAGCCTGGTATGTGGACGGGCACGGCCCCGTGCTGGCGGCCGGCCCTGCGGCACATCGCCAATCGGGCAGATGGGGGTCCGATTGGCAATGCTCGGTTAAGTCCTGATACGGCGGTACCGGTCAGAACAGGAGCAAACAGTGTCGCACCTGCAAGGTTCCTTGACTAATGAAAAATTCTGGCAATTCATATCAAAAAAATGTGTTTGAAATTGCCGGGAGCGCACCTGCCTTGCGCGGGCGGCATGGTGTCAGGCGTCGTCCAGCGTGTCGCCGGACGGCATGGCGGCCGGGCGCGCGACGATGGTGGGGTGCAGGCTGGAACGGTCGGTACTGGCGACCACGGCCCGCATGGCGTCGCGCACCCGGTCCAGGGTGGCGCTGTCGCGCTGGCTGGCGTACACCACGTAGGCCGAATGGGAAAACTCGGGCGACTCCTTGACGCGGCGCAGGCGGCCATCCGCGATGAACTGCTGCGCCATGCTGGCCCGGAAATAACCGGCACCGCCCACGCTGAGCAGATAGGTCATGGCCAACGGCCCCAGCGAGATCGACATGGGCGGCATGCCCAGTTCCGGGTGGGCCGCCTCATGGTTGATGGAGAACTGCGGCCCCCAGTCCACGTAGATGTAGCGTTCGGGATCGAGCTTGCCGTCCGCTTCCGTGGTGACCATGATCAGCTTTTCTTCGAGCAGCAATTCGGACACCAGGCCGGCGCGGGGACGCGGGTTGTACAGCACCGCGATGTCGAGCGAGCCATCCTGCACCCGGTCCAGCAGGCGGCCGGCCATCGCCACTTCGGAACGGATCGACACCTCGGGATGGCTGCGGTTCATCCACACCAGCCAGTCGGCCAGGAAGGGATGCCACAAGCTCAGCTCCGTGCCCACGCTCACGCCCACTTCCCTGCCGGCTGGCAAGGCGATCTGGCGCCGTGCCCGCTCCCACACCTGCACCAGCGCGTGGGCATGGCTCATGAATTGCTCGCCGGCCGCGGTCAGCCTGGCACCGGCCTTGTTGCGCACGAACAAGCGCTGCCCCAGTTGCTCCTCCAGCGTGCGGATGCGGGCGCTGACGGCCGTTTGCGTGAGATGCATGCGCTGCGCCGTCACGATGAAGCTGCCATTGGCGGCCACTTGCAGGAAGGTTCGTGCCAGGTTGATGTCCATGGGCACTATAGTAATACAAGAAATACTTGTTTGTCGCGAGTAACGGCGACCCGCAGGCTGCCCTGCGGGGCCGCCCTTGGCTGCGATAGGCGTGGAAATGGCCTGCCCAGCAGGAATCGAACCTGCGACCCTCAGCTTAGAAGGCTGATGGCTATACTATTCATCTTCATTTACCTATCTTCATTGTTATATTTAATCCTTATTTTTCAATAAGTTACAAACCACGCGACGTTGACATAATTTTACCAACGTTATCAAAAATTGCGCTACACTGTAACCCCGACGTAACCCAGCCCGGAGGCCAGTGTGACCAGCGCTCGAAATGCCGCAAAGCGACTCAACTTCACGGTGGCGGCATTGAAGGCCTTACCGTTACCGCCCGAGGGGAAGCGTGACACCTATCACGACACCAAGGAACCCGGGTTGCAGATCAGGGTTGGCCCAACCGGCCGGATGCAGTTCAGCGTACTCAAGCGGGTCAAGAACGGCCCACCGGGCCGCATAACGCTGGGCGCCTTCCCCGACCTGACCATTGAGCAGGCCCGCGCAAAAGCCATACAGATCAAGAACGCCATCGCGCTCGGCCAGGACCCTGCCGCGACACTGCGTGAAAAACGCAGCGAGCTGACCCTCGGCGCCGCCTTCGAGTGGTATATCGAACATCACGCGACGCCTCAGGGGTTGAAGACCATCCCTATCATGCGCGGGAACTTCGAGCGCTACCTTGGCGCCATACCCGATGCGCCTCGCAAGAAGCATGGCCGAGAGCGGTCAAAGTCACCCGGCTCGGTGAACTGGGAAAACAAGCGGCTGTCCGACATCAAACCAACTCACGTAGCCGAGCTTAAAACGTCGCTCGCCATGAAGTCGGGGAGGGCCGCCGCCAACCATGCGCTCAAGCTGCTGCGGACCGTGTTCAACGTCCTTAAGAAGGCGCGGATGTTCGACGGTGAAAACCCTGCGGCCGACTGCGGCGTTTTGACGATTCAGTCCCGGGACCGTTACCTTAAAAAGGACGAATTGCCGCGCCTTTTCAAGGTCTTGGAAAGCGCCACCAACGTTGCGATCCGCGACTACATACTTCTGTCGATCCTAACGGGTGCGCGCAAGAACAACGTCTTGACGATGCGGTGGCATGACATCGATTTCGATAGAAAGGAGTGGCGCATCCCCGACACCAAGAACGGCGAGCCTTTGGTAGTACAGCTTCCTGAGCAGGCCATCGTCATCCTTGACGGCCGACGTGGGGGCGACGATCAGTGGGTGTTTCCTGGTCGAGGACGAACCGGCCATATGCTGTCACCTAAACGAGGTGTCAAATCGATTCTGGAACAGGCCGGCATCGACAATTTGAGAATACATGACTTGCGCCGGACTCTGGGCAGCTGGCAAGCGATTACAGGCAGCTCGCTCGTAATCATCGGGAAATCCCTTGGGCACAAATCCGTCGCTGCAACGCAGATTTACGCCCGCTTAAGTGCAGACCCGGTGCGGGAATCAGTAGAGCGCGCCGCCGCCGCGATGTTGAGCGCCAGCGTTATCCCCGACAATACCAAGGTTCCCCTGCCGCCTGAAGTGCAGGACACAAAATGAGAATAGGACTGACTACAACGTGGAAACCGTGCCCGCAACAGAAAATGTGGAAGACCAGCTAGAAAAATTACGGATCGAATTCATGGCAGGTGACAAGTCCGTACTTTTCGCCGCGATATGCCTAGTCCTCCGATCCCAGCCGGCTGGGGCGTCCTGGGTTACCGATGCTGCGATGGAAATCGAAGCGACCCTTGGAACAAGACGGTGCACCGATATGAACGAAGCATTCGGTTGGACGACTGGGAGAAAAAAGAAACTGGGGGTGCGACAACGTCAAGAAAAAAACAAGGCGAAAATTCTTTCAATGCTCGTCGCCCACCGGCTCAGCGGTGGGAGCTTGAACACGGAGCTTGCTTTCAAGCCCATAGCCGATGAAATCGGCATACCTTGGCGGGATGTTGAGGCGGTATACAAGCGCCACGGCCAATTTATTAAGGCACTCCCACAGGTCCCCATATTCATTGAAGGGAAAAAAGTCGAGTTTGGCTATGGGGACGCGACCTTACCCAACCTTACACTTTCCGCGACCTGCGAATAGCCTGTAGGTTGGCCTGCCAAACTCAGCCATCCTCCCCCGGTATCTCAACGCCCGGGGGGGGGCGAAAATAGCGGCCTAGGTGTCTGCATCGGAGGCCATGGCGCACCCTATCACATAGGCAAAGGCCATGGCCGCGCCCATCTGATCGGCGGTAGTGTTGAATTCAACCGGCCCTAGGGCCACACTCAACGCCAGCTCGCAAGTGTTTCTGGCCGCTGCTATTTCCAGCGTGTCAGCGGACTTTTCTTTCGCATAGTAGCCTTGCGCTGGCCGCCTCGGCCACGGACACGGATATTCTATCCAACAGCGCTGGCCCGACGCTGGGCACGTTGACGTCCAGCGTCTGCAAGTCGAACCAGTGCCACCACTTGAACGACTTGGCCACAGCCAGGTCCACGCCCTCTGCCTCGGCGAGCTGGCCGCTTGTCACGTCCCGCTCCACATTCCCTCTGAGCGC
This sequence comes from Burkholderiaceae bacterium, assembly GCA_035254005.1. Lineage (GTDB taxonomy): Bacteria > Pseudomonadota > Gammaproteobacteria > Burkholderiales > Burkholderiaceae_D > Rugamonas. Next base: position 1,137 of record DATFBD010000024.1, on the reverse strand, counting down.
TTCGGAGGCCAGCCTGACAGGTCAAATCGGACCCATTTCGTCCGACAAAGTGGGCCTGACTGCACAAGTTTGGAAGTCTACCATTCACATCAATCAATCTAGCGCACGTCGCGGCAAGGTTGAATAATCTGGAGTGAATAATGACGATCCCGAACATCCTGGCTATCGACGCCACGTCCCCTAAGGATGGCCACTACGGCGAACCCGACGGCGCGGCGCAGCCGGTGAAAATCACGGCGACCATCCGCCACCACAACAACCCCAACCTGATGTGCCCTGCGGTTGCCGCCGCCTATCTGGGCATCAAAGAAAGCACCCTCGCCGTGTGGCGCTGCACCAAGCGTTACCCGCTGCCTTTCGTCAAGGTAGGCCGCCTCGTGTACTACAACAAGACCGCGCTCGATGCCTTCCTGGAATCGCGCACCGTCAACTCCTAACGGTCAGTACAACTTCAGCAAACAGGTCATTCCTTCAACCCCAGGCGGAACAATCGCGGCCCACCGTCGGATTGCCCTGTTTTCTTCCCTAATCGCAACCCAAGAGAAGGTTCTGAAAATGCACTACTACCAGCACCACATCGGCGACTTTCTTTCCAGCACCGTGCACATGAGCCGGGTCGAACGTTGGATATACCGAGACATGCGCGAAGTCTACTACCACACCGAACGCCCCCTCTCTTCCGACCTCAATGCCCTGTGCCGCGCCATCGGCGTCCGCGAGGATGACGAACGCCAGATCGTGACCGAGTTGTTGCAGTTCCAATTTGAGAAGACCGAGGAAGGATACGTCCAAAAAAGCTGGGCTGCCGAGATTTCCAAATACCACGCCAAAGGCGAACAAGCGCGGGAGAACGGCAAGAAGGGTGGCAACCGTGCCAAGCCGCCGCCCGTCCAAGCGGAACCAATCGGGTACCAAGCCGGTACCAAGGCGGTTACCTCCACGTACCCAGCCCCTACCGGATCGGTGACTAACCAAGAACCAGAAACCAAGAACCAAGAACCATTTAACACCTACTCTACCCCTGACGGGGTAGACGTCGCCAACAGCGTCGGCGACCCGCATCCGGCCCGCAATGCCAAACCCAACTGCCCCCATGAGGACATCATCAACTTGTACCACGAAATCCTGCCGATGTGC
>DATFBD010000023.1:0-3246 GCA_035254005.1 Burkholderiaceae bacterium | reverse complement strand
GTCAAGCCGGTCAGCAATCCCGAGCGCCCCGGCGATGGCAGCTTCCCCGGCTTTGTCGAAGGCAACGGCCAGTGCGACCTCAAGGGCCGGATCTACCTGCGCTATGTGTACACCCCGGAACGGCCGGCCGAACCCTTCCTGCTCGGCAAACCGACGCTGGACATGCTCAGGCAGACCAGCGCCTGGTCGCCCCGGCTGGCGGCCCAGTGCGGCGCGCTGCAGCGCTGCGAACAGGCGCCCGAATCGGCCAATTGCAACACCACCTGCTACAGCGCCGACGAGCGCGCCTGCATCGACGCCATCGGCACCATGGTGGCGAAAGAGCAGGATGGCGCCAAACTGGCCGCGATGCAAGCCATCGCCATGACAGTGGGCGTGCACGCCTACCCGCTGCAGGTGCCGATCGAAGCGCGGGCCAGCCTCGACGCATTGGTGGCGTTCACCAGTTACCTGCACCTGCTGCAAGCGGCGGCCGTGCCGGCGCCGTCGCGGCTGGACCAGGCCATGGGCAGGCTGGGCGGCGACCCGACCCGCTCCGTGGCCGACAACGCCAGCACGCTGGCGCAGCACGTGGCCTCGCTGCGCACGCGCTACAACAACGCGCAGCGCAAGGCGCCGTTCCTGCCCAAGATCGGCGGCGTGTCCGACACCAGGCTGACCGCGCAACTGGGCGCGCTCGGGCAATTGCTGTCGGTGCTAGACGAAATCAGCAAGACCGAGACCTCGGCCCGCCACATCCGGGACATCCTGCTGGAACCCGTCAACGCCCAGGGCGAGCGCGCCAGCGGCGCCGGCACCCGGCCCCGCTACCAGTCCATCGACCAGGCCATCAACGAGATCGGCGCGGCGCTGGCGGTGCAGCTGAACAACACGCTGGCGATCCAGACCATCACCGCCCTGACCATCCGTGACATCTACGGCGCCCGCTACACCCAGTCGCACTCGATGGCGACGCGGCTGGAAACGCTCAAGGCGCTCGACGATTTCCCGCTGGTGAGCATCGCCGACTACAAGGCTGAACAGGAGAACGTGGGCAAGCAATTGCCGGCCACCATCGCGGCGCTGACCCAGTCGCACGACCGGCTGGTCGAGATGATCGTCGATCCCAGCGCCGACGACCGCAAGCAAGCCTTTATCAGCGGCGTGCAAAACCTGAAGACGGTGGTGCAGGCACTGGCGGCCACGGTCTCGGCATTCAAATAAGCAAGGACGCATCATGCCCGTCACCCTTACCGATCTCAGCAAGGACATGGCCAACCTGGCGGCGGCTTTTGGCGCGCTGGCCGCCGCGCCCCAGCCCCCGTTCACCGGCGCCGACCAGGCCCACCTGGCCAGTTGCGCGGGTTCGGCCGTACAGGCGACCACCCACCTGGCCATCGTCGGCGCCGGCGGCGGCGTGAAGACGTCATCGCCGAACGCGCTGGCGCAATGCCATGCCGACGCGATGGCCGTCACGGCCAAATTGAACGCCGTGGGCAATCCGCCGTCGCATGTGGCCGACACGGCGGCGCAACTGTTCCAGCAGGCAAAGCACGCCATCGACGCGGCCTACGCGATCGCGTAATCGCGTAATCGCGTGACCGCATGAGCGCGTGAGCGCGTGAGCGCCTGACCGTGTGTCCCACCGCGGGCCTGTTTTTCCGCGCCGTTGCGCCACCTTCCACGCGGCTGCGCTACACTGTCTGACCGCCCCGTGACGCCCATCCCGATGATCGCGAAGAACCTGCCAGAACTGATCGCCCTCAAGCGCCTGATCGATGAAGGCGGGACGCATTTCGAGGTCGCCACCCCGTGCGCGGTGGCCATCGACGGCCGCCAGTTTCCGGTCTACACGCTGGCCATCGGCAATCCCGCGCCCGACGTGCCGGCACTGGGCTTTTTCGGCGGCATCCACGGCCTGGAACGGATCGGCACCCAGGTCGTGCTGTCGTTCCTGGAAAGCCTTCTGGCGCGCCTGCGCTGGGACCGCACGCTGCACCACCAGCTGGACCACATGCGCCTCGTCTTCATGCCGCTGGTCAATCCCGGCGGCATGTGGCGCGCCACCCGCTGCAATCCGCAAGGCGTGGACCTGATGCGCAACGCGCCCGTGAACGCGCTGGAAAAAGTCCCGTTCCTGCTGGGCGGCCAGCGCTACAGCGCGCACCTGCCGTGGTATCGCGGCGCGCCGGACGCGCCGATGGAACCGGAAAGCAGCGCCGTGTGCGCACTGGTGGAGCGCGAGCTGCTGTCGCGTCCGTTCAGCATGGCGCTCGACTGCCATTCCGGCTTCGGGCTGCGCGACCGCATCTGGTTCCCCCATGCCCACACGGCCAGGCCGATTCCCCACCTGGCCGAGATCGGCGCGCTGGAGGAATTGTTCAGCCAGAGCTATCCCAACCACAACTACGTGTTCGAACCGCAAAGCCGCCAGTACCTGACCCATGGCGACTTGTGGGACTACCTGTACCTGAACGGGGGAAGCACGGGCGCACGCACTTTCCTGCCGCTGACGCTGGAAATGGGCTCGTGGGCCTGGGTCAAGAAGAACCCGCGCCAATTGTTCAACCGGCTCGGCATCTTCAATCCCACCGCCACGCACCGGCTGCAACGGGTGCTGCGGCGCCACCTCGTGTGGTTCGATTTCCTGATGCGGGCCGCCGCCAGCCACGGCCACTGGCAACCGCAGGGACTGGCACGCAAGGCCCAGCAGCGGCGCGCGCTGGCGCGCTGGTACGACTGATGGCCAGCTGGATCCTGCTGCGCGGCCTGATGCGCGAACAGCGCCACTGGGGCGCGTTTCCCGCGCTGCTGGCGCAGGCGCTGCCGGACGCGGCCATCATCACGCCCGACCTGCCCGGCAACGGCCAGCGCCATGCCGACGCCAGCCCGACATCGGTGGCGGCCATGGTGGACGCTTGCCGCGCCCAATTGCGGGCCGATGGCCTGGCGCCGCCCTACCACCTGCTGGCGCTGTCGCTGGGCGGCATGGCGGCCGTGGAATGGGCCAGCCGTTATCCGGACGAGATAGTGGCGTGCGTGCTGATCAACACCAGCATGCGGCCCTACAGCCGCTTTCACCAGCGCCTGCGCTGGCACAACTACCCGGCCATCGCCGGCCTGCTGCTGCGCGGCGGCGTGGCGCGCCAGGAAAGCCTGATCCTGCGCCTGACCAGCCGCGACGCCCACGCGCACGACGGCTTGCTGCAACGCTGGTTGCACTACCAGCACGACCATCCGGTGCGCCGCGCCAACGCGCTGCGCCAG
>DATFBD010000022.1:0-16758 GCA_035254005.1 Burkholderiaceae bacterium | reverse complement strand
GTGGCGCTGGCGCGCGGCACGGGTGGCGCCATCGTCAAGCAGGGCGGCAAGAGCTGGTATTTCCTGACGGCCGACTATGCGTTCGGCCAGTCGCTGGAAAAGGATACGGCCGACGTGGTCAAGGCCAATGGCGGCAAGGTGCTGGGCAGCGTCAAGCACCCGCTGTCGGCGTCCGATTTCTCGTCCTTCCTGCTGCAGGCGCAATCGTCGGGCGCGCAGATTCTGGGCCTGGCCAATGCCGGCGGCGACGCCATCAACTCGATCAAGGCCGCCAACGAGTTCGGCATCACCAAGAAGATGAAGCTGGCCGGCTTGCTGATGTTCATCAACGACATCCACTCGCTGGGCCTGAACCTGACCCAGAATATGTACCTGACCGACAGCTGGTACTGGGACATGAATCCTGAGACCCGCGCCTGGTCCAAGCGCTATTTCGACAAGATGAAGAAAGAGCCGTCGAGCCTGCAGGCGGCCGACTATTCGGCCGTGAGCAACTACCTGAAGGCCGTCAAGGCCGCTGGCACGGACGACTCGGACAAGGTGATGGCGCGCCTGAAATCGACCAAGATCAGCGACATGTACACCAAGGCCGGCGAGATCCGCCCCGACGGCCGCATGGTGCACGATATGTACCTGATGGAAGTGAAGAAGCCATCCGAGTCCAAGTATCCATGGGACTACTACAAGGTGGCGGCCGTGGTGCCGGGTGCCCAGGCCTACGTGACCAAGGCCGAGACCAAGTGTTCGCTGTGGAAATAAGCTGACGGGGCGCGTGCCGTCCCGCCCGCATCGTACTGTATGTCGTGCTGTATGCCGCCGGTCCCGCGCCGGCGGCGCTTCCCTGTTCACCCTCACCGCGCGCGGTGATACTAGACTGTGATCTCATGGATATATTCGGCGTTCCCCTGCCCGCGATGCTGAGCCAGTTGCTGCTGGGACTGGTCAACGGCTCGTTCTACGCCATGCTGTCGCTGGGCCTGGCGGTCATCTTCGGCTTGCTGAACGTGATTAACTTTTCCCACGGCGCGCTGTACATGATGGGCGCCTTCCTGGCCTGGATGGGCATGACCTACCTGGGCCTCAATTACTGGGTGATGCTGGTGCTGGCGCCGGTGCTGGTGGGCGTGTTCGGCATCATCATCGAGAAGACCATGCTGCGCTGGCTATACAAGCTGGACCACCTGTACGGCTTGCTGCTGACGTTTGGCATCACGCTGATGGTGGAAGGCGTGTTCCGCTCGTTCTACGGCGTGTCCGGCCAGCCGTTCGAGGTGCCGGCACTGCTGGCGGGCGCTACGGATCTTGGCTTCATGGTGCTGCCCAATTACCGGGCCTGGGTGGTGCTGGCTTCGCTGGCCGTGTGCCTGGCGACCTGGTTCGTGATCGAGAAAACCAAGCTCGGTTCCTACCTGCGGGCCGGCACGGAGAACCCGAAACTGGTGGAAGCGTTCGGCGTGAACGTGCCGCTGATGGTGACCATGACCTATGGCTTTGGCGTCGCGCTGGCGGGCTTTGCCGGGGTGCTGGCGGCGCCCATCATCCAGGTCTCGCCATTGATGGGCTCCAACCTCATTATCGTCGTGTTCGCCGTGGTGGTGATCGGCGGCATGGGTTCCATCATGGGTTCCATCCTCACCGGCCTGGCGCTGGGCGTGATCGAAGGCCTGACGCGGGTGTATTACCCCGAAGGCTCGGCCACCGTGGTGTTCGTGGTGATGATTATCGTGCTGCTGCTGCGCCCCGCCGGCCTGTTCGGCAAAGAAAAATAAAGAGGTCACGCATGAACAAGAAAACAGGCTACGCAATCGCCTTCGCTATCGCCCTGGCCGCGCCATTCATCGGTTATCCGGTGTTCCTGATGAAGCTGATGTGCTTCTCGCTGTTCGCCTGCGCGTTCAATCTGCTGATCGGTTTTACCGGCTTGCTGTCGTTCGGCCACGCGGCCTTCTTCGGTGCGGCCGGCTATGTGGCCGGCAACGCGCTCAAGGTGTGGGGGCTGCCGGTCGAGCTGGGCTTGCTGGCGGGGGCGGGCGCGGCGGCCATCATCGGGCTCGTGATGGGCGCGCTGGCGATCCGCCGCCAGGGTATCTACTTCTCGATGATCACCCTGGCGCTGGCGCAGATGGTGTATTTCGGCTGCCTGCGCGCGGGCGAGCTGACGGGCGGCGAGGACGGCCTGCAGGGCGTTCCACGTGGAAAACTGCTGGGCATGCTCGACCTCGGTAACGACTTCGTGTTGTATTACGTGGTGCTGGCCATCGCCGTGGGCGGCTTCGCGCTGATCGTGCGTACCGTGCATTCGCCGTTCGGGCAAGTGCTCAAGGCCATCAAGGAAAACGAGCCGCGTGCCATTTCGCTCGGTTACGACGTGGACAAGTACAAGCTGCTGGCCTTCGTCCTGTCGGCCACGCTGGCCGGCCTGGCGGGCGCCACCAACACGCTGGTGCAGGGCTTTGAGACGCTGACGGACGTGCACTGGAGCATGTCCGGCCTGGTGATCCTGATGACGCTGGTAGGGGGCATGGGCACGCTGGCCGGCCCCATCCTGGGCGCCATGATCATCATCGCGCTGGAGAACAAGCTGGGCGACCTGGGCGGCTTCCTGGCCGGCCATACGGGCATCGACTGGTTCAATCAATTGGGCGAGGCCGTCAGCATGGTGACCGGCTTGATCTTCGTGGCCTGCGTGTTGTTGTTCCGGCGTGGCATCGTCGGGGAGTTCGTGGCCCGTTTTGGCGGCAACGGCGGCGGCAAGCACGCCTGATGGTGTAACTGGCGCCGGACTTCCTGTCCGGCGTTTTTTCTTGCAATATTGTCTTTGTATCTAGCATGCGGCCTGGATGGGTAGACTCGTCCCTGACGTTGTTGATGACGCCTGGTTGGGCCGGAAATTCACTTCTAACGGAACAAGGGGAAGACATGAAACGCACACTGACAAGATTTGCCGCGCTGGCCGGCGCCGGCGCGGCGCTGGCCTCCTGCGGCAGCAACAGCCACATGCCGGACGAGCTGAACACGCTGCCGTCCTATCTCGGTACCATCACCAGCACCACCTATGACGGCGCCAGCGACGACTTGCTGACTGCCGGCCTGGGCAAGACCGGGCTGGCAGCCGCCGCGCCGGCCTATGCCGATCCCGCCAATCCCACCGCCGCGGAACTGCGCCGTAACGCGATCTGGGCCAATTACCGGGCCGTGCTCGACATCAACGCCAACAGCGGCTATGGCACGCTGTATGGCCCCAACGTGGACGCCAAGGGCAATGTGACGACCAGCGAGGGCAAGGTGGCCGGCACCGAGTACCTGGCGTATTCCGACGATGGCACGGGCAACCAGAACGTGACGCTGATGGTGCAGGTACCGGCCGGTTTCGATCCCGACCATGCCTGTATCGTCACGGGAACGTCGAGTGGTTCGCGCGGCGTCTATGGCGCCATCGGCAGCGCCGGCGAGTGGGGGCTGAAGAACAATTGCGCCGTGGCCTATGCCGACAAGGGTAGCGGCACCGGCCTGTACACCTTCGACGACGACAGCGTGAACTTGCAGAACGGCATACGCTCCACGCGCACGGCCGCCGGCAAGAACGCCAATTTCTCGCCGACGTTGAGCGATGCCGATCGGGCCGCGTTCGCCAAGCTGACGGGCCGGGTCGCCTTCAAGCATGCGCACTCGCAGCAGAACCCGGAGAAAGATTGGGGCAAGTTCACGCTGCAGGCGGTGGAATTCGCCTTCTACGTGCTCAATGAAAAGTACGGCGTGCTGGCATCGGACAACAAGAGCCACATCGTCCGCCTCACGCCGCGCAACACGGTGACGATCGCGTCGAGCATTTCCAATGGCGCCGGTTCGGCGCTGCTGGCGGCCGAACAGGACACCAAGGGCCTGATCGGCGGCGTGGCGGCGACCGAACCGCAGATCCAGCCCAAGACCTCCACCGGCTATACGGTGCGGCAGGGCGGTGCGCCGGCGACGGCCCAGGGCAAGGCGCTGTTCGATTATTCCACCTATGCGGCGCTGTATCAGCCTTGCATCGCCGGCAGCGCGGGGCGTTGCACGGCGCTGGCGGCCAAGGGCTTGCTGGCGGCGGGCGATCTGGCCACGCAGCAGGCCGACGCCAAGGCGCGCCTGAAAGCCTACGGCTGGCTGGCCGATTCGGATGTGCTGCAGGCGGCCCACGCCGGCACCAACATCCTGGTGGCGGTGACGTACGCAAATGCGTACGGCAAGTTCTCCGTGACGGACAAGGTGTGCGGCTTCTCGTTCGCACCGGTTGACGCGACCGGCTTGCCGGTGGCGTTCACGGCGGCGCAGAAGGCATCCAGCTTCGCCACCCAGAACGGCATCATCGGCAGCGTGATCTATGAGAATTCGGCCGACGGCATACCGAAGGTGTACACGGCCGGCATTTCACCCAGCAACGGCCAGGCCGACCAGTCGCTCGATGGTTTCCTGTGCTTGCGCGCATTGGCCACCGGCGTGGACCCGGTCACCGGCGGGGTGCTGGATGCCGGCTTGCTGGCGCAGAGTACGCGCGTGCGGGCCGGCATGGCGGAGGTGGCGGCGACCGGCAATCTGCACGGCAAGCCGGCCATCATCGTTCAGGGACGCAGTGACACGCTGATTCCCGTCAACCATGCTTCGCGCGCCTACCTGGGCTTGAATGCGATGGCGGAAGGTGCAACCAGCAAGTTGCGCTATATCGAGGTGACCCATGCCAATCACTTCGACTCGTTCACCAACGCACTGCCGGCCAATATCGTGCCCTTGCATGTCTACCTGTTCCGTGCGCTGGACGCCATGTATGCCAGCCTGAAGAGCGGCTCATCGTCGTCCTTGCCGCCTTCGCAAGTGGTGCGGACGGTGACGCGGGCCGATGCCACTACGCCGATCACGATCGCCAACGTGCCGCCGATCGCCGCGACGCCGGCTGCGGCCGATGTGATTTCCGTCAATGGCACGGTGGTGGATGTGCCTAACTGAAAGAGCGGGGGCGTAAGCCCCATTTTGTTGGCATGACAATCCAGGGACGGACCCCGATATTCCCGGCCGGGAATATCAGGCTCCGTCCCTGATTTTTCAGAGCGCGGCGGCGTAGATGGCGCGGGCGTCGGCGCGGGTCACGGGGCGCGGGTTGTTGCCGAGCAGGCGGGTTTGCAGCATGGCTTCGTCGGCCAGGCGGTCTAGGTCGCTCTCCTGGATGCCGACTTGCTGAAGGGTGCGCTCTATCCCCGTGATGATGGCGAATTGCTGCATTGCAATAACCAGCGCTTCGGCGCGGGCCTCTTCGCTGCCGCTCGCTTGCGGCACGACGACGGCCGCCAGTTCCGCGTACAACGTGGCCGCTTCCGGCGCGTTGAAGCGCAGCACGTGCGGCAGCACGAGCGAGTTCGACAGGCCATGTGGCACGTGGAACATGCCCCCGATCGGATAGGCCAGCGCGTGCACGGCGGCTACAGGCGCGTTGGAGAACGCTTGCCCGGCCAGCATCGCGCCCAGCAACATGGCCTGGCGGGCGGCCAGGTTGCTGCCATTTTCACAGGCATGGATCAGGTTGGCCGACAGCAGGCCGAGGGCCTGGCGGGCCAGCATGTCGGACAGCGGATTCTTCTTGTGGCGGCTGGTGTAGGCTTCGATCGCATGCACCATGGCATCGATGCCGGTGGCGGCCGTCACCATGGCGGGCAGGCCCAGCGTCAGCTCGGCGTCGAGGATGGCCAGGTCGGCGTACAGCTGCGGCGCGACGATGCCCATCTTGCTGGTGGCGCCGGTGGTGACGATGGCGATGTTGGTGACTTCCGAACCAGTGCCGGCCGTGGTGGGAATCTGCACCAGCGGCAACCGCGTACCGCGCACATTGCCGATGCCATAGATGGCGCTCAGTTGCTGGGTATCGTCGGCCAGCACGGCGATCAGTTTGGCCACGTCCATCGAACTGCCACCGCCAAAGCCGATGATGATGTCGCTCTCATCGGCGCGGGCGATGGCGACGGCTTCCTTGATCACCTGTTCGGGCGGGTCCGACACTACGTCCGAGTACACGCGGACCTGCAGGCCGGCCGCTTGCAGGCTGGCCATGGGCGTGTCCACCAGGCCGGTTTTAAGAAAGCCGGGATCGGTGACGAGCAGGGCGCGGCGGGCAGTGGGGAAGTGCTGGCTGAGCAGCGCACCCAGTTGGCGGGTGGCGCCCAGTTCGGAAATGAGCTGTGGGACGGTGCTGAATGCGAACGCTGGTATATCGTGCATGGCTGTTTCCGCAGGTTGTGGCGCAGGTGATAGCGCAGTTGATGGCGCAGTTGATGGGCTACACGTGAAGCTTACACCAAGCCGGCAACTATGCGTGATTGGCATGAGGCCGGCTGTTGGATTGAAGGGAGCTGGGCCCCGCCAGCACAGTCGCCAGGGGATGGGGCGCGCTCCCGCCAGCCTTTTCGGGGCGGCACAACTATGCGCAATCGGCATCGGAGCGGCCCGTTGCGGGCGGGCTTTCTTCCGTACAATGTTACCCTTGCTTTCAGTCTTGATAGGGTAGTGATGGTTGATTATCTGGTGTTGGGTGTGGCCGCGTTTGGCGCGGGGTTGGTGGATGCGGTGGTAGGGGGCGGGGGATTGATCCAGATTCCGGCGCTGTTCTCAGTCTTTCCGAACATGGCGCCGGCGACGCTGATCGGGACCAACAAGCTGGCCAGCATCTGCGGTACCACTGTGGCGGCGGCCAGCTATGCGCGCCGGGTCAAGATCGCCTGGTCGACGGCCGCGCCGGCCGCCATCGCGGCGTTGGTGTTCGCCTTCGCCGGCGCCTACACGGTGACCAAGGTCTCGCCCGATTTCATGCGCGCGCTGCTGCCGTTCATCCTGCTGGCCGTGGCCGTCTACACCTTCGCCCGCAAGGACCTGGGCAGCGTCCATGCACCCATGCATAGCGGCGCGAAGGAACAGGCGCTGGCGCTGGGCGTCGGCGCCTGCATCGGTTTCTATGACGGCTTCTTCGGCCCCGGCACGGGCAGCTTCCTGGTGTTCCTGTTCGTGCGCGTGTTCGGCTTCGATTTCCTCGGCGCGTCGGCCGTGGCCAAGATTGTCAACGTGGCGTGTAACTTCGCGGCATTGCTGTGGTTCGGCTACAGCGGCCACCTGGTCTGGCAACTGGGCGCGATGATGGCGGTGGCGCAGATTGGCGGTTCCATCGTCGGCTCGCGCATGGCGCTCAAGCACGGCAGCCGTTTCGTGCGCAAGCTGTTCCTGATCGTGGTGGCGGTGTTGATCTGCAAGACAGGCTACGATGCCATCATCCGATTAGCATAGATTGTTCCACGTGGAACAAGGGGCGCCACCGGAAGGGGCGCCCTTTTTTGTTTTTGAATTGCCATTTTTCGTCACTTTGAACCCGCTTTTGCACTGTTCCACGTGGAACAATTTATGCCCGGTTTGATGAATATTTGTGCTGAAAAAATTCGCAGCTAGAAAAAGACTCTATAATCTGACCTCAATCCCTTCGCATTTATCAATTCCATCATGTTATTTCCTACTGAATTCGACGTCATCGTTGTCGGTGGTGGTCACGCCGGTACCGAGGCGGCCCTCGCTTCCGCCCGCATGGGGCAGAAGACTCTGCTGTTGACGCACAACATAGAGACGCTGGGCCAGATGTCGTGCAACCCGTCCATCGGCGGCATCGGCAAAGGCCACCTGGTCAAGGAAGTCGACGCCATGGGTGGCGCGATGGCCATCGCCACCGACGAGTCGGGCATCCAGTTCCGCATCCTTAATTCCTCCAAAGGCCCCGCCGTGCGCGCCACCCGCGCCCAGGCCGACCGCATGTTGTACAAGCAAGCCATCCGTTCGCGGCTGGAAAACCAGCCCAACCTGTGGCTGTTCCAGCAAGCCGTGGACGACCTGATGGTGGAGGGCGACCGCGTGGTCGGCGCCGTCACCCAGATCGGTTTGAAGTTCCTGTCGCGCGCCGTGGTGCTGACGGCCGGTACTTTCCTCGACGGTAAGATCCACGTCGGCCTGCAAAACTATTCGGCTGGCCGCGCCGGCGATCCGCCCGCCATTTCCCTGTCGGCCCGCCTGAAGGAACTGAAGCTGCCCCAAGGCCGCCTGAAGACGGGCACGCCACCGCGCATCGACGGCCGCAGCATCGACTTCGCCGCCATGACGGAACAGCCCGGTGATCTCGATCCGGTGCCGGTGTTCTCGGTGATGGGCAATGCCGCCATGCACCCGCGCCAGATGCCGTGCTGGGTGACGCACACCAACAGTCAGACGCACGACATCATCCGCGCCGGCCTGGACCGCAGCCCCATGTACACGGGTGTGATCGAGGGCGTCGGCCCGCGTTATTGCCCGTCCATTGAGGACAAGATCCATCGCTTCTCGGCCAAGGAATCGCACCAGATTTTCCTGGAGCCGGAAGGCCTGACCACCAACGAGTTCTACCCGAACGGCATCTCCACCAGCCTGCCATTCGACGTACAGTTGAACCTGGTGCGCTCGATGAAGGGCATGGAAAACGCGTTCATCCTGCGTCCCGGCTATGCCATCGAATACGATTATTTCGACCCGCGCGGCCTGAAGGCCTCGCTGGAAACCAAGGCCATTTCGGGCCTGTACTTCGCCGGCCAGATCAACGGCACCACCGGCTACGAGGAAGCGGCCGCGCAAGGCATGCTGGCCGGCATCAACGCGGCCCTGCAAACGTCGGGCCGCGCGTCGTGGACGCCGGGCCGTTCCGAGGCCTACCTGGGCGTGCTGGTCGACGACCTCGTCACGCAAGGCGTGCAGGAACCATACCGCATGTTCACCAGCCGCGCCGAGTACCGCCTGAGCCTGCGTGAAGACAATGCCGACATGCGCCTGACGGAAATCGGCCGCAAGCTCGGCTGCGTCGGCGACGCCCAGTGGGAAGCCTTCGACCGCAAGCGCGAAGCCGTGGCGCGGGAACTGGAACGGCTGCGTTCCACGTGGGTCAACCCGCGCATCCTGGCGGCGGCGGAATCGGAGCGCGTGATTGGCCAGGCCATCGAGCGCGAATATTCGCTGGCCGACCTGCTGCGCCGTCCCGGCGTCGCATACGACAAGCTGATGAGCCTGTCCGGCGTGGATGGCCGCGAGCTGGCCGGTCCCGGTGTGACGGACGATGCCGTGCGCGAGCAGGTGGAAATCCAGCTCAAGTATTCGGGCTATATCGACCGCCAGACGCGCGAAGTGGAGCGCCATGAGCACTACGAAAACCTCAAGCTGCCGGAAGCGTTCAACTACCTGGACATCACGGCCTTGTCGGTGGAAGTGCGGCAGAAGCTGCATGCGCAGCGGCCCGAAACGCTGGGCCAGGCATCGCGTATTTCCGGCGTGACGCCGGCCGCGATTTCGCTGCTACTGGTGCATTTGAAGAAAGCCGGGTATGGCGGTTTCGCCACCCTCAAGGATGAGGTAGCTTGATGAAGGTGTTTGACCGTAACGCGCTGTCGCAGGTACTGAACGACGGCATCAAGGCCATGCACCTGGACTTGAACGGGCAGCAAGTGGAACAGCTGCTCGACTATCTGGCGCTGCTGAACAAGTGGAACAGCGTGTACAACCTGACGTCCGTGCGCGACCCGATGCAGATGGTGACCTTGCATTTGCTCGATTCACTGGCCGCCGTGCCCGCCTTCGCGGGCGCGCGCAACGTGCTGGACGTGGGTGCGGGCGGTGGCTTGCCCGGCATCGTGCTGGCCATCGCGCGGCCGGACATGAAAGTGTCGATGATCGACACCGTGCACAAGAAAACGGCCTTTCTCAACCAGGTGAAGGCGGAGCTGGGCCTGGCCAACGTGACCGTGTACACCATGCGGGTGGAGCAGCTGCAAGCGAAACAGCCATTCGACGTGATCACCTCGCGGGCGTTCGCGGACCTGTCCGACTTCGTCAACTGGTCGGGACACCTGCTGCAGGAGGGCGGCCAGTTCATCGCCTTGAAAGGGGTGGCCCCGGCAGAGGAGCGCGAGCGGCTGCCAGCCCCATGGAAAGTGAGCAAATTACAGCCTTTGGAGGTGCCGGGGCTGGGCGCGGAGCGCCATCTGGTGTTCATCGCCAAAACTGAGTAAACGATTTATATGGTTTAAATGGTTTATTCAGTATAAACAGTATAAATCGTTTATACCGTAGTAATAGTATAAATAATATTAATCGTATCGCCGCCGTCCCCATAAGGGCTGGCGCGCAGATACGGCAACTCCTGATAAGAATATACATGGCGAAAATTTTTTGCGTAGCGAATCAAAAGGGCGGCGTGGGCAAGACCACCACCAGCGTGAACCTGGCGGCCGGCCTGGCCAAGCTGGACCAGCGCGTGCTGCTGGTGGACCTGGACCCACAAGGTAATGCCACCATGGGCGCCGGCATCAACAAGGCGGGACTGGCCGCTTCCACCTACGAGGTGATGCTGGGCACATCCGATGTCGCTAGCGCGCGCCAGCGCTCGGAAGCGGGGCGCTTCGACGTGCTGCCATCGAACCGCGAACTGGCTGGCGCCGAGGTGGAGATGGTGGAACTCGATAACCGCGAGCGCCGCCTGAAGGATGCGCTGGCGCTGGTGGACAAGGACTACGAGTTCATCCTGATCGATTGCCCGCCCGCCTTGTCGATGCTGACGCTGAACGGCCTGTGCGCGGCGCATGGCGTGATCATTCCCATGCAGTGCGAGTACTACGCGCTGGAAGGCTTGTCGGACCTGGTCAACACCATCAAGAAGGTGCACGCCAACCTGAACCAGGACTTGAAGATCATCGGCCTGCTGCGCGTGATGTTCGATCCGCGCATGACGCTGTCGCAGCAAGTGTCGGCCCAGCTCGAGCAGCACTTCGGCGACAAGGTCTTTAATACCATCATCCCGCGCAACGTGCGGTTGGCCGAAGCGCCATCGTACGGTTTGCCGGGCGTCACCTTCGATCCATCGTCCAAGGGCGCGCAGGCATACATCGCGTTCGGCGCCGAGATGGTGGAACGCATCAAGAAAATGTAAGGGAAGTTCTCAGCATGGCAACCAAAAAACTCAAGGGCCTGGGTCGCGGCCTGGACGCGCTGCTCGGCGGCGATGGCGACTTGAACAACCCGGCGCTCGGTACGCCTTCCGAATTGCCCGTGTCGCAAATGCAAGCGGGCAAATATCAGCCCCGGACCCGCATGGACGAGGGCGGCTTGCAGGAACTGGCCGCCTCGATCAAGACCCAGGGCATCATGCAGCCCATCCTGGTGCGCCCGGTCGGCACGGACAAGGCCAGCGGTCTGACCAAGTATGAAATCATCGCCGGCGAGCGCCGCTTCCGCGCCGCACAAATCGCCGGCCTGGAACAGCTGCCGGTGCTGGTGCGCGATGTGGACGACCAGGCCGCCGCCGCCATGGCGCTGATCGAGAATATCCAGCGCGAGGATTTGAATCCGCTGGAAGAGGCGCAAGGCATCCACCGCCTGATCACCGACTTCAGTTTCACCCACGAACAGGCGGCCACGGCCGTTGGCCGTTCGCGCAGCGCGGTCAGCAATTTGCTGCGCCTGATGAATCTGGCCACGCCGGTGCAGACCATGCTGATGGCCGGCGATATCGACATGGGCCACGCCCGTGCGCTGCTGGCCGTCGATGCGGCCACCCAGATCACGCTGGCCAACCTGGTGGTGGCCAAGCGACTTTCCGTGCGGGAAACTGAAAAGCTGGTCAACAAGACGCTGGAGGAGCAAAAGGCCCAGCCGGCCGACAAAGCGCAGAAAGAAAAGTCAGGCGACATCCTGCGCCTGGAGGAAGAACTGTCCGACACGCTGGCCACGCCAGTGGTATTCAAGATGGGCGCCAAGGGCCGTGGTCAAATGATCATCGACTTCGCCAACCTCGATATCCTCGACGGTGTGCTGGCCCGCTTGCGCGCCTGAGCGACGATTGTTGCAAAAAGAAAACAAGGCGCCTGCTTGGCGCCTTTTCTTTTTCGAATTTCCTTCAAGACAATTATTTCCTGAATGAAAAGCCCAGAGCGGGACAGCCCCCGCGAAATGTTACTGTTGGATAAATCCCACCGTCACCATCATTTCCACCCGAAACCGTTGCAAACGGGTCCCGCTGTCAGTTTCACATAAGCAAAAACCCATAAAATACTGCCTCAGGTCAAGCGCCCCAAAAAGGTGCAAATATTAGTTATATGGTTCTAAAAGCGTCGCTTTCAAGCCGCAAATGCTCTGCTGCGGTGCAGCAATGTTTGACGCTAGTACGTAAAGACACTTATAATCCCGTGTCTTTGATATATCGGCATCTCTAGGAAACCGGCTCGTGAGTGATACAACACACAGTATTTCGCGACCCGTGTACCGAGTTGTCGCCCTCCAGCTGGTGATCGCCACTGGATTTGCGTTGCTCGTGGGAACCATGAGTGGCGCGTTGAAAGGTTGGTCGGCCGCTTACGGCGGAGGAATCGCAGTCATCGGGAGTCTGATGTACGCGATGATCGTCGCGGGCGGCTCAAATGACGCCAACCGAGCTTTTCGGACGCATATCCGCGCCGAAGTCGTAAAGATTTTTATCACGGTAGTGCTGTTCGTACTGGCACTGGCGCTGTTTCAGTCGGCCTCTTGGTTATGGCTGATCTTAGGTTTCGCGGTGGCAACCCTGGCTTACTGGTTATCACTGCTCGCAGTTTAATCACCAAAATCTATTACTTATATGACCACAGAACACGCTGTTGAGGCGGCCCACGGGGCGCCGGCGAATGCCACCGAATATATCCAACACCACCTGAGCCACCTGCACGACGCCAATGGCATGTGGAATCTGGACACGTTCTGGATTTCCGCTTTCCTGGGCCTGGTGTTCCTGGGCGTGTTCTGGCTCGCTTCGCGCCGCGCCACGGCCGGCGTACCGGGCAAGCTGCAGAACTTCGTCGAAGCCGTGATGGAACTGGTCAACGAAGTCGTCAATTCCGCTTTCCACGCCAAGAGCAAGGTCATCGCTCCGCTGGCCATCACCATTTTCGTCTGGGTCTGGCTGCTCAACGCCATGGACTTCCTGCCGGTCGACCTGCTGCCCAAGCTGTTCAGCTATGTGGGCGTGCACAAGCTGCGCGTGGTGCCTACGGCTGACGTCAACCACACCTTCGGCATGTCGTTCGGCGTCATGCTGTGCATTATTGGTTTCTCGATCAAGGCCAAGAGCCTGGGCGGCTGGTTCAAGGAACTGCTGACGGCCCCATTCCACGCGCATGGTTTCATGGCCATCGTGCTGGCGCCCGTCAACTTCATCTTCCAGATGATCGAGCTGCTGGCAAAACCACTGTCGCTGTCGCTGCGATTGTTCGGCAACATGTATGCCGGCGAACTGATCTTCATTCTGATCGCTCTGCTGCCATGGTGGGCGCAGTGGCTGCTCGGTGGTCCATGGGTAATCTTCCACATCCTGGTGGTGACCCTGCAAGCGTTTGTGTTTATGGCGTTGACTGTTGTGTACCTGAGCCTCGCGGTTGAGAAGCACTAAGCAACAAATCGTTTTTTCATTTTTTTGGTATCTGTAGTCTTTTTTAAAATCTTAGGAGAAATAAATGCAAGCTCTGATCGCACAAGTACAAGGCATGACCGTTCTGGCAGCAGCTATCATCATCGGCCTGGGCGCCATCGGCACCGCACTGGGTTTCGCTATTCTGGGCGGCAAATTCCTGGAAGCGTCGGCACGTCAGCCTGAACTGATGCCACAACTGCAAACCAAACTGTTCGTTATCGCCGGTCTGCTGGACGCGATCTCGATGATCGGCGTCGGCGTTGCTCTGCTGTACACCTTCAACAACCCATTCCTGAGCGCCATCATCGCTGCTGCTGGTAAGTAATCTGCTCCAACCCTAGGAGAAACTTTTAGTTAGGAGCAAAGGTATGGACATCAATATGTCGCTCATCGGCCAGATGATCACCTTCGCGGTGTTGGTCTGGGTTTCGATGAAGTTCGTATTTCCAGCGCTGAACACGGCGCTGGATGAGCGTGCCAAGCGTATCGCCGACGGTCTGGCCGCCGCTGACCAAGGCCAGCAAGCCATGGTCGTGGCTGAAAAGCGTGCGGCCGAAGCACTGGCCGGTGCACGCGAAGAAGCTTCGCAACGCGTTGCGGACGCTGAAAAGCGTGCCCAACTGGTCGCGGAAGAAATCAAAGCGAACGCACAAGCCGAAGCGGACCGCATCATTGCGCAAGCCAAGGCAGACGCCGATCAGCAAGTGGCCAAGGCTCGCGAAGCACTGCGCGCTCAGGTGGCTGACCTGGCTGTCAAGGGCGCCGAGCAAATCCTGAAGCGCGAAGTCTCGGCAGCGGCCCACGCCGACCTGCTGTCGCGCCTGGCTGTCGAGCTGTAATCATGGCAGAAAACGCAACCGTCGCCCGTCCCTACGCGGAAGCCCTGTTCCGCGTAGCCCAAGCAGGTAAGGAATCGTTCAGCCTCGCGGCGTGGTCCGAACTGGTGTCCGAACTGGCCCAGATCGGTACCCACCCCGAGGTACAAGCGTTCGCCCGCAATCCGAAAGTGTCGGAAAGCGATGTGATCGCCACTATCACCACCCTGGTGAAGTCGCCGCTGAATACGGAAGCCAAGAACTTCCTGGCGATGCTGGTCGAGAATGGCCGCATCAGTCTGCTGCCGGAAATCGGCGCGCAATTCCAGCTGTTGAAAAACAGCGTGGAAGGTGCGGCGGATGCAGCCATCTCCAGCGCCTTCGAGCTGAGCGCGGCACAAGTGGCCGAGCTGGTCGCGACGCTGGAGAAGAAATTCAGCCGCAAGCTCAATCCAGCCGTCACGGTTGATCCATCGCTGATCGGTGGCGTGCGCGTGGTGGTGGGCGATGAAGTGCTCGACACTTCGGTCCGCGCCAAGCTGCAGCAAATGCGTGCTGCGCTGGCGGCCTAAGGGACCGCCTGCTTAGAACAGATTCTTCCCCTCGCGCAAGCTGAGAGAAACACTTTTAGGAGTTAGTATGCAACTCAACCCATCTGAAATCAGCGAGTTGATCAAGAGCCGGATCCAAGGCCTTGACGGCGGCGCTGAAGTGCGCAACCAAGGCACGGTTATTTCCGTTGCCGACGGTATCTGCCGCATCCACGGCCTGTCCGACGTGATGCAAGGCGAGATGCTGGAATTCCCTGGCAACACCTTCGGTCTGGCGATGAACCTGGAGCGCGACTCCGTCGGCGCCGTGATTCTGGGTGCTTACGAGCACATCTCGGAAGGCGACACGGTCAAGTGCACCGGCCGCATTCTGGAAGTGCCGGTCGGTCCTGAACTGCGCGGCCGTGTGGTCAACGCGCTGGGCCAGCCGATCGACGGCAAAGGCGCCGTGGACGCCAAGCTGACCTCGCCAATCGAGAAAATCGCTCCGGGCGTGATCGCCCGTGAATCCGTGTCGCAGCCGATGCAAACCGGCCTGAAGTCGATCGACGCCATGGTGCCTATCGGCCGCGGCCAGCGTGAGCTGATCATTGGCGACCGCCAGACCGGTAAGTCGGCCGTGGCAGTGGACGCCATCATCAACCAGAAGGGCCAGGGCATGACGTGTATCTACGTCGCCATCGGCCAGAAGGCATCGACCATCAAGAACATCGTGCGTTCGCTGGAACAGCACGGCGCGATGGAATACACCATCGTGGTGGCCGCTTCGGCCGCTGAATCGGCCGCCATGCAGTACATCTCGGCCTACTCGGGCTGCGCGATGGGCGAATACTTCCGCGACCGCGGTGAAGATGCGCTGATCGTCTACGATGACCTGTCCAAGCAAGCTGTGGCCTACCGTCAGATCTCGCTGCTGCTGCGCCGCCCACCAGGCCGCGAAGCTTACCCTGGCGACGTGTTCTACCTGCACAGCCGTCTGCTGGAACGCGCAGCCCGCGTGAACGCCGACTACGTGGAAGCCTTCACCGGTGGCGCCGTCAAGGGCAAGACCGGTTCGCTGACGGCACTGCCGATCATCGAAACCCAGGCAGGTGACGTGTCCGCCTTCGTGCCGACCAACGTGATTTCGATTACCGACGGCCAGATCTTCCTGGAAACCTCGCTGTTCAACGCCGGTATCCGTCCTGCGATTAACGCCGGTATTTCCGTGTCGCGCGTCGGTGGCGCCGCCCAGACCAAGGTCATCAAAAACCTGTCCGGCGGTATCCGTACCGACTTGGCGCAGTACCGTGAACTGGCTGCGTTCGCGCAGTTCGCTTCCGACCTGGACGAATCGACCCGCAAGCAGCTGGACCGCGGTGCCCGCGTGACCGAACTGCTGAAGCAGGCGCAATACTCGCCGCTGTCGATTTCGCTGATGGGCGCCTCGCTGTTCGCCGTGAACAAGGGCTACCTGGACGACGTCCCAGTCAAGAAAGTGCTGCCATTCGAAGCCGGTCTGCATTCGTACCTGAAGACCAAGCAAGCTGCGCTGCTGGCCAAGATCGAAGAAACCAAGCAACTGGACAAGGACGGCGAAGCTGCGCTGTCGGCCGCCATTGCTGATTTCAAGAAATCCGGCGCATTTTAAGCATACGGCGGCCCCCCGTTACGGCGGCGGGCCGCCCCCAGCGCAGAAGGAGTAAGGACTCATGGCAGTAGGCAAAGAGATACGTGGCAAGATCAAGAGCGTAGAGAATACGAAGAAGATCACCAAGGCGATGGAAATGGTCGCCGCATCGAAAATGCGCAAGGCGCAGGATCGTATGCGCGCCGCCCGTCCCTACAGTGACAAGATTCGTAATATCGCCGCCAATCTGGCTTCCGCCAATCCGGAATA
>DATFBD010000021.1:0-15137 GCA_035254005.1 Burkholderiaceae bacterium | reverse complement strand
GCCACCACGGGCTTGGTGGCGCCGCTCAGGGCCAGCATGAAGCGGAACACGGCGCGCTCTTCGAGCGCCACGCCATCGCTGCTGCGGGCGCTTTTCAGGAAGTCTTCCAGGTCGTTACCGGCCGTGAAAATCTCGGGCTTGCCGGTGATCAGGATGGCGCGCACGGACGTGTCGCGTTCGCCGTCGTTGATGGCGTCGGCCATGCTCTGGTACATGGCGCTGGTGATGGCGTTCTTGCGCTCAGGGCGGTTGAATTCGATGGTCAGGATGCCGTCGGCCTTGCTGCTCAAAATTTCCATGTCGTCTCCAAAATAAGGAAAGGGCGCCGGGAAAAATCCGCAGCGCCCTTGATGCTCGCTATTCTAGCGTGCCGGGGTTTATACGCGCTCGAAGATACCTGCCGCGCCCATGCCGGCGCCGACGCACATGGTGACCATGCCGTACTTCAGGTTGTTGCGGCGCAGGGCGTGCACCACGGTGGCGGCGCGGATGGCGCCGGTGGCGCCCAGCGGGTGGCCCAGGGCAATCGCGCCGCCCATCGGGTTGACCTTGGCCGTATCCAGGCCCAGGTCGCCGATCACGGCCAGCGCCTGTGCGGCGAACGCTTCGTTCAGTTCGATCCAGTCCAGCTGGTCCTGGGTGATGCCGGCCAGGCGGCACGCTTCAGGAATGGCGAACTTGGGACCGATGCCCATGATTTCCGGCGGCACGCCCTTGACGGCGAACGACGAGAACTTGGCCAGCGGGGTCAGGTTGTGCTCGCGCAGGAATTTCTCCGACACGATCAGCAGCGCGCCGGCGCCGTCCGACATCTGCGAGCTGTTGGCTGCCGTGACGGAACCCTTGGCGGCGAACACGGGCTTCAGCTTGCCCAGCGATTCGAGCGTGCAATCGGTGCGGGCGCCTTCGTCGGTGTCGACGGTGCGCTTCTTGATCACGATTTCGCCGGTGGCCAGGTTAGGCGTGCGGGTGATGATCTCGACCGGGGTGGTCTCGTCCTTGAAGAAACCGGCCTGCTGGGCGGCGATGGCGCGGCGGTGCGATTCAACCGAGAACGCGTCCTGCGCTTCGCGCGACACTTTCCACTGCTGGGCGACCTTCTCGGCCGTCAGGCCCATGCCGTAGGCCATGCCCACGTTTTCGTCGGTGAACATGTTCAGGTTCATCGATGGGTGGTGGCCCATCATCGGCACCATCGACATCGATTCCACGCCGCCGGCGATCATGGCGTCGGCCTGGCCCACGCGGATGCGGTCAGCGGCCATGGCGATGGCGGTGATGCCCGAAGCGCAGTAACGGTTGACGGTCACGCCGCCGATGGTCTTGGGCAGGCCGGCCAGCAGCACCGACTGGCGGGCGATGTTGAAGCCCTGTTCCGCTTCCGGGAACGAGCAGCCGATGATGGCGTCGGTGATCAGGGCCGGGTCCAGGCCAGGCGCCTGGGCCAGCGCGTTTTGCAGCACGCGCACCAGCAGGTCGTCCGGACGGGTCTTGTTGAACATGCCGCGCGGCGCCTTGCCGATCGGGGTACGGGTAGCGGCGACGATGTATGCGTCTTGAAGTTGTTTGCTCATTTTATTCTTTCAAAAATTTTTGATCGAAGTTCTGTCGAAGTTCTGTCGAATCTGTTTCACCAGCCCGGGGGCGCGGGTCTGCCTGGTCTCAGGCGCGCTTCTCGGACAAATACCAGTCCACTTGGACCTGTGCGGCCAGCGTGCCGGCGGCGTCGAAAATATCGACCTCCACCGGGAACGCCACCTTGCCGGCCGATTTGAGCTCGGCCTTGAGCGCAGCCAGGTCGCCCGGCACCCGGCCTTCGGCGCGGGTGGCGCCCTTGGCGACCTTCTGGTACTGGATGCGCGACTCCTTGGCCACGGGGCGCAAGCCCACGATCAGGTCCGCGAAGCCGCCCGCCATGGCCGCGCCGGAAGCCGTTTCGGCCAGCGTGAACAAGGCCCCGGCGTGCTGCGTGCCCAGGTGGTTGTTGAGCTTCGGGTCTTCCGGCATCGACACCTTGGCGGTGCCGTTGCCGATGTCGTCGATCCGGATCCCCAGCAAGCGCACGAAAGGCAGGGTGTCCATCATCTGTTGCTTGATACGTTCATACACCATGCTTGGCCTCACGCGCAGTAAAACTTTAAAAACCAGGGACAGGATCGACATGACCGCGATTAGTTGCGCACCGGCTTACCGGTCTGCATCATGCCCATGATCCGCTCTTGCGTCTTCGGATGGTTCAGCAGTTCCAGGAACGCTTTACGCTCCATGTCCAGGAACCACTGCTCGCTGACGAACTGACCCTGGTCGATGTCGCCGCCCGACACGATCTCGGCGATCATCTCGCCCAGCTTGAAGTCGTGCGCGGAAATGAAGCCGCCGTCGCGCATGTTGACCAGTTGTGCCTTGATGGTGCCGTAGCCGTAGCGGCCGGTGATCTGCACCGGTGCCTGCAGCGGTGGACGGTAGCCCTTGTCGAACATGGCGCGCGCTTCCACCTTGGCCACGTGCAGCAGCTCGTAAGGGTTGAACACGATCACGTCGTCTTCCTTCAGGTAGCCCATGGCTTGCGCTTCCAGTGCCGACTTGGACACGTTGGCGGTAGCGGCGTTGGTGAAGCCGGCTTTCAGGAATTGCAGGATGTCGTTGCCCTTGGCTTCCTTGGCGGCGCGCACGGCCGCTTCTTTCAGTCCGCCGCCGGCAGGGATCAGGCCCACGCCCACTTCCACCAGGCCGATGTACGATTCGATCGAGGCCACGCGCTTGGAAGCGTGCAGCGCCATTTCGCAGCCGCCGCCCAGGGCCAGGCCGGCCACGGCCGCCACCACGGGCACGTTCGAATACTTCATGGCCATGAAGGTGTCCTGCAGTTCGCGGATGATAGGATCAACCGCTTTCGCGCCACCCTGCATGAATGCCGGCAGTGCCGATTGCAGGTCGGCGCCGGCCGAGAAGGCGCCGCCTTCAGCCGCGTCGGCGCTCCAGATCACCAGGCCCTTGAAGTTCTTGGCCGCTTCTTCCAGCGCCATTTTCAGGCCCTTGATCACGCCGTCGCCGATCACGTGCATCTTGGTCTTGAGCGAGATCACCAGCACGTCGTCGCCCGAGTGCCACAGGCGTACCGAGTCGTCCTCGAACACGGTGGTGCCGGCGGTGCGGCCATCCACGGCGCCGGCGCCGAACACGGGGGCGCGGAATTCCTGGCGCTGGTAGACGGCCAGGTCGGAGCGCGGCACGAACGATTTCGAGACCGACGACCACGAACCTTCAGGGGTATGCACGCCGCCTTTTTCAGCGACCGGACCTTCGAACACCCAGGCTGGCAGCGGTGCGTTGCACAGCGCCTGGCCGGCGTCGATGTCTTCCTTGACCCACTGGGCCACTTGCGACCAGCCGGCGGCCTGCCACGTTTCGAACGGGCCGACGTTCCAGCCGAAGCCCCAGCGCATGGCGAAGTCGATTTCGCGGGCGTTGTCGGCCACGGTGTCCAGATGGATGGCGATGTAGTGGAAGGCGTCGCGGAAGATCGCCCACAGGAACTGCGCCTGTGGATTGGTCGATTCGCGCAGGGCCTTCATCTTCTTGACCGGATCCTTTTCCTTCAGGATGCGGGCCACGATGTCGGCGGCCTTGCCGCCGCCCGTCACGTATTCACCGGTGGCGAAGTCCAGGCGCTGGATCTCCTTGCCCACTTTCTTGTAGAAGCCGGCGCCGGTCTTCTGGCCCAGCGCGCCCTTCTCGACCAGCTTGGCCAGCACGGCCGGGGTCTTGTAGACGGCGGCGAACGGATCGTTCGGCAGGTAGTCCTGCATGGTCTTGATCACGTGGCCCATGGTGTCCAGGCCGACCACGTCGGCGGTGCGGAAGGTGCCCGACTTGGCGCGGCCCAGCTTGGCGCCGGTCAGATCGTCGACCACGTCGCACGACAGGCCGAACTTCTCGGCTTCATGCACGATGGCCAGGATGCCGAACACGCCCACGCGGTTGGCGATGAAGTTAGGCGTATCCTTGGCGCGGACCACGCCCTTGCCCAGGGTGGTGGTCAGGAAGCCTTCCAGCTGGTCGGCGATTTCCGGCTTGGTGGCAGCGGTCGGGATGATCTCGACCAGGTGCATGTAGCGCGGCGGGTTGAAGAAGTGCACGCCGCAGTAGCGCGATTTCAGGTCGGCGTCGAAACCTTCGGACAGCTTGGTGATCGACAGGCCCGAGGTATTCGAGGCGAAGATCGCGTTCGGGGCGATGTGCGGGGCGACCTTCTGGTACAGGTCATGTTTCCAGTCCATGCGCTCGGCGATGGCTTCGATGATCAGGTCGCAGCCGGCCAGCAGGTCCAGGTTGTCTTCGTAGTTGGCCACCTGGATCAGCGCGGCGTGTTCCTTGTTGCCCAGCGGCGCAGGCGACAGCTTCTTCAGGTTCTCGATGGCGCGCAGCACGATGCCGTTCTTTGGGCCTTCCTTGGCGGGCAGGTCGAACAGCACGACCGGCACTTTGGCATTGACGCAGTGGGCGGCGATCTGCGCGCCCATCACGCCGGCACCCAGGACGGCTACTTTTTTAACGATGAAATTGGTCATGTCGTATCCTTAGTCTCTTCTTAGAACAGGTCAGCGTCGAGTGCCATCAGGCTGGCGGAACCGGCACGGGCCTGGCGAATCAAGGTTGCGGTTTCTGGCATCAGGCGGGCGAAGTAGAAGCGCGCCGTGGCCAGCTTGGCTTTGTAGAAGTTGTCGCCGGAGCCTTCTTTTTCCAGCGCGATCTTGGCCATCTGGGCGAACAGGTAGGCGTAGATCATGTGACCCACCACGCGCAGGTACGGTACGCTGGCGGCGCCCACTTCGTCCGGATTCTGGAACGCCTTCATGCCGATTTCCATGGTCAGCTTGGTGACTTTGTCGCCCAGGTCGCCCAGCGGGGTCACGAATTCGCTCATGGCTTCATCGGTGCCATTCTCTTCGACAAAGGCTTTGACCTTCTCGCCGAACTTGCGCAGCTTGGCGCCGTTGTCGCCCAGGATCTTGCGGCCCAGCAGGTCCAGCGACTGCACGGTGTTGGTGCCTTCGTAGATCAGGTTGATGCGGGCGTCGCGCACATACTGCTCCATGCCCCACTCCGAGATGTAGCCGTGGCCGCCGTACACTTGCATCGCTTCCGAGGTGGCGATCCAGGCGTTGTCGGTGATGAAGGCCTTGATCACGGGGGTCAGCAGGGCCACTTCGTCGGCCGCTTCCTTGCGCACTTCTTCGTCAGGGTGGTGCAGTTCGCGGTCGATCTGCAGCGCCACGTAGGACGAGAAGGCGCGGGCGCCTTCGGCGTAGGCTTTGCCGGTCAGCAGCATGCGGCGCACGTCGGGGTGCACGATGATGGGGTCAGCTGGCTTGTCCGGTGCTTTCGGGCCGGTCAGCGAGCGCATCTGGATACGGTCCTTGGCGTACACCAGCGCGTTCTGGTAAGCCACTTCCGTCAGGCCCAGCGACTGCATGCCCACGCCCAGGCGGGCCGCGTTCATGAACACGAACATGGCGTTCAGGCCCTTGTTGGGCTGGCCGATGATCCAGCCACGGGCGCCGTCCAGGTTCATCTGGCAGGTCGAGTTGCCGTGGATGCCCATCTTCTCTTCGATGGCGCCGCAGGTGATCGGGTTGCGCTCGCCGACCTGGCCGTCAGCGGTCGGCAGGTATTTCGGCACCAGGAACAGCGAGATGCCTTTCGAGCCTTCCGGTGCGTCCGGCACGCGGGCCAGCACCAGGTGCAGGATGTTTTCCGACATGTCGTGTTCGCCGGCCGAGATGAAGATCTTGTTGCCGGTGATCAGCCAGGAACCGTCGGCCTGTGGCTCGGCTTTCGAGCGCAGCATGCCCAGGTCGGTGCCGCAGTGCGGTTCGGTCAGGCACATGGTGCCGGTCCACTCGCCCGAGACCAGCTTGGGCAGGTAGATCTTCTTCTGTTCGTCGGTGCCGTGCTCCAGCAGGCACTCGTAGGCGCCGTGCGACAGGCCGGGGTACATGGTCCAGGCCTGGTTGGACGAGTTCAGCATTTCGTAGAACGAGTTGTTGAGCACGATAGGCAGGCCCTGGCCGCCGTATTCTGGCGAGCACGACAGGGCAGCCCAGCCGCCTTCCACGTACTGCTTGTACGCTTCCTTGAAGCCTTTCGGGGTCGTCACGGTCTGGGTCGCTGCGTCGTGGTGGCAGCCTTCGCGGTCACCCGAGTGGTTCAGCGGGAACAGCACTTCCGACGTGAACTTGCCGCCCTCTTCCAACACCTGGTTGATGATGTCGGCGTCGACATCGCCGTAATACGGCATTTGCTTCAGTTCATCTTCCACTTTCAGCAGTTCGTGCAGCACGAATTGCATATCCCGGATTGGCGCGACGTATTGACCCATGGTTTTCTCCTGACGTAAAGCTAAATTAAGTGTTGAGTGGCTGCGGTGACTGCGGCCGCTTAGGTTTTCTCTGTCGCATCCGCCTTGTGGGGCGCATGCGGGTTCCGGTAATTCTCGATCAGCCGGTTAAAGCCGATGCTGGCGCGGTCCAGGCTGCCCGGGATACGCAGGAAGCGCGCATCATGGTGCAGGGCCAGGATCAGGCCGTACATCTCATAGACCAGCTGCTGCGGGTCGGTATCCGGCCTGAGGTCGCCGCATTCGATGGCCTGGCGTACGCAGCGCAGCAAGGCGCCCTGCCACGCGTTGACCATCGACATCAGCTCCTCCCGGATGGGACCGGGGCGGTCGTCGTATTCCACCGCGCCGCTGATGTAGATGCAGCCCGATGCGACTTCCACGCTCACTCGCTTGACCCAGCGCGCAAACATCGCCTTCAGGCGTTGCAAGCCGCGCTGTTCCTTCATGCTGGGGAAAAACACTTCCTGCTCAAAGCGGTGGTGATACAGCTTGAGCACTTCCAGCTGCAAGTCTTCACGCGAACCGAAATGCGCGAACACCCCCGACTTGCTCATGTTCATCCTGTCCGCGAGCAAGCCGATGGTGAGCCCTTCGAGCCCGTCACGACTGGCCAGGTCCAGCGCCACATCGAGAATGGCCGCGCGAGTCAGTTCACCCTTACGCATAAATTTGATAGAAGTATTAATAAGTACACCCAAGGTAAAAATTCATCTGAAAGGAGAAACGGACATTCTCTCGCAGTTGAATTTACTTCGTGTGAAAAGAATTGCGAACGCTCGTACTATTATCCACCGGGTGGTAAAAGTCAAACAGTACCGTTAGAGGCGCGGTTCTATTGCTGCGTCGCAGCAGCATTGTGGGGAATTGGGGACGCTGGCGGGGCTGCAAGGCCGTTGCCAAGCCGGCCGGCCCGCCGTCAACAGGTCACACGGGCGCCGCGGCGGCGATGGCTGGCATGGCTTGATGGCATGGCGCGGGGATGGCCGCCGGCTCGCCGCTGACCACCCGGTCGCGGCCGCCCTGCTTGGCCGCGTACATGCGCTGATCGGCCAGTTCGACCAGCCGTTTCCAGTCGCCAACATGGTCGGCCCGGCGCTCGGCGATGCCGATGCTGGCCGTCACCGGGCCACCCTCGGGGCGCTCGCCAAAGCCGCTGCGGCGCAGCCGCTCGATGGCCGTGCGGGCCTGCTCCAGGCCCGTGCCGGGCATGATCAGCAGGAATTCCTCGCCGCCCCAGCGCGCCAGCACGTCGCCGTGGCGCATGTGCTGGGCGACCCGTTCGGTCATGGTGATCAGCGCGCGGTCCCCCGCCTCGTGGCCGTAACCGTCATTGATGCGCTTGAAATGGTCAAGATCGAGGAAGGCCAGCGCGAACGGCAGGTCGCCGCGCTCGGCCATCGTGAAATGCAGGTCGAGGATTTCCATGCCGCTGCTGCGGGAAAAGGCATTGGTCAGCGGATCGCGGATGGCCTGGCGCACCAGCGCGATCATGAACGCGAGCTGGCAGATGCCGGCCAGCGCGGCCACGCCCGTGATCAGCACCAGCAGCCAGAACGCGCCGGTGAACGCGGGCCAGTCCATGGCCGCCCAGCGCAGGTAGCCGGACACGGCATGACAGATCAGGATCGGGCTGGCGACCACGAAACTCTCGGCGACGGCCAGCGGGAACACCGCCAGTCCGCCCAGCAGCACGAACGGCAGGAAGGCGTAGCCGGCCCCGATCGCGGCGGACATGCCGGTCAGCTGGTAGTGCGTGAGCAGCGTGTGGGAAGCGACGTAGAACACGGTCGGGATGGCAAACAGCAGGGCCATGGCCCGGTAGGCATTGAACAGGTCGCCGTTGGAGCGGTAATAGACCAGCAAACTGGCGAAGGCGGCGCTGGCGGCGAAGCGCATCAGCGCCAGCTGGCCCCACAGCGGAAAAGGGAACACGACGAAATCGATGATGCTCCACAGCGGCGTGAGCACGGCGAACAGGAAGGCGAACAAACGGACCCGGTTGACGATGAGCATCGCGCGGCGCCGCGCCAGCAAGCTCAGATGGCGGTGCGGTGAAAATAGCCAGCCGAGTTCGCCTTGCTTGAGCTCACCGGGCATCAGCCCCATCAAACGATGCCAGAGCATTTCCGAAACCTGATTCATGCATGCCTTTTCGACGTCGTCGCAACAGGGGCGGCGGCGCCCCTTGCCTGCTGGGAATGGCTGGCCAGCGATGGATGGCCAGTGCTTGCCTTTCTTGCCAGTTAGCAATCCTAAGCCATGTCCGTGGCGCTGTCACCGGCGCAACAACTTTTCTTGACGCATGACATGTAAACCGTGGACGTTTTGCCGCAAGGGCGGGACTGTCGGCGGCTCAGTCCGGATCGCCGAGCTTGCCGAGCTGGCGGCGGTCGCGTTTGGTGGGCCGGCCCTTGATGTCGGCGCCCGGCTCGCGGAACAGGCGGCGCCGTTCGGCCGTCTCGGCGCGCGCCGCCACGCTGGCGGCCGTCTCCTCGTACAGCGTGCGGGCGATGGGCGCGGCCGCGCGCACGTCCGACAGGCCCAGCACCACCACTTCCCAGCGGTCCGAGCCGTTGTCGATGAGCAGCTTGTCGCCCACGCGCAGGGCGCGGGCCGGCTTGATATTGTCGCCGCCAAGCTTGACGCGGCCGCTGTCGACGGCGTCCGTGGCCAGCGAGCGGGTCTTGAAGAAGCGCGCCGCCCATAACCATTTATCGAGTCTGACTGTGTCGTTCAAGCGTATTTCCCCACGGCGAAGATGCGCATCAGCAGCTTGTAGCCCATGTAAGCCAGGCCATAGCCGAGGCGGCGCCAGCGGCCCACATTGGCGAACTCGTGCGCATGCACCACCACCCCGTCGGCAATGGCTTGTTCGATGTGGGCCCGCAGGCTGCGGGCGAACACGGCGTCTTTCACGACCACATTCGCCTCCTGGTTCAAGAACAGGCTCAAGCCATCCACATTGCTTGAGCCCACGGTGGCCCAGTTGTCGTCGATCACGGCCACCTTGGCGTGCAACTGGGTCTTGTGATATTCCACCACTTTCACGCCGGCCGCCAGCAGTTTCGGATAGAAGGAATGGGCCACGGCGTCCTGCAGCCAGAACTCGCCCACCCCGATCAGCAGCACCACCTCCACCCCGCGCTCGGCGGTGGCGGCCAGGGCGCGGCGGAACTTGCGGCCCGGCGCGAAGTAGGGATTGGCCAGCAGCACACTCTTGCGGGCCCGGCCCAGCGCCTGCAGGTAGGCGCGCTGGATGGTGACGCGGTTGCGCAGGTTATCGCGCACCACGAAGCCGGCCTGCACCATGGCGCGGTTGGCCTCCCGGTTCAGCTTGCGCAGATCGCGGTACAGGCTGATGCGCTTGAAGATGCCCAGCTTGCCCTGGCGCGCCCACTGGGCTTCCGCTTCCGTCTGGATGGCGGCCACCAGCGGCCCGCGCACGGCCACCGCGAAATCCCAGCGCGGCGCGGCCAGCGGGATGTTGTGGTCGTAGTCGCAGAACATGTCATCGTTGATATTGATGCCACCCACGAAGGCGATGCCATGGTCCACCACGCAGATCTTGCGGTGGGTGCGCGTCATGCCGCGCCGGAACCACGGGTTGAAGATGCGGTGCTCGACCCGTGCTTCGACCAGTTGCGCGTGCAGCCTGTCGACCCGGTGGCGGCCGGTGCCGAACCAGTCCGTGATCATGCGCACCTGCACCCCGCGCGCGGCGGCCCGCATCAGCGCGCCGCGCACCGCCTGGCCCGTCTCGTCCTCGGCGAAGATGTAGGTTTCGAAATAGATCTCGTACAAGGCCGCGTCGATGGCCGCGATGAGGGCCGGGAAAAACTCGGTGCCGCAATAGAGCAGCTCGATCTCGTTATCGGCCAGGAAATTAACGGAACGCATGGATCCTGTCAGGCCAGCGACAGCGAGGCCACGATGGGCGCGTGGTCCGACAGCCTGGCCCACAGCGTGCCATGCAGGACCTCGGCCGCCTTCACGTCAAAACCGCGCACGTAGATGCGGTCGAGCCGGAAGAACGGCAGCGCGGCGGGGAACGTGCGGGCCTGGCGCACGGCGTTCTTGCGGCCCAGCGCACGGCCGAGCTCATCGAGCGTGGAATTGGAACCGATCTGGTCGAACACTTCGACCACGCCCAACGCGTGCCGCAGTTCGTCACTGAGGGAGTTGCGCCAGTCGTTGAAGTCGCCGGCGATGATGACCGGCTCGCCGTTGGGCGCCGAGGTGCGCACGGCCTCGATCAGGGCCGCCGTCTGGCGCTTGCGGCCGCCCTCGAACAGGCCCAGGTGGACCACGTAGCAATGCACCAGCGCGCGCGGCGTCCGCAACTCGCAGTGCAGGATGCCGCGCTGCTCGAACGCGTGGTCGGACACGTCATGGTTATGGCTGTGGACGATGGGGAAGGCGCTCAGCAGCGCATTGCCATGATGGCCATGGTCATAGACGGCGTTCATGCCGTAGGCCGTGTGCTCGTGGCGCGATTCGCCGGCCAGGAATTCATGCTGGGCCGCCTCCGGCCAATGCTGGTGGCCGTGGTGCTCGGCGCCGTACTGGGCCGCGTTGAGGTCATGGCGGCCCTGCACTTCCTGCAGGAACACCACGTCCGCATCGAACAAGCCGATGGCCTGCTTGAGCGCATGCACGCGCGGCAAGCTGCGGATGGCGGATACGCCTTTATGGATGTTGTACGTGGCGACGCGGATCTTCATGGGGCCATTCTACCCCCATCGGCCCGGTTTCCGGCAAGCCGTACTTATGCGCGTCGTAGCTGCTGCGGCAGTTGCAGGATGGCTTCCGCGTTGGAGGACGAGAAGCATTTGTCGGCCGCTTCCAGGTAGGGCAGCCAGATGTGGTTCAGGTGTTCGCGCGGCGCCAGTGTGATGGCGATGTCGCGCGGGACTTCAACGCTGAACACGTGTTCCGTGTTTTCCGTCACGCCCGGCGCGTAGCGGTGGCGCCACACGGGGTAGATGGTGTAGATGTTGGACAGGCACCAGTCGCGCAACACGATGCGCTGGCCGTCGGCCACGATGCCCGTTTCCTCGAACAATTCACGCGTGGCCGTTTGCAGCAACGGTTCATCCGGCGCGTCCAGCGAGCCGGTCACGGATTGCCAGAAGCCGGGCCGGTCGGCCCGCTCGATCAGCAGCACTTGCAGGTCGGCCGTGTGGATCACCACCAGCACGGATTCGGGAATCTTGTAGGGCTTCATGGTCCGATAGAAAAAAAGGCGCAGTCGCCCGCGCCTTCTTGCATCAAGTTGCCCGTCGCGGGACCGGGGGCGTTAGACCAAGGGTCAGACCCTCGCGTGGCGGCGCTGGCGTTGGCCCGCGCCGCCAATACAGGGTCTGACCCCGTGTGACGCCCCCGTGTGACGCCCCCCGCGTGACGGCCCCGTGTGACGATAACGCGAATTAGCCGGCCACTTTCGGCTCGGCGGCGCGCAGGCGGATGTGCAGTTCGCGCAGCTGCTTCTCGTCCACTTCCGACGGCGCCTGGGTCAGCAGGCACTGGGCGCGCTGGGTTTTCGGGAAGGCGATCACGTCGCGGATCGAATCGGAACCGGTCATCATGGTCACGATACGGTCCAGGCCGAACGCCAGGCCGCCGTGCGGCGGCGCGCCGTACTGCAGCGCGTCCAGCAGGAAGCCGAACTTGAGGCGGGCTTCGTCGGCGTCGATCTTGAGCGCGCGGAACACTTTCGACTGCACTTCCTCGCGGTGGATACGGATCGAACCGCCGCCCAGTTCCCAGCCATTGAGCACCATGTCGTAGGCCTTGGCGATGCAGGCGCCCGGATTGGTTTCCAGCATGTCCTCGTGGCCGTCTTTTGGCGCCGTGAACGGGTGGTGGGTCGCGGTCCAGCGGTCGTTCTCGTCGTCGTATTCGAACATCGGGAAGTCCACCACCCACAGCGGCGACCAGACGTCGTCGAACAGGCCGGCCTTCTTGCCGAACTCGCTGTGGCCGATCTTCACGCGCAGCGCGCCGATGGCGTCGTTGACCACCTTGGCCTTGTCGGCGCCGAAGAAGATC
This sequence comes from Burkholderiaceae bacterium, assembly GCA_035254005.1. GTDB lineage: Bacteria > Pseudomonadota > Gammaproteobacteria > Burkholderiales > Burkholderiaceae_D > Rugamonas. Next base: position 2,686 of record DATFBD010000021.1, on the reverse strand, counting down.
AGGTCACCGTCCTGGGCGCCCGTCAGTTCCAGCACCTTGGCCAGCGCGGCGTCGTGCAGGTTCTTGACGATAGGCGATTGCAGGCCGTCACGGCCCTTGGCCTTCTCGTTGACCTTGATGTAGGCCAGGCCCTTGGCGCCGTAGATGGCCACGAACTGGGTGTAGGCATCGATTTCCGAACGGGGCATTTCGCCGCCCTTCGGTACGCGCAGGCCGACCACGCGACCGTTCGGCATGTTGGCGGCGCCCGAGAACACCTTGAAGTCCACGTCCTTCATCACGTCCGTCAGGTCGGTAAATTCCAGCTTGACACGCATGTCGGGCTTGTCCGAACCGTATTTGCCCATGGCGGTGGCGAAGTCCATCACCGGGAACGGGTTCGGCAGGTCGATCGCCAGCGTGTTCTTGAACACCTTGCGGATCATGTCTTCGAACAGATCGCGGATTTCCTGCTCGGTCAGGAACGACGTTTCGCAGTCGATCTGGGTGAATTCAGGCTGGCGGTCGGCGCGCAGGTCTTCGTCGCGGAAGCACTTGGTGATCTGGTAGTAGCGGTCGAAGTTGGCCACCATCAGCAGCTGCTTGAACAGCTGTGGCGATTGCGGCAGCGCGAAGAAGTTGCCGGCGTTCACGCGCGATGGCACCAGGTAGTCGCGCGCGCCTTCCGGGGTCGACTTGGTCAGCATCGGGGTTTCGATGTCGATGAAGCCCAGCTCGTCCAGGTACTTGCGCACTTCCATCGTCACCTTGTAGCGCAGGCGCAGGTTGTTTTGCATCTGCGGACGGCGCAAATCGAGCACGCGGTGCGTCAGACGGGTGGTTTCGGACAGGTTGTCGTCATCAAGCTGGAACGGAGGCGTGACCGACGGATTGAGCACTTCGATCTGCTGGCACAGCACTTCGATCTTGCCGGATTTGAGGTTGGCGTTGGCGGTGCCTTCCGGGCGGTTGCGAACCAGGCCGGTGATGCGCAGGCAGAACTCGTTGCGCACGGCTTCCGCGGTCTTGAACACATCGGCGCGGTCCGGATCGCACACCACTTGCACCAGGCCTTCGCGGTCGCGCAGGTCGATGAAGATCACGCCGCCGTGATCGCGACGACGATGCACCCAGCCGCACACGCTGACGGTTTGACCGAGAAGCGCCTCAGTGACGAGGCCGCAATAATGAGTTCGCATTGACATGTTCAGTTTCCAGGTTTCAGATTCTTTGTAATGCTTCCACCGCCTGTGACAGGCAGGGATGGAAGCCGGATATTAGACTGCCGTGATCAGGAATTGGGTGGAACCGCCTTCAGATTGGCTGACGCGGACGACGCTTGTTCAGGCGCAACCACTCCCATCGAAACAATATATTTCAAGGCCGCATCGACGCTCATATCGAGCTCGATGGTGTCCGCCTTCGGCATCATCAAGAAGAAACCGGAGGTGGGATTCGGCGTGGTCGGCACATATACGCTGACATAATCGCCGCGCAGATGGTTCTTCACGTCGCCGCCGGGCATGCCCGTCAAGAACGCAATCGTCCACGATCCTTCGCGCGGATACTGCACCAGCAGCGCCTTGCGGAAGGCATTGCCGGACGATGAAAACAGCGTGTCGGATACCTGCTTGACGCTGGAATAAATCGAGTTCACGACGGGAATGCGGCGCAGCAGCGCTTCCCACCAGTCGACCAGGCGCTTGCCGATGAAATTGCGCGTCAACAGACCGGTCAGGAACACGAACAGCACCGTCAGTACGGCGCCGACGCCGGGCACATGAACGCCCAACAGCGCCCCCGGCCGCCACTTCTCTGGCAGCAGCAACAGCGACTGATCCATCGTGCCGATGACGAGGTTGAGCACCCACAGCGTGATGGCCAGTGGAACGAGAATCAGCAAGCCGGTGACGAAATATTTACGCATGGTCTTCGTGAACGAGAGGCGTTCGCAGCACCTCTCTGATGTCGATTAAGCAGCCGACTTGGTGTCGGAGGCGCCGCAGCTCGCGCCGCACCCGGTACCGCAGGAAGCGCTCTCACTGGCCGGCGCGGGAGTGCTCGCCGGCGACGCGGTACTGCCGCCGCCGTTCTTGAAATCGGTGGCATACCAGCCCGTGCCTTTCAACTGAAAGCCAGCCGCGGTAAGCTGCTTCTTGAATGTACTCTTTTCGCACGACGGGCACTCGGTCAACGGCGCGTCAGAGACTTTTTGCAATACATCTTTCGTAAAACCACATGTTTCGCAGCGATATGCATAAATCGGCATAGGAAACCCTCGCAAAAATCATCCAAAACCCTGAATTATAAAGGTTTTTCTCCAGCTTTTGCGCCAATGCACATTTAGAAGCGCATCCCGCTCGGGATCGACCACCGCAACGACGTCCGTAGGCCCGGACGACACCTTGCTTATCCTGCTAAGCCGTTCAACAACAGGCATCTCGGCCGGGAATTAGAGCGCCATCTTACATCTTGTCTCTGAGAAACTTCCGTGTCTTACGCGTGCAAGCCCGTGACCGGCTGGCGCGGTTCATGGCGGTTCTTCAGTACCTGCGGCATGAGCGATCCCAGGACCATGCCGCAGAAGGCGGCGATCAGTCCGGCTAACTGCCCCGGAAACTGTTCACTCAGGCTTGTAACTTGCGGGAAGAAAAGAATCCAGGTACCGACGCCGGCGCCAAGCGAAAAAATCGCTCCCTGCGTCGTC
>DATFBD010000020.1:0-8543 GCA_035254005.1 Burkholderiaceae bacterium | reverse complement strand
AGCCGGCCGGTACGGATGCGGGCGGGTATCAATGGAAGCAACTGTTTCTCCCGGCAGGGACCAAGCTGCGTGCCAGTTTTGGGGGAAGGCCCAGCTTTGCTGTCGTGGAAGGTGACGATATCCTATGTGACGGAAAGACTGTCTCGCCTTCCGGCTTCGCCAACCAGCAAGGGTGCGGCAACCGCAATGCGTGGAAGGCGATTTGGTTGCGCTTTCCCGGCAGTGAGCAATGGTTGCTGGCCGATATATGCCGGGCACAGCAGAACGCAGCGATCGCACGCCTGTTCGGTGGCGATGCACGGACAGCCGCTCGCGCCACTCCGCCACAGCCGGTGCCGGCGAGCCGTGCGAAGCGCACTGGAAAGCCCCAGTCCAAGCCGAAGAAAAAGGCGGCCCGCCCACCCAATCTGGCGGCGAGGGTGCAAAGTGAAGGCGCGCAGCGCAAGCATGGTGCCGGCAGAAGTGCTCGCCGCAAGCGTCGGGCACAAAAGCACATTCCCGGAAATCCGTGAAGAACCTAAAAATTACTTTCCGAATAAAAAACATGACAAAAATCCATTTTTCGTGATAATCTTCGCCACGGTGATTTATGTGCAACTTAAGTTCCACTTTATTAATTCGGCAGGCGAAGCAAGTGCGCCTCTTTTTGAACGGTAGGAAATAGATGAAAAAGCAAATCCGCGCCCTGGCGATGACCATGGCCACGCTGGCCGCCGTGACCGTGGCGCACAGCGCCCAGGCCACCGTGATCGATATCAGTTCGGCACCGAGCGCCATCGCGCTGGCGCCGAACGGTACCGCCCATTTCGGCGACAAGTTCAAGAACAACCTGAAGAACGACATCTTCGCCGACCAGTTCACCTTCACCACCACCGGCACGACCAAGCTGGACCTGATCCTGACCTCGACCAGCACCAGCGCCCTGAACGGCCTGAACATCACCGGCTTCAGCCTGTACAAGGCGGGCGGCACGCTGGCCGTGGCTGGCACCCAGGTGCAGACCGGCGCCACCGACAAGTGGACGCTGGGCGACGCCAACCTGGCCGCCGGTTCCTACTACGTCCAGGTGAACGGCAACGTCGTGTCCAACACGGGCGGCGCGTTCGCTGGCAACGGCACCATCAGCGCCGTGCCTGAACCAGAAGGCTTCGCCATGCTGTTCGTCGGCCTGGGCTTGATTGGCCTGGCCAAGCAGCGCCGCAAGTCCGCGCGCTTCGTCTGATATCGCCGCGCCGCCGCGCCGATCCGGTGCGGCGGGCGGGCTTCCGTATTCCACCTTCACTTCTGGTGCCATTCATGAAAAACATCACCCAACGCCTGCTGGCGACCGTCGTCCTGGCCACTTCCTGCATCGCCGCGCACGCCGCCGCCGACCTGAGCCAGACCCCGGTCGACATCACCCAAGACCTGGTCGACTACTCCAGCTCCGATTTCGGCCACACCTTCACCCTGGGCCTGGGCCAGCAAGCCGGCTCGCTCAACAACTTCTTCGCCGACAAATACACGTTCTCGATCTCGGGCGTGAACGATGTGGTGGGCCTGATCACGTCGTTGAAGGCCTCGGCCAACGACGGCCTGACCATCACCGGCTTCGACCTGCGCAACGCCGGCAACGGCATCGTGTTCCACGGTACCCAGGACGTGACCAACTACCTGCCGGGCGACCAGGCATGGAGCTTCGCCTCGGGCCTGCATCCGCTGCAAGCTGGCAACTACACGCTGGAAGTGGACGGCTACGTGGCCTCGGCCAACGGCGGCAGCTACAGCGGTAACATCGCCGTGGCGGCAGCCGTACCGGAACCAGAGACCTATGGCATGCTGCTGGCCGGCCTGGGCCTGCTGGGCGTGATCGCGCGCCGCCGCAAGAACGCGCAGTAATCCGCCGCATCCCCATCCCGCCGCGTGTTCCGATGCGCGGCGCCCCGTCCGCCCGCGCGCCGTGTTCCGGCCCGCGGGCGGCGGCCGTTTTTGGCGCCGTCTATTGCGCCCTCGATGGCGCCATGCGCACGCGCGCGCCGGCTTGCCGATTACTTAATATTTTGCAGCGAGTGCCTATCGGCGCGCGAAAAACAGTGTAGACTGCGCAGCCATACCGGCCACGGCCAGTGATGGCGTGCGCGCGGTGACAAAATAACGCACATCGATGAGTGGAGATATTACTTGAGCCTTTTCCGAACCAAGAACCTGGACCACATGGTGGCGCAAGGGCGCGCCGAGGGCGGCCTGAAAAAAGTACTGGGGCCACTGGACCTGATCCTGATGGGCATAGGTGCCATCGTCGGCACCGGTATCTTTGTGCTGACGGGCACCGGCGCGCTGACGGCCGGCCCGGCGTTGACGCTGTCGTTCGTGATCGCGGCGCTGGCCTGCGGCTTCGCGGCCATGTGCTACGCCGAATTCGCTTCCACCGTGCCGGTGGCCGGCTCCATCTACACCTACAGCTACGCCACCATGGGCGAGCTGGTGGCGTGGATGATAGGCTGGGACCTGATGCTTGAATACGGCCTGGCCACGTCGGCCGTGTCGGTCGGCTGGTCCGGCTACTTCCAGTCGCTGATCGGCGGCTTCGGCCTGCACCTGCCGGTGGCGCTGACGGCCGCCCCCGGCGCCGTGCCCGGCGTGCAGACCCTGATCAACCTGCCCGCGTTCATGATCATGATGATCCTGACGGCCATGCTGTCGTGGGGCGCGCGTGAATCGGCGCGCATGAACAGCATCATGGTGGCCATCAAGATCGCCGTGGTGCTGCTGTTCATCGCCGTCGGCGCGCGCCACGTGGCACCGGCCAACTGGCACCCGTTCATGCCATTCGGTATGAGCGGCACCATGAGCGCGGCGGCGCTGGTGTTCTTCGCCTTCATCGGCTTTGACGCCGTGACGTCGGCGGCCGAGGAAGTCAAGCGGCCCGAGCGCGACCTGCCGATCGGCATCATCGGCTCGCTGGCCGTGTGCACCGTGCTGTACGTGGTGGTGTCGGCCATCATGACGGGCATCGTGCCGTTCCAGAAGTTCGCCGGCATCGACCATCCCGTCTCGCTGGCGCTGCAATACGCCAACGAGAACTGGGTGGCCGGCTTCGTCGACCTGGGCGCCATTCTGGGCATGACCACCGTGATCCTCGTGATGAGCTATGGCCAGACCCGCGTGGTGTTCGCCATGTCGCGCGACGGCCTGCTGCCGGCGCGCCTGTCCACGGTGCATCCGAAGTTCGGCACGCCGTTCTTCGCCACCTGGATGGTGGGCATCATCTTCGGCCTGATCGCGGCCGTGGTGCCGTTGGATGTGCTGGCCGAGCTGATCAACATCGGCACGCTGGCCGCGTTCTGCCTGGTGTCGGTGGCCGTGGTGGTGCTGCGCAAGAAGCGCCCCGACCTGCACCGCGCGTTCCGCTGCCCCGGTGTGCCGGTGATCCCGGCGCTGGCCGTGCTGTTCTGCGTGGCGCTGATGACGTTCCTGAGCCGTACCACCTGGATCGCGTTCACTATCTGGCTGGTGATTGGCCTGGTGGTCTACTTCGGCTATTCGCGCCGCAACGCGGTGCTCCATCCCAAGCAGTCGTAAGCAAAAGCGGGGGCGGTTCCGGCAAGGCGCCACATGGCGCGCTGCCGGAACCGCCCCCGCGGTTTAAGTTCTACGCGCTGCGCTAGCGCAGGTCGGCGCTGATCTGCTCCAGAATCAGTTTGAGCTTGCTCTCCTGCTCCGGCGCCAGCTTGGTGAACATGCAGCCCAGGTGCACTTGTTCGCCCAGCAGGAAGGACCGGAACGGGCGCGTGTAGCGCACTTCCAGTTCCTCCACCTCGACCGTCTCGTCGCCCAGTTCCAGCACAACGCCGTGCACCTTGCGGCCCTTGATCAAGCCCTTGGCATTGAGCTTGCTGCAGTGCATGCTGATGCCGCCCAGCGACAGGTCGAAGATCGGCAATTCATAGTTGTGGGTGTTGTTGACCACGTTGATCACGAACGTGGCCAGGCAGGTCGCGCCCAGCGGCACTTCCACGCGCTCCGTGGCGCGCCGGTTCAGCACCGAGCAGGTTTCCGGGAAATCCATCGGAATAAGCTGTGGCTGGCCGGGCAGCGCCCGCCAGTCCTTGCTCGACAGGCGGAACTGCAGCTTGGCCGAACGCATCCAGGTGACGAAGGTCACCTTGCCAGGTTCCAGGCTCATCCCTTCATTCAATTCCATCACAAAATGCGGCTGTTCGGGATCGACCGACAGGATGCGCCCCAGCACCACCTCGCGTTGGCCCGGGACATACATCGTGATGGCGTCGCCGCTTTCGGCCAGTTGGGTCAGCGTATCGCCGATCTCGTCCTCGCCCGTCATTTCATAGGCGCTGGCCGCAGCCGGGATCTGGCTGATCGCATCCTGGGGCCGGGGCGGTCCTTTGCGGACCGGGACGGCATGGTGTTCAGTGAGTGACATGGTGTGATAAACGAAATGTTAGACATGGTTTAGGTCTGCATGCATTCATCATAGTTCGAGTTTTGCCTAATGGCAACCTATTTCGGATTATGAGAAGGTGGCCATCAGGCGCGGTGCACTCAATGGTGGTGATGCTCCCCCTTGGTGGCCTTGAACCGGGGCGCGTCCGGGCTCTCGGCCGCTGGCGCGCCGGCCGGCGCTTGCGGCGCGGCCGGCAGGGCGCCGGTGTCGCCCTGGTATTCATAGGCCAGCGTGCCGGCCGGATGGCGGTACCAGCCCGGATCGCGGTAGTCATGCCGTCCCAGTCCCTTGCGCACCTTGACGGTGGTGAACATGCCGCCCATGCCGATGGCGCCGAACGGCCCCATGCCCGTCATCATGGGCAGCGTGTTGTCGGGCAGGGGCATGGGCATGGCGGCCATGTCGGCCATGCCCTTGTCGCCCATGGCCATGTAGTCCGGTACCAGCTTGTTGATCTTCTCCAGTACCGCGCTCTGGTCCACGCCCGTCATGGTGGGCACGTCGTGGCCCATGGCGTTCATGGTGTGGTGCGATTTATGGCAGTGGAACGACCAGTCGCCCGGTTCGGTGGCGTCGAATTCGATGGCCCGCATCTGGCCCACGGCGATGTCGGTGGTGACCTCCGGCCAGCGCGCCGCCGGCGGCACCCAGCCGCCGTCGGTGCCGGTGACGGTGAATTCGTGGCCGTGCAGGTGGATGGGGTGGTTGGTCATGGTCAGGTTGCCGACCCGGATCCGGACCCGGTCGCCCTGCGCCACGACCATCGGGTCCACGCCGGGGAAGGCGCGGCTGTTGAAGGTCCACAGGTTAAAGTCGAGCATGGTGTTGACGCGCGGCGTGGCGCTGCCCGGTTCGATGTCGAAGGCGTTGAGCAGGAAGCAGAAATCGCGGTCCACGGCCATGAAGCGCGGATCCTTGGGGTGGGTGATCCACAGGCCCATCATGCCCATGGCCATCTGCATCATCTCGTCGGCGTGCGGATGGTACATGAACGTGCCGGCCCGGCGCGCCACGAATTCATAGACAAAGGTCTTGCCGGGCGGGATGCCGGGCTGGGTCAGCCCCGTCACGCCATCCATGCCATTGGGCAGGCGCTGGCCGTGCCAGTGCATGCTGGTGTGCTCGGGCAGCTTGTTGGTGACGAATATGCGCACCCGGTCGCCTTCCACCACTTCGATGGTCGGTCCCGGCGACTGGCCGTTGTAGCCCCACAGCTGGGCTTTCATGCCGGGCGCGATTTCGCGCACCACGGGCTCGGCCACCAGGTGGAATTCCTTGACGCCGGCCTTCATCCGCCATGGCAGGGTCCAGCCATTGAGGGTGACAACCGGGTTGTAGGGGCGGCCGTTGGGCGGCGCCAGCGGTGGCTGGGTGGCGGGGCTGGCCATGCTGGCCGCCTCCGGCAATCCGGCCGCGCCGGCCCGGCTCACCAGGGCGGTGCTGACGGCGGCGGCGCCTGCGCCGCGGAAGAAATCTCTGCGTGTAACCATGTCTGTTCCTAAGCTTGTTGTTGGTGGGCGTTCAGCGGGCGGTGCGCGCGAGGTTGCCCTCGGCGCCGTCCGCGCCGCCCGTCATGGCGGCCTGCAGGGCCGCGTCGGCCAGCCAGAAATTGCGTTGCGCCTCGATTGCCGCGTTCACGCTCAGCACCTGTTCGCGCGCGTCGGCCAGCAGTTCGAATACGCTGGTGAGCATGCCGTTGTAGCGCAGCAGCTGCTCGTCGGCGATGCGCTTGCGCAGCGGGACGATCTCATCGTGGTACTGGCGCGCCAGCGTGTAGGCGGACTGGTAGGCCGAGTAGCTCTCGCGCACCTGCGAGCGGGCGTCGATGGCGTTTTGCGCGGCGCGGTGCAGCGCCTGCGTGTAGGCCGCTTCCGCGCGCGCCACGCGCGCGCCGCCCCAGTCGAACAGGGGCAACTGCCATTCGATCTCGACGCCGCGCGCATGGCCGCCGTCCGCGCCCGTATTGCGCTGGTAGCCCGCTTCGAGCACGTTGATGAAGCGGGTGCTGCGGGTCAGGCCCAGCGTGCCGGCCAGGCCGGCCAGTTCTTTTTGCGCCATCAGGATGTCGACCCGGTTGGCCAGCGCCTGCGCTTCCGCGTCGCCCAGCGCGCGCGGCGTGGCCGGCAGGTCGGGCAGGCGTTCGGGCAGGGTGAACGTGGCATCCGTGCCGGACAGGCCCAGCAGCCGCACCAGTTGCTCGCGGGCGGCCACTTCGGCGTGGCGCGCGGCCGTCAGCTGGGCCACGGCGTCGGCCAGGAATACCTGCTCGCGCGCCTGCCGCAGCTGGCTCCAGTTGCCGGCGGCGGCCATGCGCCGCGCCAGTTCCGCGCCCGCTTCGGCGGCACCCTGGACCTGTTCCAGGTAGCTGGCCGACTGGCGCGCGGCGACGGCGCCATAAAACGCGCGCCGGGTCTGGGCGGCGATGCGCAGCACGTCGCCGGCCACGGCCAGTTGCGTTTGTTCATAGCGGCGCTGCTCGATGCCGCGCACGGCCGGCATGGTGAGCAGGCTCATGACGGGCAACATCAGCTTGCGTTCGATGTCCAGGCCCTGGCCGTCCGTCAGCCGGGAGAAGGTGAGGGTGGGATTGGGCAGGCGGCCGGCCTGCACCAGGTCCGCTTCGGCGATACCCAGTTCGGCATAGCTGGCCTGCAGGGCGCGGTTGTTGAGCAGGGCGATGGCGACGGCGCTGTCGGCGCTCAACGGCGCGGCCAGCAGGGTGGCCACGCGCTGGGCGGCTGCGCCATCGTGGCTGGCGTCGCGGCGCGCCAGGGGCTGGCCGGTGGCCGGTTCGGTGATGGCCTGCACGGCGGCCAGCCCGCCGTCGGTCGAGAAGGTGGCGCAGCCGGACAGCGACAGCGCCAGCGCGGCGGCCGTGGCCGCGCGCATGGTGGTGAAACGATGCATGGTGACTCCTGATACGGGTGCGCGGGCCAGCTACGGCCCGCGTGGCGTTGATGCTGCGGGCGGGACGCGGCGCCAGCCCTGGTGCTGGCGCGCCGTCCGCCGCGCGCGGATTCAGGCAGTTGCGGAATGGGGCGGGCGTTCGGGGCCGGCCGGAATATGCGCGGTCACATGGCGCAGGCGATAAGGGATGGCTTCGGAACCCGCGGGCCGGGATTCCGCCAGCGCCAGGGCCGGCACGGGCAGCGCGACGGCGGCGCCCACGCAGCATGCCGCGCAGTTGCCGCACTTGGCCTGGCCGGCGTCGGCGCCGTCATGGCAGTGGCGCGACTTGGCCTGCATGGCGCAGTGCTCAACGACCGCGTGCGCTGCCGTGGCCGTGGACGCCTGGTGTTGGGACATGATCCGGGCCGGCGCCATGGCGCCACCCATGGCCGTGGACGCGCAGGCGGCCGCGTATCCCTGCAGCGGGAGCGCGGCCAGCAACAGCCAAAGCAGTAGCGTCCTGACGAGGTTCATGGTACGGCGAGTGTAGCACAAGCGCGCGGTGTGCGCGGGGCCGGCATGGCGTCAGGCGGCCTTCTGCCCTGGCTGCCCGGTGCAGTGCGCAGGTTCGTGAGCGGGTGCGCTGTGGGGTAAGCGCGAAGGTAAGGGCGAGGGCAACTGCGAAGGCAACTGCGAAGGCAAGGGCGGGGACGCCGGCGCGGCTTGCGGCGCGGTCGCCGGCGTGCCGGCATGGCGTGCGCGCCATTGCGACGGCGCCATCCCGCTCACGTTCTTGAATGCCGTGTTGAAGGTGGACTTGCTGTTGAAGCCAGCGGCATGGGCCAGCTCCAGTAGGGTGCGTCCGGCGCCGGCCGGGTCGCGCATCATGTCCTGCACTTCGGCGATGCGCAGGCCGTTGACGTAGTCGAAGAAGCTCAGGCCCAGCATGTGGTTCAGGTACTGCGACAGCAGCTGGGGCGTGGTGCCGATGCGTTCGGCCAGCTCGTTGAGGCGCAAGTCGCTCTCCAGGTAATCGCGGTGCACCGACATGCGCCGTTGCAGCCGTTCGCCGATCAGGCGCTGGGCCGCATCCGTCATGCCGGAACGGGCGTACTTTTCCCGTTCCGCCGTCGTCCGCGCGGCCAGGTCTTCGGTGGCGGCCGGCGCGGCGGCGAGTGACTGGAAGGGTCCCGGCACGGGCGCGGGACTG
>DATFBD010000019.1:0-27502 GCA_035254005.1 Burkholderiaceae bacterium | reverse complement strand
AGCAGCGACGCACGCTAAAACAGCTTCATGAGGACTTAAAGGAATTGGGTTTTGAAGGGTCTTACGACAGGGTTGCGGCGTTCGCGAGGGTATGGCGGGAGGGTCAAAATGAGCGGGTCAATCCGTCTAGCAAACGAACACGCCACCATCAATTTTTCGCAAGAACTTGTCCGCACCTACCCGATCTCGGTTTGACCGAGGAGACCTGTGCACTCTTGCTTAACCGGCTGGCGGGCTGATGCCGCTCCTCAAAACTCGGCGCAGCCGCCAGCATGGGGTAGCCATGCGGACGGAAATCTATGCCTAATAAAGTAGAACAAAGTGGATTTGTTCTACTTTAGAGGACATCAAGGAAAGCGATGAGGTGACTACGTGAGCAGTACGGCTCTACCTGCAAACGAACGTTCAGGATTCGAAGTACCGCATGAAGAAGTCTTCTGCAGCCTGGTATTTAGTTTTGTACTCTGCATCCAGGGCGGCATATTCTGGCGTGCCACTGGCCGCGTCGCGCTTTTCGCGTAGCGCTTTCAGTTCTGCAGTCTGTTCATTGTGTTCCGCCTCATGGACCTCTTTCCACATCCGTGCACGTCGTTCTTCTTGCGCTTGGCTCATAAGAAGCTCCTTGGTTTAATAACAATTATCACGGTCAAATTCCCTGTCGCCTACGATTCCAGCTGCAGGATCAGCCGCCACAATGGGCCTTGGCCCTCTACGTTGGAGAAGTGAACCTCGCGTGGAATTTCACTAATCTCATGGAAGGTACCGGTGTGCCTGTTGAAGAGCCGTTTGGAAAAGCCTCGCGCACCCATCCAGCTGGTGTACGACTTTTCGGTCATCCCATCTTTATCAGACACCAACATTCCTCCAGCTTCAGCAGCGGCCACCCGCATCAACTCGACAAAGACACCTTTCCCTAGACATTGCTCGGCAACCCAACCTCTGACAGCTTCACTCCCGGATTGACCTCGCAATGAAGTCGGTCTGCAGATGAGATACGCCGCGATGGTCGGGCTACCCGTCCTGGGCCGCAACCAGTAAGCCATATGATCCGGCATCTGACTCACCTTACTTGACACGATTTGGCCTTCCGGAAATGCCTGGCAGTCGGCCATCACCTTGAATTCGGCAAACATGATGGTCTCCGCAGCTTGATAGAAGTGAGCTTCGGGAAAAGGGGCAAGTAATTCTGGCATTGATACGTTGATGGAGAGTTGCTGGAACTACACCCTATCAGGAGCGGGGTTGAGCAGTCAATTAGCGGGGGGGCCACGAGACTATGCTGCCAGGGAAGAACTTGTTTGTCGTAAACTTTGGCTGCATGTTTTGGCTAGGGAAGAACTTATTTGTAGTTCACATTTTTGACATAAATGTGAACTCATTAAAAATCAATGGCTTGCGAGATAGCCTAGGGAAGAACTTGTTTGTAGTTCACCAGGGGGATGCCGCGCTGGTCGCCAACGACCAGTGCCACAATCACACCGGCGTATTCCTTGCCCGGCAACGCGCGCTGAATCCGGTCGCGCAGCACGGCGCGGCAGTGCTCGACCACGTGGCCGAAGCTGGGCACTAAGCTGTCCAGCCGCCGGTTCGCCGCCGAAGGCCGCACGTAGCCGGTGGCGCGCAGCCCCTGCTCCAGCAGCCACACCTCGTAATCGAAGCCGTAGGGATTGGCGTTGCCGTGCGGGCGCTGGAGACGCACCGCCAGTTGCCACCGCTCGCCCGGCTGCACGTCGCCGAACGCGGCGCCATCCGCGAAGCTGGCCAGGGCAGCCGCCGGTTGCAGGGTCGCGCCGGCAGCGGCAGCGCCAGCCCCGGCGCCCCGCCGGTTGGCGTACCACGCCAGCGACAGATTGGCAGGTACGTGCAGGTCCGCGCCAAGCACGCGCTCGACGGCGAAATTGAAGCGCACGCCATCCCCAAACTGGAACGGAAGATTGGCCACGGTGCCAACCAGTGTGATGTCGCGCCCTTCGTCCGCGATGTCCAGTCGATCGGCCAACGCGGCGCGCGCCTGCATCGCGGCCCAGCCAAATCCCAGCAACAGGCCTGCGGCGAGCACCAGCGCTGCACGCAGCCAGCCTCGCCGCAAGCAACAGCCGGCCAGCGCCAGCAACAGTCCGCTGGCGATGACGGGCCATTCCGGCAGAGCCGCTTGCATCTGCAGCCATGCGGCGCCCGCCGCAAATCCCAAGATTGCTGTTCGCATTGCCTGCCCGCCATGGTTGGCTCGCGTCGGCACATGCCGATCCGGACCATGTTAGCCAAGGCTCAAGAGCGTGTGACGGCCGGGCGCAGCGATCTGTTGATGCGGCTCAGGGATTAGCTGGAATGCGTAGCTGGAATGCGCGGCAGGACGGTGCGCGCGTTGGCGCTGGTGGCGGCGGCCGCTTCCGCAACATCGATGCCACGCAATTCGGCCAGCACGGCGCCTATGCGCGGCAAATGCTCTGGCGCGTTGCGGCCGGGATGTATCCAGCTGGGGGAAATGTCCGGCGCGTCCGTCTCCAGCACGATGGACGACAGCGGCAGCTCGGCGGCCAGCCGGCGTATCTGCAAGGCGCGGGTGAAGGTCATGGCGCCGCCAAACCCCAGCTTGAAACCGAGGTCGATGTAACCCTGCGCCTGCTGCATGCTGCCGTTGAACGCATGGGCGATGCCGCCGGCAGGCTGGATCTGGCGCGCGTGCTTGAGCACCACGTCCTGCGAGCGGCGCACGTGCATCAACACCGGCAACTTGAATTCGCGGGCGATCTTGAGCTGTTCGCGGAAGAAGAATACCTGCTTTTCCCGCATGGCCGGCTCGGTCAGCATCGGGATGAAGAAGTCGAGGCCGATTTCGCCGATGGCCACCATGCGTTTGTCGCTCATGCTGGCGGCGACCTGTTGGCGCAGGAATTGGAGGTCGTCCTCGGTGGCATGGGGCACGTAGATGGGGTGGATGCCCAGCGCATAGCAGGCGTTGTCCACCCGCGCCGCCAGGCCGGCCACGGTGCCGAAGTTGGCCCGCTCCACGGCCGGAATCACGATCATGGACACCCCCTGCTCCCCCGCGCGCGCCGCAACGGCGGCCGATTCGTCGCCGAATTCATGCGCATCCAGGTGGCAGTGGGTGTCGATCCACATGATCAGTCCTCGGCTGGCCGCAAGCCCTCGTCGGTCAGGCGCAGGATGCGGTCGCAGCGGCGCGCCAGTTCGATATCGTGGGTAACGATGACGAAGGCCGTGCCCAGGGTGCGCGACAGTTCCAGCATCAAATCGAAAATCTGCTGGGCCGTCGCGTGATCGAGATTACCGGTCGGCTCATCGGCCAGCACACAGGCCGGCTGCGTGACCAGCGCGCGCGCCAGGGCCACGCGCTGGCGTTCGCCGCCGGACAGCTCGCCGGGCACGTGGGTCACCCGCTTGGCCAGATTGACGCGGGCCAGGATCTGCTGCGCCGCATCCAGCGCTTCGCTGCGCCTGGTGCGCCGTATCATCAGTGGCATGGCCACGTTGTCCAGCGCCGAGAATTCCGGCAGCAAGTGGTGGAACTGGTAGACGAAGCCCAGCGAAGCGTTGCGCAAATCGCCGCGCGCCTTTTCGCTCAGGCTGGCGAAATCCTTGCCCAGCAGGGTCACGCTGCCGCGCGTGGGCGTATCGAGCCCGCCCAGCAGGTGCAGCAGCGTCGACTTGCCGGAGCCGGACGCGCCCACGATGGCGACGCGCTCGCCGCGCCGCACGTCGATGTCGATCCCGTTCAGCACCTGCACCGAGTAGGCGCCTTGCGTGAATGTCTTGCCCAGGCCCCGGCAGGACAGCACCGGTGCGCCGTTGTGGATGTCGTGATTACTCATAGCGCAGCGCCTCCGCAGGTTTCACGCGGGCCGCCCACCAGCTCGGATAGAGCGTGGCGACGAACGCCAGCAGCACGGCCACGCCGCCGATCTTGTACACATCCGGCCAGCGCAGGTCGGATGGCACGGTGCTGATGTAGTAAATATCCTTCGACAAGAACTGCACTCCCAATAAATGTTCGATAAACGGCACGATCACGTCCACATTGAGCGCCACCGTCACACCCAGGGTCACCCCAATGGCCGTGCCCAGGATGCCCACCAGCGCGCCCTGGATCATGAAGATCTTCATGATCGAACGGGGCGAGGCGCCCAGCGTGCGCAGGATGGCGATGTCGGCCTGCTTGTCCGTCACCGTCATCACCAGCGTGGAGACGAGATTGAAGGCGGCCACCGCGATGATCAGGGTCAGGATGATGAACATCATGCGCTTTTCCGTCTGTACGGCGGCGAACCAGTTGGCGTTCAGCTTGGACCAGTCACGCATGATCAGGTCCGGATGCATGCTGCGCTTGAGGTCCAGCGCCACCGCGGGCGCGCGGTGCATGTCGGACAGGCGCAGGCGCAGGCCGGATGGGGCATCCAGGCGCAACAGCTTTTCCGCGTCCGTGATGTGGACGAAGGCCAGGCCGGAGTCGAACTCGTTGTGGCCCGCCTCGAAGATGCCCACCACCGTGAAAGAGCGCAAACGCGGCAGCACGCCGGCCGGCGTGGCCTGGCCCTGGGCCAGCGCCAGCGTCACTTTCTCGCCCAGGTTCACGTGCAGTGCGCGCGCCAGTTCGATGCCGAGCACGATGTTGTAGGCGCCCGCCTCCAGCGCCGTGAAGCTGCCGCGCTTGACCTGGCGCGACACGTCCGACACGGTCGGTTCCTGCTCCGGCAACACGCCGCGGATCACGGCCGGGCGCAGCTCATCGTCGCGGATCAGCATGCCCTGCGTTTCCACGAACGGGGCGGCGCCGATCACTTCCGGATTCTTGCGCGCTTCGGCGGCCTCGAACTGCCAGTCGGGCATGGAACCGCGCGCGTCGAAAATCTCAACGTGGGCCAGCACCGACAGCATGCGGTCCGTCACTTCCTTCTGGAAGCCGTTCATCACGGACAGCACGACGATCAGCGCGGCCACGCCCAGGCCGATGCCGGCCATGGAGATCAGCGAGATAAAGGAGATAAAACTGTTACGGCCGCTGCGCTTGCCGGCGCGCGTGTAGCGCAGGCCGACCAGCCATTCAAACGGCAGTTTCTGGATGATGCTCATGGGGTCCCAACACGGTGGAATGTTTGCGAGCCCGCAGTTTGCCATATAAACAGCGCTTCATGGGACGCGGGCGGCAAAGAGCCGGCGTTTAATCGGTTCTTAAGGTTGTGAAATTGATATTGCATGACGGGCAATAACGCGCGAATAGCGCCAGCAGGCATCGCCGGACCGCTTGCGCCTTACCCACCCGCAGCCAGATAAATTACAATGCCGCATGACCCAGATTACCCTCGCCTTGCCGTTCGCCCTGCCGCCGTCCGAACTCGCCCCCGACCTGCACCGCGCCCTTGAACTGCCCGCCCTCGCGGCCCTGCTCTCGCGCACCGCCAACGAGCGCCGGGAGACGATCGATTCGGGCGCCCGCGCGCTGCCCTATGAAACGTGGCTGTCGCATGCGCTGGGCTTGAACGCGGCCGGGCAAACCGCACCCGGGGCATCGCTGGCCGAGCAAAGCGCCCCGCTGGCCGCCGCCGTACTGGCCGGCTTTGGCGTGGCGCCGGCTGCGGCCGAAGGCCACTGGTTCATCGTCCACCCCGTCCACGTGCAGATGGCGCGCACCCACCTGACGCTGGCCGACCTGCGCCAGTTGCGACTGGACGAAGCCGAATCGCGGGCGCTGTTTGAATCGGCCCGTCCGTATTTCGAGGAACTGGGCCAGCCATTGGTCTACGGCGATGCCAGCACCTGGTTCATGCGCGCCGACCACTGGCAAGGCTTGCGCACCGCCTCGCCCGACTGTGTCACCGGCATGAACCTGAGTGACTGGATGCCGGAAGGCGAGCACGCCATCGCCGCCCGCAAGCTGCAGAATGAAATCCAGATGCTGTGGTACGAGCATCCCGTCAACGAAGCCCGCCAGGCGCGCGGCCTGCCGCCCGTTAATTCGTTCTGGCTGTGGGGTGGCGCCTCGGGCGGCCAGCCGTCGTCCGCGCCCGCGGTGATCGCGGGCCAGCCCTGGCTGCGCGCCATCAGCCCGGCGCCGCTGCGCGACGCCACCTTCGACACGCTGCTGGCCAAGGGCGGCTCGCATCCCATGGCCGTGCTGGGCCAACTGATCGAACCGGCCATCGCCGGCGAATGGGCGGCCTGGCTGGACCACATGCGCGCGCTGGAACAGCAATGGTTCGCGCCACTGCTGGCGGCCGTGCGCGATGGCCGCGTGAGCCGTGCCACGCTGGTGCTGAGCCACCGCCACACCAGCGCCAGCTACACCACCAGCAAACTGGCGCAGCACAAATTCTGGCGCAAGCCCACCCTGACCAAGTTATCGACATGACCCGCATCGCCACCCGCCCCTGCTCCTTCCGCACTTCCGAAATGCTGCGCCAGGGCGGCGTCCACCCCGTACTGGCACGCCTGTACGCGGCGCGCGGCCTGACCGACATCCGCGAGCTGTCGAGCGAACTGGCGTCCATGATCCCGCCATCGGGCCTGCTGCACGTGGATGCGGCGGCCGTGTTCCTGGCCGACGCCATCGCCGCCGGCAAGCGCATGGTGATCGTGGCCGACTACGACTGCGACGGCGCCACCGCCTGCGCCACCGCCCTGCGCGGCCTGCGCGCCATGGGCGCGGTGGTGGACTTCATCGTCCCCAACCGCTTCGAGTACGGCTACGGCCTCACGCCCGAGATCGTGGCCCTGACGGCGCGCGAGAAGCGGCCCGACATCATCATCACGGTCGACAACGGCATTGCCAGCATCGACGGCGTGGCCGAGGCCAACCGGCGCGGCATCGAAGTGGTGGTGACCGACCACCACCTGCCGGCCGACACGCTGCCCGACGCGCGCGTCATCGTCAATCCCAACCAGCCGGCCTGCGGCTTCCCCAGCAAGCACCTGGCCGGCGTGGGCGTGGTGTTCTACGTGCTGCTGGCCTTGCGCGCGGAACTGCGCCGGCGCGGCGTGTTCGACGCCCAGACCCAGCCCAAGCTGGACAGCCTGCTGGACCTGGTGGCCCTGGGCACCGTGGCCGACGTGGTGCGGCTGGACCCGAACAACCGCATCCTGGTGGCGCAAGGACTCAAGCGCATGCGCGCGGGCCGCATGCACGCGGGCGTGGCGGCGCTGTTCCGGGTGGCCGGGCGCGATCCGCGCAACGCCAATCCGTTCGACCTGGGCTTCGCGCTCGGTCCGCGCCTGAACGCGGCCGGCCGGCTGGAGGATATGTCACTCGGGATCGAATGCCTGATCACGGACGACGAGGGCCGCGCCTGGGATCTGGCCCAGCAGCTCAACGAGATCAACCTGAAGCGGCGCGAGATCGAGGCCGAGATGCAGGACACCGCCCTGCTCCACCTGGACCAGTTCGAGCCCGCCAACAGCAGTACCATCAGCGTGTTCGACGACAGCTGGCACCAGGGCGTGATCGGCATCGTCGCCTCGCGCCTGAAGGAGAAGTTCTACCGCCCCACCATCACCTTCGCGCCCGGCGCGGACGGCTGGCTCAAGGGTTCGGGCCGTTCCATCCCCGGCTTCCATTTGCGCGACGCGCTCGACCTCGTGTCCAAGCGCGCCCCCAGCCTGATCGACAAGTTCGGCGGCCACGCCATGGCGGCCGGCCTCACCATCCGCGCCGAAGCGTTCGATGCCTTCTCGGCCGCGTTCGAGGAAGTGGGCCGCGCCTGGCTCACCGAACAGCAGCTGGAACGGGTGATCGAAACGGACGGCCCGCTGGAGGACGATTGCTACACCACCAATTTCATCGCACTGATGGATGGCCAGGTGTGGGGCCAGGGCTTCGCGCCGCCCGTGTTCTGCGATGAATTCCGCGTCATCAGCCAGCGCATCCTCAAGGAGCGCCACCTCAAGCTGCTGCTGGAGAAGAACGGCGCCCGCTACGACGCCATCTGGTTCGGCCACGTGGACGCGCTGGGCGACCGGGCGCGCGTCGCGTTCCGGCTCGACGCCAACGAATACAACGGCGTCACCAAGGTGCAGCTGCTGGTGGAGCACGCGGAGCCGGCATAAGCCCAGCTTGCCTTCGAAGCAACTCAATCCGTGAAGCAAGATATTGCGCCAGGTCAACCCTGCCCTGCGGCGTTGCTTCATCATGGGCGCTCAGCAGGGGGAAACCATGCGCACGATTGCAAATCATCCTGAAGTGGAGTATAAAGAATCCATAAACGGAGGATATATGCATCCCACCTACGCCTACCCCAAGAGCCGCTTCGAACCCACGGTACTGGTCGACCTGAACGCCCGGGCCGAGCGCGAGCGCCTCTCCAAGTCCGCCCTGAAGGGCTTCTTCCGGCTCGTGGCCGCCTGGAACCTGCGCGACGACGACGCCCGCGAGCTGCTGGGCGGCCTGTCGTCCAGCGCCTACTACGAATGGAAAAAGAACCCGGAACGGGTGCTGGAGGTGGACCGTATCACGCGCATCTCCTACCTGCTGGGCATCTACAAGGCGCTGCACATCCTGTACGGCGACAAGCTGGCCGACGAGTGGGTCAGCCTGCCCAACACCAACCAGATTTTCGGCGGCCGCTCGCCGCTGGCCCACATGCTTGGCGGCGGCCTGCTGGCCATGCAGACCACGCGCCAGTTGCTCGACGCCCGCCGCGGAGGGCTGTAAGTGCCGGTCAGCCTGATTCCGCGCCTCACCCCGCCCCTGACCACGCTGCGCCAGTTCGACACCTGCCGCCTGCTGCCGTCGCGCTTCGCCGACGTGGAGGACTCGGTGCTGGCGCCGCTGGCCGAAAGCGACGACCACCTGCACGACCTGTTCGACCTCGATAACGCCACCAACGCGCGCCTGGTGGCGCAACATGGCGGCGCGCCCGGCATCAGCATGGACGAACTGGTGTTCGGCGTGCCCAACTTCCGCATCATCAACGCCGCCTTCACCTACGCCCGCCCGGAAGGCAGCCGCTTCAACGACGGCCTGCGCGGCGCGTGGTACTGCGCGTTCGATAGCGAAACGGCGCTGGCCGAGGTCAGCTTCCACAAGACGGTGGAATACATGGAGATCAACCGCTTCGACGACGCCGTCAACTACCAGGCCATGCTGGCCGATTTCACCGCCACCTTCCACGACCTGCGGGCGCAGCCGCGCTACGAAGGCTGCCTGGACCCGGCCAGCTACATCGAATCGCAGCAACTGGCGGCCCGCCTGCTCGACGGCGGCTCGATGGGCGTGATCTATCCGAGCGCGCGGCGGCCGCAAGGCACCAACCTGGCCTGCTTCCGCCCGGCGCTGGTGGGCAATGTGCGCAAGGGTGATGTGTATCGCCTAAGCTGGCACGGCACACCGGAGCCGCGCATCGAACGGGTGGCGCCGGCCGCAGATAGTTGATTACTCAACAATCTTCGTCGCCCGAACGTTGCCCGAATATCGCCAGTTATCGCCAATGAGCGGACGATCGGTTAACATGGCTGCCATTGAAGGCCACCGGCCGCACTCCTTACCGAACATCGTATGCAAACCAAACCAGAAAACGACACCGATCTGCGCCTCAAAGTGAACCGCGAAACCGCCCGCCTGCCCTGGACCGAACTGCTCAAGCATTTCGCCGCCGGGAACGTGGTGTGGGTGGCCAATTCGCTCGACTTGGTCGACGTGGCCGTGCGCATCTCGCACGACGACAAGGCCAACATCAGCCAGTGGATGAACGCCGGCCTGGTGGCCAAGGTGTCGGACCAGCAGGCCCAGAGCTGGCTGGAGGCGGACGCGGAACTGTGGGCCGTGGTGGTCAGCCCGTTCATCCTCGTGCAGCAGGAAAAGCCGACCGCCCATCGCGTTCACTGAGCACCCGCATGAGTAACACAACTGCGGCCACGGACGACATCCAGAGCGGCGCCGCCAGTTCCGGCGACATCGCCAACCACATCGCCGAAGCCATCGCGGCGCGCAAGCTGCCGCCGGGGACCAAGCTGCGCGAGGAAGCGCTATGCCGGCTGTACTCCGTCAGCCGCACCAAGATCCGCGCGGCGCTATTGAGCCTGTCGAAGGACAAGCTGATCCAGATCGTGCCCGACAAGGGGGCGTTCGTCAGCCAGCCCAGCGAACAGGAATCGCGCGACATCTTCGCCGCCCGCCGCCTGATCGAAGGCGCGCTGGCGCGCGAGTTCGTGGCCAAGGCCAGGCCGGCCGACTACCGCATGCTGGAACAGCACCTGAAGGCGGAGCGCAAGGCACTGGGCGACCAGAACTCCAAGCAGCGCTCGCAGCTGCTGGGCGACTTCCACGTACTGCTGGCCGACGTGGTGGGCAATCACGTGCTGAAAGAGATTTTGCGCGAGCTGGTGGCCCGCAGCACCCTGATCACCATGCTGTACCAGTCGGACCGGGACGCCGTCTGCTCATCGGACGAACACACCACCTTCCTGGAAGCGGCCAAGGCCGGCGACGCCGAGCGCGCCGCCAGCCTGATGCTGCATCACCTGAGCCACGTGGAAGCGGCCCTGCGCTTCGATGGCAGCGCCGCCGAAGGCCGGCGCGACCTGGTGACGGCCTTGCTGAGGTAAGTGCGCTTCAGGGTCAGACCCTGGGGTCTGACCCTCGCCTTATGCGGTGGTGTTTCAGGCAGTGGAACCGCAAATGCCGCGACCCAGGGTCAGACCCTGGGGTCTGACCCTCGCCTTATGCGGTGGTGTTTCAGGCAGTGGAGCCGCAAATGCCACAACCCAGGGTCAGACCCTGGGGTCTGACCCTTATGTTCAGGCGCCGGTGGCCAGCGCCAGCTCGCGCGCCAGCTGGTTGTGGCGCTCGATCACCACCGGCAAATCGATGGTACCCAGCACGCCGTCGCGCACCACCACCTTGCCGTTGATGATGCTGTACGAGACGTTGGACGGGGTGCAGAACACCAGCGCCGCCACCGGATCGTGCAGCGCGCCAGCGAATCCGATCTGGTCCAGCTTGAACATGACGATATCGGCCGCCATGCCCGGCTTGAGGGCGCCGATGTCGTCGCGGTTGAGCACCTTGGCGCCGCCCAGCGTGGCCACTTCCAGCGCCTGGCGCGCCGTCATCGCGTCCGGCCCGTAGCCGACCCGCTGCAGCAGCATGGCCTGCCGCACTTCACCCAGCATGTGGCCGGCATCGTTGGAGGCGCAACCGTCCACGCCCAGCCCCACGGGCACGCCCCGGTCCAGCATCTTGCGGATCGGCGCGATGCCGGACGCCAGCCGCATGTTCGAACACGGGCAGTGCGCGATGCCGGTGCCGGTGCGGCCGAACATGTAGATGCCGTCGTCGTCGAGCTGCACGCAGTGCGCGTGCCACACGTCGTGACCCACCCAGCCGCAATCCTCGGCATATTCTGCCGGCGTCATGTTGAACTTCTCGCGGCTGTAGGCGATATCGTTGGCGTTCTCCGCCAGGTGAGTGTGCAGCGACACGCCATGGCTGCGCGCCATGGCCGCCGCTTCCTTCATCAGGTCGCGCGACACGGAGAACGGCGAGCAAGGCGCCACCACGATGCGCTCCATCGCGTAGCGGCCGGCGTCGTGGTAGGTTTCGATCAGGCGCTGGGTATCCTTGAGGATGGCGCCCTCCTCCTCCACCACGCGGTCCGGCGGCAGACCACCCTTGGACTGACCGACGCTCATCGAGCCGCGCGCCGCATGGAAGCGCATGCCGATCTTGCGCGCTGCTTCGATACTGTCGTCGAGGCGGCAATCGTTGGGGTAGATGTACAGGTGGTCGCTGCTGGTGGTGCAGCCGGACAGGATCAGTTCCGACATGGCCGTCAGCGTGGATACATGCACCATGTCGGCCGTCAGGTTGGCCCAGATCGGGTACAGGTTGGTGAGCCAGTTGAACAACTCGCCGTTCTGCGCGGCCGGGATCACGCGCGTCAGGCTCTGGTACATGTGGTGGTGGGTGTTGATCAGGCCCGGCATCACCACGTGGTTGTCGGCGTCGATCACCTCGTCGGCGTCCTGCGGCAATTCGGCCATGGGACCGACCTGCACAATCACATTGTCGCGCACGAAAACGCCGCCACCGGCGATCTCGCGCCGTTCGTCATCCATGGTCACCACTACGCGGGCGTTCTTGATCAAGAGAGTCTTAGTCATTTTATTGTCGAAATATGAAGAATGAAAAAAACACTGCGGAAACAGCGCACGCGCACTGCGGAAACAATGTGAAAGGCCAAAGCCGGCGACCAGGCGCCGGCTTTGGAAATACTGCGGATCGCTAGTTTAAGCTGCTTCGCGCTCCTGCGCCAGGAAGGCTTGCGGCACCTCCTCCTCGTCGTCATCGTCCAGTTCCACGGGACGCTCGGGCAGCACCAGGTTGAGCGCCACGGCCACCAGCGCACCGACCGTAATGCCGGAGCCGAATACTTCCTTCACGAAGGCCGGCAGCTTGGACAGCAGTTCCGGCCGCACCGTCACGGCCAGGCCGCAGCCGATGGCCACGGCCATGATGATGCCGTTACGCTTGGTGTTCTCCACCTTGCTCAGCAACTGCACGCCGGCCGAAATAATCATGGCGAACATCATCAGCCCCGCGCCGCCCAGCACTGGCTGGGGGATGGTAACGACGATGGCGCCCAGCACCGGGAACAGGCCGGCCAGGAACAGCATCACGCCAGTCAGCGCCACCACATGGCGGCTGGCCACGCCCGTCAGCGACACCACGCCCACGTTCTGGGCGAAGGTCGATACGGGAGGGCTGGACAGCAGCGCCGCGAAAGCCGAACCGACGCCGTCGCACAGGATGCCGCGCGCCAGCGTCTTGCCGCGCATTTTGGTGTTGGTGGCTGCGCCCAGCGCCATGAAGGTGCCGGTAGTCTCCACCATCGTCACCAGGAAGGCCACGGCCATGGCGACGATGCCTGCCACGGGGAAGGTCATCCCGTAATGCAGCGGTTGCGGCAGCGCGAACACCTGCGCATTGGCGACCTTGGTGAAATCGATCAGCCCCAGCGACACGCACAGCAGGTAGCCGACGAACATGCCGATCACCACGGCGGCGGCCGACACGATGCCTTTGCCGAACTGCACCAGCATGATGACGGTGACCAGCACGAAGGCGGCGATGCCCAGGTTGAGCGGCGCGCCATACACGGCGCCCGGCGCGAAGCCGCCGGCGGCCCAGTCCACCGCCACCGGCACCAGCGACAGGCCGATCATGGTCACCACCACGCCCGTCACGGCATGCGGGAACAGCTTGCGGATCTGGGGCATGAAGCAGCTGCCCACGATCATCACAAGCGAGCCGGCCAGCGAGGAGCCGAGGATGCCGGGCACGCCGTGTTCCAGGCCGACGCTGATGGCCGCGCCCACAAAGGCGAAGCTGGTGCCCATCACGCAGGGCAGGCGGATGCCGATCGGGCCCACGCCCTTGCACTGGATCAGGGTGACGATGCCGGAGCCGAGCAAGGCGGCATTAACGAGGGTGATGATCTGGTCAGCCGGTAGCTTGAGGGCGGCCCCCACCACCAGCGGCACTGCGATGATGCCGCCCAGCGCAGCCAGCATGTGCTGAGCGGCCAGCAGGAATGTCGTCAAAACAGGAGGTCGATCCTCGACCTGGAACAGCAAGTTGCTCATGAAATTTGTCTCCGTCTATTTTTTATGAGGCGCGATTGACTACCGGCTGCGCGTGCGGCTTGCCCAATGCCGCACACGATCGATTCAACTGGTTTAAGACTGCGGCCGGGCCGCGATGGGGAGATCGGATGGCGATCGCCGACCAAAGGAATTGCCGGGGTGTGGGCAACCCTGTTGTCGACGATATTGCGCTCAGCCGGATACAGTGTCAACAGTTTTTGTATACAAAACGAGTGCATAAAACAACGCCGGCGGACGCCGGCGAACACCCTGCGGAGAGAAAAATGCATGGTCAGGCGGAGCGACCGCCCACCTGGAAGCGGCGCCGGTATGCGCGCGGCGTCTGCCCCTGCCAGCGTCCGAACGCGCGGGTGAAGTTGGCCTGGTCGGAAAAACCGGTGCGCTCGGCGATATCGCTCATCGGCAGTGCCGACTGGCGCAGATACCAGCACGCCAGCTCATTGCGCACCTCGTCCAGCAGTTGCTGGTAGCTGAGGTCTTCCGACTCCAGCCGCCGCACCAGCGTGCGCGGCGACAGTGCCAGCCGGTCCGCGATGTCGGCCAGCGTCGGCCATGCCGGCTGCCCCTGGTGCATCAGGTGGCGCACGCGCGCGCCGATGCTGCCGGCCAGCCGGGTCAATTCCTCGTCGCCGGCCTTGCACATGCGCGCATGAAGGTCGGCATCGGCCGTCTGCGACGGTTCGTCGGCGATGGCGAGCGGGAAGCGGATGGCCGGCACCTTGCCGCCGTGTTCGACCTGCCATGGCGTGGCGGGCTGGCTGGCCGGCGCGGCGGACGCTTCCCAAGGCAGCACCACGATGGCCTGCCGCAGCGCCGCCTCGTCGGCAATGGCGCGGAAAAGATTGAAGGTGGCGTGCACGGTCGCCCCTTGCAGGAAGCGCGTGTACTGGTGCAGCGGCACACGCGGATGCAGTTCCAGCGTGGCGTAGCCGCCCGCGCGCTGGCAACGATACTGGAACAGGTGGTCGCGGATGCGGGCATAGCGGACGAAGGTTTCCATCGCCACCCACATGCTGGGGCTGGACATGGCCGCCATCCCTTTCAGCCCGTGCGCGGCGGCCGGGATGGCCATGCCCAGCTCAATGCCGAAGTCCGGCTGCGAGGCCGCCTGCACGGCATCGAGCAGCGGCAGCACGTCGAGGAACGGCAGCAGCCGGCTCTGGCTGGGCTGCGGCCACGGCAAGGCCAGCCCGCGCGCATGGAGGAACTTGGCGAGGATTTGCACGTACGCCGAATGGATGCACGGCTCGAACCACGCGGACGGCAGCACGCTGCCAGCCGCCTGCCCGGCCGGCGTAGATGGTGCCGATTGTGCCGATGGTGCCGATTGCGCCGCTGGCGCGTTGGCTGGCGGGGTAGCTGGCGAGTTGGCTGGCTGGATGGCTGACTTGGTCATCGTGGCATTTTAAGACAAATTTTTGGCGCGTTCAACACTGGCGCGGCGCCCCCGTGTGCCCCACAATCATTCACTCACGGAGACACGTGCCCGCAACCACAACCACAACGACCGGATAGCACACCATGCAACACCGCACCGCCCTGCCCGACCATATCGACCCAGACTCGTACCCATCCGTCACCGCCATGCTGGAGGAAGCGATGGCGCGCTATGCCAGCCAGCCCGCTTTCACCTGCCTGGGCCAGACCCTGAGCTACGCCGACATCGAGCGCCAGTCGCGCGCCTTCGCCGCTTACCTGCAACGCACGCTGGACGTGAAGAAAGGCGACCGCATCGCCGTCATGTCGCCCAACCTGCTGGCCTTCGCCATTGCCTTCCTCGGCATCGCCCGCGCTGGCGCCGTGCAGGTCAACGTCAACCCCATGTACACGCCGCGCGAGCTGGAACACCAGTTGAACGACGCGGGCGTGGAGACCATGATCGCGTTCAGTGGTATTTCGGCCACCGTGGCCGAGGTCATGCCGCACACCAAGCTCAAGACCGTCATCATCGCCACGCCCGGCGACGGCACGGCCGCCACGCTCCCCAGCCCGCCCGTCGACGCGCGCCTCACCTCCGCCGTCACGCTGGCCGACGCGCTGCGCGAAGGCGCCAGCTTGCCGTTCGAACCCGTCGCACTGGCGGGTGACGACCTGCTGTTCCTGCAGTACACCGGCGGCACCACCGGCCTGTCCAAGGGCGCGGCCCTGTCGCACCGCAACGTGGTCGCCAACATCCTGCAGTTCAAGGCCATCGTGGCCGACTGCGTGGTTCCCGGCGACGAAACCATCGTCACCGCGCTGCCGCTGTACCACATCTTCGCGCTGACGGTGAACTTCCTGAGCTTCTTCACGGTGGGCGCGCACAACTGGCTGGTGCCCAACCCGCGCGACATGGACGGCTTCATCGACGTGATGAAGGCGGCCCGCCCCACCTCCTTCACCGGCGTCAACACCCTGTACGCCGGACTGGTGGCGCACCCGCGCATCGGTGAAGTGGACTTCTCGCGCCTGCGCCTGGCCGCCGGCGGCGGCGCGGCTGTCATCGAAGCGACGTCGGCGCGCTGGATGGCCATCACCGGCCGCTTCATCCGGGAAGGCTATGGCCTGTCCGAGACCAGCCCCATCGTCACCTTCACGCCGGGCGACATCACCTCCTTCACCGGCACCACCGGCCTGCCGCTGCCCGATACGCGCATCAAGCTGCTCGACGACGACGGCAACGAAGCAGCGCCCGGCGCGGCCGGCGAAGTGTGCGTCAAGGGGCCGCAGGTAATGCGCGGCTACTGGCAGCAGCCGGAAGCCAATGCCGCCGCCTTCACGGCCGACGGCTACTTCCGTACCGGCGACGTGGGCCAGTTCGACGAGCGCGGCTTCCTGAAGATCGTGGACCGCAAAAAGGATATGATCATCGTATCGGGCTTTAATGTATTCCCCAACGAGATCGAGGCCGTGGCGTCGTCCTGCCCCGGCCTGCAGGAATGCGCCTGCGTGGGCGTGCCGGACGAGAAGACCGGCGAAGCCGTGAAGCTGTACGTGGTGCGCGCACCACAAGCACAACTGACGGAGGCCGAGCTGGCCGAGTTCTGCCGCAAGGAACTCACCGCCTACAAGGTGCCCCGCCAGATCGCCTTCGTCGACGCCCTGCCCAAATCGGCCGTCGGCAAAATCCTGCGCCGCGAACTGCGGACCCACGCTTAACCTGAACCAGGAAGGACAACACCATGAACGCACCCGCTTCCCACCTGGACCAGGTCCAGATCCCGGCCGACTTCCAGTCCTGCTTCGAGCGCCAGCGCGCGGCCTATCACGCCCACCCTGAGCCTACTTACGCCGAGCGCAAGCGCGACCTGCAGCAACTGGCGCGCATGCTCAAGGAGAACCGCGAAGACCTGATCGCCGCCATCAACCGCGACTATGGCAATCGCTCCGAATTCGAAACCCTGTTCGCCGAATTCTTCGTCGTGCTCGAAACGATCAAGGACTCCATCAAGGACCTGAAAGGCTGGATGCGCCCCCAGCGCCGCAAGATCGACATGATGGTGCACCCACTGGCCAGCAACCGCGTCATCCCGCAGCCGCTGGGCGTGGTGGGCGTGATCGTGCCGTGGAACTTCCCGCTCAACCTGACCTTCTGCCCGCTGGCCTCGATTTTCGCGGCCGGCAACCGCGCCATGGTCAAGATGTCGGAGAACTCGCAGCATCTGGCCGAGTTGCTGATGCGCATCAGCCCCAACTACTTCGCCGAAGACAAGCTCAAGTTCTTCGAGGACGGCAACGGCCGCGGCCCGGCCTTCTCGTCGATTCCGTTCGACCACCTGCTGTTCACCGGTTCCGGCGCCACCGGCCGTGCCGTGATGGCCAATGCGGCCCGCAACCTCACGCCCGTCACGCTGGAACTGGGCGGCAAATCACCCGCCATCGTGGGTCCGGACTATTCCGTCAAGACGGCGGCCGAGCGCATCCTGTGGGTCAAGCTGTTCAACGCGGGCCAGATCTGCACCACCATCGACTACGTGTTCATCCCCGAATCCGCCGTGGAGGAATTCGTCGGCCACTGCAAGCGGCTGTTCGCGGAGCGCTACCCCGACATCAACGGCCCCGACTTCACCTCCATCATCGACCAGCGCTCGTATGAGCGCCTGACGCACACGCTGGAAGACGCGCGCGCCAAGGGCGCCCGCCTGGTGAACCTGGCCGGCGATCAGCAACCCAACGCCGCGCTGCGCAAGTTCGCGCCGCACATCGTGCTGAACCCCACCCCGGAAATGCTGCTGTCGCAGCGCGAGATCTTCGGCCCCATCCTGCCCGTGCGCACCTACCGCGACGCGCGCGAGGTGGCCGACTACATCAACCGCCGCGACCGGCCGCTGGCCATCTACCCCTACACCAACGACAAGGCGCTGGCGCAGTTCTACATCACCCACGTGATGTCGGGCGGCGTGTCGGTCAATGAAGCGCTGCTGCACGTGGCCCAGCACGACCTGCCGTTCGGCGGCGTGGGTCCCAGCGGCATGGGCCACTACCACTCGCGCGAAGGCTTCAACACCTTCTCCAAATTGCGGCCCGTGTTCTACCAGGGCCCGGTGTCGGCGATCCAGATGCTGTTCCAGCCGCCCTACACCGGGCGCGCCATGAAGCTGCTGAACCTGCTGATCAAGCTGAAGACCTGATCAAGCCTTGGCGCCCGGCTCCCATGCGGGCCGGGCGATGGCGCTCCACACCACGTGCGTGAGCAGTTCCGCCAGTTGCTGGCGGCGCTCCGGCGTGTCCTCGTCGCGCAGCATCTGGGCGCAGCTGCGCTCCGTGGCCCAGCTCAGGATGTCGGCCACCTCGGGCCGCACGTCCGGATGGGCGCCGCCGGCCGCTTCCAGCTTGACGATGATGCGGCGGAAGTCGTGCACCACCTCGTCCACAAAGCTGCGGTAGATCTCGGCCACGCCGGGATCGTAGGCCGACAGTTCCACCGTGGCCCGCATGGCCGCGCGGTGCCGGTACTGGATATCGACCGCATCCTCCATGAACGACAAGAACTCGGCGCGGCCGAACTGGTCCAGGTTGGCCAGCTTGGCCTTGGCCGCGTGGCGCACTTCGCGCCCCACCTGCGCCATCAGGTGGCGCACGATCTCGCCCTTGTTGCGAAAGTGCAGGTAGAACGTGGCGCGCGCGATGCCGGCCTCCTTTGCCAACTGCTCGATCGACAGCGTGGTGAAGCTCTCGCCCTTGTTCAGCAGGCGCTCGCAGGCGCCGATCACGCTGGCGATGGTGGCGGAAGGCTTGTCGGCGCCATCGTTGCGCGGACGGAGGGTAACGGATCGCATCAGATTATTCTTTCTCGGATTGCAGACGGGCCGGCGGGCTGGCCAGGACAGGCGCCATTGTAGCGCCCCGGCCCCGCGCACCATGTCCGCGCGTGCCGATGCGCCCATTACGCCACAGTATTGGACATCATGTCTAGACCTGAACACCATCTTCCGCTAACATGGCAATTTGTCAACAACAGGTCAAGGAAGCACCATGCATGGCTTTACCCCCGCCGACATCGCCGCGATCGAAGACGCCGCGCGCCGCTTCGCCGCCAGCGAAGTGCGGCCCTACCTGGAGGATTGGGAGGAAGCCGGCGAATTCCCGCGCGCCCTGTACGGCAAGCTGGCCGACCTGGGCTGGCTGGGCATGGGCTATCCCGAAGCACTGGGCGGCACGCCGGCGCCGTGGGCGCTGCGCATCGCCCTGTCGGTCACGCTGTCGCGCCACACGGGTAGCGGCGGCGTGATGGCGGGCGCCTTCAGCCACAGCATCGGCCTGCCGCCCATCCTCCACCACGGCAGCGCCGAACTGCGCCAGCGCGTCATCCCCGACGTGCTGGCCGGCCGCAAGATCGCCGCGCTGGCCATCACGGAACCGGGCGGCGGCTCGGATGTGGCCACGCTGCGCACCACGGCCCGGCGCGACGGCGACAGCTACCTGATCGACGGCGAGAAAGTGTTCATCACCTCCGGCATGCGGGCCGACTGGATCACGGTGGCCGTGCGCACCGGCGCCGAGGATGGCGGCCAAGGCGCCGTCTCGCTGCTGGCCGTGCCGGGCGACGCGCCCGGCCTGTCGCGCGCGCGCCTGAAGAAAATGGGCTGGCTGTGCTCGGACACGGCCCACCTGCGCTTTGACGGCGTGCGCGTGCCGGCCGCCAACCTGATCGGCGAGGAAGGCAAGGGACTCAAGCTCATCATGGCCAATTTCAACGGCGAGCGCATGTTGCTGGCCGCCATGGCGCTGGGCATGGCCGAATGCTGCTACGACGAGGCGCTGGCCTGGGCCCGCGAGCGCAAGACCTTCGGCACCGCGCTGGTCAGCCACCAGGTGGTGCGCCACAAGCTGGTGGACATGAAGATGCGCATCGAATCCACGCGCGCCTGGCTCAACGCCGTGGCCGAGCGGGCCGACCGCCAGCAGACAGGCCCGGACTGGGTGGCCGACGTATGCATGCTGAAGAACCACGCCACGCAAACCATGCAGTTCTGCGCCGACCAGGCCGTGCAGACGCTGGGCGGCATGGGCTACATGCGCGGCATGGCCAGCGAGCGCATCTATCGCGAAGTGAAGGTGTGCATGATAGGCGGCGGCGCGGAGGAAATCATGAAGGAACTGGCGGCGCGCCAGCTGGGCATCTGACGCCTGCGCACGGCATGCACATCCATTTATAATTTCTTTATCACAAGTCAAGGTAATGGCGGATAAAGAGGGCGCATAATTTTCCTCGTACCGACGACAGGAGAAATGCACACATGCACAAGGTCAGCAACTACCTCGCGCACGATCACGACCGCTGCGACGGGCTGTACGCCGACGCCGTCGCCCTCGTCGCGGCGCACGACTGGGAGCAGGCGGCCATCTCCTTCCTCGCCTTCGCCGAAGCGATGCGACGCCATGTGGAGATGGAGGAACGGGTGATCTACCCGGCTTTCGAGGAACTGCTGGCCAACACGGCCGCGCCCACCCAGTCGCTGCACGCCGAGCACCAGCTGCTGTGCGAAATCATGTACCGCATGAGCATGGCCATCAAGCGCCGCGACGTGATCGAATTTTCCGATCACGCCGACACGTTCCGCCTCACCACCGAGCAGCACAACATGAAAGAAGAAGGCATCCTGTTCCCCATGTTCGACAAGCTGCTGCGGCCCCGCTACGACGAACTGGTGCGCGCGATGGATGGGCTGGGCGCCGAGCAATCCCGGCCCGCCGACTGACGCCGCCGCCGCGGTACGCGGCGTCCAGGCATGGGTTCAGGCCAGCATCGCCTCGATGCGGCCCCAGTCACGCACCGTGATGCGGCGCTTGTTCACTTCGATCAGGCCATCCAGGGTCAGGTCGCGGAACACGCGCGACAGCGTCTCCGGCGTCAGGCTCAAACGGGCGGCGATGGCGCCCTTGTTGGCCACCAGCGCGATCTCCGCATTGGGCACGCGCTCCTCCACTTGCCGCATCAGGTAATCGGCCACCCGCTGGTGCGCACTGAGCGTGGTGCTGCCGATGTCGCGCACCAGGCTGCAGAACTGCCGGCCAAGGCAGGTCATCACCTCGCGCGCGAAGGCGGGATTCTCGTCCGCGATTTCAAAGATCACCTCGCGGTCCGTATGCAGCAGCATGGTGTCGGCCGTGGTCTTGACGCAGGTCTGGTGCGCCTGCCCCATCACCATCTCACCAAGGCCAAAGCAGGTGCTGCCACCGAGGATGGCCAGGTTGCGCACCGCCCCCTGCTTGCTGTGGATGCCGATATGGACCTGGCCATACACCACCCAATACGTGCCCAGCGGCTGGTCGCCCTGCTGCACCACGGCCGTATTGGCCACTGCCCGCACCACGTGCGTGTGCTGGGCGACCCGCTCCACCTGTGCCGGCGTCAGCATGCGGTACAGCGACGCGTTGGCAATAATACTTTTCACTTTCGCGCCATCGTTACGCATGATGCTCGCCTTCTTTGCCCAAAATCAAAGCACTTATAGTAACGATGTGTTAGCGGAAATTTCTTGATGTGAATCAAACAGATTCCAATTGCCCGGCGGGAATTGTAAGAGCTGGCCATCCGGACAATCTTGTCGCACATGCCGACTCCGGTGTTGGCGCTGGCGGAACATGAAAAATTATGCAAGAATTAGCGATACAACAACTTATTGGAGTGAGGCGATGAAATATCAAGGCAGCTGCCACTGCGGCAGAGTGGCGTTCGACGTCGAAGGTGAAATCAAGGGTGCGCTGGCCTGCAACTGCTCGATCTGCCAGCGCAAAGGCTCGCTCCTGTGGTTCGTTCCCAAGGCCGAACTGCATTTGCGCACGCCGGACGAAGCGGCCAGCACCTACACCTTCAACAAGCACGTGATCAAGCACCGCTTCTGCCCCGTGTGCGGCATCCATCCGTATGGCGAAGGCGTGGACCCGCAAGGCAACGCGGTGGCCGCGATCAACATCCGCTGCCTCGAAGGCATCGACCTGGACGCCATCCCGGTCCAGCACTACAACGGCCGCGATATCTGAAAGCAGCGCTTGATCTCGCATACCTTCATCGGCGTCGGGGATTTTCCCCGCGCCTTGCGCTTCTATTCCGCGGTCATGGAAGAACTTGGCCTGCAATTGAAATTTGCCGATGCGGCGCGGCCGTGGGCGGGCTGGATGAAACCGGGCCAGGCGCGCCCGCTGTTCCTGATCGGCGCGCCATTCGACGGCGAACAGGCCAGCTCAGGCAACGGCCAGATGGTGGCCCTGCTGGCCCCGTCGCGCGAGGCGGTCCGGCGCGCCCATGCCAGCGCCCTGCGGCATGGCGGCGCATGCGAAGGTGCGCCGGGCCTGCGGCCACACTACCATCCGCATTACTACGGCGCTTATTTCCGCGACCCGGACGGCAATAAGCTTGGCGTCGTCTGCCACGACGCCGTATCCGACGACGCGCTCACGCCCCCACCTCCCTGAGGAATTTACTGCGGTCCTGCTCGTTCGGCAGCTGCTCGGCCAGCAGGCGGTGGAATTCCACCGGGTCACCCGTCACCTTGGCGAAGCGCTTGACCAGCACCTTGGCGATCGGCCCCACGTAGGGCAGCAGCTTTTGCTGCGCGTGCTCCATCACATCGGCACTCAGTTGCAGCGCCGTGCCGCCGCTGGCCACCTGGCTCAGTTGCGAAGGCGGCAGGCTCGCGCCGCTGCGGGCCAGCGATGTGGTGCCCGCCGTGCCCAAGCCCATCTTGCGCTTGATGGTCTGTACACTGGCCAGGAACGCTTCCCGGCCCGGCTCGGTCGTGATGTGCGCCAGCAGCCGGCGGCACAGCGCGTCGAGGTCGGCCGCGTCCTGCGACTCCTTCTTGAGCAGCAGCTTGGCCATCGGCCCGATCTGCAGCGACAGCGCCAGTTGCAGCTCCGGCGCCACCTCCACCAGCCATTGCGGCGCGGACGCCGACAGCGACGCGGTATGTCCGACGCTGCCGGCGCCGCCGGCACTGCCGGCCCCACTGGCCCCTGCCGCGCTGTGGTGATGGCCGCCCGTGCCCGTGTGTGGCGGCGGCGCCGGGCGCGGCGCCGGCCGGCTGAACGCCAGCACGGTGCGCTCGTTATCCTCCTCGCCGGGCGGCACGCCACCCTTTTGCTGCAATTGGGCGTCCGTCAGCGCGGCGAGGAAGGCGCGCGCCGTCTGGAAGCGGTCTTCCACCCGCTTGGCCAGCGCGCGCGCCAGCACCGCATCGAACGCGGGATGCAGGCCGGCGTGCCGCTCGCTGGGCGGGGCCGGCATGACATTGAGGATCTGGTGCATCACCACCGAGGCGGCGCCGGTGAATGGCCGCGTGCCGGTCAGCATCTGGTACAACAGGATGCCGGCGCCGAAGATATCGGATCGCCCATCCACGCGTTCGCCCCGGAACTGCTCGGGCGACATGTAGCTCGGCGTGCCGATCACGTCGCCCACCTGGGTCAGCGTGGACGATTCGATCTTGGCCACGCCAAAGTCGGTGATCTTGACCTGGGCGGTAGGCGTGATGAGCAGATTGGCCGGTTTGATGTCGCGGTGGACCACGCCGCGCGCGTGCGCGTAGTCCAGCGCGGCCAGCAATTGCGACATGCAGGCCACGCTCGCGCTCAGGTCCATCGGCACATCGGGCGTGAGGAAGTCGTTGAGCGGCCGTCCATCCACGTATTCCATGGCGATGTAGGTGACGCCATCGGCCTCGCCGTAGTCATAGACGGCCACGATGTTCGGATGCACCAGCCGGCCCGAGGCCTGCGCCTCGTTGCGGAAACGCGCCACCAGCTCGGCGCCCGAATGGCCGTCGAGCAGCTCGGTGCGGATGGTCTTGAGCGCCACCACGCGCGCGATGTTGTCGTCGTAAGCCCGGTACACCACGCCCATGGCGCCGCTGCCGAGCTTGCCGTCGATCCGGTACTTGCCTATCTTTTCTGTCATCGGATTCCCGGTTGCCTGATTCCTGGTTGCTTATTCATCGAGCATCTTCAAGGCGCTGGCCAGGCTGGTGCGCATGCGGGTGAACGACTGCGCCAGCGCGCTCAGTTCATCGCCGCCCTTGACCTCGAATTCCTCGGCGTCGAACTTGCCCATGCTGACCTGGTCGGCCACTTGCGCCATGTGGGTGATGCGGCGCGTCACCAGCAGGTGCACCATCACGTTCAGCGCCACCAGCACCGCCACGAACACCCCCAGCAGCGACAGCATGAAGGTGCGGAAGATGGCATTGGCGCGCTGCAGCGGCACGGCCATCGGCACCGAGATCACCTGCGCGCCGACGATCTCATTGAGCTGCCATGCGAAGCCATTGTTCGGGCCATAGATGTCCACCATGGTCTTGGGCGCGTTGGCGGCCGTGCTGTGGCAGGCCAGGCAGGCGCCATCCTTGATCTGCAGCGGGCGCGCGATGTACAGGCTGCGGCCGGTGGCCGTCTCGCGCTCGCCCGAATACTCTGTCATGTCCGGCGACTTGCGCAGCTTCTGCACGATATCGACCTCCCAGTCGGTGGCCTTGTCGCGCAGGTTGGTCGGGTTCAGCGTCGCTTCCTTGTACGAGAAATCGGGATAGGCCTTGAGGATCACGTTCATGTTCTCGACCGCCGAATAGGACGGCACGGACTGGGGATGGAACTCGTACTTCATCTGATTGGCCAGCAGCGGCTGGATCTGCTTGGCCGTATAGCCGCGCACGCTCTTGGCCGCTTCCAGCAGCAAGCGGGCATTTTGCAAGGTCTCCTCGCGCGCACTCTGCTTGAGCAGGCTGTCGGCGATGAAGCCGGCGGCCACGAAGCCAACGGCGAAAATGGTCACGAACACCAGATTGAACTTGCTTGCGATGGACAACTTCATGTGTGCTCCTGCGAGGTTGGATGAAGATTGCGGCGCCGGCGCTACGGCGTGGACGGATGTTTGACGACTGGATGCAGCACGGCTTGCCATTCGCTGCCATGGCCCAGTGCCTGGTCCAGCTGCTGGCGGAAACGGGGGTCCTGCAGGCGCGCGCGGAAGCGGGCCACAAAGTGCTTGCGCACCGCCAGGTTGCAGCGCAACCAGGCTTCGACGTCGGCGAAATCGGCGGCGCGCTGGCGTTGGGCGGGCACTTTGACCGGCTTGGCCGGCTGCGGCGCGGGCGCCAGACGGTCGCGGAATGGCGGCGGCATATCGCGCAGGAACTGGGGATCGGCGCGCGGCAGCATCAGCAAGGGCTTGCCGGCGTCGGCCTGCACATAGCTCTCGGACGCCACTTTTTGCATCGGACCGGCCTTGCCCGGCCCGGTGACGGGCGCCGCCAACTGCTCGCCCGCATCCGCGAACAGCGCATCGCGCCCCGGCCGGCTGAACACGACAGCGGCGCCGCTACTGACGCTGGCCTGCAGCGCCTCGCCGGCGATCGCGGCGCGGCCGGCGCCGGTCTGCACCTTGATCCAGCCCTGCAGCAGTGCCAGCTCGCTGCTGCCATTGGCGCCCTTGGACGCGGCGCCCAGCGCACCCAGATAGAGACGGGTTTGCGGGCCGACGGCCACGATGGTGCCGCTGTCCAGTTCAATCTGCGCCCCGCCGGCGCCGGTTTCGACGATATCGTCCTGTTCCAGCGGCGTGCCGTTGACAGCCTGGTACACATCGGCCGCGCGGATCACGCGCACCGGCTGCTCGGCCAGCGCGAGACGGGCCGACGGCGCCGCCCAGGCCGCGCCGCTCATCAGCAGCATGGCCAGCGCGGCCACAAGGGAGTAAATGGATGAGTGCTTCGCCATGACGTGGTTGGGGTCCGGTGCCGTTGTCTCGCCATGAGAATAACATGGGTTTTTGACATCGCCGTCCAAATATTTTCCCGCCTGGGGCCAGCGCCGGCATTCGTGCACGGACAAAACCGAAAAGCGCGAATAGCGCTCGGGTACCTGAACGAATGTTGGCACTGGCCCCGGCGGCAGTTATGATGGCGGGTGGCGCTCGCCGCTGCTTACGCTTTGTTCAATCTTCAAGGATATTGTTGTGCAAATTTCTACCTCTGTTCGTCTCGCAGCGCTGGCAGGCGCGCTGGCGCTGGGCCTGAACGCCCAAGCGGAAAGCTTCGCCTCGTCGGCCTCCAGCGCCGGTTCCGCTTCCAGCGGCAGCATCTCGACCTCGCTGGGCGACTCCAGCAACAGCTCCTCGGGCGGCAACAAGGTGGCCGACGGCGCGTACCGCATCATCGACATCGCCGCCACCCCGCAGCGCGAAGGCATGGCCCGCGTGACCATGCAGGGCGAGTTGCCGGCGCAGCGCGTGGTGCTGGACCTGCCACGCAAGACGTTCGAACAGCAGCACCTGGACAAGGGTGACTTCATCTACGCCCAGAACCGCGCCTACGGCATCGCCTTCGCCCGCAACGATACGCGCGAAGCGTTCTACCTGGTGCTGGCCGACGACTGGTACGGCGAACTGGCTGCCCGCCCCGTCGGCATCTGATCTTGCGCCGCGCCTTCACGCGGCGGCTGGCCGGCGCAGTGCTGGCCTGCCTGTGCGCCGGCACGGGCGCCGCGCACGCCGCCGCCAGCTCCGGCGCCTCGCGCTTTTGCGACAGCGCGCATGAACTGAACGCGACCGAACAGGACCACCTGCTGCGCTTCGCCGCCGTGGTACGCGAAGAACTGGACGCCAGCGCCGGCAGCGTGGCGCTGGTCAGCCGCTCGGGCCTGGACTTGTCGCGTTTTGGCATCCGCTATTCCCATGCGGCGCTGGCGTGGCGTGCCGCCCCCATGCTGGCCGCCGATGGCGCGGCCGGTGGCATGGCCGATGACCGGCGCGATGGCGGCATGGGGCCGGACACGGGCGCCTGGTCCGCCCGCCAGTTGTACTACGCTTGCGACGAAAGCCGGCCCCGCATCTACGATCAGGGTCTGGCCGGCTTCGCCATGGGCACGGACGATCCGGCGCTCGGCTACATTTCGCTGCTGCGCCTGCCCGCCGCCGCCACGCCGCCGCTGCGGGAGGCACTGCTCGACAATCCGCGCGCCCTGCACCTGCTGGCCGCCCAGTACAGCGCCAACGCCTATGCCTACGGGCTGGCCTACCAGAACTGCAACCAATGGCTGGCGGAGATGCTGGCCGTGGCCTGGGCCGGCATGGCGGACGCGGACGACCTGCGCGCCCGCGCCCAGGACTGGCTGCGCGCGCAAGGCTACGCGCCCGCGCCGGTGGACGTGGGTTCGCGCCTGCTGATGCTGGCGCCGTGGTTCATCCCCTTGCTGCACCTGGACGACCATCCTGAGCCCGACCGCGAGGCCATGCGGCTGCAGGTCAGCCTGCCGGCCGCGCTCGAAACCTTCATGCGCCAGCGCCTGCCCGCCAGCGAACGGGTGGAAATCTGCCACGACGACAAACAGGTGGTGGTCCACCATGGCTGGAGCGCCGTGGCCGAAGGCTGCGTGCCGGGTCCGGACGACCGCGTCGTGCCGTTCGACTGAAGCC
>DATFBD010000018.1:0-4060 GCA_035254005.1 Burkholderiaceae bacterium | reverse complement strand
GCCGGCACATCATTTCAATTTGATCATTACAACGCCCCGGAGGCGGGCAAAGGATATTTCGGATGAAAAGGAACAAACTTACAACATGGATCGGCTTGGCTCTGGTCGCCGGCATCATCGTCGGTTACCTGTGCAACACGCTTGCGCCGAATGCCGCGATTGCCAAGGAAATCGCCGGTTACTTCTCCATCTTCACCGATATCTTCCTGCGCCTGATCAAGATGATCATCGCCCCGCTGGTCCTGGGGACGCTGGTGGCGGGCCTGGCTGGCATGGGCGACGCCAAGGCCGTCGGCCGCCTTGGCGCCAAGGCGCTGGGATGGTTCATGGGCGCGTCGCTGTGCTCGCTGATGATCGGCCTGGTGGTTGCCAACGTCGTGCGCCCCGGCGACTCCGTCGGCGTTCCCCTGCCTGACGTTGGCACTGCCACGAACCTGAAGACCTCGGCGCTGAACCTGAAGGATTTCATCACGCACGTCTTCCCGAAGAGTATTTTCGAGTCGATGGCGAACAATGAAATCCTGCAGATTCTCATCTTCGCGCTGTTCTTCGGCGTCGCGCTCGGCAAGCTGCGCAATGGCACCAATGCCCCCAACAGCACCGCCAACAGCCTGCTGAAATCGACCGAAGACCTGGTGCATGTGATGCTGCAGGTAACCGACTACGTGATGCGCTTCGCGCCGGTTGGCGTGTTCGCCGCCGTGGCGGCGGTCATCACGACCCAGGGCCTGGGCATCCTGCTCGTCTACGGCAAGTACATGGCGACCTTCTTCTTCGCGCTGGCAACGCTGTGGGCCGTGCTTATCACCGCCGGCTTCTGCGTGCTGGGCAAGGACATCTTCCGCCTCATCAAGCTGATTCGCGGCCCGATGCTGCTCGGTTTTTCCACCGCGTCCAGCGAATCGGCCTATCCGAAGCTGATGGAGCAGCTGGAAAAATTCGGCATCAAGGACCGCGTCACCGGCTTCATCCTGCCGCTCGGCTATTCCTTCAACCTGGACGGCTCAATGATGTACACCGGCTTTGCCGCGCTGTTCATCGCCCAGGCCTACAACATTCCGCTCACGCTCGGCCAGCAGATCACCATGCTGCTGGTGCTGATGGTGTCATCCAAGGGCATCGCCGGCGTGCCGCGCGCCTCGCTCGTGGTTGTAGCCGCGGTGCTGCCGATGTTTAACCTGCCGGAAGCCGGCCTCTTGCTGGTGATGGGCGTCGACCACTTCCTCGACATGGGCCGCACCGTCACCAACGTGCTGGGCAACGCGATTGCCACCGCCGTGGTCGCCAAGTGGGAAAACGCCATCACGCCGGTCAGCCCGGAACTGGCGGAATCCGACGAGGTGCTGCCGCTGCCGCAGGACGTGTCGCTCCCCAAGGCGGCCTGATTTAGCGCATGCACACCGCCATGTCGTCCCTCCTGTTGAAATGCCTGCTGGGCGCCTTGGCGGTGCTCCTGATCGCGCTGTTATCGAAAAGTAAAAACTACTACATCGCCGGCCTGGTGCCGCTGTTTCCGACCTTCGCCCTGATCGCGCATGCCATCGTCGGCGGCGAACGCGGCGCCGCCGAGCTGCGTACCACGGCGCTGTTCGGCCTGTGCGCGCTGCTGCCGTATGCCGTCTATCTGCTAGCGGTGTTCTGGCTCAGCGTGCGGCTATCGCTTGCTGCCACCTTGACAAGCGCGACGGTCGCGTGGACCGTCGCGGCCGGCGTGCTCTTAGTGCTATGGAGCCGATTTGTTCCTGCAGGGAACTAAACTACCGGTTACCATCTCTGCTCCGCTGACTCCCTCTCTTATTCCCGGCCAGCAGTGCCGGGCGCATTGACGATCTCCTATGGAATTCAATTGGCTTATCCTGGCTCCCGCAGCCTTCTTCGCCGGCATGGTCGATGCCGTCGTCGGCGGCGGCGGCCTGATCCAGATACCGGTGCTGCTGTCGCAGTTTCCGCAGTCGCCCATCCCTTCCCTGTTCGGCACCAACAAGGTGTCGAGCATCGCCGGCACCGGCTCGGCGCTGTGGCGCTTTGCACGCACCGTGTCGATTCCCTGGGCCGTGGTGCTGCCCGCCACGTTCGCCGCGCTGGTCGGCGCCTGGCTGGGCGCGGCCGTGGTGGCCTGGCTGCCGCGCGAGGCGATGCGCCCGCTGGTGCTGGTGATGATGCTGGCGGTGGCCGTCTACACGTTTCGTCGCAAGGACCTGGGACACACCTCGACGCGTGAGCTGGTGCCGGCCGACCGCTGGCGCGGCATTGCGCTGGGACTTGCGATCGGCTTTTACGACGGCTTTTTCGGCCCCGGCACCGGCAGCTTCCTGATCTTTGCGTTCGTGCGCCTGTTCGGCATGGACTTCCTGCGCGCGTCGGCCAGCGCCAAGGTAATCAATGCCGCCACCAATGTCTCAGCCATTGCCTTTTTTGCCAGCCACGGCCCGCTGCTGTGGACGGTGGGCCTGGTCATGGCAGCCTGCAACCTGATCGGTGCGCAGGTCGGTACCGTCATTGCGTTAAAGCGCGGCGCCGGCTTCGTGCGCCAGGCCTTTTTGGTGGTGGTGGCGATCCTGATTGTCAAGATGCTATGGGATATGGTGCATCCATGATTCGCCCCCAGCGGCCCGCCCTGTGCCGGCTCGCGGCATAATTCGGAAAACCGAACGAAT
This sequence comes from Burkholderiaceae bacterium, assembly GCA_035254005.1. Taxonomy (GTDB): domain Bacteria; phylum Pseudomonadota; class Gammaproteobacteria; order Burkholderiales; family Burkholderiaceae_D; genus Rugamonas. The sequence goes on along the minus strand of DATFBD010000018.1, from coordinate 1,403 downwards.
CGATTGTTGATGCATCCCCGCCCCCACCTCCCCCAGCGCTCGCGGCTGGCCCTGCTGTTGCTGAGCTTTGCGGCGCTGGTCTCTGCCGTCAGCCTGTTCGCATTCCGCTACAGCCTGAACCTGGGTCTGGCCGAGCTACAGGCCACCGGCCGCCACCGGCTCGACCTGTACGCCGCCAGCCTGGAACGGGAAATCGACAAGTACGCCTACTTTCCCACCACGCTGGGGCTGGAGCGCGACGTGCTGCAGCTGCTCGCCGCACCCGACGCAGACCCGGCGCGCATCGAGCAGGTGAATCACTACCTGGAACAGCTCAACGAGCGCGCCGGCAGCCTGTCCATCTACATCCTCGACCGCAACGGCAGGGTGGCCGCCACCAGCAACTGGCGCCGCGCTGACAGTTTCCTCGGCGAAGACCTGTCCTTCCGCCCATACTTCCGACAGGCGATCGATAGCGGCAGTGGCCGCTTCTTCGGCATCGGCACCACGCGCGGCGAACCCGGCTACTACCTATCCTCCGTGCTGACGGACAGTCGGGGCATGCTGGGTGTGGCCGTGGTCAAGGTGGGCCTGAAACAGCTGGAAAAATCCTGGACGACGGTCGAAGCGCCGGCGCTGGTATCCGATGAAAACGGCGTCATCATCCTGGCCTCGGTGCCAAGCTGGAAATTCACCACCCTGAAACCACTGGACGAAGCTACCCGCAGCGCCTTCGACCGCACCCAGCAATACAACCGGCGCGCACTCAATCCGCTGGGCGTCAAGGAACTGGCGGAACTGGAGCACGGCGCGCGCCTGGTGCGCCTGCCGAAGGCGGAGCCGGAAATGGTGTCGATGTTCCCCGTGGCCGGCACCTTCGTCGCCCAGACCCAGCCGCTGCCCGGCACCCCGTGGAACATCACCGTCTTCTCGCCACAGGAGCAGGTGCGCGCCATCGCATTCAACCGCGCGGCGGTCGCCGGCGCGGGCGCTGCCTTCCTGTTCATCCTGACCCTGCTGCTGAACCAGCGGCGGCGCCACCTGAAAGACCGCCTGGCCGACCAGGCAGCGCTGCAGCGGGCGCACGACGAACTCGAACGCAAGGTCGCCGAACGCACCGCCGACCTGTCCTCGGCCAACACCCGCCTGCAGCAGGAAGTGACGGAACGCACCCAGGCCGAACGCACCCTGCGCTCGGCGCAGAACGAACTGGTCCAGGCCGGCAAGCTCGCCGTCATCGGCCAGCTCGCCGCCGGTGTCGCGCACGAGCTGAACCAGCCGCTGGCGGCATTGCGCACCCTGTCGGGCAACACCAGCAAATTCCTCGCGCGCGGCAATCTCGCCACCGCCAGCAGCAACCTGGAACGCATCGGCGAACTGGTGGACCGCATGGGGCGCCTCACCTCGCAGCTGAAGTCCTTCGC
>DATFBD010000017.1:0-3159 GCA_035254005.1 Burkholderiaceae bacterium | reverse complement strand
AACGTCAAGAGCGTGTCCAACCCGAAGCAAGCCGCGCTGCAGGGGCTGGAAAAGATGCGCGTGCTGGCCTCGCGCGGCTTCGCGCAGGCGCTGCTGCCGCCGCATGACCGGCCAAACTTCAGGCTGCTGCGCAACATCGGGTTCGGCGGCAGCGATGCCGAGGTCATCGCGCGCGCCCACAAGGAAGCGCCGGCGATCCTGGCCTGCGCCTACTCGGCGTCGCCGATGTGGACGGCCAACGCCTGCACCGTCAGCCCCTGTGCCGACACCGCCGACGCACGCACGCATTTCACGGTGGCCAATCTCAATAACAAGCTGCATCGCTCGTACGAGCACGTCCAGACCGCGCGCATCCTGCGCGGCGTGTTCGGGGACGAGGCGCATTTCGTGGTGCACGAGGCGCTGCCGTCGACCCCGGCGTTCGGCGACGAAGGCGCGGCCAACCATACCCGGCTGTGCGCAAACCACGGCGCGCCGGGCGTCGAGATGTTCGTCTACGGCCGCGTCGAATTCGATCCTAACGCGCCCGCGCCACGGCGCTTTCCGGCGCGCCAGACGCTCGAAGCCAGCCAAGCCGTGGCGCGCCTGCATGGGCTGGACGGGCGGCGCACGGTGTATGCGCAGCAGGCACCGGACACGATCGACGGTGGCGTGTTTCACAACGACGTGATCGCGGTCGGCAACGGCAGCGTGCTGTTCTACCACCAGAATGCTTTTCTCGAAGAGAAGGGCGTTCTGCTTCAGCTGCACCAGGCGCTGGAAGCGGCGGGGGGGCAGCTGCAACCGGTGCGCGTCGCCGCCGCCGAGGTATCGCTGGCGGAAGCGGTGTCGAGCTATCTGTTCAACAGCCAGCTGCTGTCTAAATCGGACGGGAAGATGGCCCTGGTGGTGCCGCAGGAATGCCGCGAAAACCAGGGCGTCGCGCGCTACCTGCAAGGATTGGTCGCCAGCGGCGGCCCGATTGACGAGCTGATCAGCTTCGACTTGCGCCAGAGCATGCGCAACGGCGGCGGTCCGGCCTGCCTGCGCCTGCGCGTGGTGCTGACCGAGGCGGAAGCGCTCGCCATGCATCAGGGCGTCATCATGACTGACGCCTTGCATGCGCGATTGGTGGCATGGGTCGAAAAGCACTATCGCGACCGCCTGGCGCCGGACGATTTGGCCGATCCAGCCTTGGCAGACGAGATCCATGCGGCCCTGGACGAACTGACAACAATCCTGGGCTTGCCGGGGCTGTACGAATTCCAGCGCTGACCCGGCCGTTGTCCCTTGTTTACTGCCCCGTTTGCACGGGGCTTTTTTCGTTCTTTTTTGCTCCGCTCAAGCGTAGAGATTGCGCTGGAGAAGGAATGCAATATATTGATAGTTAAGAGGAAATGACTGCGGCTGGGCCGTCCGCATTGCTTGTTGAGCTGCAAATTGGCCTGCGAATAAGTTCGGAGCTTTGCATAAATAAAAAAATATTCATCGGTGAAAGCCGCCTTAAGATGAATCGGTCGAATGACGCCGCCCGAGCAACAAGGAAAGGCCTGCCAATGCGTGTTGACGGTTTTCCCTTTTTGTTCGGTCGGCCGAATCGGCGCAGACGAATACCATTTCAATGGAGAACCTATGAAACAACAAGACCTACGTTCCCAGGCGCTGCAACTTGCGCTGGCTGAAGCCGGTCAGCCGGCCACAGGCGACCGGGCCCAGGTCGAGGCGCTGATCGCCACCTGGCTCGATTCGATCGAAGATGAAGACCTGGCGGGCATCGCGCCACAAAGCCTGGCCTCGCCGCTGTGGGAGGGCTTTTCCCGGCTGGCGAAATGGACGCCGCAGGAAGGCTGCCGCATCGAGCAGCTGCCGTATGCAGACGGCCGTGGCGGGCAGGGCACCGCGCTGCTGATCCTCAACGAAGACATGCCGTTCCTGGTCGATTCGATGGTGCTGGCGCTGCGCAAGCTGCGCGTGCCGTCGCGCGCCGTGCTCAACGCTGTGCTGTCGGTGCAGCGCGCCGCCGACGGCAGCGTCGCCGGGGTGGCTAGAGTGGGTAATGGCGGCGCGCCGGCCGAATCCTGGGTGCTGTGCCTGCTGGCGGAGCAGCCGGGCCTGGCGGACCTGGATACCTTGCTCGCCAACATACGCATGGCCGCCAATGATGCCGCGACGGTGCGCCACGACGCGGCCGCCTTGCGCGCCAAGCTGTCCGAAGTCGCGGCCGGCGCCGTCGCCCAGGCCGGCGGGGCCGACGATCAGGAAGTGGCTGCCTTCCTGGAGTGGGCGAAGAACGGCGGCTTCGAGCTGTTCGGCTATGCGCGCTATCAGGTGCAGGCTGGCCAGCGTGAACTGGTCCGCACGCCCGGCAGCGCGCTCGGCGTGCTGGAAGACAGGAATCACCCGGTATACGGCGACTGCCTGGCTGGCATTCCGGGCGACTTCGACACGCTGGCCGCGCGCAAGGATACGTTGTCGGTGGTGAAGGCAGACGTGCAGTCAACGCTGCACCGCGACCAGCAGCTCGACTTCATCGGCGTGCGCCATGTGAACGCGCAAGGCGCCATCCTCGGCGAATACTGCTTCGTGGGCCTGTTCACGCGCGCCGCCACGGCCACACCGCTGGCGCGCCTGCCGTTCGCGCGCGGGCGCATCGCCAAGGTGCTGAGCATCGCCGGGGTGCGCCAGGAAGGCTTCCGTGCCGAGAAGTTCGTGGAAATCCTGGAATCGCTGCCGCGCACGGAAGCGCTGGAAGCGGAACCGGAATGGCTGGCCGAAGTGTGCGGCGCCGTCGTGTCGCTGTACAAGCAGCCGCGCACCAAGGTGTTCGCGCGCCGCGACGTGTACGCGCGCCACCTGAACGTGCTGGTCTACCTGCCGCGTGAACGCTACAGCGCCAGCGTGGCCTCGGCCCTGGCCAAGGCGCTGCAGGGCAGTTCCGGCGCCACCCACATCAGCTCCCAGACGCTGGTGGCGGACGGCCCGCTGGCCCGCGTCTACCTGATCGCGCACGCGGCCCGCTACCCGCTGGACCTGGAAACGGATATCCAGCAACCGCTGCTGGCCGTGCTGGACGGCTGGCACGACCAGTTCGCCGCGCTGGCCGACGCTGTGTTCGACGTGCCCATGCGCACCAGCCTGCGCAAGCTGTGCGCCACGCTGCCGGCCGACTACGTGGCCTCC
>DATFBD010000016.1:0-52871 GCA_035254005.1 Burkholderiaceae bacterium | reverse complement strand
GCGGTGGCCGTGCCCATCATGGCCTTGCCCTGCTCGCCCATGATGGTCTTGACGTCGTTGAAGTCGACGTTGATGTGGCCCGGCACGTTGATGATCTCGGCAATGCCGGCCACCGCGTTGTTGAGCACATCGTCCGCGTGCTGCAGCCATTCGATCAGCGATTCGTCTTCGTAGATTTCTTCCAGCTTCTCGTTCAGGATCACGATCAGCGAGTCGACGTTGGCCGACAGCTGTTCCAGGCCTTCGTCGGCGATGTCCATGCACTTCTGGCCTTCGTGCGAGAACGGCTTGGACACCACGGCCACGGTCAGCGCGCCCAGTTGCTTGGCCACTTCAGCCACGATCGGTGCGGCGCCGGTGCCGGTGCCGCCGCCCATGCCGGCGGCGATGAACACCATGTGCGCGCCGCGCAGCGAATCCTCGATGCGCTGGCGCGATTCCTCGGCCAGCTTGCGGCCGACGTCAGGCTTCATGCCCGCGCCCAGGCCGGTGTCGCCGATCTGGATGATGTTGTCGGCCTTGGAGGTCGACAGGGCCTGGGCATCGGTGTTGGCGGCGATGAATTCGACGCCCGACATGCCCTTGTTGATCATGTGTTGAACCGCGTTGCCACCTGCGCCGCCGACGCCGACGACCTTGATGACGGTTCCCAAAGCTGCGTTATCGACCATATCAAACTCCATGATGTGCTCCTATCAGTATGCGGTTTCCAAGCGCCAGGCCTCATATCTTTTAGGAGAACTGGAGATTGAAAACTGCGGTTGAATTATATAAATTGTTTAGCTAAATGTATTGGAATCGCCGTACTAAAAACCATCCTGCAAACCACACTGCAACAACCTGATTTACTGCTTGACCCTTACTGCCTGACCTTCACTGCTTAACCTGCACTGCTTAGAAATTCCCGAGGAACCATTCCTTCATGCGCTGCCAGACCGCCTTCACCGAACCATCCTGGCGGGTCACGATGTGGCCGCGCAGGTACTGCTTTTTCGCTTCCAGCAGCAGGCCCAGTACCGTCGCGTAGCGCGGGCTGCGCACCACGTCGGCCAGCTGGCCGCGGTAGTCGGGCGTGCCGAGACGGGCCGGCTTGAGGAAGATGTCTTCCGCCATTTCCACCATGCCCGGCATGATGGAGGTGCCGCCCGTGAGCACGATGCCCGACGACAGCACGCCTTCGTAACCGGATTCGCGCACCACCTGGTGCACCATCGCGAACAGTTCCTCCACGCGCGGCTCGATCACGGCCGCCAGCGCCTGGCGCGACAGGTTGCGCGGGCCACGGTCGCCCAGGCCCGGCACTTCCAGCGATTCGCCCGGATCGGCCAGCACCTGCTTGGCCACGCCGTAGCGGATCTTGATCTCTTCCGCTTCCGAGGTCGGGGTGCGCAGCGCCATCGCGATGTCGTTGGTGATCTGGTCGCCGGCGATCGGGATCACGGCCGTGTGGCGGATCGCGCCGTCCGAGAACACCGCCACGTCGGTGGTGCCGCCGCCGATATCGATCAGCACCACACCCAGTTCCTTCTCGTCCGGCGTGAGCACGGCGTCGGCCGAGGCCATCGGCTGCAAAATCAGGTCCGACACTTCCAGCCCGCAGCGGCGCACGCACTTGACGATGTTCTGCACGGCCGACACGGCGCCGGTCACGATGTGCACCTTCACTTCCAGCCGGATGCCGCTCATGCCGATCGGTTCGCGCACGTCTTCCTGGCTGTCGACGATGAATTCCTGCGGCACCGTATGCAGCAGCTGCTGGTCGGTGGGGATGTTGACCGCCTTGGCCGTCTCGATCACGCGCGCCACGTCGGTGGCCGTCACTTCCTTGTCCTTGATGGCCACCATGCCGCTGGAATTGAAGCTGCGGATATGGCTGCCCGCGATGCCGGCGTAGACGTTGCGGATCTTGCAGTCGGCCATCAGCTCCGCTTCCTCCAGCGCGCGCTGGATGGATTCCACGGTGGCCTCGATGTTGACGACCACGCCCTTCTTCAAGCCCTTCGATTCGTGCTGTCCCAGCCCGATCACTTCGTGGCGTCCGTCGGACATCACCTCGGCCACCACCGCCACCACTTTCGAGGTGCCGATGTCGAGGCCGACGATCAGGTTTTTCGCATCTTTAGTCATTTCTCTCGCCTACTGTATGTGCTTGCTGATTGGCTTTAAATTGGTGGTCTTTTTCATTACCGCCGGCCGCGCCCTGGGTTTGGCGCCTTCGGCAGGTATCTTCAGGTCGGCCGCGCTCAGCGCCAGGCCGTTCTGGTACCGCATGTCGATGGTCTCGATATTCTGCAAATGGCTGACCAGCTGCGGATAAATGCCCAGCAGCCGGTCCACCCTTTCCTTCAGCGTGGTGGCGGTCTGTTCACGCCCCAGCGCCACGCTCATGCCGTTATCGAGCTTGACGGTCCAGGCGTAGCGGCTCGACAGCGACAACGCTTCCGGCACCAGCTTGAGCGGCGCGAACCACTGGCGCAGCTCCGCGAAGCGCGACAGCACTTCCTTCTCGCTGCCCTCCGGCCCATCGAATTCGGGCAGCGCATGGTCTTCCTCGGCCTCGGCCAGGTTGGCAGTGAAGACGTCGCCCTTGGTCGACAGCAGCCGGCCGTCGGCGCCCCAGGTGCCCAGCGCCTCATGTTCTTCCAGCGCCACGATCAGCTGGTCCGGCCATTCGCGGCGCACGGTGGCGCGCCGCACCCAGGGCACGGACTCGAACGCCTGCCGCACCGTATCCAGGTTGGTGGTGAAGAAATTACCCTTGATGCGGCCCAGCGCGTTGTTGCGCAACGTGAGCTGGCTCACGTGGCGCAGTTCGCCGTCCGCCGCCAGGCTCTCCACGCGGATCGTGCGCAGGTTGAACATGGGCCGCTGCGCCAGCCACCAGACGCCGGCGGCCAGGCATGCCAGCAGCGCCAGGGCGAAGATGCCGTTGGCGGTAGCATTCAAGGCTTTAGCGTCTTGCCACATGCGCTTACTCCTTGCCCTTGGCCGGCGCGGCCATCTTCAGGCGCGCCGAGCGCAGGATTTCCACGCACAGCTGCTCGTAGCTGATGCCCGTTGCGCGGGCGGCCATCGGCACCAGCGAATGGGTGGTCATGCCGGGCGAGGTATTTACCTCCAGCAGGAAGGGCTTGTTGTCGCGCTCGCGCAGCAGCACGTCGACCCGGCCCCAGCCCTCGCAGCCCAGTGCGCGATAGGCTTCCACGGCGATGCGCTGCATCTCGGCCGTGGTGGCTTCGTCCAGCACGGCCGGGCAGTAGTACTTGGTGTCGTCCGTGAAGTACTTGTTCTGATAGTCGTAATTGCCTTCCGGCGCCACGATCTCCACGATGGGCAGCGCGCGCGCGCTGGCGCCCTGCCCCAGCACAGCCACCGTGAACTCGCGGCCCGTGACGAATTCCTCGGCCAGCACGGAGTCGTCCAGCGCGGCGGCCGTGTCGTAGGCGGCCTTGAATGCGCCCGCTTCCACCACCTTGGTGATGCCGATGGTCGAACCTTCATGCGGCGGCTTGACGATTAGCGGCAGGCCCAGCTCGGCCGCCACTTTATCGAGGTCCGAGTTCGCGTCCAGCACCGCATATTTCGGCGTCGGCAGGCCGTGCATCAGCCACACGATCTTGGTGTAGATCTTGTCCATGCCCACGGCGCAGGCCATCACGCCGCTGCCCGTGTAGGGAATGCCCAGTTGTTCCAGCGCGCCCTGCATGCTGCCGTCCTCGCCGAAGCGGCCGTGCAGCGCGATGAACACGCGGTCGAATTTTTCCGCCGCCAGTTCCGCCAGCGAGCGCTGGCCCGGATCGAAGGCGTGGGCGTCCACGCCCTGGCTCTGCAGTGCCTGCAGCACGCCGGTGCCGGACATGATGGACACGTCGCGCTCGGCGGAGCGGCCGCCGAACAGCACGCCGACCTTGCCCAGCGCCTTGGCTTCAGTTGGAGTCATTTGATTCACGTTCAGACCTTCGGATAGTTAGTCAGTTTGGCCGGGACGCCGCTGATCGAGCCTGCGCCCATGGTGATGACGACGTCACCGTCGCGCACCACGCCCATGATGGTTTCCGGCATGTCGCCGATCGATTCCACGAAAATCGGTTCCGTCTTGCCCCGTGCGCGCAGCGCGTGGGCCAGCGCGCGGCCGTCGGCGGCCACGATGGGCGCCTCGCCGGCCGCGTACACTTCCGCCAGCACCAGCACATCGACCGTGCCCAGCACCTTGACGAAGTCCTCGAACAGGTCGCGGGTGCGGGTGTAGCGGTGCGGCTGGAATGCCAGCACCAGCCGGCGGCCCGGGAACGCGGCGCGCGCGGCGGCCAGCGTCACTTCCGTTTCCACCGGGTGGTGGCCGAAGTCATCCACCAATGCGAAGCTGCCGCCGCCGGGGATGGCGATGTCGCCATAGCGGGTGAAGCGGCGGCCCACGCCGGCGAAACCGGCCAGGCCGGCCTGGGTGTCCTTGTCGGCGATGCCGATCTCACGGGCGATGGCCACGGCCGAGCAGGCGTTCTGCACGTTGTGCATGCCGGGCTGGTTGAGCACCACGTCCAGGTCGGGATAGCCTTCCTGCAGCACCGTGAAGTGCATCTCCACGCCCACGGCGCGCGCGTTCACGGCGCGCACTTCGGCGTCCTCGTGGAAGCCGTAGGTGGTCACCGGCTTGGTCACGTATGGCAGGATGGCGCGCACGTGCGGATCGTCGATGCACAGCATGGCGCGGCCGTAGAACGGCAGGCGGTGCGTGAAGTGGACGAAGGCCTGCTTGAGCTTTTCGAAATCGTGCTCGTAAGTCTCCATGTGATCGGCATCGATGTTGGTGATGACTTCGATCATGGGGGTCAGGTTCAGGAACGAGGCGTCCGACTCGTCGGCCTCGGCCACCAGGTAGTCGCCCGTGCCCAGCTTGGCGTTGGCGCCGGCGCTGGTCAGGCGGCCGCCGATGACGAAGGTGGGATCGAGCCCGCCCTGCGCCAACACGGACGCCACCAGGCTGGTGGTGGTGGTCTTGCCGTGGGTGCCGGCGATGGCGATGCCGCGCTTGAGGCGCATCAGTTCACCAAGCATGACGGCGCGCGGCACGATGGGAATCTTGCGGGCGCGGGCGGCCACCACTTCCGGATTGTCCTGCTGGACGGCGGTGGAGGTGACGACGGCGTCGGCATTGCCGATGTTGCCGGCCGCGTGGCCCTGGTATACGGTGGCGCCCAGCGACGCCAGGCGCTGCGTGACGGCGTTGCTGCCCAGGTCCGAGCCGGTGACGGTGTAGCCCAGCGTGAGCAGTACTTCGGCAATGCCGCTCATGCCGCTGCCGCCGATGCCGACGAAGTGAATATTCTGTACTTTATGTTTCACAGCTCAACTCTCATGCTAATTGTTCCAATACGGAGGCGATCGCGTCGTTGGCGTCGCGCTTGCCGGCCGCTTTCGCCGCCATTGCCATGGTCTGGCAGGCGTTGCGGGTCAGCGTTTCCAGCAAAGTCGCCAGGCTTTGCGGATTCATTTCCGTCTGCGGCATGTGGATGGCCGCGTTCTGTTTCGCCATCCACTTGGCGTTGTCGCGCTGGTGGCTGGTGGTCGAGGCCACCAGCGGTACCAGCACACTGGCCACGCCGGCCGCCGTCAGTTCCGAGACGGTGATGGCGCCGGCGCGGCAGATCACCAGGTCCGCCTGCGTGTAGGCGCTGGCCATGTCGTCGATGAAATCGACCACGTTGGCCTGCACGCCGGCCTGCGCGTAGGCGGCGCGCAGCGCGTCGATGTTCTTCTTGCCCGACTGGTGCGTCACTTGCGGGCGCAGCGCGGCCGGGATCAGCGCCAGCGCGGCGGGCAGGTTGTCGTTCAGGGCCTTGGCGCCCAGGCTGCCGCCCACCACCAGGATGCGCAGCGGGCCTTCGCGGCCGGCGAAGCGCTGCTCGGGGCCGGCCATGTCCAGAATCTCCTTGCGCACCGGGTTGCCGGTGACGACGGCCTTGCCGGCGGCGCGGCCGAATTCGGCCGGGAAGCCGAAGCACACGCGCTGCGCCAGCGGCGTCAGGGTCTTGTTCGACAACAGCAAGGCCGCGTCGGCGTTCACCAGCACCAGCGGTACGCCGCGCAAGCGCGCCATCATGCCGCCGGGGACGGTCACGTAGCCGCCCATGCCCAGCACCACGTCCGGCTTGCGCTTGCCGATGTAGCCGAAGCAGGCTGCAAAGCCGGCCAGCATCTTGAAGGCGCCGGCCACGGTGTGCTTGAGGCCCTTGCCGCGCATGCCGCTAAAGTCGATCGCATCCATCGCGATCCCGTGTTTCGGCACGATGTCCTGTTCCATGCCGTGGGCCGTGCCCAGCCAGCTTACTTCCCAGCCGCGCGCGCGCATGGTCTGCGCGATCGCCAGGCCGGGGAAAATGTGGCCGCCGGTGCCGGCCGCCATGATCATCAATCGTTTCATAATCTGCCACCACGCATCAGAACCCGGTTCTCGTAGTCGATCCGGAGCAGGATCGCGAGTCCGACGCAGTTAATCACCACCCCCGTGCCGCCATAGCTCATCAGCGGCAGGGTCAAGCCCTTGGTCGGCAGCAGGCCAAGGTTGACACCCATATTGATAAACGTCTGTACCCCGATCCAGATGCCGATGCCCTTGGCCGTGAGGCCGGCGAAGGTCTGGTCGATGGCGATGGCCTGGCGGCCGATGTCGAACGAGCGCTTGACGATCCAGTAGAACATCGCGATCACCACCAGTACCCCGGCCAGGCCCAGTTCCTCGCCGATCACGGCCAGCAGGAAGTCGGTATGCGCTTCAGGCAGGTAGTGCAGCTTTTCCACGCTGCCACCCAGGCCCACACCGAAGATCTCGCCGCGGCCGAATGCGATCAGCGAGTGCGTCAACTGGTAAGCCTTGTTGAGCGCATTGTCTTCCTGCCACGGGTTCAGATACGCGAAATAACGCTCGCGGCGGAACTTGGACAGCGCGATGATGGAAATGAAGATCGTCACCAGCACGGCGCCGATGCCGCCGAACCAGATCGCGTTGATCCCGCCCAGGAAAAGGATGCCCATGGCGATGCAGACGATCACGCCGAACGCGCCCAGGTCCGGCTCCAGCAGCAGCAACAGGCCGACGAAGCCGACCGCCGCCGCCATCGGCATGAAGCCCTTGGTCAGCTTGTGCATGTATTCCTGCTTGCGCACCGTGTAGTCGGCCGCGTACAGCACGGCCACCACCTTCATCAGTTCCGACGGCTGCAGGTTGATCACCTTGAGCGACAGCCAGCGCCGGCCGCCGTTGACCACCACGCCCAGGCCGGGAATCAGCACCAGCACCAGCAGCACCAGCGTGCCGATGAACAGGTAGGGCGCGGCCTTCTGCAAGTCGGCAATACGGATGCGGAACACGAACAGGCCAGCGATCAGCGCGGCGGCGATGAACAGCGCCTGGCGCGTGAGGAAGTAGGTGTTCTGCCAGCGCACGTAGTTGGCGAACTTGGGCGAATCGGGCAGCGAGATCGAGGCCGAGTACACCATCACCATCCCCAGCAGCATCAGCAGCAGCGTGACCCACACCAATGGCTGGTCGTATTCCATCATCTTGGACTGCCGCGCGCGACTGCCCACCGGCATGGAGGCCGGTGGTGCGTTGAAGCGGAATGGCAGCTGGAAGGCCATCAGATCTCCTGTCCCGCGTCGAGAGCGATATCGCGCACGGTGTCGATGAACACCTGGGCGCGGTGCGCGTAGTTCTTGAACATGTCCAGGCTGGCGCAGGCGGGCGACAGCAGCACGGCGTCGCCGGCTTGCGCCAATTCGCTGGCGCGCTTGACGGCTTGCGGCAGGTCGGCACAGTCTTCCATCGCCACGCCCGTTTCGGCCAGCGCCGCGCGGATGGCCGGCGCGTCGCGGCCGATCAGCAGCACGGCGCGCACGTAGCGCGACACCGGATCGGCCAGTGGCGCGAAGTCCTGGCCCTTGCCGTCGCCGCCGGCGATCAGCACCAGGCGCTGATTCTCGCCCGTGAAGCTCTTGCCCAGGCCGATCAGGGCGGCCACGGTGGCGCCCACGTTGGTGCCCTTGCTGTCGTCGTAGTATTCGACTTCGTTGATGGCCGCCACCAGCTCCACGCGGTGCGGCTGGCCGCGATATTCGCGCAGGCCGTGCAGCAGCGGCGCCAGCGGCAGGCCGATGGCGCGGCACAGGGCCAGCGCCGCCAGCGCGTTGGCGGCGTTGTGCTGGCCGCGCACTTGCAGCGCGTCGACCGGCATCAGTTTCTTGAGCACGCATTCGACCGGCTCCGGGGCGGGGTCGTTCTTGCGGCGCTTCTTGCGTTCCACTTCCTCGCCCGGCTCGGCCGACGCCAACCAGTAAATACCGCGCTCGTTGTGCAGGCCGAGGCAGTCGGCATGTTGCGGCGTGTCGGTACCGAAGGTGATGTTCTCGCCGGTGGGGTCCTGCATGCGCATTACGGTGGCATCGTCGCGGTTCAGCACGCGCACGGTGTCGGCGCCGAAGATGCGCTGCTTGTCGGCGGCGTAGGCGGCCATGTCGCCGTGCCAGTCCAGGTGGTCCTGGGTCACGTTGAGCACGGTGGCGGCATCGGCGTTCAGGCTGTAGGTGGTGTGCAGCTGGAAGCTTGATAACTCAAGTACCCACACTTGCGGCAGCTGGTTTTGTTCCCACGGCGCATCCAACACTTCGCGCAGCACGTCCAGCGCGGCCGGGCTGATATTGCCCGCCACGCGCACCGTGTTGCCGGCACGTTCGCACAACTGGCCCACCATGCTGGTGACAGTGGTCTTGCCGTTGGTGCCCGTGATGGCGATGACCTTGGGCGCGTAGCCGCGTTCGTCCTTGAGCGCCTTCAGCGCCTGGGCGAACAGTTCGATCTCGCCCCACACGGGGATGGCGCGTTCGGCGGCCGCCGGCACGATGTCGGCCAGCTCGCGGTTGGGCGCCAGGCCGGGACTGACGGCCACGAAGTCCGCGCCGTCCAGCAGCGCGGCGCCGAACGGGCCGGCGATGAATTCCACGTCCGCCACGGCGGCGCGCAGCGCCGGCAGGCGCTCGGGCGCCTCGCGCGTGTCGGCCACGCGCACGCGCGCGCCGCCGCGTGCCAGCCACAGCGCCATCGCCAGGCCGGATTCCCCCAGCCCCAGTACCAGTGCGGTTTTGCCTTCGTAGTTCATCAGCGCAGCTTCAGGGTAGTGAGTCCGACCAGGACCAGCATCATGGTGATAATCCAGAACCGTACGACGACCTGGGTCTCTTTCCAGCCTTTTTGTTCGAAGTGGTGGTGCAGCGGCGCCATCAGGAACACGCGGCGGCCCACGCCATAACGCTTCTTGGTGATCTTGAACCAGCCCACCTGGATGATGACGGACACGGTTTCGGCCACGAACACGCCGCCCATGATGAACAGCACGATCTCCTGGCGCACGATGACGGCCAGCGTGCCCAGCGCGCCGCCCAGCGCCAGCGCGCCGACGTCGCCCATGAACACTTGCGCGGGGTGGGTGTTATACCAAAGGAAGGCCAGGCCGGCGCCAGTCAGCGCGCCGGTGAAGATAATCAGTTCGCCCGCGCCGGGAATGTGCGGGATGAACAGGTATTTGGAGTACGTCGCGCTGCCGGTCAGGTAGGCGAACAGGCCCAGCGCCGCGCCCACCATGATGGTCGGCATGATGGCCAGGCCGTCGAGGCCGTCCGTGAAGTTGACAGCGTTGCTGGTGCCAACGATCACGCAGTAGGTCAGTGCAATGAAGCCCCACACGCCCAGCGGATAGCTGATGGTCTTGAAGAACGGGACGATCAGGTCGGCCTTGGGCGGCAGGTCCATCGAGAAGCCCGACTGCACCCACGCGAAGAACAGCTCGAACACCTTGCCCGCGTTGGGTGCGGACACGGAGAACGCCAGATACAGCGCGGCGCTGATGCCCACCAGCGACTGCCAGAAGTATTTTTCGGCCGAGCGCATGCCTTCCGGGTCCTGGCGCACCACCTTGCGGTAGTCGTCCACCCAGCCCACGGCGCCAAAGCCCAGCGTGACCACCAGCACCGGCCAGATCAAACGGTTCGACAGGTCGCACCACAGCAAGGTCGAAATGCCGATGGCGATCAGGATCAGCACCCCGCCCATGGTCGGCGTGCCGTGTTTTTTCAGGTGGGTCTGCGGACCGTCGGTGCGCACGGCCTGGCCGTACTTCATGGCCGTCAGCTTGCGGATCACGGCCGGGCCGGCGCCCAGGCCGATCACCAGCGCCGTGATGGTCGCGAACACGGCGCGGAAGGTGATGAAGTTAAAGACCCGCAAAGGTCCAAGGTCCTGCTGAAAATATTGCGCGAGCCAAAGCAGCATGATTAGTGACTTTCCTTGTTAGCTTGTTGCGATCCAATCAAATGCTGCACGACCCGTTCCATCTTCATGAAGCGGGAGCCCTTGATCAATACGGTTGCATCCGGCGTAATGACGGCGTCGAGCGCCGCCAGCAGATCGCCGAACTGTTCAAAATGACGAATGGACGCTCCCTGCATATGGTGCGCCAGTTCGCCGGTAACGAGCACCTGTTCGATGCCCTTGCTCTGCGCGTAAGCGCCCATTTCTTCGTGAAACTCGCGGCCCTTGGTGCCCACCTCACCCATGTCGCCCAGCACCAGGATGCGCGGCGTGGCGGCTTTCGCCAGCACGTCGATGGCGGCACGCACCGAGTCCGGGTTGGCGTTGTAGGTATCGTCGATGACGACCGCGCCATTGGCGGCGGCTTTTTTCTGCAGCCGGCCGGCCACGGGCGCGAACGCCTCCAGTCCGAGCCGGATGGCGGTGGCCGAAATGCCGGCCGCGTAGGCGCAGGCGGCGGCGGCCAGCGCGTTGCGCACGTTGTGTTCCCCGGCCGCCTGCAGGCGCACGAAGAATGGCGTGGCGGCCGCGTCATGGCCGATGGTGATCGTCAGTTCGCTGCCGAAGTCGCCGGCGCGGTAGGTGCAGCTGACGTCCGCCTGCGGCGCCAGGCCAAAGGTGACGGTGCGGCGCTTGCCAGCGAGTGCTTGCCAGATCGGCGTGAATTCGTCGCCATGGGGGAACACGGCCACGCCGTCCTCGTCCAGGCCGGCCAGCACGGCGCCGTTCTCGCGCGCCACGGCTTCCACCGTGTGCATGAATTCCTGGTGTTCGCGCTGGGCGTTGTTGACCATGGCGACGGTCGGTTCGGCGATGACGGCCAGGCGCGCGATCTCGCCC
The DNA here is from genome assembly GCA_035254005.1 of Burkholderiaceae bacterium. Classification (GTDB taxonomy): domain Bacteria; phylum Pseudomonadota; class Gammaproteobacteria; order Burkholderiales; family Burkholderiaceae_D; genus Rugamonas. The sequence continues at coordinate 41,671 of DATFBD010000016.1, read as the reverse complement.
GGATGGTTCATGCCCAGCTCCACCACGGCGGCGCGGTGCGCGGCGTCCAGGCGGAACAGCGTGAGCGGCACGCCCACTTCGTTATTCAGGTTGCCGCGCGTGGCCAGGCGCGCGTCCTCGCCGCCGCAGGCCTCGGCCAGGATGGCGGCGATCATTTCCTTGACGGTGGTCTTGCCATTGCTGCCGGTGACGCCGATCACGGGCACGGCGAACTGGCGGCGCCAGTAGTTGGCGATGCGCCCCAGTGCCACCAAGGTATCCGGCACGACGATGGCCGGCAGGGTCCAGCCGTCCGGCAGGCGCTCGGCCACCACGGCCGCCACACCCTTGGCCGCCACTTGCGGCAGGAATTCGTGGGCGTCGAACACTTCGCCGCGCAGGGCGACGAACAGCGCGCCGGCGGCCACGTTGCGGCTGTCGGTGGAAACGCCATCGAACGCCGCCTGTGCTGCGTCGTTGACGAGCGTGGCGCCGGGAATGGCGCCCGCGAGCTGGGCCAGCGTAGCGCGCATCAGTTCGGCCTCATCATGGTCAGGCGGGCCGACAGGGCCAGCTGGGCGTGGTCGGCGTCCGAGAACGGCAGCTTCTTGCCCTTGATCTCCTGGTACGGTTCATGGCCTTTGCCGGCCAACAGGATCACGTCCGGCTTGGCCGCGTGCTTGATGGCCAGCAGGATGGCGGCGGCGCGGTCTTCCACCGTCTGCAGCGTGGACGACGGGTGCTGCTGGTCCATGCCGGCCACGATCTGGGCGATGATGGCGTGCGGATCCTCGCTGCGCGGATTGTCGCTGGTGACCAGCACGTGGTCGGCCACTTGGGCGATCTTGCCCATCTGCGGGCGCTTGCCCGGATCGCGGTCGCCGCCGCAGCCAAACACGCACCACAGCTGGCCGCCGCGATCCTGCGCCACCTGGCGCAAGGCCTGCAGGGTTTTCTCCAGCGCGTCGGGCGTGTGGGCGTAGTCGATCACCACCATCGGTGCATCCTGGCCGCCCACCTGCTGCATGCGGCCGGGGGCCGGGCGCAGCGATTCGATGGCATCCAGCGCGGCACGCAAGCCCATGCCCTTGGCCAGCAGCGCGCCCAGCACGCCGAGCGCGTTGCTGATGTTGAAGTGGCCCACCAATTGCGTCTTGACCTGGGCCGCGCTCAGCGGGCAGTCCAGGTGGAATTCCGTGCCGGCCGTGCGGCTGCTGCGGAACTGGCTGGCGCGCAGCATCATCACGCCGGGCAGGTCGGGCACGGTGGCCGCGTCGGCCAGCGTGTAGCCGATCACGGGAATGGCGCCGGACAGCTTGCCGCGCACATGCTCCACCAGCCGCAGGCCCATGGGGTCGTCCAGGTTGATCACGGCCGTCTTCAGGCCGGGCCAGTCGAACAGTTTAGTCTTGGCCGCCTCGTAGGCCGCCATGTCGCCATGGAAGTCCAGGTGGTCGCGCGTCAGGTTGGTGAATACGGCCACGTCGAAGTGCATGCCGGCCACGCGGCCCTGCTCCAGGCCGATGGACGACACTTCGATCGCCAGCGACGCGGCGCCGGCGTCGCGCGCCTCGGCCAGCGTGCGGGCCAGCAGCACCGCATCCGGCGTCGTATAGCCGGTGACGTCGAACTCCGGCTCAGCGCGTCCCTTGAACAGGCCCACGCCCAGCGTGCCCACCACGGCGGCCGTCTCGCCGCCGCGCGACAGGGCCTGGCCCAGCCACACGGCGCTGGAGGTCTTGCCGTTGGTGCCCGTCACGCCGACGGTGAACATGGCGCTGTCGGGCTGGCGGTAGTAGGCGTGCGCGATCAGGCCGGCGCGCGCCTTGAGCTGCTCAACGGTGATGTAGGGCGCGCTCCAGTCGGGATTCCAGCTGAAGCCGGCCGGGTCCAGCACCACCAGCGCGGCGCCGGCTTCGATGGCCGTTTCAATATAGTTGCGCCCGTCGCCGGCGTCGCCGGGATAGGCAAAGAACACATCGCCCACCTTGATGCGGCGCGAGTCGGACGCCAGCTGCGCCGTGGGCGCCAGCTTGCGGATCGCGTCGGCGATAGTCAACGGGTCGAAGGTAGCAGTCGTCACATTTTCCCCTGTTCGGAATTCTCAGGAATGATGATATGGGTCACGTTCGCGTCGGGCGTGATGTTCTTGGCGCGCAGCACGTTGGCCGCCAGCGTCGAGAACACGGGGCCGGCCACGTCGCCGCCCACGTGCACCGCGCCGCCCGGCTCGTCGATCATCACGGCGATCACGAAACGGGGGCTGGACATGGGTGCCATGCCCACGAAGTTACCGATGTATTTGCTCTGCGAGTAGCGGCCGTTGATGACCTTTTGCGCCGTGCCGGTCTTGCCGCCCGTGCGGTAGCCTGGCACCTGCGCCTTTTCAGCCGTGCCGCCGGGTTGGGTCACCATCTCCAGCATGTCGCGCATCTCGGCCGCCGTCTGGGCGCTCACCACGCGCGTGCCCACGGGCGGCTCCGTCACCTTCTGGAACGACAGCGGGATGATGTCGCCATCGCGGGCGTAGATCATGTAGGCGCGCGCCAGCTGGATCAGCGACACGGAAATGCCCTGGCCAAAACTCATGTTGGCCTGCTCGATCGGACGCCACGATTTGTAGGGCCGCACGCGGCCGGCCACGGCGCCCGGGAAGCCCCATTTGGGCTGCTGGCCCAGGCCCACCTTGGTGAACATCTCCCACATTTCCTGCGGCGGCATTTGCAGCGCCAGTTTCGAGGTGCCGATGTTGGACGACTTCTGGATCACTTGCTGGATCGTGATCACGCCGTGCGGGTGGGTGTCGTGCACCACCTTGTCGCCGATGGCGTAGTAACCGGGGCCGGTGTCGATCAGCGACAGCGGCTTGACGCGCCTGGTGTCCAGCGCCAGGCCGACCGTGAACGGCTTGAGCGAAGAACCGGGTTCGAAGGTGTCCGTCATCACGCGGTTGCGCAGCTGTTCGCCCGTCAGCACGGTGCGGTCGTTGGGGTTGTAGGACGGCCAGTTGGCCAGCGCCAGCACTTCGCCCGTGTGCACGTCCAGCACCACGGCGGCGCCGGCCTTGGCCTTGAATTTCTCGACCGCGTCCTTGAGCTGGGTGAAGGCGATATACTGGATCTTGCTGTCGATCGACAGCGTCAAGTCCTTGCCGTCGTGCGGTTCGCGGATCGATTCGATGTCCTCGACGATGTGGCCCAGGCGGTCCTTGATCACGCGGCGGCTGCCCGGCACGCCCATCAGCGTCTTCTGCTGCGCCAGTTCCATGCTCTCCTGGCCCACGTCCTCCACGTTGGTGAAGCCCACCACGTGGGTCGTCACTTCACCCTGCGGATAGAAACGCTTGTATTCCTTGCGGGTCTGGATGCCTTCGATACCGAGCTTGGTGATCTGGTCGGCCACGTCCTGTTCCACCTGGCGCTTCAGGTAGACGAAGCCGCGGTCCGAATCGAGTTTCTTCTGCAGCTCGGCGTCGCTCATTTCCAGCAACCTGGCCAGCGCCTTGAGTTTTTCCGGCGGCGCTTCCTGCACATCGTCCGGAATAGCCCAGATGGCCTTGACGGGGATCGACGAGGCCAGCACCTGGCCATCGCGGTCGGTGATCTTGCCGCGCGTGGCCGGCAGGTCCAGTGTGCGCGCGTAACGGATCTCGCCCTGCTTCTGCAGGAACTGGGTCGACAGCCCCTGCAACCAGGCGGCGCGCCCGGCCAGCAGCGCGAACGCGGAGAACAGCACGAACAGCACCACGCGCGAACGCCACACCGGCAGGCGCACGGCCAGCACGGGATTTTTCGAGAACGGCACGCCCTTGGAGGCCGCGACCCGGGACACGGTGGCGTTGGAGGCGCGCTTCATTTGCCCTCTTCCGGCGACAGGTACTGGGTACGGGTGGCAGTCAGCGGCACCATGTTCAGGTCACCGCGCGCGATCTGCTCGATGCGGGCGTGCTTGCCCAGCGTGGACTGGTCCAGCTGCAGCTGCGCCCATTCGATGTCGAGCTGGCGCGCCTGCGACTGGCTGCGTTCCAGTTCGATGAACAGGTGGCGCGCCTGGTATTGGGCGTTAACCAGCGACAGGCCGCAAGCGACCAGCAATGCCGTCAGCACCAGGTTGATCTTGCCGCTCATGGCGCCCCCTCCGGCAATGGCAGGCGGCGCGCCACCCGCATCACGGCGGAACGGGCGCGCGGGTTGGCGTCCACTTCGGCGTCGGACGGCTTGATCTTCGAGATCAGTTTCAGCAGCGGCTGCGGCAGGTCCACGGCGCGGATCGGCAGGCGGCGGTCCGGTTGCGGCACGTTGGCCTTGGCCGCGAAGAAGCGCTTGACCATGCGGTCTTCCAGCGAATGGAAGCTGATGATGGCCAGGATGCCGCCCGGCGCCAGGCAATCGTAGGCTTGCTCTAGTCCGGCCTCGAGGTCTTCAAGCTCTTTATTGATGAAAATCCGGATAGCCTGAAAGGTACGGGTGGCCGGATCCTTGCCCTTTTCCCGAGTCTTGACCGCGCCTGCCACGATGCCGGCAAGCTGTCGTGTGCTTGAAATTGGCTCGACTGCCCGGCGAGCAACAATCGCCTTTGCAATCTGAAAAGCAAACCGTTCTTCCCCATATTCTCTGATCACCTTTTCCAGTGTCTGTTCGGATTCTGTGGCGAGCCACTCGGCCGCAGACATGCCGCGCGTGGTATCCATGCGCATGTCGAGCGGGCCATCGTTGCGGAAGCTGAAGCCGCGCGCTGCGTCGTCCACCTGCGGCGAGGAGATGCCCAGGTCGAGCAGGATGCCGTCCACCTGGCCCACGCCGCGCTCCGTGAGGGCGGCGCGCATGGTGGCGAAGCTGTCGTGCACGATGGTGAAGCGCGGATCGGCCACCTGTTCGGCGGTGGCGATGGCTTGCGGATCCTTGTCGAAGGCGATCAGGCGCGCGTTCGGGCCCAGGCGCGACAGGATCAAACGGCTGTGGCCACCGCGCCCGAAGGTGCCATCCACGACCACGCCGCCGGCGCGCGCGCCGGTCAGGTCGAGGGCATCGACCGCTTCGTCTAGCAGCACCGTACGATGCTGAAATTCCGGCACCGCCGTAGTCGTCATCGCGGAGCCTTAGAAAGAGAAGTTGGCGAGAACATCGGGAGTGCCGGCTTCGATCGCCTGCTGCTCTTTTTCCGCCAGTTTGGCGGCATCCCAGATTTCAAAGTGGCTGCCCATGCCGATCATCATGATCTCGCGCGACAGCCCGACGGCGTTGCGCAGTTCGGGCGAAATCAGCACGCGGCCGGCGCTGTCGAGTTCGACGTCGCAGGCGTTGCCGAGGAAGATGCGTTGCCAGGCCCGGGCCGACATGGGCCAGGCGGCGATCTGTTCACGGTGGCTTTCCCACACGGGGCGGGGGAAGAACAGCAGGCAGCCGTCCGGGTGCTTGGTCAGCGTGAGTCGGCCTTCGCACTGGATGGCCAGCGCGTCACGGTGCTTGGCAGGGATGGACATCCTGCCTTTGGCATCGAGACTGATTGCGGACGCGCCTTGAAACACGGGAGTTACCTTTAGACCTCTGATAGTTTAGCGGAGCGGAAATCGCCATCTTTCGTTGCATCTTCTCCCGCCGCTAAGTCAGGAGAAAAATCCCACAAAAAGACACTTTTTCACACAGATGCCCACTTTAGAGGATGGAAGATGGGTGGTCAAGCGCTTTCGCCCAAGCGAAACAGGGATTTTATTAATGAAATTAAGGACTTAGCGTACTTCCTTGAAGCCGGCTCGCGTAAAAATATATTGAGAAATTAGATACTTATAGAAGAATGTGAATGTGCTACCTCATCTGTGCACACGCTTTTCGCTGTGCCGGAAGGCAGTAAATGTTGGATGAAAATAATTAAATTAAATGCATACAGTTGCCAATCGCCAACATCACAGTAGCAATCCGGCAACAGGCCAAATCACGGGTTGGGATGGCCGCAAGCCGGGAGGAAAAAGTGTGATTTTTGGAGAGAATGACCAGCCTGACGCGCCTGGCGCGCATATCGCGGATAGGAAGACCTTCAACACTGCACTATCGATACCACGGTTTGTTGCCCATATTTTCAGCGGACGGCAGCGCACGTCCCCCACTGCTTGTATAGACAACATTGCCTGACGAGCCAACGGACATGCGACGCAGTCCACGCCACCGCCGCTATTATACGGAAACCGTAAACCGCCCCGCGCACACCTGCGTGCGCGCGCGTGGACGGCCTCGGGCCGGCGCTGCTCTGGCCGACATTTCTCAGGCCGAGATTGCTCAGACCGAGATTTCTCAGGCCGGCACTTCCCAGCTGCGCGAACGCTCGACGGCGCGCGCCCACCGGGCCAGCAGCGCGGTCCGCTGGTCGGCGCCCATCTGCGGCACGAAGCGGCGCTCGCACTGCCACTGGGCCGTGATCTCCTCCTGCGTGTCCCAGAAGCCCACGGCCAGGCCGGCCAGGTAGGCCGCGCCCAGCGCCGTCGTTTCCGTCACTTGCGGGCGCACCACAGGCACGCCCAGCAAGTCGGCCTGGAACTGCATCAGCAGGTCGTTGCGGGCGGCGCCGCCGTCGGCGCGCAATTCCGTCAGCGGGATGGCCGCGTCCTTCTGCATGGCCGCCAGCAGTTCGGCGCTCTGGAACGCGATCGCTTCCAGCGCCGCGCGCGCGATGTGGCCCTTGTGGCTGCCGCGGGTGAGGCCGACGATGGTGCCGCGCGCATACGGATCCCAGTGCGGCGCGCCGAGGCCGACGAAGGCCGGCACCATGACCACGCCGCCGCTGTCGGGCACACTGGCCGCCAGCGCCTCGACCTCGGCCGAGTGCTGGATGATACCGAGGCCATCGCGCAGCCACTGCACGGTGGCGCCGCCCATGAACACGCTGCCTTCGAGCAGGTAATCGGTGCGGCCATCGACCCGCCAGCCCACCGTGGACAGCAGCCGGTTGTGCGACACGACCGGGTGGCGGCCCGCATGCATCAGCATGAAGCAGCCGGTGCCATAGGTATTCTTGACCATGCCCGGCTGGTGGCAAGCCTGGCCGAAGGTGGCCGCCTGCTGGTCGCCGGCGATGCCGGCCACGGGGATGGCGCCGCCGAACAGGCCTTCGCGCGTGCTGCCCACTTCCTCGCTGGACGACACCACCTGGGGCAGCATCTGTTCGGGAATGTCGAACAGGTCCAGCATGTCCTGGTCCCAGCGCATCAGGTGGATGTTGAACAGCATGGTGCGGGCCGCGTTGCTCACGTCCGTCACATGGCGGCCGGTGAGCTTGTAGACCAGCCAGCTGTCGATGGTGCCGAAGGCCAGCGCGCCGTGGCGGGCCCGCTCGCGCGCGCCGGGCACGTGGTCGAGCAGCCATTTGAGCTTGGTGGCGGAAAAATAGGCGTCCAGTTCCAGGCCCGTGACGTCGGCCACCAGCCTGGCCTTGCCGTCCGCGCGCAGCTGGGCGCAGTAGTCGGCCGTGCGCCGGTCCTGCCACACGATGGCCGGCGCGATCGGCTCGCCCGATTTGCGGTCCCACACGATGGTCGTTTCGCGCTGGTTGGCGATGCCGATGGCGCGCACGTGCGCGCTGTCCACATGGAGCTGGTGCAGCACCTTGCGGGCCACGGTCAGCTGGCTGTTCCAGATTTCATTGGGATCGTGCTCGACCCAGCCGGGCTGGGGATAGTGCTGGGGGAATTCCTGGGCCGCGCTGGCGCAGATGCGGCCATGGTGGTCGAACAGGATGGCGCGCGAGCTGGTGGTGCCCTGGTCCAGGGCCAGTATGTATTGTGTCATCGGCAGATCCCCTGGCGTCGCCACACCGGACCTGCGCATGCACCAGCGGGCGGCCGCCGTGTTAAAAGCAGTTGATATTATTCAGTTGAAGCAAGCCGATAGGCCGGATTTTGTTACGGCGCGGGCGAACCCGCGCTATGACAGCCATTCCTCTAGGCGCCGAATTACTCCGGCGCTCAAGCTTCCTACCCGCACGCTCCGCGAGCAACATCATCGCGTGCCTATTTGGAATTGCACCAGGTGGAGGTTACCGCGTTTCACCGTAACTTAATACGCTCGTCTCTGTGGCCCTATTCCTCGCCTTATACCCCCGGCTTGCGCCGGAAGGCTTTCAGCGGACGGCCGTTAACCGTCACCCCGCTCTATGGAGTCCGGACCTTCCTCCCGCCGGGCATTACGCACCGGCCAGCGGCTGTCTGGCTTGCTTCAGCGCGTATTGTACCGCGCCGGCCGCCAAATCTGAAATTTGGTGTCGCCATTAGAAAAGCCGGCCACCGCCCAGCGTTCTAGAATGGCCTGCCGGCGACCATCCCGCTCGCCACCAAGACAAGGTTATTACCATGACCCATCCCTCCCGCACCGGCGGCCAGATCCTGGTCGACGCCCTGAAGATCCACGGTGTCGACACCGCCTTCGGCGTGCCCGGTGAAAGCTATCTTGACGTCCTCGACGCGCTGCACGACTCCGATATCCGCTTCATCGTCGCCCGCCAGGAAGGCGGCGCCGCCTTCATGGCCGACGCCTACGGCAAGATGACCGGCAAGCCCGGCATCTGCTTCGTCACTCGCGGGCCGGGCGCCACCAACGCCTCGATCGGCGTGCACACGGCCTACCAGGATTCCTCGCCCATGATTTTGTTCATCGGCCAGGTCGGCAACGACTTCACCGACCGCGAGGCATTCCAGGAGATCGACTACCGCCGCATGTACGGCCAGATGGCCAAGTGGGTGGCCCAGATCGACCGCGCCGACCGCATCCCTGAATACATGGCGCGCGCCTTCCAGGTAGCCACCAGCGGCCGTCCCGGCCCCGTGGTGCTGGCGCTGCCGGAGGACATGCTGACCAGCGTGGCGGCCGTGGCCGACACGGCCCGCTACCGGCCGGTGCAGGCCTCGCCGTCGGCCGACCAGATCGACCAGGTGCGCACCATGCTGGCCGGGGCCAGACGGCCGCTGGTACTGTTGGGCGGCGGCGGCTGGAATCCGCAAGCATGCGCCGACCTGCGCGCCTTCGCCGAAGCCAACGCGCTGCCGGTGGCCTGCGCGTTCCGCTTCCAGGACCTGCTCGACAACGCGCATCCGAACTACGTGGGCGACGTCGGCATCGGCATCAACCCAAAACTGGCCGCGCGCGTGCGCGAGGCGGACGTGATCCTGGCCATCGGCCCGCGCCTGGGCGAGATGACCACCAGCGGCTACAGCCTGCTCGAGTCGCCGGTGCCGAAACAGCGGCTGATCCACATCCACGCCGACGCCGAGGAACTGGGCAGCGTGTACCAGGCCGCCCTGATGATCAACAGCGGCATGCCACAAGCGTGCGCCATGCTGGCCGCGATGGCGCCGGTGGACGCCGGTGCCTGGCGCGCCAGCGTGGCCGAGGCCAGGGCCGAGCTGCTGGCCTGGCAGGAGCAGCCGCCCATCTTCAAGGACGGCCAGGCCCCGCTCGATCTGTGGCAGGTGGTGCAGCAGATCCGCGCCATCGCGCCGGCCGACACCATCATCACCAATGGCGCCGGCAACTACGCCACCTGGGCCCACCGCTTCCACCGCTACGGCGGCATGCGCACCCAGCTCGCGCCTACCAGCGGCGCCATGGGCTACAGCGTGCCGTCCGGCGTGGCGGCCAAGATCGTGGCGCCCGAGCGCACCGTGATCACCTTCGCCGGCGACGGCGAGTACATGATGAACGGCCAGGAGCTGGCCACGGCCGTGCAGTACAAGGCGGGCGTGGTCATCATCGTGTTCAACAACGGCATGTTCGGCACCATCCGCATGCACCAGGAGCGGACCTATCCGGGCCGGGTGTCTGGCACGGTGCTGCATAACCCGGACTTCGCGGCACTGGCCAGGGCCTATGGCGCGCACGGCGAGACGGTGACCGAGACGGCCCAGTTCGGGCCGGCGCTGGAGCGGGCGCTGGAACACGCGCGGGCCAGGCGGCTGCCGGCCGTGATCGAGCTGCGCTACGACGGCGACCTGATCACGCCGGGCGCCACCCTGTCCGCCATCCGCGCCAGCGCGCTGGCCGCGCGCGCGGGCAAGCCTTAAGCGCCAGGCGGCACGATCCTAAGGGTCAGACCCCAGCGATCCTAACGATCCCCAGGGTCAGACCCCAGGGTCTGACCCTGGGTTGCGCCGTTGGCCTTTCCAACGCCTGACACACCACTGCGTACGCCAAGGGTCAGACCCCAGGGTCTGACCCTGGGTTCAAGCCTGCGCGCCCGGCAACGGTTCGGCGGCCGGTTGCCGCTGCGGCGCGCTCTTGTCATCCGGGCGCTGCGGCGACGGCGGCTTGCCGCCCTCGTTCTTCAGCAGGGGGGTGTCATCGCCACCATGTTCCTGCGCCGGCGGCTGCCCGCCATCCGGGGCAGCCGGCTTGCGCGGCGCCGGACAGGCGCGGCAGGCGCCCGGCTTGCGGCCGAAATCGACCACCTTGGGCAGCCGCATCGGCACCGAGCCATCGTCGCAATAAGCACCATCGAGCACTAGCGTATTGCCGTCCTCGGACAGCTTGCCGCTGATGGTGCGCTCGTCCTCGCCCGGCGGCGTGACGACGAAATACAGCTGGCGCCCGCGCGGATCGATATTGACATCGCTGGCCACCACCGGCCAGCTCAAGCCGCCGGCCGTGTACTCGTATATCACCGTGTCGACTTCCGCGAAGCGTTGCAGCGTGATGCGCTGGCCGCCGAATTCGCCGCTGTCCGGGTGCAGGCACAGGTCGGAAAACACCAGCATGCCAAAACGGGGCAAGGTGGCGGCCGGATGGCGCGCCACCTTGGGCGCGGCCAGCGCGGCGCACGAGGCGAGCAGGATCAGACAGGCCAGCGCGGCGCGGCCGGCGGAACGGGTGGGCATCATGGCGGAAACGGAAATGGTAGGGAGGGAATATTCTACCGCCTGGCGGACACCGGCGGTGATGGACGGCGCAAAGCCGCCCGTAAACGCACATCGGCCGCGCGAACGCGGCCGATGTGTCATCTAAATCCGAACTAGGCGGAAATTAGAAGTTGTGCTTCAGGCCAACGTTGAAAGCCTTGTCGCCGGTGCCGGCTTCGGTGTTGTTGCCAACGGTGTAGAACGCGCCGTTCTTGTTCTTGATCTTGGCGTAAGCGACGTAGGCGCTGGTACGCTTCGACAGAGCGTGGGTGTAGCCGATGGCCCACTGGTCAGCGTCTTGGTTAGCGGCCAGCTTGTCGTTCTTACGGGTGAACGAGGCGATCACGCTGCCTGCTGGGCCGACTGGCACGGTAGCGCCAACCAGGATGTTGTTGCTGTCAACGACAGGCGAGGTCTGGGTCAGCTGACCCTTGTCACGGCCGTAGGCGAAGAAAGCCTTGGCAACCTGGAAGTCGTAGTTCACGGCCAGCAGCGAGTCGTGGCCCATAGGCGCGCCAACGGTGGTGTCGTTGTTACGTGCGTTGTAGGCGAAGCTTGCGTTCAGAGGACCGTTCGAGTAGCCAACCGAACCACCGATCTGGCGCTGAGCCTTGTTCGAGCCAGCTTGCTCGCCCACGGCGTACGACAGTTCAGCTTGCACGCCGTTCAGCGAAGGGGTGCGGTAGGTCACGGCGTTGCTGTTGCGGGTCAGGGTGTCCTGGGTTGCGAACAGGTTCTTGGCGGTACCAGCCAGGCCCAGGGCGAACGGGTCAGCCACGTCGCGCAGGGTTTCGTAGTAAGGGGTGTACTGACGGCCCAGCAGCACGGTGCCGGCTTCTTTCGACACCAGGCCAACGTACGATTGACGGTTAGCGATCGAACCAGCAACGTCGGACGCGCCGGTGTCAGCTTTGACGCCCGATTCCAGGACGAACACGGCGCTCAGACCGCCGCCCAGATCTTCGGTGCCCTTGAAGCCCAGACGCGAAGCGGAAGCCACGCCCGAGGTCACTTTGGTTACGGTACCAGCCGCACCACCACGCTCGCTCACGATGCCGGCATCAACGGTACCGTAGATCGTCACGTTCGACTGTGCGAAGGCAACGTTGCTCATTGCGCCCAGGATTGCGATGGAGATAAGAGATTTTTTCATTACGTAATTCCTTCAGTTGTGTTGCGGGTAAAAAGGTAAAGCTAGTGCTACGCCTAAATTCGGTGCTTGTCGGCGCCGGTCAGGGCGTCGTTTATGCGTGAGGGCATACTCCCCAGCTGCCACGTTGCTGTCCTTGTTGCCGGACGCGTTCACATTGTGTTGCGGCCGATTTAATCGATGCCGGCTTTATCGCGGTGCTTGTGGCACCGGAGGCGGCACTATACTGACGCTTTGAGTATCCATCAAGTGTAAAAACGCTCATATTGGTTATCGCCAGCGGCGATCCCCTTCATGTCACCGTGCTGGATTTTCCAAAACTGCAATATTTTACCGCATCGCAATATATCCTGCCGAGACAGCCCACTAACTTGTCAAATCCGCACAGATGAACTTGGTGCGGCGCCCGGCGAACCGGACCGCCTGAAGCTGCTGCAATTGAAAAATGCATCAGTGTCGGACTAAGTAAAAATAGCTACATTGCTATTTCTGGCTGTATTTTATACCGAACCCCGGCGCGGCACACTTATACCAAATGTGTAGAAGTCGCCTTGCCCGGAGAATGTTTGGCAGTTTCCGCAGGAAAACAGGCGGCCAAACCGTCTTTGTCTATAGTAAGAGTGCTCAATTAGTGAAATAAATTCTGCCTGCGCCGCCTCCTGCTGCGACGCAGCAGCAATTTGTAAGCAATTGCTACTTGTTGTCGATAGGCGACAGAAAGCGGGCCATGGGGGCCGTGCGCGCCCATGGCGGCGGCCGGTGGCGCGGCCCGACAACATGAATCGCCTTCATGAAAACGGGTGCCGGGCCAGCGTCGCCGGGCCAGCCGCCGATTTAACAATTGGCCTCACCGGGGCCGCCGGCGGCGCCACGCCCGCGCCGCCCCCGCCCAGGCATAGCCAGCAGCCGCGACACGCGCTGCGACAGGCCCGCTGGCTATGCTTCTCCACAACATTCCTGGTCTTTTTTTCAGCGGCGCGCGAACTTTTTTGTCCATGGCAAATAAGAAGCATTCGCACTATTTTTGGGATTAGTTCTTTATGTCAACAGTGTGTCGTGGACAAGGTTCTATACTGTGGATAAGTGGCCTGGAAACGCGGGCTGGCATGGTCACTTTCTTCTCTTAAACGCGGTTAGAATGCAGGTCGCGTTGCAGTGATGTGACTGTCAAGGTTGCTGCTGGCAACGCTGAATTGAAACCGAACCGATGCCTGCACCAAAGGCACGAAACCATGTGCGCAAACCAGCGTCTACCCGATTCCCGTAGCCGCACAAGCTGATGAAAACTAACGCCCACACTTTGCCTGCTTCGAGCACCATCAGCGACGTCGAGCGCGACACCGGCGTGGCCAAGGAGACGCTGCGGGTCTGGGAGCGGCGCTACGACTTCCCGCAACCGCTGCGCGACGTGCACGGCGAACGCAGCTACCCGGTGGAACAGGTCCGCAAGCTGCGCCTGATCAAACGCCTGATCGACCTCGGCTTCCGGCCCGGCAAGGTGATCGGCTACGACGTCGAACAGTTGCAGGCCATGGCCGAACGCGCCGTCCAGTCCGGCCCCCTGTTATCCCAGCCCCATCCCGAGCAGCAGCAATTGCTGGAACTGTGCAAGGCGCACGACATGGACGCGCTGCGGCGGCGCCTGTCGCAAGCCTTGCTGGTGATGGGCCTGAAAAGTTTTGTGATCGACCTGGTGGCGCCCTTGACGCGGCTGGTGGGCGAAGCGTGGGCCAGCGGCCAGTTGGCCGTGTTCGAGGAGCACCTGTACACGGAAACGCTGAAGATGGTGGTGCGCAGCGCCATCTTTTCCGTCCCGCAGGCGAACGCGGCCAGTATCGGCGCGCCACGCATCCTGCTCACCACCCTGCCCCAGGACCGCCACAGCCTCGGCTTGCTGATGGCCGAGGCCATGTGCGTGGTCGAAGGCGCCTACTGCGTGTCGCTGGGCGTGCAGACGCCGCTGCTGGAAGTGGTGGAAGCGGCCCGCGTGCTGGAAGGCGACATCGTGGCGCTGTCGTTCTCGGCCTCGATGAACCCGCGCCAGGCGCTCGACAGCCTGGCCGAGCTGCATATGCGCCTGCCCGAGGAGACTGAACTGTGGGCCGGCGGCAATAACGCGGCCTTGCGCCGGCGCAATCCCAAATTCGTGCGCGTGCTCAACCTGAGCGAAATCGGCCACGCCATCGCCGAATGGCGCTTGCGCCACCCGCGCCACAGCGCGCGCGCCGGCTGACACTGCCGCAGCGGGCCTGCCCACTGGCGGCAGCGCCAGTCTTGCCATTCAGACAGCCCCTGCGGGCCGTCGCGCCCCATGCTCTGGTAAAATATCGCCATTCCCAGTGTCCGGCGCCGCCGGCCATCCGCTTGAAGCGCCTTCGATCACACATCCATGTTTAGTTTCTTCAAGAAAAAACCCGTCGTACCCGAAGTTCCGCCCGCCGCCGCGCCGGCCCCCGTTCCGCCTGCCGCTCCTGCTCCTGCTCCTGCTCCCGCCCCCGCCGCCGAAGCCGCGCCGTTGCCGGTCAGCGCGCCAGCCGCCGAGCCATTGCTGGCCGTGGAGGAACCGGCGCCGCGCAAGTCGTGGATGTCGCGCCTGAAGGCGGGCCTGTCGAAGACCTCGGCCAACCTGTCCATCCTGTTCGTCGGCGCCAAGATCGACGACGACCTGTACGACGAGCTGGAAGCGGCCCTGCTGATGGCCGACGCCGGCGTGGAAGCGACCCAGTACCTGCTCGACGCGCTCAAGCGCAAGGTCAAGGAAGACAAGCTGCTGGACGCGGCCGCCGTCAAGGCCGCCCTGAAAACGCTGATGATCGACCTGCTGACGCCGCTGCAGCGCCCGTTCGAGCTGGGCCGCCACCAGCCGCTGGTGATGATGATTTCCGGCGTCAATGGCGCCGGCAAGACCACCACCATCGGCAAGCTGGCCAAGCACATGCAGTCGCACGGCCAGTCGGTGCTGCTGGCCGCCGGCGACACCTTCCGCGCCGCCGCCCGCGAGCAATTGATGGTCTGGGGCCAGCGCAACAACGTGACCGTGATCTCGCAGGCCTCGGGCGACCCGGCCGCCGTCTCGTTCGACGCCGTGCAGTCGGGCAAGGCGCGTGGCATGGACGTGGTGATGGTGGACACGGCCGGCCGCCTGCCCACCCAGCTGCACCTGATGGAAGAGCTGAAAAAGATCAAGCGCGTGATCGGCAAGGGCATGGAAGGCGCGCCCCATGAAACGCTGCTGGTGATCGACGGCAACACGGGGCAGAACGCACTGGCCCAGGTCAAAGCCTTCGACGACGCGCTGCAACTGACCGGCCTGGTGATCACCAAGCTCGACGGCACGGCCAAGGGCGGCGTGCTGGCCGCCATCGCGCGCGTGCGCCCGGTGCCCGTGTACTTCATCGGCATCGGTGAAAAGATTGAAGACTTGCAGCCCTTCGTGGCGGCCGATTTTGTCGAAGCCCTGCTCGGATAAGCCTATGATTGAATTCCAGAACGTCACCAAGCAATATTCCCCCGACGCCACCGCCCTGCGCGGCGTGTCGCTGACGGTAGAGAAAGGCGAACTGGTATTTCTGGCCGGCCCCTCGGGCGCCGGCAAATCCACCCTGTTGAAGATGATCGCGGCCATGGAACGCCCCAGCAGCGGGCGGGTGCTGGTCAACGGCCAGGACGTGGGCCGCATCAAGCCGGCCGGCCTGCCCTTCCTGCGCCGCAACCTGGGCCTGATCTTCCAGCAGCAGCGGCTGCTGACGGACCGCTCCGTGCTCGACAACGTGATGCTGCCGCTCTTGGTGACGGGCGCGCCGCGCGCGGCCGCCGAGCAGCGTGCCCGCGCCGCGCTCGACAAGGTGGGCTTGCTGGACCGGGCACTGGGCCAGCCGCTGGCCCTGTCCGGTGGCGAACAGCAGCGCGTGTCGATCGCACGCGCCATCGTCAACCGGCCCCAGATCATCCTGGCCGACGAACCGACGGCCAACCTGGACCGCGCCAGCGCCAACCAGGTGCTGGACGCGCTCAAGGCCTTCCATTCGGTGGGCGTGACCTGCCTGATTTCCAGCCACGATGAACAGATGCTGGACGCGGCCGCCCGCGTGATCCACCTCCAACACGGCCAGATCGATGGCCAGCAAGCAGCGGGAGCGCAGGCATGAGCAACTGGTTACGGCAACACGGTTTCGCGCTGGCGGCGGCGCTGGTGCATGTGCGCCGCGCGCCGGGCAGCTTCCTGTTCAACATCGTCGTGGTGGCGATCGCGCTGGCGCTGCCGTTCGCGGGCGTGACCCTGCTCGACAACGTGCGCCCCATGTCCGAGCAACTGTCGGTCGATCCCGAAGTCAGCGTGTTCCTCAAGCAGGAACTGCCGCGCGCCGACGCCGAGGCGATGGCGAGCACGCTGCGCCAGCTGGTGGCCGACAAGCAAGCCAGGATCATCTTCACGGCGCGCGAGAAGGCGCTCGACAACCTGAAAACCAAGAGCGGCCTGACCGACGTGCTGGGTACCTTGGGCGAGAACCCGCTGCCCGACAGCTACGTGCTCAAGCTCGATGCCTTCCGCAACGCCCAGGCCGGCGGCGACGTGGATGCGCTGGCCGACCAGATCCGCGCCCTGCCCGGCGTGGACACGGTGCAGGTCGATTCGGCCTGGGTCAAGCGCCTGGCCGCGCTGATCAATGTGCTGCGGCTGGCCCTGCTGCTGCTGGCCGCCACGCTGGGCACGGTGGTGGTGGCCGTGGTGTTCAACACCATCCGCCTGCAAGTGATGACGCAGCGCGACGAGATCATCGTCTCCAAGCTGATCGGCGCCACCGATACCTTCATCCACCGTCCGTTCTACTACACGGGCGCCCTGCTGGGCCTGTGCGCCGGCGCCGTGGCGCTGGGCGCGGTGGCGCTGGCCTTGCGCCCGCTCAACACGGCCATCGCCGAGTTCGCCCGCCTGTACGCCTCCGAATTCCAGCTGGCCCCGCTGCCGCCGCTGGCCATGGCCGCCCTGCTGGCCGTGTCGGCCACCCTGGGCCTGGTGGGCGCCGTGCTGTCCGTCCAGCGCCACCTGTCGCGCCTGGACTGAGCCCCATCAAGCGGTGCTTGGCCCAACCGTGCGTTCGCGCACGGTTTTTCAGCCATCTCCGGCCTACAATTAAGTTCCGCTTAAGCTCGCCACCGCATGCTGATCGCGTCGTCAGCTGCGGTGTGTTGCCATTGTGAACAGGACGCCCACATCCAGCGCCGGCGCTGTGCCGGGACTGGATACGCAAACGCCATGGAACGCTAAAAATCGATAGTTTTTTTACTATCAAAGCGATTATGGATGGCGATTGGCACTCATCGACGGAGAGTGCTAATATATGAAACATCGTGGGGCTGGATATTCTTTGAAGCAACTTTTTAGCGCAAGAATAACCGGTTTCCTCAAGCATGACCGCAGCGGGTAACAAACAGTAACATCGGATGTGAACCACCCGGCTGCATGGCACATTGACACTTAGCAATTACAGCTAGCGAGGAATTACATGAATATGATGTCCGCACCGAACGCGTTGGTCCCGGCCGCCAACCGTGCTCTGGGCCTCGGGTTCACTGGCAACCTGGGCAACCTGGACGCCTATATCTCGGCCGTCAATCGCCTGCCGATGCTGTCGCACGACGACGAAGTCTCGCTGGCCCGCCGCCTGAAGGAAAAGAATGACCTGGCCGCCGCCCAGGAACTGGTGCTGTCGCACCTGCGCCTGGTGGTGTCGATCGCGCGCGGCTACCTGGGCTACGGCCTGCCGCACGCCGACCTGATTCAGGAGGGCAACATCGGCCTGATGAAAGCCGTCAAGCGTTTCGACCCGGACCAGGGCGTGCGCCTGGTGTCGTACGCCATGCACTGGATCAAGGCCGAGATGCACGAGTACATCCTGAAGAACTGGCGCCTGGTCAAAGTGGCCACCACCAAGGCCCAGCGCAAGCTGTTCTTCAACCTGCGCAGCCACAAGCAGGGCCTGGACGCCATGACGCCGTCCCAGATCGATGGCCTGGCCAAGATGCTCGACGTCAAGCGCGAGGAAGTGATAGAGATGGAAACCCGTTTGAGCGGCCGCGACATCGCGCTCGAATCGCCATCGGACGACGAGGACGACAAGTTCGCCCCGATCGCCTACCTGTCCTCGGAGCAGAGCGAGCCGACCCGCGTGCTGGAAGCGGAACAGGTCACGCGGCTGCAATCGGAAGGGCTGGAGACGGCGCTGGGCAAGCTCGATCCGCGCTCGCGCCGCATCGTCGAAGCGCGCTGGCTGGCCAACGACGACGGTTCCGGCGCCACGCTGCACACGCTGGCCGACGAATTCGGCGTCTCGGCCGAGCGCATCCGCCAGATCGAATCGGCCGCGCTGAAGAAGATGAAAGGCGCGCTGGCCGCCTACGTCTGAAGTCCGCCGGCCGCAGCGCCCGCCACCATGCCGCCCCGCGTCCGCGCCGGGCGGCATTTTTTCTGGCGCGGTGGCCGATGCGTGTACCATATCCGTCCCGCCGTGCATTGGCGGCGCCGTCCGTGCGCCGCCGCCGGGCAGCTTTTGTTAGTCTCGTTGCATTCCTGATCGAAAGGATACGCATGAACAGCAAGTTGTCACGCCACGTTTGGCTTTATCTGTTACTACTGCTGGCCCTGGCCGGCTGCGGCGCGCGCGCCAGCGATGGCGCGCCACCGGCGCCGCCCGCTCCCGCCAGGATCACCGTCGCCCTGGCCCAGGGCCAGAGCGCCACCATCGCACCGGGCACCGTGCTGCGCCTGGAGCGCGTCAATGACAGCCGCTGCCGCGTGGGCGCCGTCTGCGTGTGGGCCGGCTACATCAGCTACACCTTCACGCTGACCAAGGGCGGCACCAGCGCCAGCTTCGTGCTGGCGGCCGACATGCCCGGCGCCAGCAAGAGCGCCAGCCAGAACGGCCTGACCTTCACCCTGCTCGGGGTGGAGCCGGACAGCGTGCCCCACATGAAGGCGCCGGCGCCAGATTATCGGGTAAGCTTGCAGGTGAGCCATTCCCCCGCCCCCTGAACCCGAGAGCCCATGACCGCCAGCCCACGTCCCGTCCGTCCCCTCCACACGCTCCTCGTTTCCACCATCATCGTGTCGCTGGCCAGCGCGCCGGCGGCCTACGCCAAGGCCCCGCAAGCGACCGGCAGCGGCGGCGCCGTGGCCACCATCAGCGATGGCGCCTCGCACGCGGCGCTGGCCATCCTGAACCAGGGCGGCAACGGCATCGACGCGGCCGTGGCGGCCGCCGCCACGCTGGGCGTGACCGATCCGTTCAGCTGCGGCGTGGGCGGCGGCGGCTTCATGGTGATCTACCTGGCCAAAGACAAGCGCGTGATCACCATCGACCATCGCGAGACGGCGCCGGCCAGCTTCACGCCCACCGTGTTCCAGCAGGATGGCAAGGAGATCGATTTCGACACGGCGGTCGCCAGCGGCATGTCGGTCGGCGTGCCGGGCACGGTGCGCGGCTGGCACGAGGCGCTGGCGCGCTACGGCTCCATGTCGTTCAAACAGGTGCTGGCGCCAGCCATCGCGGTGGCGGAAAAGGGCTACACGATCAACGACAACTTCGTGCACCTGGTCAGTGCGAACGAGAAGAAATTCCAGCAATTCCCCGCCACGGCGGCGCTCTACCTGAAGAACGGCCGGCCGCCGGCGGCCGGCACGCTGCTGCGCAACCCGGACCTGGCCCGCACCTACCGCCTGCTGGCCAGCGGCGGCGTGAAGGCGTTCTATGCAGGCCCGCTGGCGCGCGCCGTGGTCGAAGCGGTCAACCATCCGGCCGTGGCGCCCGGCGTGCAGGTGCGCGCCGGGGCCATGACGCTGGCCGACCTGGCCAATTACGAGGCGCGCCTGCGCGCCCCGATCCACAGCACCTATCGCGGCTACGACTTGTACGGCATGCCCCTGCCCAGCAGCGGCGGCGCCACCGTGGCCGAGGCGCTCAACATCCTGGAAGGCTACGACCTGCGCGCCATGCCGCGCGCGCAGGCCGAGCACCTGTACCTGGAAGCGAGCCGGCTCGCGTTCGCCGACCGCAACGCCTACCTGGCCGATCCCGAATTCGTGGACGTACCGCTGGCCGGCCTGCTGAGCAAGCAGTACGCGGCCCGCCGGCGCGAACAGATCGACCTCACACACGCGGGCGCCATCGCCCCGGCGGGCGATCCCTACCCGTTCCAGTCCGATCCCAGCGTGCCGCTGCGCCCGGCCACCGCCAAACTGCTGGCCGAAGGCGCCCACACCACCCACCTGACCGTGGCCGACAAGGACGGCAATATCGTGGCCTACACCTTCACCATCGAATCGTGGGGTGGCAGCGGCATGGTGGTGCCGGGCTATGGCTTCCTGCTCAATAACGAGATGACCGACTTCGACTTCGCCGGTCCCCATCCCAACGTGCCCGAAGCGGGCAAGCGCCCGCGCAGCAGCATGGCGCCCACGCTGGCGTTCAAGGACGGCAAGCCGGCCTTCTCGATCGGCAGTCCGGGCGGCGCGACCATCATCACCACCGTGCTGCAAACCATCGTCAACTACGTGGACCTGGGCATGACGATGGATGAGGCGCTCAACGCGCCGCGCCTGTCCGAGCGCAATGGCATGGGCACGGACACCGAGCCCGGTTACGCGGGCAGCGCGCCGGCCCGCGCGCTGGAACGCTATGGCCAGCGCTGGAATGCCATGCCGCAGGAAATCGGCGCCGCCAACGCGCTGGTGTTCAACGCCGACGGCACCATCACGGCCGTCAGCGAAGCGCAGCGCCATGGCGCCGGCAGCGCGCTGGTGCAGCGCAAGGGGCACTGACCGGGCGCTAAGTCCTGATTAAGAATCCGTGTCGATACTGGCAACACTAACAACTTCGACCGGGAGACATCATGCAAGGCTGGATACGCGCCAACAAAGGCTTCCTGCTGTTCCTCACGCTGTTCGGCATCTTCCGCACGGCCGTGGCGGACTGGAACCCGATCCCGTCGGCCTCCATGCATCCCAACCTGCTGGAAGGCGACGTGGTGCTCGTCAACCGGCTGGCCTACAACGTCAAGCTGCCGCTGACCGACATCGTGCTGGGCCACACGGGCGAACCGCAGCGCGGCGACATCGTCACCTTCAGCTCGCCCCAGGATGGCACCCGCCTGATCAAGCGCGTGATCGCCCTGCCCGGCGACCGCGTCGAGATGCGCGACGAACAGCTGATCATCAACGGCCAGCCATCCAGCTACGCCCTGCTGGGCGATGGCCGCGAGACGGTGGGCGCGGCCGGCACGCTGCGCACGGTGCAACTGCGCGAAACCATGGGCGCCGGCGCGGCCGCCCCGCATGCGATCCAGCTGCTGCCACAAGTGAACGCGCGGCGCAACTTCGCGCCCATCACGGTGCCGCCCGGTCAATACATGATGTTGGGCGATAACCGCGACAACAGCGCCGACTCGCGCTACATCGGCCTGGTGCCGCGCGCGCTGCTGATCGGCCGCGCCGTGCGCGTGCTGGCCTCGGCCGACATCCAGGGCAACTGGCATCCGCGCACGGAGCGCTTCGGCATGGATTTGTACGGCCCGCATTGAGCCAGTTCCAAGTCCGGCCCGCGGACGCAATGTTATGATCCGGTCAAACTTGTCATAACACTAGCCGGTCGCGGCCGGCATGGAGCCAACCATGATTGAATTTGAGGGCCTGGCCAAGGTCTACGGCGGCTTCGACGCCGTCAAGTCGCTGTCGCTGACGGTGCGGCGTGGCGAAGTGTTCGGCTTCCTCGGCCCCAACGGCGCCGGCAAGACCACCACCATCCGCATGATGATGGGCATCCTGGTGCCCAGCGCCGGCCGGGTGCGCATCAACGGCTACGATTGCCACGGCGCGGCCCACGAGGTCAAGCGCCACGTGGGCTACCTGCCCGACACCCCGGTGTTCTACGACTACCTGCGCGGCCGCGAGATCCTGCAGTTCGTGGCCGAGATGCACGGCTACGACCGCGCCGAGGCGGCCCGCCGAAGCGCGCACCTGCTGGCCGAATTCGGACTCGACGAGGCGGGCGAGGACTACGCCGTCAACTACTCGCTGGGCATGAAGAAGCGCCTGGGCCTGGCCTGCGCGCTGGTGCACGAGCCGGCCGTGCTGATCCTCGATGAGCCGATCAACGGCCTCGATCCGCGCGCCTCGCGCGAGGTGCAAGAGCGGCTGCTGGCCGCCGCCGCGCAAGGCACCACCATCTTTGTCTCCACCCACCTGCTGGACATGGCCGAAAAGCTGTGCGACCGGGTCGGCATCATCCACCACGGCGAACTGGTGGCCACCGGCACGCTGGACGAGATCCGTGGCGACGCCTCGGCCGCCGCCTCGCTGGAAGACGTATTCCTGAAGATCACGGCCGGCGACGGCGGCGTCACGCCATGATGGCCGCGCCGTCGCACGGCCGCGCCATGCTGCTGATGGCGCGCCTGCGCCTGACGCGGCTGCTCAACCAGGCCAGCGCGCTGTCGTTGCGCGCGTTCCGGCGCAAGCGCGCTGGCCGCGTGGCCACGCCGGGCAAGCGCCGCAACGCGTGGCTGCTGGCCGTGTTCATCGCAGTGATGGCCGGCTTCTCGTTCACGCAACTGGCGCGCAACGCGGTGCTGAACCTGCATTGCCACATCGACGCGGCCTGCGCCGCCAGCGACGGCCACGGCACCGCGTCCATCGCCCTGGAACAAGGCGTGGCCGGGCTGGCGGCCGCGCCTTTCAGCCCGCACCTGACCAGCGCGCTGACCATGATGCTCACCTTGCTGTTGCTGGTCAGCGTGCTGATGGCGCTGGGCAGCCGCGAGCTGGCCCAAGCCGACTGGGACCTGGAATGGCTGGTCACCCTGCCCGTGCGGCGCAAGACGCTGCTGTGGGGCCGCGTGCTGGAACGCAGCGTGAGCAATCCGCCCGCCCTGTTCGCGCTGCTGCCGCTGTGCGGCCTGCTGGCCTGGTATTCGGGCTGGCGCTGGAGCGTGCCGCTGGCCGTGCTGGCGATGGCATCCCTGCTGCTGCCGCTGACGGCCCTGTGCCACACCTTGGCCGATACCGGGCTGCGCATGTGGCTCCCGGCCTCGCAGCTGCGCAACCTGCAGGCGCTCACCAGCCTGGCCGCCATGCCCATCCTCTATTTCGTGATGGCGCTCGGCATGCCCGGCGGCGCCAGCTTCCCGCTCGAGTGGGCCAGCGCCTGGCCCGCCTGGACCGTGTGGACCCCGCCCGGCCTCATGATCCAGTTGCTGCAGGCGGCCACGCCGGGCCACGCCGCCGCCCTGGCCGCGCTGCTGCTGGCCCAGGTGGGGCTGCTGCTGGCCGCTGGCGTGGCGCTGCTGGGATTCCAGCTGCGCCATGGCGTGGTGGCCTCGGGCGCGCGCGCGAGCGGGCGCGCCGGCGCGCGGGCCGGGACGCGCGGGCGCGCCGGCATCGGCGCGCGCACGGCGCACACCGGGGCCGCGTCACCGCGGGCGCGCGGGCTGCTGTCTGCCGTCAAGCGGCGCGAATTGCGCCTGCTGGCGCGCGACCGCAACTTCCTGGTGCAAAGCCTGCTGCTGCCGGTGGTGATCATCGGCAGCCAGCTGCTGTTCAACGGCAGCCTGCGCGACCTGGGCCAGTTCGCGCAAGACGCCACCAAGGTGGCCGCCGTCGCCTTCGGCATCGGCAGCTATGTGCTGATGCTGTCGGCCTTCCAGACCCTCAATAACGAAGGGCCGGTACTGTGGATGCTGTACACCTTCCCCCGCGACGTGGAAAGCGTGCTGCGCGAGAAGGCGCAGCTTTGGGGCGCGCTGGCCCTGGTCTACCCGCTTGGCGTATTCAGCCTGGCGATCCATTTTGGCGCGGCACTGAACTGGCGGCTGGCGGGGTCGCTCATGCTGGTCCTGGCCGGCATGCCGGTCTTCGCCGTAATCGCCGTGGCGCTGGGCGTGTTCGCCTGCGATCCGCTGGCGACCGACGTGCGTACCCGCGTGCGGCCCAGCTACGTCTACCTGTACATGCTGCTGGCCAGCTTCTACGTGTACTCCATCTACACCAGCTTCTGGCCACAGAAGCTGGTCGTGATGGTACTGTGCGGCGCGCTGGCGCTGGCCATGTGGCAAAAGGCGCGCGACGAGCTGCCCTACCTGCTGGACCCGGCCGCCGCGCCGCCGGCGCGCGTCTCCACGGCGGACGGCCTGATGGCGGCCACCGCCTTCTTCGTCCTGCAGGCATTGGTCGGCATGTTGTTGAGCGATGGCCCGGGCAAGATCGGCCTGCAGGGCCTGACCATCGCATTCGCCTCGGCCGGCGCCATCGTGTATGGCGGCACGCGGCTGATCTATTGGCGCAGCAAGACGGCCGGCGTACCGGCCATCGTCCGTGGCGGCAATCCGCGCGCGGCGGTGGCCCTGGGCCTGGCCTGCGCCTTGCCAGCCATCGCCGTGGGACTGGCTTACCTGGCGGCCCTGCGCCACAGCGCGCTGGGTCCGGCGCTGGCGGCCGCCAGCGCCGGCGTCACCGTCCACCGGGGCTGGATGCTGGCACTGGCCGTGCTGGCAGCGCCACTGTGCGAGGAGTTCATTTTCCGTGGCCTGATCTTCGGCGGCCTGCGGCGTTCGATGGGCGCGCTGCCGGCCATGCTGGCCAGCGCGGCCATCTTCGCCATCGTCCATCCGCCATTGTCGATGCTGCCCGTGTTCGTGCTGGGCCTGTGCACGGCCTGGAGCTACGAACGCAGCAAGCGCCTGCTGGCGCCCATGCTGGTGCACGCGCTGTACAACGCGGCCGTCGTGTCGTGGCAACTCTGGAATTGATTCAGGCCGGGGCCGGCGCGCCATCCATGGCCTGCGCGCGGCGCAGCCGTTCGCGGCAATTGCACAGGTTGGTGCGCATGGCCGCACGCGCCGCTTCCGGGTCCTGGCGCTCGATCGCGAAATAGATGTCCTCGTGTTCGCGGTAGATGCGCTGCAGGCAGTCGCCGGCACCGCCTTGCACCGCATGGGCGATCTGGGCCGGCGCGAGGTGGGCGCGCGGAATGATGGCCTGCCCCAGGTCGGTCAACAGGTCGACGAAATAGCGGTTACCCGTCGCCTCCGCGATCAGCAGATGGAAACGCTGCTCGGCTTCGACTGAAACGCCGGGCAGCGCGGCCCCGCTCAGGATGCGGTGCAGCGCCGCCTGCAGCTGCGCCACCTGCTGCGCGCTGCGGCGGGTGGCGGCCAGCCAGGCCGCTTCCGTCTCCACGCTGATGCGCAGTTCCAGCACGGCCAGCAAGTCGGCCACGCTGTGCACGGCGCCGGCCGCCACGCTGAGCCGGGGCGGCTGCGGCGCCAGCACGAAGGTGCCCACGCCATGCCGGGTCTGCACCAGCCCGGCCGCCTGCAGATGCGAGATCGCCTCGCGCACCACGGTGCGGCTCACGCCATGCTGCTCCATGATGTCCGATTCGGCCGGCAGCTTGTCGCCAGGCTTGCAGTCGCCGCTGCGGATGCGCGCGGTGACGCTCTCCACCACGCCCTGGGCGAGGTTGCGCGGCTTCTTGCGGGGCACGAACAGGGGAACGGGGACGGTGTGGGACATGACGCGGACGGGCGGTGACGGGCCGGTCCATTATAGCAGCGCGAACTGACAGCGGTTAAAGCGGTGAAGCAGCGAAGCGGCGCCTCAGACCAGCAGTGCCGCGCTCATCGAGTCGGCATCGGCCGCCGACTGGCGCAGCACATCGTCGAGCCGCGCATTGTCGCGCACATAATCCTCAAGCGCGTGGTCAGGCGCATCGAAGGGTGAGACCAGCGGCGAGGCCACGGGCGCCAGCCGTTTGGCCAGCAGCAGCGTGTCGCGCAGGCCGGCCGGCGGCGGCGACAGCGTGGCGCCACGCAGCGCCACGATGGCCAGCGCCACCGGCTCCGGGATGGCCAGCTTGCGCATCATCTCGCGCGTAATGATTTCACGGGCCGCCCCCATCCATTCAGCCGGATCGTCGAGCAGGCCGGGCATCTCGTCGGCGCGCGACAGCAGGTAGAAGCCGCCGGCCTCGTGCACGATGCCGGCGAACAGCGCCGTGTCGGCGTCGAACCCCGTCACATGGCGCGCCAGCACATGGGCCAGCGCGGCCACGTGGGCCGTGTGGCGCCACAGCTGCCCGGCCATGGCGCGCAGTTGCGGATCGCGGATGCGGCTGCCGAACTGGCGCACCACCATGGCCGCCGCCATCGTGTACAGGTTGCGGTAGCCCACCCGCAGCACGGCCGTGCGCACCCCCGTCACGAGCGGCCCGCGGCGGTTGAACACGGCCGAATTGGACAGCGCCACCGTGCGCGCGGCCAGCTGCGGCTCGGCCAGCACCTTGCGCACCACGTCGTCCGTGGCGCAATCGGGATCGGCCAGCGCCAGCTGCAGGCGCAGCGCGGCATTCACGCTGGTGGGAAAAACCAGCTCGCCACGTTCGGCTTGCGACACTATCCGGGCGAAGTCTCTTAGTTTTTCCATGGAAACATTATACCCGCGCCCATCTGCCCTCAGACAAGCGGCAGGGGCCAGCAGCGTGCGCGCCAACAACACTTTGGCCGACGGTCGCTAGGCGCCGGCGTCGGGCGGGGCACGCAGCAGGCGCACGGCTTCGCGCAGTCCCGCCACCAGCTGGGCGCGCGCGTCCCGTTTGGCCTGCTCGCCCGGCACCCGCAACACGAATGACGGATGATAGACGGCCACGATCCAGCGGCCCTGGTGGCGCAGCGGCTGGCCCATGGCCTGCCTGAGCGTGGCGTGGGGATTGCCGGTGACGGCCTTGAGCGCCGTGCTGCCCAGCGCCACCACCACGCGCGGGCGCACGCGGGCCAGCTCGCCGTCCAGCCAATAGCCGCAGGCGTCGATCTCCTGCTGGGCCGGGGTCTTGTGCAGGCGCCGCTTGCCGCGCGGCTCCCATTTGAAATGCTTGACGGCGTTGGTGACGTAGACGCCGGCGCGGTCCACGCCCGCTTCCACGAACAGTGCGTCGAGCAGGTGGCCGGCCGGGCCCACGAACGGCAGCCCGGCCAGGTCTTCCTGGTCGCCGGGCTGCTCGCCCACCACCATCATGGGTGCGCGCGCCGGGCCGGCGCCGCCCACGGCCTGGGTGGCGCGCCGCCACAGCTCGCAGCGGCGGCAATGTTGCAGGTCGGCTGGTTGCAGTTCGTCAGGTAGCAGGTCGTCTGGCGCGGACGCCGGTGACGGTGACGGTGGCGGTTTGCGATGGGGCATGGCGTGGTCTCCCGAGCAGCCATCGTAGCCCTTTCGCCGCCGCCGTGACGCCCCATTGCGCGGCTACAAGTGCGGCGCGATCAAGGGCAGCAGATCGTCGAAGGTGCGGCCGCTGGCGTTCTCGCCGATGGCATGCATCTTCCATTCGCCGTTGTGGCGGTACACCTTGGCCATGATCTGGGCCGTGTGCGGTCCCTGCACGGACAGGTTGAAACGGGCCACCTCCTTGCCGCTGGCCGCGTCCAGCAGGCGGCAGTAGGCATTCTCCACCTGCGAGAAGTTCTGGCCCGTGAAGCTGTTGACCGTGAACACCAGGCTGCGCACGCCGGCCGGCACCTGGCCCAGGTCGACGTTGATCTGTTCATCGTCGCCATCGCCGGCGCCGGTGCGGTTGTCGCCCGTGTGCACGATGCTGCCGTCGCGGCTGCGCAGCTGGCGGAACCAGATCACGTCCAGCGGGCGGTTGGCCTCGTCGAACATCACGCACGAGGCATCCAGGTCCACCGCTTCGCTGCGGGCGCCGAAGCCGAAGAAGCCCTTGCTCTTGATGGCGTCCCAGCCCAGGCCCATGACTACGCGGCGCAGCGAAGTGCCCGCTTCCTTGTCCAGTGAGATCTTCTGGCCTTTTTGCAAATTGACTGACATTGCTGTTTCCTTTCGTTTAAGGTGACGAGTGACCGCGAACCGCGTTACTGCTGGCGGCGCTGGGTCCAGTTCAGGAAGGCATCCCGGTTGCGCGAGCAGACCAGCACCTTGCCCTGGCCCGAGAAGCGCAGCACCATGCCTTCGCCGCTGGTCTGGCTGTTGATCAGGTTGCCGAGGAAGCCGCCACCGCCGCCGGTGGTGATGGACATCTCGTAGTGCAGCGTGCTGTCCCAGCACACCACGTGTGCGTTATCGATCACCACGTCGCGCCCCGGCGTGACCTCCAGCTGCGAGATCGAACCGAAGCCCGACACCACCACCTGCCCGGAACCGGCCGTCTCGGTGATGAAGAAGCCACCGCTCTGGGCGAACAGCGCGTTACCCAGGTTCTGGGTGCGCACCCGCAGCTCGACGCCGGAACTGGCGGCCACGAAGGCGCCGTCGCTCAGCATGTATTGGCGCGGTCCCACGTCCACCACCTGCATGGCGCCCGGCAGCGTGGGCGAGAGCAGGCAGTCGCCCGCGCCGCGCACGGCCTCGATGTGCTGCTGGAAGAACGATTCGCCGTTGGCGAAGCGCCGCATCAGCGCGGCGCCGATGCCGCCGGTGACCTTGCCGCGCAAGTCCAGCGCCGCCTCCATCATCACCATCGCATCCGACTCGCAGTAGATTTTTTCGCCGTGCGCGAGCGACACGTGCAGGAACGGGTCCACGTCCCCGGTTACAGTAAATGCTGGCATAGTGATCCTTCCTGAAACTGTTTATACCGTTTATATGTTCACGCCGAACGACGAAGCCAGTGGCCCCAGGCCGCCCTTGAAGCCCTGGCCCACGGCCTTGAACTTCCAGTCGCCGCCGTTGCGGTACACCTCGCCGAACACCATCGCCGTCTCGGCCGAGCCATCCTCGGACAGGTCGAAGCGGGCAATCTCGGCGTTGCCGCTGGCGTTCACGCAGCGCACGAACGCCTTCTGCACCATGCCGAAGTTCTGGCGCCGCGCGTCGGCCTCGTGGATCGTGACGCAGATGGCGATGCGCTCCACGTTGGCCGGCACCTCGGCCAGGTTGATGGTGACCGTCTCGTCATCGCCATCGCCGGCGCCGGTGCGGTTGTCGCCAGAGTGGGCGACAGCGCCTTCCACCGACTTGAGGTTGTTGTAGAAGATGAAGTCGGCGTCGCCGCGCACCTTGCCGTCGGCCTTGAGCAGGAAGGCCGAGCCGTCCAGGTCGAAGGCGTTGCCGTCGGTGGCGCGCACGTCCCAGCCGAGGCCGATCACCATCTTCGACAGGCCGGGAGCTTCCTTGCTCAGATTGACGTTGCCACCTTTTTGCAGACTGATTGCCATGATGTGTTACTCCTGTTTGGTTGTAAGAGCACCTGGCCACGTGGGCCTGTACTGCTTGCACGCGGCGGGCCGGTGCCTGATGCCCGCCACGTTGTCAGACTTCTGCGCTTTGTTTCGCTCAGTTGCGCCGCGCTTCCTTATGCCGCCAGCACGGGCGCCTGCTGCTTGCGCCGGTGGCGGATCGAGGACCACAGCGAGGCGGCGATGAAGGCCACGCCGACCAGGCCCGTGAACACCTCGGGGATGTGGAACTTCATGCTGGCCAGCATGATCAGCGCCAGGATGCCGATCGCATAGTGCGCGCCGTGTTCCAGGAACACGAATTCGTCGAGCGTGCCCTTCTTGACCAGGAACACCGTCAGCGAGCGCACGAACATGGCGCCGATGGCCAGGCCCAGCATGATGATCACCACGTCCGTCGTGATGGCGAACGCGCCGATCACACCGTCGAAGCTGAACGACGCGTCCAGCACTTCCAGGTACAGGAAGCCGCCGATACCGCCACGCTTGATCAGGTCACCCACGTTGCTGCCGTTCTCCTCCTTCTCCAGCAAGCTGCTGACGGCGTCCACGCCCACGTAGGTCAGCACGCCCCACAGACCGGACACCAGCACCACCAGCTTCTGCTCAGGCTCCACCAGCGTCAGGCTGGCCAGCAGCGCGCCCAGCGCCACCATCACCGAGATCGACGACACCTTGCCCAGCGCGCCCAGCTTCTGTTCCACGTGGCCCAGCCAGTGCAGTTCCTTGTCCTCATCCAGCAGGAAGTTCAGGAACACCAGCAGCAGGAAGATGCCGCCGAAGGCCGCCACTTCAGCGTGGTGGTTGGTCAGGTGGGTGGAATACGCGGCCGGATCATTCAGCGCCAGGTTCCATACTTCCATCAGGCCCAGGTCGGCCGCCATCGCCACGATCACCAGCGGGAACAACAGCCGCATGCCGAACACGGCGATGATGATGCCCACGCCCAGGAACAGCTTCTGCCAGAAGGCGTCCCAGGTTTTCAGCACGGAGGCGTTGACCACCGCGTTATCGAACGACAGCGAGACTTCCATCACGCCCAGGATGGCCGCGATGCCAATGGCCGACAGCGCGCCGGCCCATCCCGTATGTTCGTAGCCCCACCACCCCGCCGCCACCAGGCAGACGAAGGTGACCAGGAACGACACCTTGAAGTGTTTCATTGCAATACCCCGTTGTTGTGATGAATGGGATGCAGTGTAGGGCCAGGCGCGATATTAAAAAATAGAAGATAATCGAAGCATTACTTCGAAAAAACAGAAGATGAAAACCACCGGACTCAATTTCCGCCATCTGTATTTTTTCTGGATGGTGGCCAAGGAAGGCAGCGTGACGCGGGCGGCCGAGCGCCTGGGGCTGGCCGTGCAGACGGTCAGCATGCAGCTGGCGTTGCTGGAACAATCGGTCGGCAAGCAGCTGCTGGAACCGCAGGGACGGCGGCTGGCGCCGACCGAGGCCGGCCGCGTGGCGCTCAGTTATTGCGACCAGATTTTCCTGCTGGGCGACCAGCTGCAGGATGCGCTCGAAGAAACAGACGCTGGCAAGATGCGGCTCACCGTGGGCATCTCCGACTCGCTGCCCAAGCTGATCGCATTCCGCCTGCTGGAAGCGACCCAGCAAATGGGCCAGCAAGTCAAACTGGTGTGCCTGGAGGATGAATTCGAATCGCTGCTGGCCGACCTCGCGCTCAACAAGCTGGACGTGGTGCTGACCGATCGCGCCGTGCGCCCCGGCGGCGGCCTGCGCGTGTTCAGCCACCTGCTGGGCGAAAGTGGCATGCAGCTGTTCGGCGTGCCACGGCTGGCGCGCAAGGTGCGGCGCAACTTCCCCGCCAGCCTCGATGGCGCGCCGCTGCTGCTGCCGACCCGGAACAACGCACTGCGCGGCCGCATCGACGCGTGGCTGGTGCAGCACGGCGTGCGGCCCGACGTGGTCGGCGAATTCGAGGACAACGCCATGCTCAACACCTTCGGCCGCAACGGACTGGGGCTGTTCTTCGCGCCGTCGGCGCTGGCGCACGACATCCAGGAGCAGTTCGGCGCCGTGCTGGCCGGCGACGCGCCGGAATTGCGCGAACAGTTCTACGCCATCTCCAGCGAACGCAAGATCAAGCACCCGGCCGTGGAAGCGATCCTGACGGCCGTACACAGCGGGCCGTTCGCTGTCGCGCCGTGAACACGGCGGCGGCCCAACCAGGCGCGCCGCATCAACCGGCAAGAGCAAAGGACGCGAAAATTGCGCTGCCGGGTGGTCCGGTCGGATAAGATGCAGGTTTTGAACGCCCGCCAAAGCGCGCCCTATGCAAAACCTCCTGCTCGTCCTGCTCGCCTTCTTCCTGGTCGCGCTCAACGGCTTTTTCGTGGCCGCCGAATTCGGCATCGTCACGCTGCGCCCGACCCGCATCCGCGCCATCGCCAAGAGCCAGGGGCTGCGCGGACGCACGCTGGCCAAGGTGCACGGCGACCTGGACGCCTACCTGTCGGCCTGCCAGCTCGGCATCACGCTGGCCTCGCTGGGCCTGGGCTGGGTGGGCGAACCGGCCTTCGCCGGCCTGCTGGAACCGCTGTTCGCCGCCCTCGGCGTCAATTCGCCGCAGCTGATCCACGGCGTGGCGTTCGCGCTGGCGTTCACCGTCATCTCCTTCCTGCACATCGTGGTGGGCGAGCTGGCGCCCAAGTCGCTGGCGATCCGCATGCCGGAGGCGATCGGCCTGTGGAGCGCGCTGCCGCTGTATGGCTTCTACTGGGCCATGTACCCGGCCATCTGGCTGCTCAACGCCAGCGCCGGCATGGTGCTGGGGCTGGCCGGCCTGGCCGGCAAGGGCGGCCACGAGACGCACTACTCGGTCGATGAACTCAAGCTTATCCTGCGCAGCAACCAGCCGGGCCAGAAGTACAGCAAGGAGGAACGCAACATCCTGGCCCACTCGCTGGATTTCAGCGAATTGTCCGTGGCCGACCTGATGCGGCCCATCAATGAAGTGATCGCGTTGCGGGCCGACCTGCCGCTGGAGGAAAACCTGCAAACCATGCTGCGCAACCGGTTCAGCCGCTACCCGTACTACGACGCGGACGGCGAGACGGTGCTGGGGTTGATCCACCTGAAGGACCTGTTCTTCGCCCAGCAGTCCGGCAAGCCCGTGACCGACCTGACGCCGCTGCTGCGGCCGGTGGAAACCATCTCCGCGCGCACGCCCGCGCTGGAACAGTTCCGCCGCTTCCGCGACGGCGCGCCCCACTTCGCCCTGATCGGCGAAAAAGGCAAGCGGCCGCTGGGCTTCATCACGCTCGACAACCTGCTGGGGGCCATGGTGGGTGAGATCCACGATGAATTCCGCCTCAACGAGAACGACTGGCTCAAGCAGCCCGACGGCACGCTGGTGGGCAAGGCCAGCCTGCCCATCTTCTCGCTGGAGCGGGCGCTGGGCATCGATATCGAGAACGAAGAACTGGGGCTGGACGAAGTGGAATCCGTGGGCGGCCTGCTGATGCTCAAGCTGGGCGACATCCCCCGCCAGGGCCAGCGCGTGAGCTTCCGCTATTTCGACATCGTGGCCAAGAAGATGACGGGGCCACGCATCCTGCTGGTGAAAGTGATCCCCAAGGGCGAACCGGCCGCAGATACCGACGATCTGGACTGACCCCGGGGCTTATTCGCCGCTCCAGTGGCGCAGCAGGCCCAGGCCGACGGCCAGCAGCGTGGGGCCGATGAACAGGCCGACGAAGCCGAACGCCAGCACGCCACCCATCACGCCCAGCAGCACCAGGATGAACGGCAGGCTGCTGCCACGGCTGATCAGCATGGGCTTGACCACGTTGTCCACGCCGCTGATGGCGAAGAAGCCCCACACCAGCATGAATACGCCCCACCCCGTGTTACCTTGGTTGAACAGCCAGATGGCGGCGCCGCCCCAGATCAGCGGCGGCCCCACGGGGATCAGCGACAGCACGAAGGTGGTGATCGACAGCAGCGCCACCGCCGGCACGCCGGCCAGCGCCAGCCCGATGGCGGCCACGCCGGCCTGCGCCAGCGCCGTGCCCAGCAAACCGTACATCACGCCGCGCACGGTGCGGCTCACCGTATCGGCCACGGCTGCGCCCTGCTCGCCAATCAGCTTCGTCATCCCGCCACGCACCAGCGCCACGATGGCATGGCCGTCACGGTACAGGAAGAAGCACACGAACACGGCCAGGCTGACCTGGGCCACGCCGCGCCCCAGCACCAGGCTGCCGCCGAGCAGCAGGCGGCGCGCCGGTTCCAGCAGGCGCTGCGCCAGCGCGATCAGTTCCTCGCGGCTGGCCACCAGCTTGCGCAAGTAGGCGTCGGCCTGCTCGCCCACCAGCGGCAATTGCTTGAGCCAGGGCGGCAGGACGATGCCGCCGTTATCGAGGGCGGCGCGGACCTGGTCGAAGTAGCTGGCCGCGTTGTCGGCCACGCTCCACGCCACCAGCGCCAGCGGCACCAGGATCACCAGTGTCAACGAGGTGGTCATCAGGGCGGCGGCCAGCGTGCGGCGCTGGCGCACGCGGTGCAGCAGCCAGAGGTACAAGGGCCAGCTGGAGATGGCGATGGCGGCCGCGAACAGGATCGCGGCCAGGAACGGCCGCAGCACGATCAGGCAGCCGAGGACCAGCAGCACGATGGCCGCCAGGCGGGTGTAGGGTTGGAAGCGCTGTTCCATGCGGTCCCTGGTCGGTTGGACGGCGGGCGGCGCGGCGCCGCCCGGTCAGGCTGTCAGTTCAGCAGCAGCTTGAGGTCGTGCACGATGGGCTCGGGACCGAGGCCGTGGCGCACGAACAGGCGCAGCTTGCCCGTCTTGTCGAACACGTAGCTGCCGGCCGTGTGGTCCACCGTGTAGCTGTCCTTGGTCTTGCCGGGCACCTTGGCGTAGAACACCTTGAATTCCTTGGCCACGGCGGCGGTCTGCTCCGGCGTGCCATACAGGCCGATGAAGCGCTTGTCGAACGCGGGCACATACTGGGCCAGCAGCGCCTGCGTGTCGCGCTCGGGATCGACGGTCACGAACAGCACCTGCACCTGGTCCGACAACGGGCCCAGCGCCTGCATCACGGTTTCCATCTCCGCCATCGTGGTGGGGCAGACATCCGGGCATTGGGTATAGCCGAAGAACATCACCACCGCCTTGCCCTTGAAGTCGGCCAGCTTGCGCGGCTTGCCCGTGTGGTCGGTCAGCGCGAAGTCGTGCGCGTAATCGAGGCCGGACAGGTCGGTGTTCTTGAATTCCACTTTGGGCAGCGCGGGCTTTTCGCCGCAGCCGGCCAGCGGACCGGCGGCCAGCGCGGCCAGCGCGGTCAGCGTAAAGGCAGCTAACAGTTTTTTCATGGTGTGCTTTAAAACTTGAAGTAGTGGTCCACCAGCAGCGCGGCGAACAGCAGCGACAGGTAGATGATGGACCAGGTGAAGGCCTTGCGGGCGATCAGGTCGGTGTAGTGACGGTAGATCTTCCACGCATGGTGCAGGAAAACGGCGTTCAGCACCACGGCGCAGGCCAGGTAGATCAGGCCACTCATGTGGACGGCGAACGGCAGCAAGGTGGTGGCGGCCAGCGCGATGGTATAGAGCAGCACGTGGAACTGGGTGAACGGCAGGCCGTGCGTGACGGGCAGCATGGGCAGGCCGGACTTGGCGTAGTCGTCGCGCCGGTACATGGCCAGCGCCCAGAAATGCGGCGGGGTCCAGACAAAGATGATCAGTACCAGCAGCCAGGCTTGCATCGGCACGTCGTTGGCGACGGCGGCCCAGCCCAGCGCGGGCGGCATGGCGCCCGACAGGCCGCCGATGACGATGTTCTGCGGCGTGGCCGGCTTGAGGATCATGGTATAGATCACGGCGTAGCCGACGAAGGTGACGAAGGTCAGCCACATGGTCAGCGGGTTCACCAGCGCGTACAGGATCCACATGCCAGCGCCGCCGATGATGGCCGAATACAGCATGGTCTGGGAGACGCTCAGTTCACCGGTGGCCACCGCGCGGCGCGCCGTGCGCGCCATGCGCGCGTCGATCTCGCGCTCGGCCAGGCAGTTGACGGCGAACGCGGCGCCGGCCAGCAGCCAGATGCCAAGCGTGGCGGCCACCACCACGCGCCAGTCGGGCATGCCGTCGGTGGCCAGGAACATGCCGATCACGGCGCAGAACACGGCCAGCTGGGTCACGCGGGGCTTGGTCAGCGTCCAGTATTGGGCCAGGTGGTTGGGTTTATGGATGGCGGAGTGAGTCGTCATTGGTGGTGTCTGGCAGCGGTGGCTTGCGGGAATACGGCGCTGGCGGCTGCCTTCTGCGCAATCTCGAATTGGAACTTGGCCCGGTAGTTTAACATGGTCAGCAACAGCACCAGCAGCGCCGCCCCGGCGTTGTGCAGCACGGCGATGGCCAGCGGATAGTGGAGGAAGATGGTGGCCACGCCGGTGCACAGCTGCACCGCCAGCACCACGGCGATGGCGCGCGCCGTCTTGTGCAGGGCCGTGTGACCCCAGGCGCGGAACACCGTGTAGCCGGCCACCAGCGCCACCACCAAGGCGAAATTGCGGTGCACCCAGTGGATGGCCGTCAGCGCGGCGAACGGCAGATAATGGCCGGCGGCCGTCTTGCCCAGTTCCCGCCACAGCGTGAAGCCGTGTTCAAAGTCCATCTCCGGCACCAGTTTGCCGCCGCACAGCGGGAAGTCGGTGCAGGCCAGGGTGGCGTAATTGGTGCTCACCCAGCCACCCAGCGCCAGTTGCACCAGCAACAATACGCCCGACAGCGCGGCCAGCAGGCGGATGTTGCGCATGGCCGGCGGCGAACCGGTCACCGTGCGCACCGGCGCGATCAGCTGGTCCTGGCGGCCGCCGTACCATGTCAGCAGCGCCAGCAAGCCCATGCCCAGCAGCAGATGGGTGGTGACGATCACGGGCTGCAGCTTGAGCGTGACGGTCCAGGCACCGAAGGCGCCCTGCAGGCAGACGAACAGCAGCAGCGCCGTCGGCAGCCACGGCGCGTATTCCACCCGGCTGCGGTCGCGCAGCCAGTGGCGCCACGATTGCGCCACCATGGCCACGATCAGCACCCCGATCGCCATGGCCAGGTAGCGGTGGATCATTTCGATCCAGGCCTTGGCCACCGTCACCGGGCCGCTGGGCAGCAGCGATTCGGCGGCCCGGATCTGCTCATGGGCCAGGAACGGGTTGGCCGTGCCGTAGCAGCCGGGCCAGTCCGGACAACCGAGGCCGGAATCGGTCAGCCGCGTGAAGGCGCCGAACACGATCAGGTCAAAGGTCAGGAACACGCATACCCACACCAGTTTGCGGTACTTGTTGGTGTCGGACGAGGTCCATACGATGGACAACGGCAGCAGGGCCACCAGCAGCGCGGTGATGGCCATTTGGGGCAAGGTGGCGGCATGCATGATGGATCAACCGATGGCGGAGGCTTTGAGCAGCTTGGCCAGGTCTTTTTTCACCTTGGCCATTTTGTCGATGTCGGACGAGACGGCGCGCGCCGGGAAGCGCATCATCAGGTTGCCCAGCGGGTCGATCAGGAACACGTGTTCGCTGAGCGGGCCGTCGGAACCCGGCGGCAGCCATTTCTCTACCGCGCCGGCGGGCGCGCGCAGCATGCGGGTGCCGTCGTTCACGCGCAGCAGCATGGTCTCCAGCGGCGCGTCGTCCGTGATCAGCCAGACGCGCTCGATGCGTTCCATCTCCTTGCCCTGCATGGTGCGCAACTGGCGCATGGCGAACAGCTGGTCCTGGCATTCCTGCTGGCAGTCGGACGGGCCGACCTTGAGCATGATCCACTTGCCCTTGTAATCGGCCAGCGTGGCCGGCTTGCCATCGAGCGTGGTGCTGGCCATGGCGGGAATCGGGTACTGGCGCGGGTCGATCAAATCGCCGTAGTTGGTGCGGCCACTGGGCTTGACCACGTAATAGGTGAAGTAGGAGGCGATCAGCGGCGCCGCGCACACGGCCAGCACGGCCAGCAGCTTCCAGCGCCCGCGCGCCACTTGCCGCGCCGCCGGGTCGAGATTGGCGGTCTTATTTTCCACTGCTTTTTCCACGTCGGTATCCATTCCACACATAAAAGATGATGGCCATCGCCGCCAGTGCGTACCACTGGAAGGCGTAGCCGCGATGTTTGTCCACGCCCAGCGCCGGCGCGGGCCAGTCGCGCACCAGTTGGGCGTCGTCCGGGCCGGTCGCCGCGGCCTGCTCGATCACGAACGGCGCCAGCGCCAGGCCGCTGGCGGCCGCCACCTGGGCCGGGTCCGCGTTCTGCACGATGGCGCCCGCACGCAGCGCGGGCGCGGCGCCCAGCTGCATCACATGGCCCGCGTTCTGGCGCGCCACCCCTTCCAGCGTGACGGTGCCGGCCGGGGTGGCGACATCGGGCAGCTTGTCGCGCTGCACCGGATCGCGCGGCAGCCAGCCGCGCGCCACCAGCACGTGGCTGGCCGTGCCGTCTATCCTGAACGGCATCAGCAGGTAGAAGCCGGCCCGGCCCTGGTATGGCCGGTTGTCCAGGTACAGCGGCCAGCCGCGCACGAACTGCCCTTGCACGCGCACGCGGCGGAATTCCACTGCGGCCGGTGCGGCGGTGCGTCCATCGAGCACCAGCGGCGCGGCGGCCGCGCCCTGCGCCAGCCGCGCCTGCAGCGCCAGCTTCTCGGCCGCGCGCCGTTCTTGCCAATTTCCCAAGGCAACGCCGAGCGCCGCCACCAGCACGGTGGCCGCCAATGGGATCAGTTTAAACCGGAAGGCGATACGCATTACAATGGGTGCCTTAATTCTCTCAAAAGTCTACCGCGCCATGAAAATCGCCGTCGCCATCGCCTTCATCCTGATCATCGGCAGCCTGGGTTCGGCGCTGTTCTTCCTCATGCGCGATAAGGGCAAAAGCAACAACACGGTGCGCGCGCTGGCCTTGCGGGTGG
Organism: Burkholderiaceae bacterium; assembly: GCA_035254005.1. GTDB lineage: Bacteria > Pseudomonadota > Gammaproteobacteria > Burkholderiales > Burkholderiaceae_D > Rugamonas. Next base: position 3,502 of record DATFBD010000016.1, on the reverse strand, counting down.
GCCTGTCGATCACGCTGTTTCTGCTGATCCTGCTGGGCTACAAGCTCGGTTATATCCAGCCCACCGGCATCCGCCAATGACGTCTTAAGGGTCTGACCCTGAAGTCTGCCCCTGAATTTGCGGCCCGGATGAATTCAAAAAAGCCGCATCCGGGTCGGCCCCGCATGCGGCTTTTTCAGCTTCGCGGCTGGCGCGCCGCGAAGAATTATAGCGCTGTTACAGCCAGTACACGACCACGTATAGGGCCAGCCAGACCACGTCCACGAAGTGCCAGTACCAGGCCGCCCCTTCGAAGGCGAAGTGGTGATCGGGCGTGAAGTGGCCGCGCAGCACGCGGTACAGCACCACCGACAGCATGATGGCGCCCATGGTCACGTGGAAGCCGTGGAAGCCGGTCAGCATGAAGAAGGTGGAACCATAGATGCCCGAGGTCAGCTTCAGGTTCAGCTCGCTGTAGGCGTGCATGTACTCGAAGGCCTGGAAGCCCATGAAGGTCGCGCCCAGCAGGATGGTCAGGAACAGCCAGAACGCGGTCTTGCCGCGATGGCCGGCGCGCAGCGCGTGGTGCGAGATGGTCAGCGTCAGGCCCGAGGTCAGCAGCAGCGCCGTGTTCAGGGTCGGGATCGGGAACGGACCCATGGTCTTGAATTCCTGGATGGTGCCGGCCGGACCCGTGTTGCCCCAGTGGGCCGAAAAATCAGGCCACAGGATCTTGTGATCCAGGTCGCCCAGCCATGGCATGGTGATGCTGCGCGCATAGAACAGGGCGCCGAAGAACGCGCCGAAGAACATCACCTCCGAGAAGATGAACCAGCTCATGGACCAGCGGTAGGAGTGGTCGATGCGCTGGCTGTACAAGCCCTTCTCCGACTCGCCGATGGCGTCGCCGAACCAGAAGTACAGCACCGTGATGATGCCGGCCAGGCCGATCAGATTGGCGGCCGGGCCCCACGATACGTCGTTCACCCAGGCCGACGCGCCAGCCATGGTCAACAACAGCGACAGGCCGGCCAGCAGCGGCCACTTGGATGGACCAGGCACGAAGTAGTACGGTGCCGAGGCGTTTTGTGAACTCATCTTCATCTCCCTAAATCAACTGTATGCGTGAATGCTGCTTTTATTTTGAAACGACAAATTTAACGATCGTGATCAGTAACGCGATGAACAGGGCCACCCCGATCAGGCCAGCGATGATGACGTGCACGGGATTCAGTTTAGCCGAATCCGCGTCGAAATCGCTCTTGCGGCGCAGGCCGAAGAACGACCAGAACACGGCCTTCATGGAATACAGGAACGAAGCCTGTTGCTGCGGTTTCTTCACTTCATCCATGGCGTCCACCTTGCTCACTTCGAGGCCGTCTTGTCCAGGCCGGCGATTTCAAAAAACGTGTACGACAGCGTGATCGTCTTCACATCCTTGGGCAGGGCCGGGTCGATGTAGAACACCACCGGCATCTGCCGCGCCTCGTTCGCCTTCAGGGTCTGCTGCTTGAAACAGAAGCATTCCACCTTCTTGAAGTGCGGCGTGGCGCTTTGCGGCGCGTAGCTGGGAATGGCCTGGGCCTGCACCGTGCGCGGCTGGGTGTTGACCACTTCGTACAACACCGTCTGCAACTGGCCCGGATGCACCTTGACGCTGGCCACCACGGGCCGGAAGCGCCACGGCCCCTGCGCATTGCCGTCGAACTCCACGGTGATGGTGCGGCTCGTATCCACCTGGGTGTTCTGGTCCAGCGTCACCGTGCCATCCTTCTGCGTCAGCACATTGATCCCCAATACTTCGCAAATCTGCTTGTAGACAGGGATCAGCGCATAGCCGAAGCCGAACATCATGACGGCGATGACGAGCAGCTTGCCCAGCAATTGCCGGTTCAGGCCGCGGGTTTCCTGGTCCATGGCCACGTCAGCTCAGCCAGATGTGCTTGACGAACACGGACACGAAAAACACCAGCGCCACGGACGCCAGGATCAGGCCGGTCCTCACATTATTCGGTTTGTTCGCTTGCGACATGGTTCTCAACTCACTGCTGGTTCGATCGTTGGCGGGCCGCCGGCTGGCGGCCCGTCCTTGTCCGCCGTGGCGATTACTTGACGGTTGGCGGCGTCTCGAAGGTGTGGAACGGGGCCGGGCTGGGCACGGTCCATTCCAGGCCTTCCGCGCCATCCCATGGCTTGGTCTCGGCCTTCTTGCCGCCACGGATGGTCGGCAGCACCACGCAGAACAGGAAGAACGCTTGCGACAGGCCGAAACCGAAGGCGCCGATGGAAGCGATCATGTTGAAGTCCGTGAACTGCGCCGGGTAGTCGGCGTAGCGGCGTGGCATGCCGGCCAGGCCCAGGAAGTGCATCGGGAAGAAGGTGATGTTGAACGTGATCAGCGACAGCCAGAAGTGCAGCTTGCCCATGGTTTCGTTGTACATGTGGCCGGTCCATTTCGGCGACCAGTAGTAGAAACCGGCGAACAGCGCGAACAGCGAGCCGGCCACCAGCACGTAGTGGAAGTGGGCCACCACGTAGTAGGTGTCCTGCAGCTGGATGTCGATCGGGGTCACGGCCAGGATCAGGCCGGTGAAGCCGCCCATGGTGAACACGAAGATGAAGCCGACGGCGAACAGCATCGGCGTCTCGAAGGTCATGGAACCCTTCCACATGGTGGCGATCCAGTTGAACACCTTCACGCCCGTGGGCACGGCGATCAGCATGGTGGCGTACATGAAGAACAGCTGCGAGGTCACCGGCATGCCGGTGGTGAACATGTGGTGCGCCCACACGATGAACGACAGGATGGCGATCGACGCGGTGGCATACACCATCGAAGCGTAGCCGAACAGCGGCTTGCGGGCGAACGCGGGCAGGATCTGCGACACGATGCCGAACGCCGGCAGGATCATGATGTACACCTCGGGGTGCCCGAAGAACCAGAACACGTGCTGGTACATCACCGGGTCACCGCCGCCGGCGGCGTTGAAGAAGCTCGTGCCGAAGTGGCGGTCGGTCAGCGTCATCGTGATCGCGCCGGCCAGAACCGGCATCACCGCGATCAGCAGGAAGGCGGTGATCAGCCAGGTCCAGGCGAACAGCGGCATCTTCATCAGCGTCATGCCGGGCGCGCGCATGTTCAGGATCGTCACGATGATGTTGATCGAGCCCATGATCGAGCTCGCGCCCATGATGTGCAGCGCGAAGATCGCCGCGTCCATGCTGGGGCCCATCTGCAGCGTCAGCGGCGCGTAGAGCGTCCAGCCCGCGGCGGTGGCGCCGCCCGGCACGAAGAACGACGCGACCAGCAGGGTCGCCGCCGGCGGCAGCAGCCAGAAGCTCCAGTTGTTCATGCGCGCGAACGCCATGTCGGGCGCGCCTATCATCAGCGGAATCTGCCAGTTGGCGAAGCCGACGAAGGCCGGCATGATCGCGCCGAACACCATGATCAGGCCATGCATGGTGGTCAGCTGATTGAAGAACTCCGGATTGACGATCTGGATGCCGGGCTCGAACAGCTCGC
>DATFBD010000015.1:0-9488 GCA_035254005.1 Burkholderiaceae bacterium | reverse complement strand
CTTGGTGAATTCGGTGGCCGTCAGGCTCAGGCCTTCGCCTTCCAGCTGGTACTTGCCATCCTTGTAGAACTCGGAGGCGGCGCAGTCCAGGCCCAGCGCGATCTGGGTGCCTGGCTGGTAGCCGGCTTCCTCGATGGCCTGGATGATCAGCTTGATCGCTTCTTCGTGGTTGGTGACGGACGGTGCGAAGCCGCCTTCATCGCCCACGGCCGTGGTCAGGCCCTTCTTGTGCAGGATCTTCTTCAGCGTGTGGAACACTTCGGCGCCGTAGCGGATCGCTTCCTTGAACGACGGTGCGCCCACGGGGATGATCATGAATTCCTGGATGTCCAGGTTGTTGTCGGCGTGCGCGCCGCCGTTGATCACGTTCATCATCGGCACCGGCAGCTGCATGGCGCCCGAACCGCCGAAGTAGCGGTACAGCGGCAGGCCGGCTTCTTCAGCGGCGGCCTTGGCCACAGCCATCGACACGGCCAGCATGGCGTTGGCGCCCAGGCGGCTCTTGTTCTCGGTGCCGTCCAGGTCGATCAGGGTACGGTCCAGGAAGGCTTGCTCATTGGCGTCCAGGCCCATGATGGCTTCCGAGATTTCGGTGTTGATGTTCTCGCAGGCTTGCAGCACGCCCTTGCCGAAGTAGCGCTTGGGGTCGCCATCACGCAGTTCGATCGCTTCGCGCGAGCCGGTCGAGGCGCCCGACGGTACGGCGGCGCGGCCCATCACGCCCGATTCCAGCAGAACGTCGCACTCCACGGTCGGATTGCCGCGCGAATCGATAATTTCACGGCCGATAATATCAACAATAGCACTCATGTCATTCTCCAAAGGTTAAGCGTAACGGTTCGCGCATTGCGTCTGGTGCGCAATCAGCGGATCTTAGAGTAACGGGACATTGTCCGGCGCACGCGCTATGCGGGGCGCCGGACAAGGACCAGCTTGCTGCAATTAATTGAAGCTGGTTTCGAGGAAGCCCGCTTTCTTGGTGACGCGATCGAGCTCGATCAGCGTGGACAGCAGTTCCTTCATGCGGCCCAGCGGCACGGCGTTGGGGCCGTCCGACAGCGCGGTGGCCGGCGTCGGGTGGGTTTCCATGAACAGGCCGGACACGCCCACGGCCACGGCCGCGCGCGCCAGCACCGGCACGAACTCGCGCTGGCCGCCCGACGAGGTGCCCTGGCCACCGGGCAGCTGCACCGAGTGGGTGGCGTCGAACACCACCGGGCAATTGGTCTCGCGCATGATGGCCAGCGAGCGCATGTCCGACACCAGGTTGTTGTAGCCAAACGAAACGCCGCGCTCGCACGCCATGAACACGTCATCCGGCAGGCCGGCGGCCTGGGCCGCGGCACGCGCCTTGTCGATCACGTTCTTCATGTCGCCCGGCGCCAGGAACTGGCCCTTCTTGATGTTGACCGGCTTGCCCGACTGGGCGCAGGCCGTGATGAAGTCGGTCTGGCGGCACAGGAAGGCTGGCGTCTGCAGTACGTCCACCACCGACGACACGGCCGCGATTTCCTCGACCGAGTGCACGTCCGTCAGCACCGGCACGCCGAGTTCGCGTTTGACGTCGCCCAGGATTTCCAGGCCCTTGTCCATGCCGGGACCGCGGTACGAAGTGCCCGAGGAACGGTTGGCCTTGTCGAACGAGGACTTGTAGATGAAGGGGATGCCCAGTTCGGCCGTCATTTCCTTGAGCGCGCCGGCCGTGTCGAACGCCATCTGGCGCGATTCGATCACGCAGGTGCCGGCGATCAGGAAGAACGGCTGGTCGAGGCCGACGTCAAATCCGCACAGTTTCATGCTGCGTCTCCTTGCAGCTCGCCCTCTTTCACGGCGTGCAAGCGGGGCTTGCCGCTGGCGGCCTGGTGCGCGAGGGCGGCCTTGATGTAGGACGTGAACAGCGGATGGCCGTCACGCGGGGTCGATTTGAACTCAGGGTGGTACTGCACGCCCATGTACCAGGGGTGGGCGTTCTCGCCGGTGCGCGGCAGTTCCATGATTTCGCACAGGTCTTCGGTCGGGGTGCGGGCCGAAACGATCAGGCCTGCCGCTTCCACGCGCGGCAGGTAGTGGTTGTTGGCTTCGTAGCGGTGACGGTGGCGCTCGGTCACCACGCCGCCGTAGATCTCGGCTGCCAGCGTGCCCGGCTTGACTTCGCAGGTCTGCGCGCCCAGGCGCATGGTGCCGCCCAGGTCGGAATTCTCGTCGCGCTTCTCGACCTTGCCATCCTGGCCTTGCCATTCGTCGATCAGGGCGACGACCGGCTGGTCGGTGTTCAGGTCGAACTCGGTCGAGTTGGCGTTGGCCAGGCCGGCCTTGTGGCGCGCGTATTCGATCAGCGCCACCTGCATGCCCAGGCAGATGCCCAGGTAAGGGATCTTGTGTTCACGGGCGAACTGGGCCGCCATGATCTTGCCTTCCACGCCGCGCTTGCCGAAACCGCCCGGCACCAGGATGGCGTCGTACTTGGCCAGCTCGGCGCAGCCGCGCGTTTCGATCTCTTCCGAGTCGATGTATTCGATGTTCACGCGCGCTTCGTTGTGGATGCCGGCGTGGCGCAGCGCTTCGGTTAGCGACTTGTACGATTCCGTCAGTTCCACGTACTTGCCCACCATGCCGATAGCCACTTCGGCTTTCGGGTGCTCGAGCGTGTAGATCAGCTTGCTCCACACGGACAGGTCGGCCGGGGCCGGGTCCAGGTCCAGCGCGTCGCAGATGATGGCGTCCAGCCCCTGGTCGTGCAGCATCTGCGGCACTTTGTAGATGGTGTCGACGTCCCACACGGAGATCACGGCCTGTTCCTCGATGTTGGAGAACAGCGAGATCTTGGCGCGCTCATCTTCGGGAATGCGGCGGTCGGCGCGGCACAGCAGCGCGTTGGGCGAGATGCCGATTTCGCGCAGTTTCTGCACCGAGTGCTGGGTCGGCTTGGTTTTCAGTTCGCCGGCCGAGGCGATGTACGGCACCAGGGTCAGGTGCACGAAGGCCGTATTCTTGCGGCCGGCGCGCAGGCTCAGCTGACGGGCCGCTTCCAGGAACGGCAGCGACTCGATGTCGCCCACCGTGCCGCCGATTTCGCACAAGGCCACGTCGTAGCCCTCCGCGCCACGGCGGATGTAGTCCTGGATTTCGTTGGTGATGTGGGGAATCACTTGCACCGTCTTGCCCAGGTACTCACCGCGGCGCTCCTTGCGGATCACGGATTCGTAGATCTGGCCGGTGGTGAAGTTGTTCACCTTTTTCATCCGGGTGGAAATGAAGCGCTCGTAGTGGCCCAGGTCGAGGTCGGTTTCCGCCCCGTCGTCGGTGACGAATACTTCACCGTGTTGCATGGGGCTCATCGTGCCCGGATCGACGTTGATGTACGGGTCGAGCTTGAGCATGGTGACTTTGAGGCCGCGCGATTCGAGGATCGCGGCGAGAGAGGCGGCGGCGATCCCTTTACCGAGGGAAGACACAACGCCGCCAGTGACGAAGACAAATTTGGTCATTGCAGATGGTGCCGAACGGCACGTGCGGGAAATTGAAATTATAGCCTAAACTGAGTCATTCTTCATCCTTCCCGCCGGAAAAATCCGATTCCGGGCGTAGTATGCTGGGAGGAAAGCGGTGAAAAATAGCCGGTTTTTTAATTTCTTTTCGACATTATTGCCTTTCCGGCAGCAGTGTGAAGCAACGAACCGACCGGCATGCCGGACGGGGCCAGACTGGCAACTTTCTCCTGGGAGGTCACCATGCACTACCAAGACCGCGATGCCGACGGCGTCTATGTGGACACGGGCCACCACGGCCCCGGCCCCGACCTGATGGGCGCCGGTACCGTGATCGGCGACCCGGTGCGCAACCTCAAGGGCGAACACCTGGGCCAGATCCGCGAAATCATGCTCGACATGCGCAGCGGCACCATCGCCTACGCCGTCATGGCGCACGGCGGCGTGTTCCACCTGGGCGCCAAGCTGTTCGCCGTGCCCTGGCAGGCGCTGACGCTGGACCCGGCCCACAAGGGCTTTACCCTCAACATTGACAAGCAGCGGCTGGACGAGGCGCCCGGCTTCGATCCCGACCACTGGCCCAACATGGCCAATCCCGCATGGGCGGCGCAGATCCACCAGTACTACGCCCATCCCGCGGAACAAGGTTCCGGCCTCAGCTAACCCCAGGCAAGGCATGCCATTGTGGCCGCAGCCTGGCCCGGCCGGTTATGGCCGCGCATATACCTGCTATGTGGCTGGACCGGCTAGGCGCAGGGCGGCAGGTGCATGGGCACCCACGCCACGCCGCCCTCCTCCACGCGCGGCCCGGTGGGCAGGAACCCCCAGCGCTGGTACATGGGGAACGCATAGTCCGACGAATTGACGGTGAACCCCACCGTGTTGCCCGCCACCAGCGCGGCCGTGCGCGCGGCCAGCCACAGCTGGCGGCCCAGGCCGCAGCCGTGGAATTCACGGGCCACGAACAGGTGGAACAGATGGCTGCGGTCGCGGATGGCTACCGCGCCGGCCAGCACCGAACCGATGAAGCCCAACTGGTACTGGTAACGGGGCTGGGACAGGTAGCTGGCGATGGCCGGCTCGGCCATGCTGGCCATGAATTGTTCGGCGCCGGCGCCATCGGCATCGAGCGTCATGTAAGGCATCAAATCGGCGATCAGTTCGCTGATCGCGGCGGCATCGTCCGGTGCCGCCGCGCGCAATGTTAAAGTTTTCATATTATTATTTTGCCATCTTTGAGCCGGTTTTTGGGAAAAAACCGCGCGCCACTCAGCAAAAATCGCGGCTGATGGTGGGCAAACGGCCCAATAAATGCGACATATCGACCAGCCGCTTGGCCACCAGGTGGCACACCGTGCCCTCGCGCTGCCACACGCCATACACGCCCAGCAGGGCCGCGCTGAGCACTTCGCGCCGCTGCTGCTCGACCAGCGCCGGCCACACGATCACGTTCACATTGCCGGTCTCGTCCTCGATGGTGATGAACAACACGCCCTTGGCCGTGCCGGGCCGCTGGCGCACGGTGACGATGCCGCAGCCGCGCGCCAGTTGGCCGTTGCGGAAGCCCTGCAAGGTGGACGCGGGCAGGAAACGCTGCTCCAGCAATTGCGGGCGCAGCAGCGCCAGCGGGTGGCGCCCCAATGTCAATCCCTGGGCCCGGTAGTCGCCCAGGATGTTCTCCCCTTCCGACGGCGCGGCCAGCGCCGGCGTTTCCTCGTCCGGCGTGGTGGGGCGCAGCAAGTCCTTGTCCGGCACCGCGCCCACGGCTTGCCACAAGGCCTGGCGGCGATGGCCGGCCAACTGGTGCAGCGCGTTGCCGCCGGCTAACACCTGCAGGTCGTGCCGGTCCAGCCCGGCGCGCCGGGCCAGGTCGGCCACGGACGTGAACGGGCGCACGGCGCGCGCGTCCTCGATACGCTGGGACGGCTCGGCCCGCATGCCGCGCAGCAGCGACAGGCCCAGCCGCACGGCCGGCTGGCCGCGCGCGCCCGCCACTTCCTCCAGCGTCGACTCCCAGCCGCTCACGGCCACGTCCACGGGACGCACCACCACGCCGTGCCGCTTGGCGTCCTGCACCAGTTGCGAGGGGCCGTAGAAGCCCATGGGCTGGCTGTTGAGCAAGGCGCACAGGAAGGCCGCCGGCTCGTGGCACTTGAGCCAGGAACTGGCGTAGGTCAGCAGTGCGAAGCTGGCCGCGTGCGATTCGGGAAAACCGTATTCGCCAAAGCCCTGGATCTGGCTGCAGATGGCTTCGGCGAATGCCAGCTCGTAGCCGCGCTCCAGCATGCCGGTGATGATGCGGTCGTGGTACTTGTCCATGCCGCCCTTGCGCTTCCAGGCCGCCATCGCGCGCCGCAGCTGGTCGGCCTCGCCGGGCGAGAAGCCGGCCGCCAAAATGGCCACCTGCATCACCTGCTCCTGGAAGATGGGCACGCCCAGCGTGCGGCCCAGCGCCGTTTCCAGGCCGGGCGGGAAGTGCACCAGCGACGGGTCCATGCGCCGCTGCAAATACGGATGGACCATGCCGCCCTGGATCGGGCCGGGCCGCACCAGCGCCACTTCGATCACCAGGTCGTAGAACTGGCGCGGACGCAAGCGCGGCAGCATGCTCATCTGCGCGCGCGACTCGATCTGGAACACGCCGATGGTGTCGGCCTCGCACATCATGTCGTAGGTGGCCCGGTCTTCGGGCGGCACGTCCTGCATGCTGAACACGGACTGGCGTTGCTGGCCCACCAGGTCGAACGCGCGCCGCAGCGCCGACAGCATGCCCAGCGCCAGCACGTCCACCTTCAGCAAGCCCAGCTCCTCCAGGTCGTCCTTGTCCCACTGGATCACGCTGCGCTCCTCCATGGTCGCGTTCTCCACCGGCACCAGCCGCGACAGCTTGCCCTGGGCGATCACGAAGCCGCCCGGATGCTGCGACAAATGGCGCGGGAAACCCAGCAGGCTCTGGGCCAGCGTGGCCCACTGGCGCGCCAGCAGCGAGGTGGGGTCGAGGCCACATTCGGCCAGCCGGTTCAGCAGGTCGCGCTTGCCGTCGAACCAGTGATGGGAACGCGCCACTTTTTCCACGATGGCCAGGTCCACGCCCAGTGCCTTGCCGCTGTCGCGCAGCGCGCTCTTGGGCCGGTAGCTGATGACGACGGCCGCCAGCGCGGCCCGGGTGCGGCCGTATTTCCGGTAGATGTACTGGATCACTTCCTCGCGCCGCTGGTGCTCGAAATCGACGTCGATGTCAGGCGGCTCGGCCCGCTCGCGCGAGATGAAACGCTCGACCAGCAAGTTGCCGCGCGCCGGGTCCACTTCCGTGATGTGCAGGCAGTAGCACACGGCCGAGTTGGCGGCCGAACCGCGCCCCTGGCACAGGATGCCGTTGGCGCGTGCGTAGCGGACGATGTCGTAGACGGTCAGGAAGTACGGTTCGTAGCGCAGCGCCGCGATCAGCTCCAGCTCGTGCTCGATCTGCTGCTGCACCTTGGCCGGAATGCCGTCCACGAAACGCTGGTGGGCACCGATGTAGGTTTCCTGGCGCAGGTAAGTGGTGGGCGTGTGGCCGGGCGGCACCAGCTCGTCCGGGTATTCGTAGCGCAGCTCATCGAGCGAAAAGCTGCACAGGCTGGCGATGCGCAGCGTCTCGGCCAGCGCCGCCGCCGGATACAAATTGGCCAGCCGCAAGCGCGGGCGCAGATGCTGCTCGGCGTTCTGCGCCAGCGCGTAGCCGCACTCGGCCACCGGCTTGCCGATACGCACCGCGCACAGCGTGTCGTGCAGCGGCTTGCGCGAGCGCACGTGCATGCACACGTGGCCCACGGCCACCACGGCCATGCCGTGCTGGCTGGCCACCTCAGCCACGCTGATGCGGTGCGCCTCGTCGAACGCCCGTTGCAGCAGGTTCAGTCCCACCCAGGCCCGGCCGGGAAAAGTGGCCGCCATCCACGCCGCCTGCGCGTGCAGGCGGTCCACGTCGCCGGGCTGGTGGGCCGGGTAATGGGGCAGCAGGATCAGCAGGCAATCAGGCAAGCCTTGCAGGTGAGCGTACTCGGGCGGCGGCGCGGCCAGGTCGTCCAGCGTCAGCAGGTAGCTGCCCTTGGCGGCCCGCGTGCGGCCGATGGTAATCAATTCAGACAGGTTGCCGTAGCCATTGCGGTTCTGCGCCAGCGCCACCAGCGACAGCGCCACCTGGCCGTCCGCGCCGCGCAGCTGGAACGAGGCGCCGATCAGCAATGGCAGATCGGCCCGCTTCGCTTCCGCATGGGCGCGCACCACGCCGGCCAGCGAGCATTCATCCGTCACGGCCAGCGCCGCATAGTCGAGCTGGGCCGCGCGCGCGACCAGTTCCTCCGCATGGGAAGCCCCTTGCAGAAACGAGAAATTGGACAGGCAATACAGCTCGGCATAGGCCGGCAGGCCGGTGGCGGGTGGGAGGGACGAAGTAGCAGCGGACATGGCAAGGACACAACAAGGGCACCAACAACAAGGACACAACAATAGTACTGTGTTTATATACAGTATTTTACGCTGTTTGGCCGCCTGCGGTATAGTCCATGATCCGCCACAATATGATACAAAAATGACAATCTCAGTCCAGGAAGTGACATGCTTTGGCGCCACGCCCGCCAGCGGCAACGCGGCGCTCGTGATCCAGGGCGACCATGGCAGCGACGCGCAGCGCCAGCAGTTCGCCCGTGCCAGCGGCCGCAGCGCCTGCGTGTTCATCGATCCCGTGGCCGATGGCGACAGGCAAGCGGACTGGGTGTTCGATTATGTCTACCCGCACGCGCGCAGCCCGCTGTGTCTGCATGCCACGCTGGCCGCCGGCCGCGTGCTGCTGAGCGCACAGCGCCCCGCCCTGCGCGCACGCACGGCCCTCAAGGGCCAGTTGCTGGACCTGGCGCTGGACGGCGGAGAAGTTCATATCCTGCTGGCGCCGCAAACACCGCCCGCCGTGACGCTGGCGCCGGACTTGCCGGCCACCCTGCTGGCCGCGCCCGGCCTGGCGCTGGCGTCGGCGCCGGCCATCGCCTCCGTCGGCAGCCCCAAGCTGCTGCTCGAAGTGAACGACAGCGCCACCCTGCACGCCCTGCGCCCCGACCTGGCGCGCATCGTGGACTGGGGCCGGGACAACGGTGTGAGCGGCTGCTATGTGTATTGCCGGCGCCCCGACGGCGCCTATGAAGGCCGCAACTTCAACCACCTGGACCCGGCGCTGGAAGACACGGCCACCGGCGTGGCGGCCGGCGCCCTCACCGTCCACCTGGGCCATGCCGTCACGCTGTACCAGGGCGCGCAACTGGGTCAGCCCTGTTTGATCCGCACCGCCCTGCGCGCTGGCCGCATCGCCATCAGTGGCGCGGCCCGCCCACTGCCCGCACCTGAGCAACCTGGCTGATTTCTACACGATCTTGACGGCGCGCACGATTGGAGCCATCCCGCGCGCCCGTTTTGTATGCAAAACAGCACAGTTGGCATTTATTTGTTGTAGCGCTACCAAGATTTGATGCTTGTCTATGCATATCTTGTCTAGAATCATGCTTTTCATAGGGAGACGCCAACGTGTTCGCTACTTCAACTTTACGTAAAGCCGTCTTGCTGAGCCTGTACGGCAGTGCCGCGCTGGCCATGCTGGCGCCTGAGACCCACGCCCAGACCACCGATAGTGGCATCCAGACCGTGAACGTGGTCGGCTCGCGCCGCGCCGCCAGTTCCGCCACCGACACCACGGTGCCCGTCGACGTGATCCCGCTGAACAAGGCGGCCGAATCGGGCGGCCAGTTCGACCTGGCCCAGACCCTGACCAATATCTCCCCCTCGTTCAACTCGACCCGCCAGACCGGCGCCGACGGCGCCGACCTGGTGGACTCGGCCGCCCTGCGCGGCCTCGGTTCCGACCAGACCCTGGTGCTGGTGAACGGCAAGCGCCGCCACACGACGGCCCTGGTCAACCTGTTCGGCGCGCGCAACCGCGGCAACACGGGCACCGACATGAACGCCATCCCG
>DATFBD010000014.1:0-4656 GCA_035254005.1 Burkholderiaceae bacterium | reverse complement strand
TAGTCGCGCAGCCGTTGCGGCACCGGATCGCCGTTCACGATCAGGCGTTGCAGCATCATGGCCAGGTCGGTGTCGGCGATGCTCCACTGGCCGAACAGGTTGGCGCCATCCACCAGTTGCCCGGCCGCGCGGATCAGCTGGTCGGCGCACAGTTGCGCCTCCGCGCTGAGCGGCACGCTGGTGGGGCGGAAGAACACGGATTCCGTGTCGCGTTCGACGCGCAGCGCCATCAAGCCGCTGCGCAGCCAGCCCTGCAACTGGCGCGCGCGGGCGCGGGAGTGCATCTCCTGCGGATACAGGGCCGTGTATTGCGGCGCCGGGAACGCTTCGTCGAGGTATTCGGCGATGGCGCTGGACTCGGTCAGCACGAAACCGTCATGCACCAGGGCCGGAATACGGCCCGTCAGCGCCAGGTCGCGGTACGGCGTGCGGCGGTGCGCGCCGGCTTCCAGGTCCATGGTTTCCAGGCTGAAGGGCAAACCCTTCTCGGTCAGCGCCACGTACACGGACATGGCGTAAGGGCTGGCGAACAGGCTGTCGACATACAGTTTGAAAGACATGGGGGCTCCGGGTGCTGATTGAATGGATTTCACATGGTAAGCCTTGCGATACAGACGGCATAACGATATATTTTGACAACTATAGCTAATTTTATTCACATAAAACCATGTCCGGCCCGCACCGCCTGCCCAATTTTTCCGCCCTGCGCGCATTCGAGGCGGCGGCGCGCCACCAGAATTTCTCGCGGGCGGCCGAGGAATTGCACCTGACCCATGGCGCCATCAGCCACCAGGTGCGGGCGCTGGAGCAGGAACTGGGCACGCCGCTGTTCGTGCGCAATGGCCGCCACGTGAAGGTAACGGCCGATGGCCTGCGCTTCGCCCACCAGCTGGCCAAGGCCTTCGGCGACATCGCCACTGCGGCCGACGCGCTGCGGCCCGCCAGCGCCAGCCGGCGCCTGACCATCTCGTCAATACCATCGTTCGCGGCGCGCTGGCTGGCGCCCCGGCTGGGCCGGTTCATCGACCAGCATCCGGACGTGGAAGTGGTGCTGCAGGCCAGCGGCCAGTTGCAGGACCTGGTACGCGATGCGGTCGACGTGGGCATCCGCTTCGGGCGCGGCCATTATCCGGGCATGGTGGTGCAGCGGCTGATGGGGGATGTGTACTACCCGGTGGTCAGTCCCACCTACCGGGGCGGGCGGCTGCCGGCCACGCCGGCGGACCTGGAACAGGCTTGCCTGCTGCGCTCGGTGGAACCGTGGACGCCGTGGTTCCGCGCGGCCGGCCTGGCATTGGCCGAGCCGTCGGGCGGCCTGATGTTCGAGGATTTGTCGATGCTGGTGCGCTCGGCCGTGGATGGCAACGGCGTGGCGCTGGTGCGCCACGTGGTGGCGATGCAGGAAATCGCCTCGGGCCAGCTGGTGCGGCTGTTCGATATTGCGACGCCGTGCCCGGATGAATATTTCTTCGTCAGCCCGCCGGCGGCGGCGGCCAAGCCGCAGGTGCAGGCGTTCCGCGCCTGGCTGCTGGCCGAAATCGACACATTCCGGCAGCAGCAGGGCGCTTGATTACAGCATCAATTACAGCACCACCTTGACCATGGGATGGCCCGACAGTTCGGTGTACAGCGCGTCGAGCTGTTCGCGGCTGGTGGCGCGCACCACCACCGTCAAGCCGGTGTAATTGCCCTTGGCCGAGGGACGCGCCTCCAGCTTACCTTCATGGAAAGTCGGGTCATGCTTCTGCACCACCTGCAGGATCGTGGTGGTGAACTCGACATGCGTCAAGCCCATCACCTTGATCGGGAAGTCGCTCGGATACTCGATGAGGGACTCCGATGGAGGGATGTTGGGTGGGATCGTCGCTGCCATGGTCATTCCAATCAATGTAAAAAACGTGCGCGCCAACGCGGCGCTCACCCGCATATTGTAGCCAATTCGGGAATTACCAGTGCCGTTTGCAGCCCGGCGGCAGCTCGCGCTGCTGTCAGCGCATGCACAGAATGTAGCCAAATTACCGAACAATTGAATGGATAAGGGTACAGCATGGCGGAATACCATGGGATGCTCTCGCAAACAATGTCTGCTTTACTACATTTATGTAGTTGAATTACACTCATCCAGCCCATCTGCGGCGCACGGACATCAGCCGAGCATCTCTGAAAGGATCACCATGGACCTGCAATTTCGCCCCGACCCGGCCATGCTGCCGCGCACCGTCCCTGGCGGGGTGCGCTTTGTTTTCGATGCCGCGCCCGGCACCGGCAGTGTCGCCCTGGCCGGCACCTTCAACAGCTGGGTGGGCGACGCCTGCATGCTGGAACGCGTGTCGCCCACACGCTGGCAAGTCACGCTGCCGATACCGGCCGGGCGGCACCTCTACAAGCTCGTTATCGACGGCAGGGACTGGATTGCCGACCCCGCCAATCCCTGGATCTCGGAAGAAGGCCAACACAACTCCTGCCTGACGGTGGATGAAACCGGCGCAGTGCTGATGCGCGAGGCGGGCCTGGGCGCCGCCGCGCCGGGCCCGCTGCACGCACGCGCCGCCCTGGCCAGCCCGGACTGGCTGCGCGACGGCGTGATCTACCAGTTGTCGGTGCCTGCCTTCGGCGGCGATTTCGATGGCGTGCGCGCCAGGCTAGGCTACCTGAGCGAGCTGGGCGCCGACATTCTCTGGATCATGCCGGTCCATCCCATCGGCATCGAGGGGCGGCGCGGCACACTGGGCGACCCATACGCAGTGCGCGATTTCGACGCCATCGATCCCGCCCTGGGTGACGCGGCCTCCCTGCGCGCGCTGGTGGACGCCGCACACGCACGCGGCATGCGCGTGATCCTGGACTGGACGCTCAACCGCAGCAGCGTGGACCACCCGTTCACGCGTACCTATCCCCACTGGTACACGCGGCGCGCCGACGGCAGCATCTATTACGCCGTCCCTGAGCGCGGCTACTTCGCCGGCTTCGACTTCGCCGACCGCGCACTGCGGCGCTACCTGATAGCCAGCATGCGCGGCTGGATCGAGCGCTTCGGCTTTGATGGCTTGCGCTTCGACGACTCCGACATTACGCCCCGCGATTTCCTCGACGAGATCCGCGCGGCGCTGGCGGCGCAGCGGCCCGACATCGCCCTGATCTCCCAGTCCTGCGACGAATTTCACCACTTGGCCGCCTGCGACCTGACCTACGAAGGCGGCACGCGCGAGATGTTGCGCCGCTGCGCAAGGGGCGAAGCGGACCATGCCGCCTTCGCCCGCTACTGGAACGAGTCCACCTACAGCTTCCCGCGCGGGGCCTTGCGCATGCGCTGGCTGGAAGACAAGGAGCAGGGGCGGGCCTCCGCCTTCCTGGGCCGCGCCGCGCACCGCCCCGCCGCCGCCGTGATGCTGGCCATGGACGGCGTACCGCACCTGCTGATGGGCCAGGAATTTGACGAGCCGAGCTGGACTGGATGGCAAGTGCTGTTCGATGCCTACCAGCTCGACTGGCAGTCCTTTGATGGCGGGCTGTACCAGCACTACCAGACGCTGATCGGCTTGCGCCGCCGCCACGCCGCACTGCGTGCCGGCGCAACGGCATTCCTGGATGATTTGCCGCCCGGCGTCATCGGCTTCACGCGCGGCGACGACAGCGAGCGCATCGTGGTGCTGGCCAATCTGTCGTCAACGGTGCGCACGCTCGATGCCGGACTCGCGCGCGTTCGCCCGCTTTACGCGTCAGGCTGGCAGGGGGAGGCGGCCAGCCTGGGACCGCATGGCTGGCTCATCGCCCACGACGACGTCTGACATGGCACACATGCTTGGATAAAAAAAAGCCAGCTGGTGAAGCTGGCTTAAAAAACTATTCTCACTGTCTTGAAAATAGTCGGGATAGACTCGGTACGATCCCGACGATCTGGCGTAGCGGGAGTGTGCTCCCTGTCGTGCCGCGCTGTCGCCGTTGTTGCCTAAAACGCATACTGTATATAAAAGTAATGTTTTTGGCTACAACTTTGTGATGAACGGCAACATTTGCGGCCTGAACGGCCAATTTCCGCGACTGGAATGCAAGATGGGCCCGTGATCGCGGGCGGACGCCCCGTCAGCGCTCCACCTGGTGGCCGCGCCTTTCACGGTCTTCGTCACGGCGCCTGTCGTTCTCGTTGGCCGGACGCCCGCCCGCCGGATGCGCCTGCTCACGCTGCTGCGGCTGCGCCTGCGGCATGGGTTGCGGTTGCGGTTGCGGCGTGGGCCGGGCCGGCGCCTGGAATTGCTGCGGCTGGGATGGCGCCTGCTGCTGGGGCACCACTACGCGCTGTGGCTGCGGCTGGACCGGTTGCTGCGGCGGCGCCTGGAACGGCTGGGCGGCGGGACGTGATGGTTCGGCTTCCGGCCGGATCTGCCGCCGGCCGTCTTCATAACGCACACCGCGCTCGCCACGTTCGCCACGTTCGCCGCGCTCGAATCGCTCACGGCCACGATCGTCCGGTGCCGGCTGCTGGGTGCCGCGCGGCTCGATCAGGCGGCCCGGCGGTTGCACGCTCAGGGGCTGGGCTTGCTGCTGGGTCTGCCATTGCTGCTGTTGACGTTGGCGCCGCTGCTGCTCCTCGAACTGCTGACGCTGCTGTTCCTCCTGGCGCTGCCGTTGCTGCAATTGCTGTTGCTGTTGCTGTTG
>DATFBD010000013.1:0-4798 GCA_035254005.1 Burkholderiaceae bacterium | reverse complement strand
CCGGTGGCCATCACCATTCATCCGTCCGTGGCGCACGGCTTCGATTTTTCGCCGCAAGCGCACGGCTATGTGCTGACCGTGGACCAGAACGTGGTGTTTTCGGCGGCCGACAACCGTGCCAACCTGTTCTCGTCGCTGTTTGTCGCCCCGCTGGCGATCGAGCTTGCGGGACAGCCGGACATGCAGGCCCGGATCGAACAACTACTGCAGCACCTGATCGCCGAAGCCGCATGGCCAGAATATGGCCACACGCTGATGCTCGAATGGCTGGCGCGCAGCGCCTTGCTGCTGCTGGTGCGCGCCCACGCGGAGCGCCGCATGTCCGACCAGTCCGGGCGCGCCGACTTCGAACTGTTCAGCCGCTTCCGCGACGAGGTGGAACGCCGCTTCAAGGAACAATGGCAACTGAGCCAATACGCCGATGCGCTGCACGTCACGCCGAGCCGCCTGAACCGGCTGTGCCTCAAGCTGGCCGGCAAATCCGCGTTCGACATCACGCAGGACCGGCTGATGCTCGAAGCGTGCCGCAAGCTGACCTACCTCCCCGCCAGCATCGCCAGCATCGCCTATGAACTGGGGTTCCAGGATCCGGCCTACTTCAGCCGCCTGTTCAGGAAGCGCATGGGCCTGAGCCCCAAGGAATTCCGCCGCGCCTGAAGCGCCGGCGCGGCGGCTTCCAGGTCAGTTGAATTCTTCGGTATCGATTTCCGCCTGGGTGGCCGCGTTGTAGCGCGGACCGGACACGGTGGCGCGATTCACCAGCGCATCGAGCCGCGCCATCATGTCCCCGCTCAGGCGCACCGACGCCGCCGCCACGTCCTGCCGCAGGTGTTCGATACTGCTGGTGCCGGGGATAGGCAGGATATGGGGCGCCTTGTGCAACAGCCACGCCAGCGCCAGTTGCGCGGGCGTGCAACCGGCTTCCCGTGCCAGTGCGCCCAGCTCCGGCAGCCAGCGCAGGTTGGCGGCCAGATGTTCGCCCTGGAAGCGCGGCATGGACCGGCGCAAATCCTTGGCCACGAACGCTTGCGCCGTGGCCGCATCCGGCACGGCGCCAGCCAGGAAGCCCCGTCCCAGCGGACTGAAAGCGACGAAGGCCGTGCCCAGCTCGCGGCATGCATCCAGCACGGCGATCTCGGGATTGCGGGTCCACAGCGAATATTCGGACTGCACGGCCGCCACCGGATGCACGGCGTGCACGCGGCGCAAGGTGCCGGCCGACACTTCGGACAGGCCGATGGCGCGGATCTTCCCTTCCCGGACCAGCTCCGCCAGCGCGCCCACGCTGTCCTCGATCGGCACGTTGCGGTCCCAGCGATGCAGGTAGTACAGGTCGATCACGTCCGTGCGCAAACGCCGCAGCGCCTCCTCGCAGGTCTTGCGGATCGCCTCCGGGCGGCCATCGATCACGCGGCGCTTGACGCCATCCTCGCCCGCCACGCCATCCATGCCGCACTTGCTGGCCAGCGTGAAGCGCGAGCGGTGCGGCGCCAGCGCCCGCCCCACCAGCGTTTCGCTGGCGCCAAAGCCATACAGCGCCGCCGTATCGAAATGGGTGACGCCCATGTCCAGCGCCGCCAGCAGCAGCCGTTCCGCGTCCGGTGCGGCCAGCGGCTCGCCGTAGGCGTGGCACAGGTTCATGCATCCGAGACCGATGGCCCCGACCTGGAATGGTCCCAGCGCGCGCGTTTCCATTTCAATCCTTCAGTTGTTGTTCGAGCTGGTGCAGCACGGCGTAGCACGGCAGTACCTGGGCCACGCTGCCATTGGGCTCGCGGCCCTCGCGGATCGCGGCGAAGAATTCACGGTCCTGCAGTTCAATGCCGTTCATCGACACGTCCACTTTGGACACGTCGATCTTCTGCTCCTTGCCATCCACCAGGTCGTCGTAGCGGGCGATGTAGGTGCCGGTGTCGCCGATGTAGCGGAAGAAGGTGCCCAGCGGGCCGTCGTTGTTGAACGACAGCGACAGCGTGCAGATGGCGCCGTTGGCGGCCTTCAGCTGGATCGACATGTCCATCGCGATGCCCAGCGTGGGATGGATAGGACCCTGGATCGCGTTGGCCTTCACCACCGGGCTGCCGCACTGGTAGGCGAACAGGTCCACCGTGTGGGCGGCATGGTGCCACAGCAGGTGGTCGGTCCAGCTGCGCGGCTGGCCCAGCGCGTTGATGTTGGTGCGGCGGAAGAAGTAGGTCTGCACATCCATCTGCTGGATATTGAACTCGCCGGCCGCAATCTTCTTGTGCACCCACTGGTGGCTGGGATTGAAGCGGCGGGTGTGGCCGCACATGGCCACCTTGCCCGTCTCCTGCTGCACGCGCAGCACTTCCTGCCCGTCCGCGTACATGTCGCACAGCGGAATCTCGACCTGTACGTGCTTGCCCGCCTTCATGCAGGCGATGGCCTGGCTGGCGTGCATCTGGGTCGGCGTGCACAGGATCACGGCGTCCACGGCCGGCAAGGCCAGCGCCTCGTCCAGCTCCGTCGTCACGTGGGGGATGGCGTATTTCGCCGCCACCGCCTTCGTCGCGTCCAGGTCACGGCTGACCAGGGACACCACTTCCACGCCCTCGATCTGGGCCATGGCGTCCAGGTGCTTGATGCCGAAGGCACCGGCGCCAACCAGCGCCACTTTGATGGTTTTCATTCAGCTGTTCTCCAAAATCAGATGGCCGACGGCGGTGTTGGACGCCGGCACATGGTAAAAGCGGTGCTTGAGCACAGGCGCCGGGCCGCCGGCCACGTCGGCCATGGCGCCACGGGCGATCAGCCACATGACCAGTTCGATGCCCTCGGAACCGGCTTCGCGCACGTAGTCCACGTGCGGGATGGCGGCAGCGGTGGCCGGATCGGCGATCAGCTGGTCGAGGAAGGCATTATCCCATTCGCGGTTGATGAGGCCCGCGCGCGGGCCTTGCAACTGGTGGCTCATGCCGCCCGTGCCCCAGATCTGCACCTTGATGTCGCGGTCGAACGATTCCACCGCGCGGCGGATGGCCTGGCCCAGCTGGAAGCAGCGCCGGCCCGACGGCGCCGGGTACTGCACCACGTTGACGGCGAACGGAATCACCGGGCATGGCCAGGCGTCCGGCTGGCCGCACATCAGCGACAGCGGCACCGTCAGGCCATGGTCCACCTCCATGCGGTTGACGATGGTGAGATCGAAATCGTCCTGGATCACGCTTTGCGCGATGTGCGATGCCAGCTCGGGGTGGCCGATGACCTTGGGCACCGGGCGCGGCCCCCAGCCTTCGTCGGCGATGGCGAATTCGGCGGCCGTGCCGATGGCGAAGGTAGGGATCAGGTCCAGGCTGAATGCCGTCGCATGGTCGTTATAGACCAGGAAAATCACGTCGGGCCGGTTGTCCTTCATCCATTGACGGGAGTAGTCGTAACCGGCGAACAGCGGTTTCCAATAGTCGTCGCCGGCCTTGCCCTGGTCCAGCGCGGCGCCGATGGCCGGCACGTGCGAGGTATAGACGGATGCGGTAATGCGTGCCATCTCACTTTCCTCCCTGCGGCTGGCGGTGCGCCTGCGCGTCGCCGTCTTCGCCGACGTAGCGGTTGCCGTCGACGGCGCGGCCTCCATTGATCATCATGTTGCGGTACTCCTCTTCCGTCATGCCGGTCATGCTGCCGGCCATCTGCTGGAAACTCTTGCCATCCGTGGCGCCCAGCTTGGCCAGGAAATAGATATTGCCGCCGGTGCGCATGCACCAGTTCAGGTCGCGCGCCTGGACGGCCTGCTTCTGCTCATCCGTCATCGGCCATTCGTCCAGGTAGGCTTTTTCGTCCGCCTTGAAGCGGGCGCGGTTTTCCGCCTTCATCAACGACATGCAGAACTGGTTGAGCCAATAGCCTTTGCGCGACTGCTCCGCGTCGAAAATGATGGTGCCTGGTACATCCAGGTAGGGCTTATCGAGCGCCATTGCTTGTCTCCTCCGGCCAGTACAGCCGCATGGGGTTCTCAACCAGTAGTTTATGCTGAAGTTCGGCCGTTGGGGCGATGTGGGGAATCAGGTCCACCAGCAAGCCATCGTCCGGCATGTGGTCCTTCAGGTTCGGGTGCGGCCAGTCGGTGCCCCACAACACGCGGTCGGGGAACGATTCCACCACGCGCCGCGCGAACGGGATCACGTCGCGGTAGGCCATGCGCTCGCCATCGAGCGCCTTCGGACCGGTCACCGACAGCCGTTCCGGGCAGCTCACCTTGCTCCACACGTTAGGATGCTCGCGCATGAACTTGAGGAACAGGGCGAATTCGGGGCCGTCGATATCCTTGCTCACGTCCGGCCGGCCCATGTGGTCCACCACCACGATGGTGGGCAGCGCGCTGAAGAAGTCCCACAGCTCCGGCAGATCCTGCGATTCGAAATAGACCACGATGTGCCAGCCCAGCTTCGCCACGCGGCCGGCAATCTCCAGCAATTCCTCGCGCGGCGTGAAGTCGACCAGGCGCTTGACGAAGTTGAAGCGCACGCCGCGCACGCCAGCGCCGTGCAAGGCCTGCAACTCCTCGTCGCTGACGCTGCGGCGCACCGTGGCCACGCCGCGCGCCTTGCCGCCCGAGGACTGGCAGGCGTCGACCATGGCGCGGTTGTCGGCGCCGTGGCAGGTGGCCTGCACGATCACGTTGCGGCTGAAACCAAGCTGTTCGCGCAGCGCGAACAACTGGGCCTTGCTGGCGTCGCACGGGGTGTACTTGCGCTCGGGCGCGTAGGGGAATTCGGCGCCGGGGCCGAACACGTGGCAGTGCGCGTCCACCGCGCCCGGCGGCAGCGTGAAGGCGGGTTTG
>DATFBD010000012.1:0-31785 GCA_035254005.1 Burkholderiaceae bacterium | reverse complement strand
CACGCTGGCCGCGTCATAGTTGGGCGCCTTGCCGCCGCGCAGGATGATGTGGCAATCCTCGTTGCCGTTGGTCGACACGATGGCCGAGTGGCCGCCCTTGGTCACCGACAGGAAGTGGTGCGGCTGCGAGGCCGCCTTGATGGCTTCCACGGCGATCTTGACGTTGCCATCGGTGCCGTTCTTGAAGCCGACCGGGCACGACAGTCCCGAGGCCAGCTCACGGTGCACCTGCGACTCGGTGGTGCGGGCGCCGATCGCGCCCCAGCTGATCAGGTCGGCGATGTATTGCGGGCTGATCACGTCCAGGTATTCGGTGCCCGCTGGCAAGCCCAGCTCGTTAATGTCGCGCAGCAGTTCGCGCGCCATGCGCAGGCCATCGTTGATGCGGAAGCTGTTGTCCATGTAGGGGTCGTTGATCAGGCCCTTCCAGCCCACCGTGGTGCGTGGCTTCTCGAAATAGACGCGCATCACGATCTCCAGTTCGCCGGCCAGTTCCTGGCGCAGCTTGACCAGGCGCTGGGCGTAGTCCATGGCCGCCTTGGGATCGTGGATCGAGCACGGGCCGATCACCACCATCAGGCGGTCGTCCTGGCCGTGCAGGATGCGGTGCAGCGCCACGCGTGCCGCGGCTGCCGTCTGCTCGGCCGCTTCCGTGCAGGCAAATTCACGGATCAGGTGCGAGGGCGGCGTCAGTTCCTTCATTTCGCGGATACGCAGGTCGTCGGTACGGGGCATGCTGTTACTCCTTAAGGGTTCGATGGTGCAGTCTGGATAAAAATCAGGGTAAAAAAAAACCGCCATCGCTGGCGGTTTTTTAGGATTCTGCTGGGTTACGTTTTGCTGCTACGTGTACCGGCCGCTACTCCACCGCCTTGAGGCTGGAATTGCTAAAGTAAAAATAGCCGGTAAAGAAAACAATCGAGCGCATGAACGAAATCCGTGGTGTTTGAACGACTATAACAACAATAGACTGAAATTGGCAAGGCTTTCCTTGGAATAAGCTTATATCTCAGCCATGTTGTTGTTCTTCACTTGATGCGGCGATGGCTCAGGCCGTGCCACCGACCGTCACGCCATCGAGACGCAGGGTCGGCTGGCCCACACCCACCGGCACGCTCTGGCCTTCCTTGCCGCACACGCCCACGCCCGGATCGAGGCGCATGTCGTTGCCGATCATGGATACGCGGTTGAGCACATCCGGGCCATTACCGATCAGGGTCGCGCCCTTGACCGGATAGGTGACCTTGCCATCCTCGATCATGTACGCCTCGCTGGCCGAGAACACGAACTTGCCGTTGGTGATATCGACCTGGCCGCCGCCGAAATTGACGGCATACAGACCGTTCTTGACGGACGCCAGGATCTCCGCCGGGTCCTTGTCGCCCCCGAGCATATAGGTGTTGGTCATGCGCGGCATGGGCAGGTGGGCGAACGATTCACGCCGCGCGTTGCCGGTCACGGGCATCTTCATCAGGCGCGCGTTCATGGTGTCCTGGATATAGCCTTTCAGGATGCCGTCCTCGATCAGCGTGGTGCACTGGGTCGGGTTGCCCTCGTCGTCCATGTTGAGCGAACCGCGGCGGTCGGCCAGGGTGCCGTCGTCCACCACCGTCACGCCCTTGGCCGCCACGCGCTCGCCGATACGGCCCGAGAACGTGGACGAGCCCTTGCGGTTGAAGTCGCCTTCAAGGCCGTGGCCGATCGCTTCATGCAGCAGGATGCCAGGCCAGCCCGGTCCCAGCACCACGGTCATCGGGCCGGCCGGCGCCGGCCGCGCGTCCAGGTTGACGATGGCCGAGTTGACGGCGTCGGTCGCGTACTGGTCCAGCAGCGCGTCGCTGAAGTAGCCGTAGTCGTAGCGGCCACCGCCGCCGGACGAACCCATTTCGCGGCGGCCGTTCTGCTCCACGATCACGGTCAGCGAGACGCGCACCAAAGGACGGATATCAGCCGCCAGCACGCCGTCGCTGCGCACCACCAGCACCACGTCGTATTCGCCGGCCAGGCCCGCCATCACCTGCACCACGCGCGGGTCCTTGGCGCGCGCCATCTTCTCCACTTTTTCCAGCAGCTTGACCTTGGCCGTCGCATCGAGCGACACCAGCGGATCGTGCGGCAGGTACAGCGAGCGCACGCCCTGCTGCGTCATGGCGCCAGCCACCTTGACCTTGCCGGCGCCGGCGCGCGCGATGGTGCGGGTGGCAGCGGCCGCGTCCAGCAGCGCGCTTTCGGAAATGTCGTCCGAGTAGGCGAACGCCGTCTTGTCGCCGGACACGGCGCGCACGCCCACGCCCTGGTCGATCGAGAAGCTGCCCGTCTTGACGATGCCCTCCTCCAGACTCCAGCCTTCGTTCTTGGTGAACTGGAAGTACAAGTCGGCGTAATCGACCTTGTGGGTAAACATGGAGCCGAGCGCCTTGAGCAGCTTGGCTTCGTCCAGCCCGAACGGCGTCAGCAGGATGTCGCGCGCCACGGCCAGGGTGGAAAGATTCGGTTCAAATGGGGTCATGATGTTGCCTCTGGAGGGTGCCTCTGATTAGTTGCTGCCATTGTATCGGAAGGCGGCTCACATGGTGCGGTGTTTCAGCGCCGGCAAGCTCTCGCGCACGCTGGCCATGAAACCGGGATCGACCTCGCCGTGGATCACGCCTTCGCCCTCGGGCAGCACGGCCTTGATCTCGCCCCACGGGTCGACCAGCATGCTGTGGCCCCAGGTACGGCGGCCATTCAGATGCAAGCCGCCCTGGGCCGCCGCCAGCACGTAGCACTGGTTCTCGATGGCGCGCGCGCGCAGCAGCACTTCCCAGTGGGCCCGGCCGGTCGTATAAGTGAACGCGGCCGGCACCACGAGCATGGCCACCGGCCCCATGGCGCGGTACAGCTCGGGGAAACGCAAGTCATAGCAGACCGACAACCCGACCTTGCCGAACGGCCCGTCGAGCGTGCCGACGGTGCGGCCCGGCACGATGGTCTGCGCCTCGTCATACGATTCGGTGCCCTTGCTGAAGCCAAACAGGTGGATCTTGTCGTAGCGGCCCACGTGCTCGCCTTCGGGGTTATAGATCAGCGTGGTGTTGATCACCTTGCCAGCCTGGTCCGACACCAGCGGCAAGGTGCCGCCGATCAGCCATACACCATACTGGCGCGCCATGGCGGCCATGAACTCCTGGATGGGACCGCTGCCGGGCCGCTCCGCGTGGTCCACCTTGTCGCTGTCGCTGCGGCCCATGATGGCCCAGTATTCAGGTAACAGCACCAGTTCGGCGCCCGAGTCGGCGGCCTGGGCGATCAGGCGGCGCGCCGTGGCGATGTTATGCGCCACATCGGGCGAGGAGATCATCTGGACGGCGGCGACGGTATGCATGGGGAACCTCGGAGAAAGTTATTGGGCCGGCACGGTAGCGGCCGCCGGTTCGGGCTGCGCGCTGGCCAGCTTGGTCACGACGGGCGCCTTCCACGGCCCCGTCACCTGCATCTGGTAAGTGAGCGCCTTCATCACGGGCGCGCTCAGGAACAACTGGGCCAGGAAACTGCCCAGCCCGATCACGGGATTGACGGCCAGCGCGTACACCAGCGGCGCCGTGCCCAGGTTCACTTGCGGGATCACCACCACATGCAAATTGGTCGATTCGTTGGCGATGTCGGCCGTGCCATCCATCAGTACAGTAGCGGCCACACCGTGCATTTTCAAGTTCTCCGTCTTCGCAATGCCATGGTCGATGGTGGCGTTGGCCGTGATGCCGTCGAACGCCAGTCCTTCCGAGAACACGTCGTGGAAGTCGAGCTTGAGCAGGCGCGGCAAGGCTTGCAGGCTCAGCACGCCCAGCAGCTTGGCCGCGCCCGGGTCCTGTTTGAGGAACTGGCCTTTCTCCACGTTCATCGTGATCTGGCCCGACAGGCTGGGAATGTCGAACGCATACGGCAAGCCCTTCCAGGCGATGTCGCCGGACAGCGTGCCCTTGCCGCCGCGCAGCGTGCCGGCGAAGCCGAAGCGGTCCAGCAACTTGCCCGCGTCCACCAGTTCCAGGCCAAAATTGAGGCTGGTGCTCTGCACGCCATCGCGGCTGACCCAGCGGCCCGTGCCCTTCAATTCGCCGTCGGGATTGGCCAGCGACAGCCTGCTCACGCGCCATTCCCGTCCGGCGCTCAGCATGACGTTATTGGCCTGCAAATCCAGCTTGCCCAGCGGCTTGTTGAACAGCTCAAACCGCTCGGCCACGATGTCGAGCGCGGGAATGGTGGCCGTGCTGTTCTTGCCTTCGAGCAGATCGCGCACGTCACCGGCGGCCGACTCGGGAATGATCAGCGTCGACAAGCGGGCCGTGACCTTGCCCAGGCCACCGGGCGCCTCGGCCCACGTCAAATAGCCATTGGCCTGGCTGGAATCGATATTGGCTTGCCACACATTCTTCTGGTGGGACAGACCCAGCAGCACATTTTCCAGCTTGCGGTCGCCCGCCAGCAACTCGCCGGCCCGCACCACGATGGCGTCCGGCTGCACGAACTGGGCCACGTCCATGCCCTCGTCCTCGGCCGCTGGCCTCGCCAGCCCTGGCGCGGCGGGCGCGCTGTTCATGGCGCTGGCCAGGTCCAGCCATGCGTCCACGTTCAGCGCCCGCATGTTGAGGTTGAAGGCCACGCCACTGTCGGGCTCGGGCGCCGGCGCGTTCACACCAATGCCGCCGCGCACCAGCCGCCATGGCCCCTTGCCCGTCTTCTGGCGCTGGTAGCGGGCCGCGATGGCGTTGCCGATGCCGATGCGGATATCGTCGCGCCACGCGCCGCCTTCGGGATTGAGGTTGCTGCTCATCACGAAGCGCAGCGGCAACGCTTCCGGCGCCGCCTTCCTGAGTGGCGCCGGCAAGTCCAGCCCCGCCCCCACCAGGCTGGTATCGACGGCGATCTGCAACTGGTGGTCGCGCACCGTGACCTGGCCACCGAAACGGGTAGCGCCCGAGAAATGGCTGCCCAGGCGCTGCATGGCCGGCGCCGGATAATTCCTGCGGAAGCCGTCCGCCGTGACGGTACCGGCCAGCTTGACCACGATGGCGTTGTCGCGCTGGCTGCCGCCGCTGATGGACACCGGGCCGCCGAGGAAGGAGCCGCCCAGCCCGTTCAGGTTCACGCCCCGTTCGTTGAACTCGATCTTGCCCTGCGAGGCCAGCACGGGCGGCAAGTCGTTGAACAAGGTCACGTCGTTGCCCTGCAACTGCAGCACGCCCAGCACTTTCGCGTCGATGATGTGGTTGAGCGGCAAATGCAACTTGAGCGCCAGTTTCGTGTTGCCGCTGGCCTGGGTTTCGTCCGTGAAGTGGCTGATCCATTCCTGCACCGGGCTCACCGTCACGTACTTGAGGAATTCCTGCATCGGGCCGGTGGCCGTGCCGTCGATATCGAGCATCATGTCGTGCACGGTCAGGTCGGGAATCACGGCCTTCACATTGGCCAGCGCGGCGCCGCCGGTGCGCGCCGTATCGCCGCGGATTTCCATGCGCGGGCCTTCGAACACGAAGCTGCCCTTGATCTTTTCCGCCTGCGGCCACAAGGGCAGCTTACCCTCGTCGCGCAGGGTTTCGCCGGGCGTGTAGTTCAGGCGCGCGTTCTCCAGCCGGCCCGCCACGCGGAACTCGCCGCGCGCGCGCTCGGCCGCCGTATCGGTGCGGAACGGGAACTGGGCCAGGTCGCCGCGCAGACGCAGCGTGACGTCCTGCGCCATGCCATCCTCCAGCGCCCCCGTCAGCCAGGCACGCAGATCAGGCGGCGTTTGCAGCGGCAGGTAGCGGCCTATCGTGTTCAGCGCGAAGCCATTGAGCTTGCCCGTGACATCGACCTGGCCCAGGCCCTTGCCGGCCAGCGGCAGCACATGGCTGCCCGACAGCGAAGCCGTCAATCCCTGCTGGGCGAAGTCCAGGCTGTCCACCTGCACGCGCAGCTGGTCGCCCTTTTCGAACGACCAGCGCGCGCGCATGGCCAGCCGCTCGAACGGCATCGACGGCTCGTTGAAATAGGCGGGCATCTGCAATACCAGCTGCTGGGTATCCAGGCTCAGCGTGCCGCCCTTTTCGGTGGCGTCGATACTGCCGCTCAGGTTGTCGAAGCCGGGGATGGCGGGCATGCCGGCAATGGCCGGGCTGTGGGCCGTTTTCGGCTGCGGCGGCTGGGCCGGCAGCGGGTTCAGGCCCAGCCCGTCCAGGCGGCCACGCACGCGGTAGGTCTGCAAGGCAGGATAAGCGCCCTGCCATTCGGCCGTCACGTCCAGCAAGCGGCCATGCGGGGCGAAGTCGGCCAGCATCTTGCGCTGGCGCGGCGTGAGCGGCAGGCGGCCGGCCAGGCTGGCCAGCGTTTGCAAGTCCAGCAATGGCGCCCGCAGTTCCGTCTTTTCCGGCTGCTTGCCGGTCGCGGCCAGGTGGTGCTCGAACAGCGAGGTCGGCGCCAGCGCCAGGCCGTCGCGCGTGGTCAGCGAGAAATTGCTCAGCTCGACCGTGTGGCCGCGCGCGCCGAACGTGGGCTTGCCTTCCTTGTCGCCGGCCGGATATTCCTCGCGCGCGGCCAGCCGGCCCTGCACCTGCAGCAGGTCCAGCGGCGGCAAATCCTTGCCCAGCACGGCGGCCACGTTGGCCAGCCGCACGTCGGCCATGAAGCCGGCCAGCTTGGCGTGGTCGAGGTCGACCCAGGCCCGCAGCGAGCCCTGACCCGCTTGCACCGTGAACGGATAGGCGAGCCAGGTGTTCCACGCGGCCAGGTCGGCGTCGCGCAATTGCGCGTACAACTGGCCGGTCCACATGGCCACGTTCGAGACGCGGGAAGTGAAGGCGGGATGGGTGAAGTCGGCGCGCACGTCGAGCGGCGCGCTGAGCGCGGCCGGCGGCGTCGCTTTCAGGGCGAACTGGTGGCGCCGCCACTGGTTGCGCAGCACCAGCGTCAGCTGGTCCAGCGTCAGCGGCGGCGCGGCCCGCAACTGGTCGGTCCAGACGATGCGCCCTTCGCGCACGACGATCTCGCGCTGGCCCAGCAGCCAGTCGGCGGCCTTGCCGTCGCCGCCCTGGTTCAGGTCGATGTGCACGCCGGCCACCACCAGCGTGCCGTCGGGCAGGCGGCGCGCGTCGAGGTCGGGCCGGATCAGCTCCAGCGATTCGAAGCGCACGTCGGCCGCCAGCACGCTCCACCACGACAAGGTGGCCGACACACTGGGCAAGGCCAGCACTTGCCGGCCCTGGGCGTCGCGCAGCAGCACGTCGCCCAGGAACAAATTGGGATGCAGGCCGTTCCACGAGGCGTACAGGCGGGCGATGGTGACCTGGTTGCCGACGGCGCGGCTGGCCAGCCGCTCGATGTCGGGCTTGTAATGGTCGATATTGGGCAGGATGGCGTAGCGCAGCGCCAGGAACAGCACGCCAAACACGAAATACAGCAGGGCCACCGACTTGATCGCGAAGCCGAGCACATGGTGGCTGGCCAGGTTGCAGACCCGATAGACGGCACGCAGCCGCTGCCAGCGCACGGCCAAGGGCACGTTGCCTGTCACGGTCTCCTCTGCTGTTTTTTTGTCGAGTAAGCTAATAAATTCAGGCCCGGCGTAAAATACATCGCTACAATCGTCCAGCGCACTTGCGTCCGGGGCAGCACACCGGGCACAAGCCATTTCGCCTGCGCGGCAATTTTACCGCAACCGCCGAACCAACCTCGCCCCGCTTACATCCGGTTACCGCCACCACGCCAGACAAGCTCATCGTTCATGAACCCAACTTCCCTCACGTCCGCCTCCCGCTACTACCAACGCTGGCTGGCCGCCAGCCCCGAACGCCAGCGCCAGGTCGATGAACTGGCGCAATTATCGCTTGCCCGGCTCGATTTTGCTGAATTTTTGGCAAAAGAAACGCGTGCCGGGCTGCCGCTGGTGCGCGCCATGCGCCGCCTGCGCAACCTTGTCGTGTGCGGCCTGATCCGGCGCGACCTGGACGGCGCGGCCGACCTGGACGAGGTGGTGACCACCATGACCCGCTTCGCCGATTTCGCGATCCAGGCCCACCTGGCCGAGCTGGACACGGAAATGCGGGCCGCCCACGGCGTGCCCACCGGCCACGACAGCGGCGAAGTACAGCAGATGATGGTGCTGGCCATGGGCAAGCAGGGTGGCGGCGAACTGAACGTGTCGTCCGACATCGACCTGATCTTCGTCTACCCCGAGGATGGCGACACGGTGGCGACGGAAGCGGGCCAGCGCAGCCTGTCCAACCACGAATACTTCATCCGCCTGGGCAAGAAACTGATCGCGGCCCTGTCCGAGATCACCGAGGATGGCTACACCTTCCGGGTCGACATGGCGCTGCGCCCGAACGGCGCCTCCGGCCCGCTGGCGGCCAGCCTGGGCATGGTGGAGCAATACCTGATCGTGCAGGGCCGCGAGTGGGAACGCTACGCCTGGGTCAAGGCGCGCGCCGTGACCGGCCGCGCCGGGGACATCGCGGCGCTGGACGCCATCGTGCGCCCGTTCTGCTTCCGCCGCTACCTCGATTTCGGCGTGATCGAAGCGATCCGCACCATGCACGCCCAGATCCGCGCCGAGGTCAACCGCCAGGAGCGCCTGCACCCTGACCGCAGCAACAACGTCAAGCTGGGCCGGGGCGGCATCCGCGAAATCGAATTCCTGGCCCAGGTGTTCCAGCTGATCCGGGGCGGCCGCGACGCCGCCCTGCGCGACCGCTCGACCCGCGCCACGCTGCGCACGGTGGCCGAAAAAGGCTTGCTGGCGCCGGCCATCGTCGAGGAACTGCTGGCCTGCTACACCTTCCTGCGCAATCTTGAGCACCGGCTGCAATACCTGGACGACGCCCAGACCCACACCCTGCCGGCCAACGAGGCCGACCGGCGGGTGGTGGCGCAGATGATGGGCCTGCCCGACACGGCCACCCTGCTGGCCCGGCTCGACGAATGCCGCGTCTTCGTGGCCGCCCAGTTCGACGCCATGTTCGCCGACAAGTCGGCCGGCGCCGAAGCCGACATCGATCCCCAGTCCAGCAACGAATGCGCCGACCCGGACAACCGCGAAGCGATCGAAGCCCGTTTCGCCGCGCTCGGCTTCGACGACGCGCCCGGCGCCGCCAAGCGCCTGATCGCCACTTGGCAGGCGCCACGACTGCAATCGCTGCCCGAGGCCAGCCGCAACCGCCTGGTGGCCCTGGTCAACACGGCCTTGCCGCTGATCGCGCGCTGCGCCGATGAGGCGCGCGCCGGCAATCGCCACGACACGCTGGGCCGCCTGCTCGACTTCCTGGAAGCGATCGCGCGCCGCTCGGCCTACCTGTCGCTGCTGACGGAATACCCGCACACGCTGGAACGCGTAATCCGCATGGTGCACGCGTCCGGCTGGGCCGCCACCTTCCTCAGCCAGCACCCCATCCTGCTCGACGAGCTGCTCGACGACCGCATCCGCAACCTGGTGTTCGACCCGCAGGCGCTGGCGGCCGACCTTTCGCGCCAGCTTGACGCGGCGGCCGGCGACACGGAGCGCCAGATGGACATCCTGCGCGAGGTGCACCATGCCCAGCTGTTCCACCTGCTGGCCCAGGACCTGGCCGGCGATTTGACGGTGGAAAAACTGGCCGACCACCTGTCGGCGCTGGCCGACACCATCGTGGCCGCCACCGTGCGCGCCGTGTGGCAAACGGTGGCCACGCGCCACCGCGAGGTGCCGCGCTTCGCCGTGATCGCGTACGGCAAGCTGGGCGGCAAGGAACTGGGTTATGTGTCGGACCTGGACGTGATCTTCCTGTTCGACGACGACGACCAGGACGCGCCGGCCCAGTACGCCAAGCTGGCGCAGCGCTTCATCACCTGGATGACCTCGCACACCTCGGCCGGCATCCTGTTCGACATCGACATCGCCCTGCGGCCGGACGGCGCCAGCGGCATGCTGGTATCGAGCGTGGCCGCGTTCGAGCGCTACCAGGCCAGCTCGGCCTGGGTGTGGGAACACCAGGCGCTGACCCGGGCCCGCTACTGCGCCGGCGACGCCGACATCGGCGCCCGCTTCGAGCAAATCCGCGAGCAGGTGCTGCGCACCCCGCGCCCGCCCGACGGCCCGCTCAAGACCGAAGTGCTGGCCATGCGCCAGCGCATGTTCGACGCCAAGCCCAACCGCTCGGCCCTGTTCGACCTCAAGCAAGACCCGGGCGGCATGATCGACATCGAATTCATCGTCCAGTACCTGGTGCTGCAGCACGCGGCCGACTACCCCGCGCTGACGGGCAACATCGGCAACATCGCCCTGCTCAAGCTGTGCGGCGAACTGGGCCTGATCGACGCGACCCTGGCCGGCCACGTGGCCGATGCCTACCGCGCGCTGCGCAAGCTGCAGCACCAGCTGCGGCTGCAGGGCCAGGACCTGGCGCGGGTCGATCCGGCGCTGGTGGCCGGCCACGCGGCGCAGGTGCGGGCCTTGTGGTCCGCCATCTTTGGCGACCACGCTGAAAAAATGGCAAACGTTGCAACTTAACAACAAATATTGCCTTTGCTGGCAAGTTTTGTGTTTTTGCGGTTAGCATGGCTGGATCGACAACAGGCGTAGCGGATGCCGCATCCGCCGCGCCACACCGGAGATCCGTCATACGAGCCCTGTTCCGCATCCTGGCCATCAGCGCAGCCATGGTGGCCCCCTCGACCCATGCCTCCGAGCAAGGCACGCCCGAGCAGGCCGTGGCCATGGTCAAGCGCGCCGTCACCCTGATCAAGAGCGATGGCCGGCCGCGCGCATTCGCCGCCATCGCCGACATGGCCAACCCGGCGTTCCACGAACGGGACCTGTACATCTATGTGTATGACTTGAATGGCGTGAACCTGGCCCACGGCAACAATCCCAAGATGGTGGGCAAACCCTTGATCGGCCTGCGCGACGTCGAAGGCAAACCCATCATCCAGGAAATGGTGAAGCTGGTCACCACCAGCGGCAAAGGCTGGGTTGACTACAAATGGCCCAACCCCGTCACCCATGCCGTGGAAACCAAGTCCGGCTACGTGGAGCGGCTCGACGACATGCTGGTCGGCTCGGGCGTCTACAAATAGCGACGGCCCCGCCAGCGCCACACAAAAAAAACGCTACCCGGCGCAAGCCGCGTAGCGTTTTTTGTTGCGCCAACCTGGCCGCCGAAGCGGCCAGGGTCAGCCTGCCGGATTACTTGGCCGTCATCAGGGCGACGGTGGTGTCCAGCATGCGGTTCGAGAAGCCCCACTCGTTGTCGTACCACGACGACACCTTGACCAGGCGGCCCGACACCTTGGTCAGGGTCGAGTCGAAGTTGGACGAGGCAGGGTTGTGGTTGAAGTCGATCGACACCAGCGGCTCGGTCTGGTAGGTCAGCACGCCTTTCAGCGGGCCTTCGGCGGCGGCCTTCATCAGCGCGTTCACTTCTTCCACGGTGGTGTCGCGCTTGGCGATGAACGACAGGTCGACCAGCGACACGTTGATGGTCGGCACGCGGATGGCGAAGCCGTCCAGCTTGCCGTTCAGTTCAGGCAGCACCAGGCCCACGGCGGCAGCGGCGCCGGTCTTGGTGGGGATCATGCTCATGGTGGCCGAACGGGCGCGGCGCAGGTCTTCGTGCATCACGTCGGACAGCACCTGGTCGTTGGTGTAGGCGTGCACGGTGGTCATCAGGCCGGTTTCCACGCCGATCGCGTCGTTGAGCGGCTTGACCAGCGGGGCCAGGCAGTTGGTGGTGCACGAGGCGTTCGAGATCACGGTGTCGGTCGATTTCAGCACGTGCTGGTTCACGCCGAACACGACGGTCGCGTCCACGTCCTTGCCGCCCGGGGCCGAGATGATGACTTTCTTGGCGCCGCCTTTCAGGTGGGCCGAGGCTTTTTCCTTGGAGGTGAAGAAGCCGGTGCACTCCAGCACCACGTCCACGCCCAGCTCGCCCCATGGGATGTCGGCCGGGTTGCGCTGCGCGAACACGCGGATCTTATCGCCATTCACGATCATGTTGTCGCCGTCCACTTCCACGGTGCCGGGGAACTTGCCGTGGGCCGTGTCGTAGCGGGTCAGGTGGGCGTTGGACTTGGCGTCGCCCAGGTCGTTGATGGCCACGATCTGGATGTCCTGCTTTTTGCCGCCTTCGTAGAAAGCGCGCAGCACATTGCGGCCGATGCGGCCATAACCGTTGATTGCAACTTTGATCGTCATACTTTACTCCTGATTATGAAAAAAAAGGGTTCCAGCGACTTGCCACTGGCTGTCTGCGTCGCAACGACTCAGGCAGCCAGTACCGATTTAACTTTTGCCACCACGTTGTCGACCGTGAAGCCGAAGTGCTTGAACAGCACGCCGGCCGGGGCCGATTCGCCGAAGGTGTCGATGCCGACCACGGCGCCTTCCAGGCCCACGTACTTGTACCAGAAGTCGGTCACGCCCGCTTCCACGGCCACGCGCGGCAGGCCCTTGCCCAGCACGGCGGCCTTGTAGGCGGCGTCCTGGCGGTCGAACACGTCGGTCGACGGCATCGACACCACGCGCGCGGCCGTGCCTTGCGCGGCCAGCGCGTCGGCGGCGGCCACGGCCAGTTCCACTTCCGAACCGGTGGCGATCAGCACCACCTTGGCGTCGGCGGCATCGCGCAGCACGTAGCCGCCGCGGCGGATGTCGGCGATCTGCTGGGCGCTGCGCTCCTGGTATGGCAGGTTCTGGCGCGAGAAGATCAGGGTCGACGGACCGTGCTGGCGCTTGACGGCCTCGCCCCAGGCCACGGCCGATTCCACCGTGTCGCATGGACGCCAGTTGTCCAGGTTGGGGATCAGGCGCATTGACGAGATGTGCTCGACCGACTGGTGGGTCGGGCCGTCTTCGCCCAGGCCGATCGAGTCGTGGGTGAACACGAAGATCGAACGCTGCTTCATCAGCGCGGCCATGCGCAGCGCGTTGCGGCTGTAGTCCGAGAAGGTCAGGAAGGTGGCGCCGAACGGGATGAAGCCGCCGTGCAGGGCGACGCCGTTCATGATGGCGCTCATGCCGAATTCACGCACGCCGTAGTTGATGTGGTTGCCCGGCTGGCCGGAACGCAGGGCCACGCATTCCTTCCAGTTGGTCAGGTTGGAGCCGGTCAGGTCGGCCGAGCCGCCCAGGAACTCGGGCAGCGAGGGGGCCAGTGCCTGGATGGCGTTCTGGCTGGCCTTGCGGGTGGCGATGTTTTCCTTCTTTTCCACGCAGGAGGCGATGGCGGCGGCCAGCGCGCCTTCGAACGCGGCGGGCAGTTCGCCGGCCATGCGGCGGCTCAGTTCGGCCGCTTCGGCCGGGAATTGCTTGCCATAGGCGGCGAACAGCTCGTTCCACGCGCCTTCGCGGGCGGCGCCGGCCGCTTTCGCGTCCCAGGCCGCGTACACGTCGGCCGGCACTTCGAACGGGGCGGCGTCCCAGCCGATGTATTCGCGTACGGCCGCCACTTCCTTCTCGCCCAGCGCGGCGCCGTGCACCTTGTCGCCGCCTTGCAGGTTGGGCGAACCCTTGCCGATCACGGTCTTGCAGCAGATCAGGGTCGGCTTGTCGGCCTTCTTGGCGGCGGCGATGGCGGCGCTCACGGCGGCCACGTCATGGCCGTCCACGGCGCGGATCACGTTCCAGCCGTAGGCTTCGAAACGCTTGGGGGTGTCATCGGTGAACCAGCCTTCGACCTTGCCGTCGATCGAGATGCCGTTGTCGTCGTACAGGGCGATCAGCTTTTTCAGGCCCAGGGTGCCGGCCAGCGCGCACACTTCGTGCGAGATGCCTTCCATCAGGCAGCCGTCGCCGACGAAGGCGTAGGTGTAGTGGTCGACCACCTCGAAACCGGGCTTGTTGAACTGGCTGGCCAGCAGGTATTCCGAGAGCGCCATGCCAACCGCGTTGGCGATGCCCTGGCCCAGCGGGCCGGTGGTGGTTTCCACGCCCGGCGTCACGTCCACTTCCGGGTGGCCCGGGGTCTTGGAGTGCATCTGGCGGAAAGCCTTGATGTCATCCATGCTCACCGCGTAACCGGCCAGGTGCAAGAGCGCGTAGTGCAGCATCGAGCCGTGGCCATTGGACAACAGGAAGCGGTCGCGGTTGACCCATTTCGGGTTGGCCGGGTTATGGCTGTAGTGGCCGCTCCACAGGGCGACAGCGATCTCGGCCATGCCCATCGGCATGCCTGGGTGGCCGGAATTGGCCTTCTGGACGGCGTCCATTGCCAGCGCGCGGATCGCGTTAGCCATTTTGGTGGTGGGGAGCGTAGAGGTCATCGTCTATCTATCACGAAAGTAGGGAAACTGGTTGCGCTGCGGTCTTGCGCGCCACTCTGGCGGCGGCCGGCCACTGGCTGAACCCATTATTTTACCAGACCCGCTCTGTGGAACAGAAAAATGGCGGCCCCGCTTGCGCCGGCACGGTGTGCGCGCCCCGCCCCAGCCGCGCCCCACGTTGTGAAATTATTACACTTGGCAAAATTATGTACCAGGGTATTGTTGACAAAAAGATATATTGCGTGTCTGATACGCATTGCGAATTATTCAATATTGTTTAAATATTTCGCCGCATGCTGTGCAGCATCCCATTTATCCGGATTGGACCAAGAGGAGTTGAGCAATGATGATGGAAAAAGTTTTAGCGCGTTCCCTGCGCCTGATATTCTCCGGCGGCGCCGTCGTCGCCGGCCTCGGCGTACTGGCGCAGCCCGTGATGGCGCAGGAGGCGCCGATCCAGCGCGTGGAGATCACCGGTTCGTCGATCAAGCGCATCGCCAAGGAAGGCGCGCTGCCGGTGCAGACCCTGACCAGCGCCGATATCGCCAGGACCGGCGCCAAGAGCGTGGAGGACCTGGTGCAGGCGCTGCCGGCCATGCAAGGCTTCATCACCTCGTCCGAATCGGTCAACGGCAGTGGCGCCGGCGTGCAGACCGCGTCCATCCACAACATCGGCGCCGGTTACACGCTGGTGCTGCTGAACGGCCGCCGCATGGCCTCGTATAACTCGGGCAGCGGCGTCAACCTGGCCAGCATCCCGCTGGCGGCCGTGGAGCGCGTGGAAATCCTGACCGACGGCGCCTCGGCCCTGTATGGCTCGGACGCCATCGCCGGCGTGGTCAACTTCATCCTGAAAAAGAACCAGCAGGACTTCAACATCGACGGCACCTACAGCGCGCCGGAAAAATCGGGCGGCAAGAGCGCCAAGTTCTCTATCTCGAAAGGCTTCGGCGACCTGGAAAGCGATGGCTACAACGTGCTGCTGTCGTATGCGCATGACGAGCAAAAAGAGCTGAACGCGGCCGATCGCGATTTCGCCAAGACCGGGCTGGTACGCTTCTCCGAAGGCGGCAAGCAATATTCCATGTACCAGCTGGCCGTCAACACCACGCCGGCCTCGGTCACGCTGAACTTCAAGGACCCGAACCGCAACCCGCTGACGTTCTCGCCCAACTACCTGCGCGACGGCAAGTGCGCGCCGCAGACGGCCTATATCGGCACCACGTACGACAAGTCGTGCTGGTTCGATTATTCCGGCACCGTCCAGCTGATTCCCAAGTCGCAGCGCGACAGCTTGTTCGCCTCGGGCAACTTCAAGCTCAACAACGAGACCCGCTTGTTCGCCGAGGCCGTCGATTCGAAGTTCAAGCAAACGGTGCGCTTCGCGCCACCGGCCCAGACCTTGAGCCTGCCCCTGACCGATCCGAAATTCGCCGCCAACGTCACGCCTTACCTGGGCCAGCTGGGCGTCAACGCGGCCGACATCAAGAAAGCGCAAATGAACTTGCGCCTGGTTGACGCCGGCGGCCGCGCCGAATCGTACGATACCGAAGCGCGCCACCTGGCCTTCGGCGTGGAGGGCAGCTACAAGGATTACGACTACAGCGCCTCGTACACCCATTCGGAGAACAAGCAGACCAATAACTACGACGGCGGCTTCCTGAGCCGCAACAAGTACAAGACCCTGACGTTCGATCCGTTCGGCTTCGCCGGCAGCTCGGCCGCCGTGCTGGCGCCGGCGGTCCTGCATGAGCTGGACAACGAAATCAAGACCAAGCTCGATGTGCTCAGCGTGCGCGGCTCAGGCGCCGTGTTCAGCGTTCCCGGCGGCAATGCCCAGCTGGGCCTGGGCGCGGACTACAGCAAGCAAAGCTATGCCAACACACCGAGCGCGATCACCCAGGGCCCGAACCCGCAACAGCCGGACTGGACCGATACCGTGCTGGGCAGCGCACCGGGCGCGCTGCCGGTCGACGCCAGCCGCAAGAACTGGGGCACCTTCGCTGAACTGGCGGTGCCGGTGCAGAAGAACCTGGAACTGGATGGCGCCCTGCGTTACGACAGCTACGACGCGGCCAAGAACAACAAGGTGTACGACCTGGACAGCAAGCTGATCGGTTCCGCCACGCAAGGCAACAAGGCGTCGAAGACGACCTACAAACTGTCGCTGCGCTACAACCCGGTCGAGACGGTGCTGCTGCGCGCGTCCTACGGCACCGGCTTCAAGGTGGCCGAACTGGAGCAGATCACCAAGCCCGTTTCCGACTTCGGCGTGACCTCGGGCAAATACGCCTGCCCGGTCAAGGCACCGGACCCACGCGCCAACGACTGCATGGGCAACACCCAGTACGCGCTGACCTCGGGCGGCAACGCGCTGAGCGGTTCCAACGGCCTGCGTCCGGAAGAATCGAAGCAGTACACGGTAGGCTTCCGGGTCGAACCGACCAGCAACCTGTCGTTCGGCATGGACCTGTGGAACGTCAAGCTGAGCAACCAGATCGACCAGTTGCCGGAAACCTTCCCGTTCGCCAACCCGGCCGCCTACAACAGCCTGTTCTCGACCGTGTACGACGCGGGCCAGGGCCAGAACAAGCTGGTCACGCTGCTGCCGTACTTCAACCTGGCCGGTTCGCACTACAAGGGCATCGACTGGGACAGCACGTTCAAGAGCAAGACGGGCCTGGGCAACCTGACCGTCACCTGGACCGGCACCTATATGCTGAAATCGGAAAAGGATGTCCCGGGCAACCCTACCGAGAGCAGCCTGGGCCGATTCGATGCTTATAACAACGCCACTGCCCGCGTGATCACCCGTCTGGCCGCAACGCTGCAATCGGGCATCTACACGCACACGCTGGCCATGAACTACCGTTCCGGCTATCACGACCAGGTGGTTAGCGCCGACGACGCCGTCGTCAAATCGGTCAACCCCGACGGCACGCTGGGCGACTTCGTCGACATGAAGCGCGACGTGGGTTCCTACCAGACCTGGGACTGGCAGACCCGCGCGCAGATCAACAAGATGTTCGCCGTCACGGCCGGCATCAAGAACCTGCTCGACACCAAGCCCTCGTTCTCCGACCGCACCGCCGGCGGCGGCAACCAGGTGGGCTACGATGGCCGTTACAACAGCCCGCTGGGCCGCGAGTTCTACGTGACCGCCTCGGCCAGGTTCTAAGCCGAGTTCAAGCTGAACAGGAGGTCCGGGCCGCCAGCGGCCCGGCATGCCCCCAGGCCCGCCGCTTAGCCGGCGGGCTTTTCATTTGTGTCATGCCGGCCGCCCTGGCCGGCTGCCTCCCTGGTACACCGGCCCCGCGCCGGCTCCAACGGCCGAAACCGCTTCCCATCCGGCCCGCGCGCCATTACCATCCTGCCAGCGGCATTGCGCCGCGATTGTCTCCAGCCATCCAGGATGCCCCCATGCCCCGCTTTTACTGCCCCCAGCCATTGGCCCTCGGCCTCGACGTCACCCTGCCCGACACCGTGGCGCACCACGTCCAGGTGCTGCGGCTGGCGCCCGGCGAACTGATCACGTTGTTCAACGGCGACGGCGGCGAGTACAGCGCCATGCTGCGCCACATCGAACGGCGCAGCGTGACGGCCACCGTCAAGGCCCACGCGGCGCGCGAGGTCGAGCTGCCCTACGCCATCACGCTGGCCCAGGCCCTGCCCGAGGGCAGCAAGATGGATTGGATCGTGGAAAAGGCGGTCGAGCTGGGCGCGGCCGCCATCGTGCCGCTGGCCGCGCAGCGCTGCGTGGTGCGGCTGGCGCCGGAGCGGGCCGAAAAGAAGCTGGCGCACTGGCAAGGCATCATCGTGGCCGCCTCCGAACAGAGCGGACGCAACCGGCTGGCCCAGCTGGGCGGCCTGCAGGATTACCGCCACTGGATCAGCCAGCAGGACTTGCACCGGCGTGTCATCCTGAGCCCGCGCGCGGAGCAGTCGCTGGCCGGCTGGGCGCGCCACCAGTCGCCGCAGGCGCTCACGCTGGTGATCGGCCCCGAAGGCGGCTTGAGCGAGGCCGAGGAACAGGCCGCGCTGGCCCATGGCGCGCTGGCGCTGGGCATGGGGCCGCGCATCCTGCGCACCGAGACGGCCGGCCTGACGGCGCTGGCCACCCTGAACGCCATCTGGGGCGGCATGTAAGCCGACAAAAAAAAACGCCGCCAGGCGTGAGCGTGGCGGCGTTTTCGCGGTTCAGGACCGGACGGTCATCAGAACTTGTAGTTGGCCTTGACGGTGAAGTAACGGCCACGGGCGTTATGCAGCGCCGTGTTGTAGCCGGCCGTCGCATAGCTCGGATCGTACGGTGCCTTCGAGTCGAACAGGTTGGCCACGTTGAAGCTCAGCACCGTGTTCTTGAAGCCCGAATAGGCGTACGCCAGGTCCACCGTGGTCCAGCTGTGCACTTCGCAGTCCGGGTAGAACTTGGTGTACTGCGGGTTCAGCGAGGGACGGCCATACTGGCAGAACGGCTGGTCGTAGGCGCCGGTGGTGCCGTCGTCCAGCGTGCTGTAACGGGCCATCATCGACAGCGACGACACATAGTTCACGTTGGCCGTCAGGTTATGGTCCTGGTAGCTCCAGGTGCTCGACAGCGTGGCGCGCACGCGCGGCAGTTCGCCCACGCTGGTGGTGTCGTTGCTGATGGCGCCGTTGGTGCCCACCAGGTCGAACATCGGATCACCCACCACGGCCGCCTTCTTGTAGTCGAACACGTAGGTGTAGTTCAGGCGCGAGGACAGCTTGCCCAGGTCGCCCAGCGAGTTGCGCACGGCCAGTTCCAGGTCCACGCCGCTGGTGCGGGTGCCGCCGGCGTTGACGTACGGGGTGGCGATCGAGATCAGCGGACCCGTGTTCGGGATCGGCTTGCCATTGGCGTCCACCAGCCAGGTGCCAGGGTTCTGGTCACGCTTGACCAGGTCGGCGTACTTCGGATTGTCCACCACGGCCGTGTTCGGCAACAGGTCCACTTCCTTGTCCTTGCGGATGCTGTAGTAGTCGACCAGGATGTCGATGCTGCTGGTGGGCGAGAAGATCAGGCCAGCCGTGAAGCTGCGCGCGGTTTCCGGCTCCAGCTCCTTGTTGGCGGCCGCGATGCCCGACAGGCTCTTGACGCAGTCGGTCGAATCCGAACCCGGCTTGTTGCAGCGCAGTTTGTCTTCGAAGTTGTTGACGAAGTACTGGGTGCCGCCGTTGACCATCTGGGTCAGCGATGGCGCGCGGAAGCCTTCCGAATAGGTGCTGCGCAGCGCGAAGGTCGGGGTCACGTCCCACTTGGCGCCCACTTTCGGCGTGAAGTGCGACTTGAAGCCATCGTATTTGTCGAAGCGGCCGGCGAAGTCCATCTCGAACGACTTGAAGAACGGCGTGCGCAGTTCGGCGAAGGCCGACCGCACGTTGCGCTTGGCATCCGAGTAGGTGTTGACCAGGCCGATGATCTTGCCGTCCACGGTCAGCGGATCAGGCACGATGTTCATCTTTTCCTGCTTCAGTTCCATCCCCACGGCCAGGCCCAGCGCGCCGCCCGCCAGCTGGCCGAACTCGGTCGAACCCTTCAGGTCCCACTGGGTCAGGCTGGACTTGCCGTCCAGGGTGACGTTACGCGTCACGCCCGGGGTGCTGGCGATGGTGGCCAGCGGCACGTTCTGCGTCATCAGGGTCTGCACGATAGGCAGGTACAGGAAGCCATTCGACAGCTGGTGGCGCTTGGACTCGTTGTACAGCAGCGCGCTGTCCCAGTCCCAGCCGTAGTTGCTGCCCTGCAGGCCAGCCAGCAGGCGGGTCGCCTTGTTTTCGTTGGAGCTGCCGCCAGGGGCGTTGACGAAGCGGTAGGCCACCGCCACCGGCACCGGATTGGCCGTGCCGCGGGTCGGGTTGTCCGGATGGTCCACGCCCAGCACGGGACGGAACGGGGTGCCGGCGCCTTCTTTCGGGAACACGGTGGTGATGCTGCGGCCCGTCATCGTGCGCGACGCGCCATCGTAGAACAGTTCGGACTGGCTGTAGGCCGCTTCCGCGAACGCCTTCAGGTCGGCGCCCAGCTTGAATTCGGCGCGCCCCAGCACGTTGTTGCTGCGGTTCTTGCCTTCCGCATC
This sequence comes from Burkholderiaceae bacterium, assembly GCA_035254005.1. GTDB lineage: Bacteria > Pseudomonadota > Gammaproteobacteria > Burkholderiales > Burkholderiaceae_D > Rugamonas. The sequence goes on along the minus strand of DATFBD010000012.1, from coordinate 11,440 downwards.
CTCGTACTGCCAGCCATCGTAGTTGCAGAACTTGTTGCCGATCAGCGGATCGTTGGACTTCATCGGCACCAGGGCCGTGGAGCCGGTGCGGACGTCGGCCGGGTTGCAGCCCAGGTCGGCGCTGACAAACTTGTTGAAGCTGCCGCTGCCCAGTTTCGATTCCTTGTAGAACACGGGGTAGCCGCTGATGCCGCTGTAGAAGTTGCTCAGGCGGCCATCCATGATGCGGCTCTGTTCCACCTGCGACGACTTGGCGTCACGCAGGAAGGTGCGGTCGCGCTGCGACACGTCGAACGCGACGAAGGCGTTGTAGTGGTTCTCTTCCAGGTCGCCGAAGCCGACCACGCCGTTCAGGCCCGAGCGGCCGAAGGCGTTATCCTGGTTGCGGCTGGCCTGCAGGGTCAGCTCGCCGCCCTTGTAGTTGCTCTTGGTGATGAAGTTGATCACGCCGCCGATGGCGTCCGAACCGTACACGGCCGAAGCGCCATCCTTCAGGATCTCGACCCGCTCCAGCGCCGACAGCGGGATGGAGTTCAGGTCATACTGGGTCGACTGGCCGGCGTTGGGGTCGGCGTAGGCGGCCGGCGACATGCGGCGGCCGTTGATCAGGATCAGGGTGGAGGCGGAACCGAGACCGCGCAGCGAGGCCGTGGCCAGCCCCTTGGAGAAGCCGCCGTCGCGCGCATCGACCTGGTTGTTCGAACCGAGGGCCGGCACCTTGGCGATCAGGTCGGCGACCGACACCGCGCCCGTATGCTCGATATCCTTCTTGGTCAGCACCTGCACCACGGACGGGTTCTCCGTCGCGGTACGCTTCAGGTTGGAACCGGTGATGACGACGCGCTCGACGTTCGCCTCATCGGCGGCGAAAGCACCCTGGCTCCAGCCCACGCAGCCGAGCAGCGCGATGGCCTGGACAATAATTTTCTTCTGCATTCAAAGACTCCCTCAACGTGGTGATCGGCGGTTCGTGGCCGCCTGCACCAATAAAAAAACCGCCGCAGCGGTCCTGTCCGTTTATTAGCAGAAATGAACATTGTTCCTGCTAATAAGATTTAGATTGTAGCAACATTAAGATACATTAAGATACATAGCCCTGACAGCAAGCAGGACTTTTTGGCAATTTCGCCAGAAATACAACAAGACGGACGTGAAATCACGCGCCGCGCTTGACAATCAAATTTTCCGCGCGCTGAACCAGCCTGATCCCGGTACGGTAGAATGGCGGGTTGTCGTGCGCCCCGGCGCCGGCGCCCCGCTCTCCGTTAGCTACGGAGCCCTGGAACCACAGAACGAAAACATCATGCTGCGAATCAATGAAGTCAAACTCCCGCTGAACCACACCGAGCCGGAACTGCCGGCCGCCATCCTGGCCCGGCTGGGCATCCCGGCCGCTGACCTGCGCGGCTACACGGTCTTCAAACGCAGCTATGATGCGCGCAAAAAATCGGCCATCGTCCTGATCTATTCGGTCGACGTGGACGTGGCCAACGAAGCGGCCGTGCTGGCCCGCCTCAAGCACGACATCCACCTGATGCCCGCGCCCGACACGGCCTACAAATTCGTGGCCAACGGGGAGCAACTGGCCGGCCATGACCGCAACGAGCGCCCGGTCGTGATCGGCACCGGCCCGTGCGGCCTGTTCGCGGCCCTGATCCTGGCCCAGATGGGCCTGCGTCCCATCATCCTGGAACGCGGCAAGCAGGTGCGCGACCGTACCGTCGATACGTTCGGCTTCTGGCGCAAGCGCAAGCTGAACCCGGAATCGAACGTGCAGTTCGGCGAAGGCGGCGCGGGCACCTTCTCGGACGGCAAGCTGTACAGCCAGATCAAGGACCCCAAGCACTACGGCCGCAAGGTGCTGACGGAGTTCGTCAAGGCCGGCGCGCCCGAGGAAATCCTGTATGTGAGCAAGCCGCACATCGGCACCTTCCGCCTGGTCAAGATGGTCGAGCAGATGCGCGCCACGGTCGAGGCGCTGGGCGGCGAGTACCGCTTCGAGAGCAAGGTGGTCGACCTCGACATCGAGCAGACGCCCACGGGCGGCCAGGTGCGCGGCGTGACGCTGGAAAACGGTGACAAGCTCGCCACCCGCCACGTGGTGCTGGCCATCGGCCACAGCGCGCGCGACACCTTCCAGATGCTGTACGACCGCGGCGTGTACATCGAAGCCAAGCCGTTCTCGATCGGCTTCCGGGTCGAGCACCCGCAATCGCTGATCGACCAGTGCCGCTTCGGCCCCAACGCCGGCCACCCTATCCTGGGCGCGGCCGACTACAAGCTGGTGTACCACGCCTCCAACGGCCGCGCCGTGTACAGCTTCTGCATGTGCCCCGGCGGCACGGTGGTGGCGGCCGCGTCCGAACCGGGCCGGGTGGTCACCAACGGCATGAGCCAGTATTCGCGCAATGAGCGCAACGCCAACAGCGCCATCGTGGTCAGCATCTCGCCCGAAGTCGATTACCCTGGCCACCCGCTGGCCGGCATCGAATTCCAGCGCCGGCTGGAGGAAAAGGCGTTCGAGCTGGGCGGCGGCACCTACAACGCGCCGGGCCAGCTGATGGGCGACTTCGTGGCCGGCCGCGCCTCGACCGAATTCGGCAGCGTGATCCCGTCCTACAAGCCGGGCGTGCACCTGACCGACCTGGCCACCATCCTGCCCGAATTCGCCGTCACGGCGCTGCGCGAAGCGTTCCCCGCGTTCGACAAGCAGATCAAGGGCTACTTCAAGCACGACGCCGTGCTGACGGGACTGGAAACGCGCACCTCGTCGCCGATCCGCATCAAGCGCCGCGACGACACGCTGCAAAGCCTGAACACGCGCGGCCTGTTCCCGGCCGGCGAAGGGGCCGGCTACGCGGGCGGCATCCTGTCGGCCGGCGTGGATGGCATCAAAGTGGCCGAAGCCGTCGCCCTGTCGATGGCGGCGGAACAGCAGCCGGCCTGAATCTGAACCGGGCGGCCCGGGCGGCCCGCCCCCCGCCCGCTACAGCCAGCCGGCGCGCTTGAAGCGCCGGTACAGGTACAGGCACACCGACACCATGATGGCGACGGCGGCCGGATAGCCGTATTTCCATTCCAGCTCCGGCATGACCTTGAAGTTCATGCCCCAGATGCCGGCGAACGCGGTGCAGATGGCGAAGATGGCGGCCCACGCGGCCAGCCGCTTGTTCACTTCGCCCTCCTCGATGGCCACCATCGACAGGTTGACCTGGATCGCCGTGCTGATGGTGTCGCGCACGTTGTCGAGCGTGGCGCTGATGCGGTGCAGGTGATCGTGCACGTCGCGGAAGTATTCCTGGGTATCGAGGCACATGGCCGGCACGCGGCCGCCGTGCAGCTTGCCGGTCGCCTCCATCAGCGGCATCACGGCATGGCGCACGGCCATCACCTTGCGCTTGAGTTCATACAGCCGTTCGATGTTGTCGCGCTGCGAGCCGTGCAGGAAGATGCGCTCCTCGATCTCTTCCAGCTCCACTTCCAGCGCATCGGCCACGGGGAAATAGCGGTCCACCACGGCGTCGAGCAAGGCGTACAGCACGAAGGCCGGCCCCTGGCGCAGCAAATGCGGTTCGCGCTCCGCACGCGCGCGCACGCCGAGGAAACCGTGGCTGCTGTTGCTGCGGTTCGACAGCACGTAGTTGGGGCCGACGAACACGTCGACCTCCCCTACCGTCAATTGATCGTGCTCGAACTCCACCATCTTGGCCACCACGAACAGCGAGTCGCCATACTCCTCGATCTTGGGGCGCTGGTTGCCGCGCCGCGCATCCTCCACGGCCAGTTCGTGCAGGCCGAATTCTTCCTGCATCACGGACAGTTCGGCCGCGTCCGCGTCGCGCAGCGCCACCCACACGAAGCACTCGGGCCGTGATACATAATCGCTGATGTCCTCGACGGGAATGTCGGCCAGCTTCTGGCCATCCTGGTACACCACGCAATTGATCAGCATACAAATTCCAGGCAAAAGAGCTAGTGTACATGCAAGGGTCAGACCCTGGGGTCTGACCCTGATGACGCGCCAACGCTTAGTCGTCCTTGGCGCCGTCGATGCCCAGCTCCGCGATCTTGCGGGTGATGGTGTTGCGGCCTATCCCCAGCCGCACGGCGGCGTCGTTCTTGCGGCCGTGGGTGTGCTTGAGCGCGGTGCGGATCAGGGCCGATTCGAACTGGCGGCCCAGCACGTCCATCACTTCATGCTGGCCGTTGCTGAGCATGCTCGCGGCCTGCAGTTCCAGCAAGGTGAGCCAGCTGTCCGGGCCGCCGTGCGCGGTGGCCTCGGCCAGCGCCGGCGGCACGGTCGACACGGTGCCGTGGTGCGTCATGCTGTACGCATCGTGGGCCGGGGCCGGCGCGGCCGGGCTATGGCCGCCGCCATCCTGGCCCTGGCCCTGGGTCAGCTCCAGCGGCAAGTCCTTCACTTCCACGGTCTGGCCGGGCGCCATCACGGTGATCCAGTTGCACAGGTTTTCCAGCTGGCGCACATTGCCCGGCAAATCCAGGCCGCTCAGGAAGTGCAGCGTGGCGTCGCTCATGCGCTTGGCTTCCACGCCCAGCTGGCGCGCACTCTGCACCAGGAAGTGGCGCACCAGGATGGGGATATCCTCGCGCCGCTCCCGCAAACTGGGCAGGCGCAGGCGGATCACGTTGAGGCGGTGGTACAAGTCCTCGCGGAACAGGCCGTCGCGCACGCGCTGTTCGAGATTCTGGTGCGTGGCCGTGATCACGCGCACATTGGCCTTCAAGGGCTGGTGGCCGCCGACGCGGTAGAAATGGCCGTCCGACAGCACGCGCAGCAAGCGGGTCTGCAAGTCGAACGGCATGTCGCCGATCTCGTCGAGGAACAGGGTGCCGTTCTCGGCCTGCTCGAAGCGGCCGCGGCGCGTGGCCTGGGCGCCCGTGAACGCGCCGCGCTCATGGCCGAACAGTTCGGATTCCAGCAAGTCCTTGGGGATGGCGGCCGTGTTGAGCGCGATGAACGGTTGCGACGCGCGCGGGCTGTGCTTGTGCAGCGCGCGCGCCACCAGCTCCTTGCCGGAACCGGATTCGCCGGTGATCAGCACCGTCACGTTCGATTGCGACAGGCGGCCGATGGCGCGGAACACTTCCTGCATGGCCGGCGCCTGGCCCAGGATCTCGGGCGTGTCGGCCGGGCCTGATTCCACGCTGGTTTCGCGCAGGCTCTCGTCGAGCGCGCGCCGGATCAGCTCCACGGCCTTGTCGATATCGAACGGCTTGGCCAGGTATTCGAAGGCGCCGCCCTGGAACGCGGCCACGGCCGAGTCGAGGTCGGAGAACGCCGTGATGATGATGACGGGCAGGCCCGGGTGGCGCGACTTGACCAGCGCCAGCAAATCGAGGCCGGAATCGCCCGGCATGCGGATGTCGGACACCAGCACTTGCGGCGTCTCGAACTCCAGCGCCGCGATCGCTTCGCGCGCGTTGGAGAAACTCTTGGTGGCGAGGTTTTCCCGCGCCAGCGCTTTTTCCAGTACCCAACGGATCGACTCGTCGTCGTCTACTATCCAGATTGGCTTCATGTGTTATGTGGTTCCCGCGTTGGATCGGCTATCAAGGGACCCGGAAACGCACCGGCTCGCACGCCGCTTATGGCAGCGGCAGCAGGATGCGGAAATCCGTGTATCCAGGCCGGCTTTCGCACTCGATCACACCCAGGTGCTGCTGCACGAAGGTTTGCGCCAAGGTCAGCCCCAAACCGCTGCCGCCCTCCCGGCCCGATACGAGCGGGTAGAAGATGCGGTCGCGGATCTGGGGTGCGATGCCCGGTCCATTGTCGATGATATGCAAATCTAATGCCAGCCCGTAGCGGACCTTGGCCAGGGTCACCTGGCGCGCCACCCGGGTCTTGAAAATCAGTTCCGCATCGCCCGCCTCGATGCGCGCCGACAGTGCCTGGGCCGCGTTGTGGGCGATGTTGAGCACGGTCTGGATCAGTTGTTCCTTGTCGCCCCGGAACTCGGGAATCGAGGCGTCGTAGTCGCGCCGAATCGCCAGGCCGGTGGGGAACTCGGCCAGGATCAGGCTGCGCACCCGCTCGCACACTTCGTGGATATTGACGTCGCCCACGATATGGGGCCGGCGGTGCGGTGCCAGCAGGCGGTCCACCAGCGTTTGCAGCCGGTCCGCTTCCTTGATGATGACCTGGGTGTATTCGCGCAGCTGGCCCAGGTGCAGCGGCGGCAATTCCATCTCCAGCAGCTGGGCCGCGCCACGGATGCCGCCCAGCGGGTTCTTGATCTCGTGCGCCAGGTTGCGGATCAGCTCCTTGTTGACCTGGCTCTGGTCCAGCATGCGCTCCTCGCGGTCCAGCTTGAGGTGCTGCAAGTGTTCGCGCAGCTCGATCAGGATGTGGTCGCGTGGTTCTTCCAGCGCCGACACGATGCTGTGCACGTGCAGCGGATCGCGCCCGGCCCGCTCCAGCGTCAGGTCCTGGCGCAGGTCGGCGAACTTGTGCTGGCGCGCCTGGACGCAGATGTGTTCCAGTTCCTCGGGGTTGAGGAACTGGGCGCTGAGCTTCTGGCGCGACAGCGCCTTGAGCGAGCTCTCCAGCAGGTTTTCGGCGGCCGCGTTGGCGTAGGCGATCTGGCCGGCGCCATCGACCAGCACCACGGCCGAGGCCAGCAATTCCAGGCCGGCCAGCGAGGGCATGGCCTCGCGCGCGCGGGCGTGCGTGTTCACAGCATTCATCGGATATTCGCGATTTCGCGTTTCAAGGCTTCGATATTCTTTTCCGAGCGGCTGATGCTGTCGCGCATCTGCGCCACCCGTTCCTGGTATTTGGCGTAGTTGCGTTCATCGCCATGGCGTTCGGGCTCGCCGTTGTTGAATTCCTTGCGCAGCTCGGCCAGCTTTTGCTGCTCGCTGCGCAATTCCTCGTTGAGGATGCCTAGCCGGTCGGCGTCGCGCGCGCGCTGTTCGGCGCTGTCCACGCGCGGGAAATCCGCCGGCGCGGCCGGGGCGGCACGGGTGGGCGCGGGCGCCAGGCGGCGCGGCGGGGCCGGGATGGCGGCGTTGCCCGGCACGTCGAGGATCTTGCAGCCCGGTTTGTTGGCGTCGGTCAGTTCCTTGTGGCCGGCCGCGTCCACGCACAGGTAGATCGGGCCGTCGGCCCTGGCGGCGGCGCTGGCGGCCAGCAAGACCAGTGCCGGTAATAAGCGTGTTGTCATTCCCTATCCGTGAAGAGCATCAATGCACCCCGAATATACAACATCCAAAGAAAAACGCGAGGAAAGCCGGGGCTCGCCTCGCGTTCTGGCCATACGGCGGGCGCCGGCTTGCGGCCGGCGCGTTGCCATTACAGCGAGTAGTACATGTCGAATTCGATCGGGTGCGTGGTCATGCGCATACGCTGCACGTCCTGCATCTTCAGTTCGATGTAGGCATCGATCATCGAATCGCTGAACACGCCGCCACGGGTCAGGAACTCGCGGTCCTTGTTCAGGTTGTCCAGCGCCTCTTCCAGCGAGGTGCAGACGGTCGGGATCAGTGCATCTTCCTCAGGCGGCAGGTGGTACAGGTCTTTGGAAGCGGCTTCGCCCGGATGGATCTTGTTGATGATACCGTCCAGACCGGCCATCAGCAGCGCGGCGAAGCACAGGTACACGTTCGCCAGTGGGTCGGGGAAACGGGTCTCGATGCGGCGTGCCTTCGGATTGGCCACGTGCGGGATACGGATCGAAGCGGAACGGTTACGGGCCGAGTAAGCCAGCTTGACCGGGGCTTCGTAGCCTGGCACCAGGCGCTTGTACGAGTTGGTGCCCGGGTTGGTGATGGCGTTCAGTGCCTTGGCGTGCTTGATGATACCGCCGATGTAGTACAGGGCGGTGTCGGACAGGCCGGCATAGCCGTCGCCGGCGAACAGGTTCTTGCCGTCCTTCCAGATCGACTGGTGCACGTGCATGCCCGAGCCGTTGTCGCCGACGATCGGCTTCGGCATGAAGGTAGCGGTCTTGCCGTAGCTGTGGGCCACGTTGTGGACCACGTACTTCAGAATCTGGGTCCAGTCAGCGCGCTGGGTCAGGGTGCTGAACTTGGTGCCGATCTCGTTCTGGCCGGCGGTAGCCACTTCGTGGTGGTGCACTTCGACCGGCACGCCCAGTTCTTCCAGCAGCAGTACCATGGCGGAACGCAGGTCTTGCGAGGAATCGACCGGCGGGACCGGGAAGTAGCCGCCCTTGATGCCCGGACGGTGGCCCATGTTGCCGCCTTCGAACTGTTCGGCGGAAGCCCAGGCCGCTTCTTCAGCCTGGATCTTGACGTGGCAGCCGGACATGTCGGCGCCCCAGGTCACGGAGTCGAACACGAAGAATTCCGGTTCCGGACCGAAGTAGGCGGTGTCACCGATGCCGGAAGCCTTCAGGTAGGCTTCGGCGCGCTTGGCGATGGAGCGCGGGCAGCGGTCGTAGCCCTTGCCGTCGGCCGGGTCGATCACGTCGCAGGACATGAAGACGGTCGGCTCGTCGTAGAACGGGTCGATCTTGGCGGTGGCCGGGTCGGCCATCAGCAGCATGTCGGAAGCCTGGATGCCTTTCCAGCCGGCGATCGAGGAGCCATCGAAAGCGTGGCCGTGCTCGAACCACTCTTCGCCGTCATCGAGGACGACGTGGGCCGGGATGGAAACGTGCTGCTCTTTACCGCGGGTATCGGTAAAGCGCAAATCTACGAATTTGACGTCGTTGTCCTTGATCAGTTTCAAAACGTCTGCAACCGCCATGGTGTTCTCCTGTTGGGCTACGTGCATCAGAGTATGCGTTGTACTAAGGGTTTGCGACTAAACTAGCAGGAAGCGTGCCAGCCCGTTCCAGTGGGCTTCCCCATTGTGGCACAAGCCTCGTTGGACTTGCACGCCCCATCGTTGGCTCCGGTTTGGTGCGTGACGATATGGCGATGATCGATATTGGTGCATGCGGCATGGTTTGCAGCAGAGCAGGGCTTTCCCGATAATCACCATAGATGGATAGTGTAATTCCCTTGCAAGGAGAGTGATGATGAGCAAGATCAACGAGATTCTGCACCGGGCCGGCGAGCGTGGCAGTTCCCAGGGGCTGCCTTACGCGGGTGCGGTGACGCCGGATGAGGCTTATGAACTGTTGCAGGGCATTCCGGCGGCGGTACTGGTGGACGTACGCAGCCAGGCCGAGTGGCAGTTCGTCGGCGTGGTGCCCGACGCCCTGCGCATCGAGCTGCGCAGCTTTCCCGGCATGGTGCCCAATCCAAATTTTGCCAATCAGCTGATGCAGCAGGTCGACAAGGAAAAGGTCGTGCTGTTCCTGTGCCGTTCCGGTGCGAGGTCGGACGAGGCGGCGCGCCTGGCGACGGCGTCGGGCTACGCCACGGTCTACAACGTGCTGGAAGGGTTCGAGGGCGACAAGGATGCCGAGCAGCATCGCGGCCGGCTCAATGGGTGGAAAGGGCGCGGTTTGCCCTGGATTCAGGGATAAATGGTTGATGTTTGTCGGGCTTCGCGGCAAAGTGCAAAGTTGAAAGAATCACCATTAAGACGCCGCCGCGCGCTGCAAGCGTATTGGCCGTCGTTGAGCAATATCGAGAAAGCAGAAACATGACCGACCGTTACGCCGTCATCGGCAACCCTATCTCCCACAGTCAGTCTCCGTTCATCCATACGGAGTTCGCCCGCGCCTGCCAGCTCGACATTCAGTATGAGAAGCTGTTCGCCGAGCTCGACAAGTTCGAGCAGGTCGTTGCCGAGTTTGTCGCGGCCGGCGGCAAGGGCATGAACGTCACCCTGCCGTTCAAGGGTAACGCCTACCGTATGGCGACCGAACTCACCGCGCGCGCGCGCGCCGCCGAAGCAGTCAACACCCTGGCCTTCCGCGATGGCAAGGTCTACGGCGACAACACCGACGGCGTCGGCCTGGTGCGCGACATTGTGGAAAACCTCGACTTTCCGATCGCCGGCCAGCGCGTGCTGATCCTGGGCGCGGGCGGCGCGGCGCGCGGCGTGCTGGTACCGATCCTGGAGCAGAAACCGGCCTCGCTGACCATCGCCAACCGCACCCTGATCAAGGCCGAGGCGTTGGCGCATCAGTTCGCCAACTGGGGCGAGATCAAGGCCACCGGTTATGAGGGGCTGGAGGGCAAGACCTTCGACCTGGTGATCAACGCCACCTCGACCAGCCTAAACAACGAACTGCCGCCGGTTCCGCACGGCGTGTTCACCGCCCGTACCCTGGCCTACGACATGGTCTATAGCAAGGGTCTGACCCCATTCCTGAAGCGCGCCCAGTCGGAAAATGCCGGCATGCTGGCCGACGGGCTGGGCATGCTGGTCGAGCAGGCCGCCGAGTCGTTCTCGATCTGGCACGGCGTGCAACCGGAAACCCGCAAGGTCACCCACATGCTGCGAGACCTGCTGGCCTGATGCGTCTCTTGCTGAAGATCGGGGCGGCCCTGGTGGCCGCCCTTGTGCTGTATAACCTGTGGATTTTCGGGCACGTGCTGTACTGGCGTACCAACAACCCGTCCGCCAGCGCCTTCATGAACGAGCAGCTGGCGCGCCTGCAGGAGGAAAACCCGGACGCCGAACTGCACCACAAGTGGGTGCCGTACCAGCGCATCTCGGCCAACCTCAAGCGTGCCATCATTGCGGCCGAAGACGCCAAGTTCGTCGACCACGAGGGCTTCGACTGGAACGGCATCGAGAGCGCGTTCGAGAAGAACCTGAAGCAGGGCAAGATCGTGGCCGGCGGCTCGACCATCAGCCAGCAGCTGGCCAAGAACCTGTTCCTGTCCGGACGCAAGACGCCTTGGCGCAAGCTGGAAGAAGCCGTGATCACCGTGATGCTGGAAGCGGTGATGGACAAGCGGCGCATCTTCGAGATCTATCTCAACGTGATCGAGTGGGGCAACGGCGTGTTCGGCGCCGAGGCGGCCTCCCGCCATTACTACCGCACCGGCGCCAGCAGCTTGTCAGCCATGCAAGCCGCCAAGCTGGCTGCGATGGTGCCGAACCCGCGTTATTACGACGAGCACCGTGCCGCACGCGGCTTGGCGCGCAAGGCCCACATCATTCAGCGCCGGCTGGCTTACGCCGAATTGCCCTGATCCACTGCGCTTGCCCTGGGTTCCCGGCTGGAACCCAGGGTCTCCTCATGCTAGAATTCCGCCTTTCTTTTCGTTTGGCCGTGCTTGGCACGGCATTAACGCATGGACTTACCCAGTTATCCCGTAACGAAACTCCGTTACTCTATTATCGAATAATCCCCGCCTTCAGGACCGCAGTGCGCGTGCACTTCCGCTGAGGCGGAAGGAGGCGTGCATGACGGTTGTCGAAAAGAAACAACCCACTGATCGTCTGCAGGAAAACCTGAGCCAGGTGCAGCGCTTGATCGAGCGCCATCGGCTGGTCGAAGACTTGGTCCATCGCCAGGAGATGGAAAAGCACGACCTGGTTGAGAAT
>DATFBD010000011.1:0-35260 GCA_035254005.1 Burkholderiaceae bacterium | reverse complement strand
CGCAGGGCCGGCGCCAGCTCGCGCCACACGGAGGGTGGCGTGAAGCTGGGCGGGCGGCTGGCGTCGTAGCCGGCCGACGCAGGCCACCAGTGGCCGGGGTCGAAGGCGCCGGGCGGGGTGTCGTCCAGGCCGGGCTGCTGGAAGCAGATATCGAGGCCGATGCCGGCGTGGGCCACGCCCACCAGCTCGGCGATGTAGGCCACGTGGCGCGCCACGTCGTCGGCCCCTGGCCGCTCGCTGCCGAGGAACCAGGACAGGCCGGACACGCACACCACGCCGCCCGTGGCGGCGCAAGCCTGGATCTGCTCATCGCTCACGTTGCGGCCGTGCTGTACCAGCGCCAGCGGATTGGCGTGGCTGAAGATGACCGGCTTGGACGACGCCGCCATGATCTCCAAGCTGCAGCGGCGGCCCGTGTGCGAGCAGTCCATCAGGATGCCGGCGTCGTTGACGGCGGCCACCATGCGGTGGCCCAGTCCCGTCAGGCCGCGCGCCACGTCGTGGCAGCCGTCGGCCACGCTGTTGTTGCGGTTGTAGGCGAAGTGGATCTGGCGCACGCCCAGCTGGGCGTACAGGGCCACCATCTCGGGCTGTTCCAGCAATGGCATGGCGCCTTCCAGGTCAAAGCTCAGCGCCATGCGGCCATCGGCGGCGGCCTGGATGATGTCGTCCACGCTGGCCACGAGCACGTAGCGTTCGGGGTGGGCTGCGATGGTGGCGCGGTAGCCGGCGATCACGGACATGACCTGCGAGACGGGGGTCATGTCCGCGCCCACGTTGAGCGAGACGTAGTTCACGCCGGCCGCATGCAGCTGGTCCACCGGCGTGAAGTCGGCTTGCGGGTGTTGTGGCAGGCAGGCGTGGGCGTCCCAGTTGATCATCAGCGCGTACTCATTTCGTCAATTTAGTTATGCGTCGTACAACCGCAGGCGCCCTATATTCCCACGAAACAGCGGTGCAGGGCAATCGAGGATAGCCTCGGGCGGTGCCCGGCTGCTCGCCGTCCTGATTTATACTGGCGGATTATCTACCGCAGAATCAACGCAAAAAGGCTGTCATGTCATTTTCCTCGCTGGGCCTCGCTCCCTCGCTTATCAACGCCGTGGCCGAAATCGGCTACCAGGAGCCTACCGCGATCCAGCGCGCCGCCATTCCCGCCATCTTGCGCGGCGAGGACGTGCTGGGGGCGGCGCAGACCGGCTCGGGCAAGACGGCGGCCTTTGCGCTGCCGCTGCTGCAGTCGCTGCTCGACAATCGCAGCGGCCCGCGCCAGCTGCATGGCCTGGTGCTGGTGCCCACGCGCGAGCTGGCGGCCCAGGTGGGCGAATCGATCCGCAAGCTGGCGCAGCACCTGGCCATGCCGGTCAAGGTCTCCATCGTGTTCGGCGGCGTGTCGATCAACCCGCAGATGATGGCGCTGCGCGGCGGGGCCGACATTGTGGTGGCCACACCGGGCCGCCTGCTGGACCTGATCGACCACAATGCATTGAAGATCTCGCGCACCGCCATGCTGGTGCTGGACGAGGCCGACCGCCTGCTGGACCTGGGCTTCAGCGAGGAGTTGGCGCGCATCCTGGCACTGCTGCCGGCGCAGCGCCAGAACCTGTTTTTCTCGGCCACCTTCCCGCCGGACGTGCAGGCGCTGGCCGACCGCATGCTGCACCAGCCGGCCCGCATCGAAGTGCTGTCCGAACCGGTCAGCAAGCCCGATATCGCGCAGCGCGCCATCGTGGTCGATGCGCCGCGCCGCACGCAGTTGCTCAAGCACCTGATCCTGGAACACAAATGGCCGCGCGTGCTGGTGTTCGTGGCCACCAAGTATGCGGCCGAACACGTGGCCGACAAGCTGCAGCGCAACGGCATCCGCGCGGCTGCCTTCCACGGTGAATTCAGCCAGGGCGCGCGCACCGAGGTGCTGGCCGACTTCAAGGCCAGCCGCTTGCAGGTGCTGGTGGCGACCGACGTGGCGGCACGCGGCATCGACATCGCCCGTTTGCCGGCCGTGGTCAATTACGACCTGCCTCGCTCGGCCGTCGATTACACCCACCGCATTGGCCGCACCGGCCGCGCGGGCGAGAGCGGGGTGGCGGTCAGTTTCGTGAGCGCAGACACGGAAGCCCACTTCCGGCTGATCGAAAAGCGCAACGATATCCTGCTGCCGCGCGAGCGGGTGGCCGGCTTCGAACCGAAGGAGACGGCGCCCCCGGTCGCGGTGGCGTCGGTGACGGACACCGTCAATGGCGGCATCAAGGGCAGGCGCAAGAGCAAGAAGGACAAGCTGCGCGAGGCCGCGGCGCGCGCGGCGGGCGAATAAGCGGCAGGGGCTTCAGCGCTTTTCCAGCACCAGGTCGATACGGCGCTGCAAGCGCTGCTGCTCGCGCGTGTCGCCCGCCTGTTGCGCGCGCATGGCTTGCGCGCCCAGCCAGGCCAGCAGCGGCCGGCGCCAGCCCTGGGCCGACGCGGCATCGACGGCGCCCGCCAGCACCGCCGGCGTGGCGCGCCCCGTGCGCAGCAGCACGCCCGATGCCACCAGCCGCGCCAGCGGATCGGCGATGGCCTGCGCAGCAGCGGCCGCCGCCGCATCGGTTTGCGCGATGGCGACGGCGCGATGCTGCTCCGGCAGCAAGGCGGCGTCCTGCGGGCGCAAGGTGCCGGCCAAGTAGGCCGCGTAGGCCAGGTCGGCCGGGCTGGCATCCTGGCGCAAGGCGTCAAATCCTGCGCAAGTATCGAATACCAGCGACGCCACGCGGGCCGCGCAGCGCACCAGTTCCGCCCGTATCACCAGTTCCGGCCTGCCGGTGCTGGCCAGCTGCGCGCGGGCGCGCCTGAATTCCGCCGTTTCCACCAGCGCGTTGCCTTCCATGTAGGCCGCCACGCCACGCTCGATGGCGTTGTGGGCGTTCATTTGCCAGTCCGGCTGGGGCGGATTGTTGCCGCATGCGGCCAGCAACGCCAAGGCCACCGCGCATGCCATGGTGTGCGCTTTCATGGGAGCTTGATCTCCGTATCCTGTTTGAACGGCCATTTGCGGTTGATTTCATTGACCAGTTGTTCCACCCGCCGCAAACTGGTTTCCACTTCGGCGCGCAGCGTGCCCAGGTCGGCCGAGGCCACGCGGGCGTTGCCGCTGATCACCTGCGCGTCGGCCAGCACGGCGTCCGCTTTTTTCAGGCTGGCGCGGGCATCGGCCAGCAGGGCGTTGAGTTCGCGCACGCTGGCCTGGGCGTCGTTCACCATGCCGTTCTTGTCGAATAGCCGGCTGTCGGCATGAGCCATCAGGCTGTCGGCCTTGCGTGTGGCCGTATCCACCGTCACCAGCAATTCGCTGGCGCGCTGCAGCAGCAACTGCGCCTTCTTGTCGTCGCCCGCCACCAGGCCCATGGCGCCGCCCGGGCCATTGAGCTTGTCGGTCATGCCCTTGACGTTGCGCAGGCTCGCTTCGAGCGCCGAGCCTTCGCCCGTCAGCTGGTTCAGGTTCTGCAGCACGTCCGTCACGGCCGACAGGATGCGGGGGATTTCGGCCGTGGCGTCGCCCACCAGCAGCGGGCGCTGGGCGCCATCCTCCAGCGGCGGATCGGTGGGCACGCCGCTGTAGGCGCGCAGTTTGGCGCCACCCACCACGGCCCGTTCCAGCGTGAAGATGCTGGAGCTGCGCAGCCAGTGCGCGTCCTTTTGCGGCACGTCGATCACCACGCGGGCCTTGCCGTCCGGCGCCAGCTCGATGCGGCGCACGCGGCCGATGGGGAAGCCGGCGTAGGTCAGGTCCATGCCCACCACCACGCCTTCGGAATCGTCCGCTTGCAGCAGCAGGCGCTGGGTGGCCTCGAACGCGCCGCGCGCATACATCAGGTACAGGGCGGTGGCGGCGATCAGCGCCACCATCAGCGCCAGCAGCAGGCCCGCCTTCAGTTCGGCGTTGCGTACCGGCGCGGGGTCGGGCGGTGGGGCGGGGGTGTCGGTCATGAGGCGATCTCTCAGTAGTAGTTGCCCATCAGCGAGGCGATTTCGACCAGCAGCAGCACCGCGAACAGGCGCACCATGTCCGACAGGCCGTGGGTGAGCTTGCCCCGGTAGTTCTCGTCATAGAACGAGGACGCCATCGGGATCAGGCCCACCGCGAAGCTGAAGAACACGATCTTGAGCACCAGGATCAGCGAGACGGCGGGCGTGAAGATCTGCCCTACCACGCGGGTGTAGCCGGGCAGGGCCCAGGGCGTGAAGCCGTAGATGGACAGGTAGGCCAGCGCCAGCGTCAGCACGCAGCTCATGGCCGCCAGCAGCCAGACGGCGAACACGCCGGCCGCCACGCGGGGGAAGAACTCAGCGCGCAGCTGGGCGGTGTCGGGGGCGCCGGCCTGGTTGTGCAGCCGGTGTTGGGAGAATTCCAGCCCGCCCGGCAGGGTGGCGCGCAAGGCGACGAAACCGGCCGCCGTCAGCGGGATCAATTCCAGCACCAGCACCCGCACCACCAGCGCCAGCGCGTAGCGGGTCAGGCCATAACTTTGCGAGGTCACGACCACGATGCGGATCAACACCAGGCTCACCAGCGATGACAGCACCGTGAACCACAGCAGGTTGGGCGCGGTGGCCAGCACCAGCTGGCGCGCCAGCTGCGGGCGGTTGGCGCGCCCGTAGCTCGATGGCGACAGCGCCATGGCCCACATGCGTACGGCGAAATGCAGCAGGCGCCACCAGCTGGCCAGCCAGGCGCGGATGGCCGCTTCCAGGCGCCTCGCGGCGGCGAGGGTGGATGTGGATGGGTTCATCTTGTCAGTCTAGCATTTTCCTATCCCCGGTGGCGCGCGCCGCCGCAAGCGGGGCCGTCGAGGTGCAGCCTTGTTTATTGGTGATTGGAGGAAAAACTCTATTTGGCGGGAAGATGCGGCGAAACTGCTACACTGGCGGCTGAAATTCACTGCGACAGGCAAGAGGCAATACCATGGCGAAGAAAAAAGAAGAGCTGGACCCGGAAACGATGGCACTGATCCAGTGGTGCATCGAAGTGGAAGGATTCCTGGTGGCCGGCGGCGCCACCCAGCAGCAAGCGCAGGAACACATCGAGGAACAGGTGGAGTGGTTCACCGACCAGTTCTACGACGGCCTGACCCCGGAGGAGGCGGCCAAGGAAGCGCTGGCCTGAGCGTCGCCCCGGCGCGGGCGCGGCCCGTGCCGCGCCATGCTTTACAATAGCGGCCATTCCCACGCACCCGCCGCACAATGTCGGCCCAATGTCGGCCCAATGTCCGCGTGGGGCCGCCGCATCCATTCTCATGAAGTCCGACCCGCAGCACAATCTGGCAGCATCCGCCTTCCGCCCGGACCTGGTCCGCTGGCGCCAGCTTGTCACGCCCGCCTGGCTGGCCGCCGTGCTGGCCGGCGAGCCGGTGGCGGAAGCGCCGCCGCCGGACTGGCGCCTGTTCGAGGTGGGCTGTGGCGGCGACGCGCTATTTGAACAGGCCCATATCCCCGGCGCCGGCTATCTCGACACCAACCAGCTGGAACAGGCGCCGCTATGGAACAAGGTGTGCGACCAGGCCTTGCTGCGCCTGCTGCTCGCCTGCGGCATCCGGCACGACAGCACGGTGGTGCTCTATGGACGCAACAACCTGGCCGCCGCCCGCGCCGCCCACCTGATGCTGTACGCGGGCGTGCGCGACGTGCGCCTGCTCGATGGCGGCTACGCGCTATGGCAGGCCGGCGGTCATCGTTCGGTGGCCGGCGCGCCGCGGCGCTACCCCGGCGTGTCCTCTTTTGGCGTGCCATTCCCGGCCCGTCCCGACTACCTGATCGGCATAACACAGGCGCGCGCCTTGCTGCAAGCGCCCGACGGCGCGCTGGTCAGCATCCGCACCTGGAGTGAATTTATTGGCAAGATTTCGGGGTATAGTTACATCGCCGCCCGGGGCGATATTCCCGGCGCGTTGTGGGGCAGGGCCGGCAACGACGACGATGTGAACAGCATGAGCGACTACCATCGGCCCGACGGCAGCATGAAGCCGGCCAGCGAGATCTGCCAGTTGTGGCGCGAGGCGGGCATAGACCGGCGGCGGCGCATGGCGTTTTACTGCGGCACCGGCTGGCGCGCGTCGCTGGCCTTCTTTTACGCCTGGCTGATGGACTGGCCGCATATCAGCGTGTACGACGGCGGCTGGTGCGAATGGAGCGGCGACCCGGCCAACGCCGTCGTCTGCCGCACAGGGACAAGTTAGGACGCCGGCGGGCACATGCCGGCGCCAGAGACATCTTGGGGGAGACATGATGGACAAGGGCAGCATGGGCATCACGCAAGGCGCGGCCGCACTGGCGCCACCACCGGCGCCGCCGCGCCGCATCGCCGATTTGCCGGGGCCGAAGGGGCGCCCGTTTACTGGCGTGATCGCGGCCATCAACCGCCGGCCGTTCCACCAGGTGCTGGAGGACTGGGGCCGCCAGTACGGCACCCTGTACCGCTTTAAAATCATGCGCAAGCAGTTCCTGGTCACCTCGGACCGCGACGTGATCGCCGGCCTGCTGCGCGACCGGCCCGACGTGATGCGCCGTTCCGCGCGCACGGCGCAGATGCTGGAGGAGGTGGGCACGCGCGGCCTGTTCACGGCCGAGGGCGACGAGTGGCGCCGCCAGCGCAAGCTGGTGATGCGGGCCCTGACGCCGGAAGTGATCCACGGCTTCTTCCCCACCCTGAGCATGATGACGGAGCGTTTGCAGCGGCGCTGGAGCGCGGCCATCGCGGCCGGTCGTCCGGTGGACGTGTTGCGCGACCTGAAGGCCTACACCCTGGACGTGACAATCGGGCTGGCCATGGGCCAGGACATCAACACGCTGGAGCTGGAAGACAACCCACTGCAGCGCGATATCGAATTTCTGTTCAACCGGGTGGCGCGGCGCCTGACGACGGCGCTGCCGTACTGGCGCGTGCCGCTGCTCAAGCGCGCGCCGGACCGCGAGGCAGATGCCGCCGCCGCCCGTATCCAGCAGGCCGTCATGGGCTTCATCGCCCAGACCCGCGCGCGCCTGGCAGAGCAACCGGCGCTGCGCCAGAAGCCCTCCAACATGCTCGAAGCGCTGGTGATCGCCTGCGACGAACCGGGTTCCGGCTTCACCGACGCGGGCGTGGTGGGCAACGCCATCACCATGGTGTTCGCCGGCGAGGACACCACCTCCAACACGACCGCCTGGCTGATCGACTTCCTGGCGCGCGACCGGGCGGCGGCCGGCGCGCTGGCCGCCGAGGCGGAGCGCGTGCTGGGCGCCGAGCCCGTGCTGCGCGACTACCGCCTGCTGGAGCAGCTCCATTACGTGGACGCGGCCACCCGCGAAGCCATGCGGCTCAAGCCGGTGGCACCGTTCCTGGCCGTGGAACCGACGCGCGACGTGATGCTGGGCGACCTGGCCGTGCCGGCCGGCACTGTGATCTTCACCATGACGCGGCTGGCCGCGCAGCGTGACAGCGAACTGGCGCAACCAGACACATTCCTGCCCCAGCGCTGGCTCGATGGCGCGGGCGAGCGCGGCGACGATCCGGGCCGCAAGCTGTTCCCGTTCGGCGGCGGCCCCCGTTTCTGCCCGGGCCGTTACCTTGCCATGGCCGAGATCAAGATGGTGATGTCCATGCTGGCACGCCATTTTACGATCGCCCCCGTGCCGGGCGCGGCGCCGGCCGAGGAAACCTTCACGTTCACCAATTCGCCCAGCGCCTTGCCCGTGCAGTTGCTGGCACGGCGGACCTGAACGCGAAAAAGTGCTAGGCTAGGATATTCCCGAGTTGCCGTGAGCGGAGGCCGTCATGTTCAAGAAAATCATCCCAGGTTGCGCGGCCATGGCGCTGTGCGTGCTGGCGGCCGCGGGCGGGCAGGCCGCGCCGCTGCGCCATGATCATCCGCTGATCGGCACCTGGCAGATCACGCTGGCCGATGGCTCGTGCAGCGAAACCTATCATATCCACGACGACGGCAGCAGCCTGGTCACCAGCAACGAGGAGGTGGCCGAATCGGCGTTCGATGTGGCGGACCAGCCCGATCCGCAGGGCTTCTACAAGCACGTGGACACCATCGTCAAGGACAACGGCAAGCCCGATTGCTCGGGCGAGGTGACGGAAGTGGGCCACGTGGCCATCAGCTACATCCTGTTCCACCCCAGCGGCGATCTGTTTCTCATGTGCTTCGCGCGCGACATGAACAGTTGCATCGGCCCCTTCATCCGCGTGCGCGGCAGCACTACCTGAACCCGGCGGCGCCGCTCAGCCGCGCTCCCGGAACGCGCCCGGGTTCATGCCCGACCACTCCTTGAACGCGTGATTGAACGCGCTTTGCTCCTGGTAGCCCAGTAAAAACGCGATATCGACCAGGCTCAGCTCCGGCTGGCGCAGGTAGTCGCGCGCCAGCGCGAAGCGGGCCTGGTCCAGTACCTGCTGGAAGGTGGCGCCCGCGTCGCTGAGCTTGCGTTGCAGGGTACGCGGCGACAGTTTCAGTTCCTCGGCGATGGAGGCCAGCCGCACCTGGCCCTGGGCCAGGTTGCGCACGATGGCCTCGTGCACCTGCTGGCTGATGCCGGACTTGGCCTCCGCCCCGGCGCCGGCCCGCACCCGCGATTGCAGCAATTGTTCCGCGTGCTGCTGCAGCACGGGATACAGGCCAGGATCCGCGTTCGGCACGGGCCAGGCCAGCAGCTGGGCGTCGAAACTGGCGGTGTTGGCCGGCGCGTTGAAGCGGGGCAGGGCGCCGAACACGCGCAGGTATTCACCATGGCCGGCCGGATCGCCCCCATCGTGGGACAGCGCCAGTTCGGGCGGCGGCAGCGTGACCCCGGCCAGCCAGTTGCCGAACACGCGGATGCCGGCGAACACGCTGTCGATCAGGTGGCGCCGCGCCGGCCCGTAGTGGCAATGCCAGGTGTAATGGGCCATGCCGTCGCTGACCCGCAGGGCCGAGCGCCCCAGGTCGTGGGCCAACTGCTCGTAGCGCATGGTCTGCTCGAAGGCCTGGCCAAAGTCGCGGCAACTGAGCAGGATCAGGCCGTACACGTTGTAGGTACCCAGCTTGAAGCGCTCGCCCACGTGCAGGCCGAAGTGCGGATCGCCGGCCAGTCCGGCGGCCACGTCGAGCAGGCGCACGTAGTCGTCGGCCGCCAGCGATTCGGGCAGCGGGGTCAGGGCGCCAGCGGGCAGGCCGGCGGCGCGTTCCAGCGCGGGCGCCTGCACGCCGCGCGCGGCGGCCGCCTCCAGCAAGGGCTGCAGGTAGGAACCAGCCACGCGGGCGCTGTGCGGGGCGTGCGCGTCAGGCGGGGTGCTTGGCATGATCGAACAATGCGGATGTCATGAATACGCAATACCTTGTGTGGGTTCTGTCTTATTCTGCTGCCATGATTAGCCAGGTGCGCGCCAGTATAACAATGGCTGCAAGCGCGCCGCAATGAGGACGGGAAAACGATGAGACGCTGGAACGGTTGGGGTGACGACACCATAGAATTCGCGCTGGGCGAGGACGCGCTGGGCTTCCTGGCGCAGCGCATCGGGAGCGGCACGCCGTTTCCCGACGCGCCCTTCGAGGCCGCGTGCGCGCAGTTGCGTCCCTCGCGGCTGGCGCCCCATCGTCTGATCGACACGGCGCCCGCCGTCCGCTTGCGCAACGCGCTGGGCCAGAGCTTGCCCGACTGGCTGCGCCTGCGCTATGGCGCCATCGACACGGCGCCGGATGGCGTGGCCTACCCGGACAGCCCGGAACAGGTGCGCGAGTTGCTGGACTACGCGGCCGAACACCATGTGGCGCTGATCCCGCAGGGTGGCGGCACCAGCGTGGCCGGCCACCTGACGGCGCCCGGCGGCCCGCGCCCCGTGCTGGCCGTGAACCTGACGCGGCTGCGCAACCTGTACAGCCTCGACACCCAGTCGCAACTGGCCACCTTCGGCGCCGGCGTGTTCGGCCCGGACCTGGAGGCGCAACTGCGCGCGCACGGCTACACCCTGGGCCACTTTCCCCAGTCGTTCGAATATTCGACCTTGGGCGGCTGGGTGGTGACCCGTTCGTCCGGCCAGCAATCGTTGCGCTACGGCCGCATCGAGCAGATGTTCAGGGGCGGCAAGGTGGAAACGCCGGCCGGCACGCTCGACATTCCCACCTTCCCCGCCTCGGCCGCCGGCACCGACCTGCGCGAAATAGTGCTCGGTTCCGAAGGCCGGCTCGGCATCCTGACCGAAGCGACCGTGCGCGTGACGCCGCTGCCCGAATATGAATCGTTCCACGCCGTGTTCTTCCCCAGTTGGGACCAGGCCGAGCAGACCGTGCGCGCTGTGGTGCAGGCCGGCCTGTCGCTGTCCATGCTGCGCCTGTCCAACCCGCTGGAAACGGTCACCATGCTGGCGCTGGCCGGCCACAAGGCCCTGATCGGCGCGCTGGAAACGTGGCTGCGCCTGCGCGGCTGCGGCGAAGGCAAGTGCATGCTGATGATAGGCGTGAGCGGCCGCAAGGCCGCCGCCAGGGCGGCCCTGAAGGACGCGCTGGCCCTCACGCGCGCGCGCGGCGGCGTGCATATTGGCCGCTACATGGGCGACAAGTGGAAGCAGAACCGCTTCCGCAACGTCTACCTGCGCAACGCGGCCTGGCAGCACGGCTACGCCATCGACACCGTGGAGACGGCGGTGGACTGGCCGCGCGTGGCCGGCATGATGCAGGCCGTGGAGGCGGCCGCCACGGCGGCGCTGGGCCAGCATGGCGAGAAGGTGCACACCTACACCCACCTGTCGCACCTGTATGCGCAAGGCGCCAGCGTGTACACCACCTTCGTCTACCGGCTGGCCGGCAATTTCGAGCAGGACCTGGCGCGCTGGCGCACGCTCAAGCAGGCGGTGAGCCAGGCCATCGTCGCCAACGGCGGCACCATCAGTCACCAGCACGGCGTGGGCAGCGACCATGCGCCTTACCTGCCGGCCGAAAAAGGGGAGCTGGGCCTGAGCGCCATGCAAGCGCTGTTCCGCCACTTCGACCCGCAGCAGATCATGAATCCCGGCAAACTGCTGCCGTCCGAGGCCGTGCCGTCATGAGCGCGCACTGGAACAGCGGCGGGCGGGGCGAAGCGGCCCAATTGCTGGCGCGCGACTGGGACCTGATCGTGATCGGCGGCGGCATCACGGGCGCCGGCATCCTGCTGGAAGCGGCGCGGCGCGGCCTGAAGACGCTGCTGGTGGAACAGCGCGATTTCGCCTGGGGCACGTCGAGCCGCTCGTCCAAGCTGGTGCATGGTGGCTTGCGCTATCTGAAGGAGGGCAAGTTCGGCCTCACGCGCGAATCCGTGCACGAGCGCCAGCAATTGCTGCGCGACGCGGCCGGGCTGGTGGAGCCGCAAAGCTTCGCGTTCGGCGATTACGTGGGCCGCAAGCCGGGCCGCCGCATGTTCCTGCTCGGCCTGGCCATCTACGACCTGATGGCGGGCCAGCGCGCGCGCCATTATTTTGGCCATGACGAATTCCTGGCGCTGGCGCCCAACATCGCCAACGCCGGCCTGCAAGGGGGCATGTGCTACACGGACGCCAAGACCGACGACGCGCGCCTGGTGCTGCGCGTGCTGCGCGAGGCGCAGCAGCATGGCGGCGTGGCGCTCAACTACATGGCGGTGGAATCGCTGCTGCGTGCAGCGGACCACGGCGGCAAGGTGTGCGGCGCGAAGCTGCGCGATGGTATGACGGGCCAGTCGCACGAGGTGCGGGCGCGGCTCGTCATCAGCGCCACCGGCGCCTGGGCCGACGGCTTGCGGGCGCACGGCGGGGCGGCGCGCCGGCTGCGGCCACTGCGCGGCAGCCACCTGGTGCTGCCGGCCTGGCGGCTGCCGCTGGCGCAGGCCGTGAGCCTGATGCATCCGGCCGACGGCCGCCCCGTGTTCGCCTTCCCATGGGAGGGCGTGACGCTGGTGGGCACCACGGACGTGGACCACAAGGGCGACATGGCGCGCGAGGCGGCCATCACGCGGGCCGAAGTCGATTACCTGATGGCGGCGCTGCACGACCAGTTCCCGCAACTGGGCTTGAAAGAGAGCGATATCCTGGCCAGCTACGCGGGCGTGCGTCCCGTGATTGACAGTGGCAAGAGCGACCCATCCAAGGAAGGACGCGACCACGCTCTGTGGCTGGAGGATGGCCTGTTGACGGTCACCGGCGGCAAGATGACCACCTTCCGCGTGATCGCGCTCGATGCGCTGCGCAAGGCCGCCACCCTGCTGCCGGACTGGCGCGACAAGCTGGAACCGCGGCCCATCTTCGATCCGGCTGCGCCGCTGCGCTACGACCGCCGCCTGTCCGTCACGCAGGCCGCGCGCCTGCAAGGCCGCTACGGCGCCCTGGCGCAAGCGCTGGTGGACGCCGCCCAGCCGGGCGAGCTGGCCACCATACCGGGCACGGAAACGCTGTGGGTCCAGCTGCGCTGGGCGGCCCGCTGCGAATCGGTGCAGAAACTGGATGATCTGCTGCTGCGCCGCAGCCGCATCGGCATCCAGTTGCGCGGCGGCGGCGTGGAGATCCTGCCGCGCGTGCGCGCCATCTGCCAGCCGGAACTGGGCTGGAGCGACCAGCGCTGGGATGACGAACAGCGTGCCTATCTGGCATTATGGGCTGCCCATTACAGCCTGCCGGCGCAGCGCGTGGCTGACAACCAGAACAACGAGAACAACTAAAACAACCAGACGATATGGCCGAACAATATCTTCTTTCCATCGACAACGGCACCCAGAGCGTGCGCGCGCTGCTGTTCGATTTGCGCGGCAACCTGGCGGCCAAGACCCAGGTCCATTTGCAACCGTATTTTTCGGACAATCCCGGTTGGGCCGAGCACAGCGCGGAGGGCTACTGGAAGGCCGTGTGCGTGGCGTGCCAGCGGTTGTGGGCGGAAACGGATATTCCCAAATCTGCCGTCAAGGGCGTGGCAGTGACCACCCAGCGCGGCACCGTCATCAACCTGGACCGCGATGGCAACCCGCTGCGCCCGGCCATCACCTGGCTGGACCAGCGGCGCACGGAGCAGGTGCCGCCGCTGAACGCGCTGTGGCGCACGGCCTTCAAGGTGGCTGGCGTGAGCAGCACCATCGAATACTTCCGGCGCGAAGCGGAGATCAACTGGATCGCCGCCCACCAACCCGACATCTGGAACAAGACCGACAAGTTCCTGCTGCTGTCCGGTTTCCTCAATTACCGCCTGTGCGGGCGCATGGTCGATTCCATCGGCTCGCAGGTGGCCTATCTGCCGTTCGACTACAAGCGCCACAAGTGGGCCGGCAAGCGTGACTGGAAGTGGCAGGCGCTGGCGATCAGGCCGGACATGCTGCCGGAACTGGTGGAGCCGGGCACGGTGATCGGCGCCATCACGGCCGCTGCCGCCGAAGCTACCGGCATCCCGCAAGGCACGCCGCTGGTGGCCGCCGCCGCCGACAAGGCCTGCGAGGTGATCGGCGCCGGCGGCCTGGCGCCGCACATCGGCTGCCTCAGTTACGGCACCACGGCCACCATCAACACCACCACCAGGAAGTACGTGGAGGTTACGCCGTTCATTCCGCCATATCCGGCCGCCATCCCCGGTGCCTACAGCACGGAGGTACAGATCTTCCGCGGCTACTGGATGGTGAACTGGTTCAAGGAGCAGTTCGGCCACCTGGAGCAGGCCACGGCCAGCGAGCGGGGCACGGCGCCCGAAGCCATGTTCGACCAGCTGGTGGAACAGGTGCCGCCCGGTTCCATGGGCCTGATGCTGCAACCGTACTGGAGTCCCGGCATCCGGGTGCCGGGGCCGGAAGCCAAGGGTGCCATGATCGGTTTTGGCGACGTGCACACGCGCGCCCACATGTACCGCGCCATCCTCGAAGGGCTGGCTTATGCGCTGCGCGAGGGCAAGGAGCGTATCGAAAAGCGCAGCGGCGTGGCCGTGACGGAGCTGCGCGTGGCCGGCGGCGGTTCCCAGAGCGACGCGGCGATGCAACTGACGGCCGATATCTTCGGCCTGCCGGCCGCGCGCGCCCACGTGTACGAGACCTCGGGCCTGGGCGCGGCCATCGCGACCGCGGCCGGCCTGGGGCTGCATCCGGATTTCGACAGCGCCATCCGCGCCATGACGCGCCCGGGCCGCGTGTTCGCGCCCATCGCGGCCAACCAGAAGATGTACGACCGGCTGTACCGGCGCGTCTACCTGAAGATGTACGAGCGGCTGCAGCCCATGTACGCCGAGATCGCCGACATCACGGGTTATCCGGAACAGCTGTAGGCGCTGGCGTGCTTGCGCGCTCAGCGCGAAGCGAGCGCCTTGATGGCGTCCATGGCCGCGTTGCCGGGCAAGGTGGCCTGCACCTGGTTGCGGCCACTTTCCTTGGCCACGTACATGGCGCGGTCGGCCGCCACGAACAGCGATTCGGTGCTGTCGAGCTGGTGGGGCAGGATGGTGGAGACGCCGATGCTGACCGTGATCCACGGCGACGTGGGCGAGCGGGGATGGGGCAGTTGCAGCGATTCCACGTGGGCGCGTATCGATTCGGCCAGCAGGTAGGCCGAATCGGCGTCCGTTTCCGCGAACAGCAGCACGAATTCCTCGCCGCCGTAGCGGGCCGCCAGGTCGGTCGGGCGCAGCGCGTGCGAGGCGATGGCTTGCGCCACCTGCTGCAGGCAGGCGTCGCCGGCCGGATGGCCCAGCGTGTCGTTGTACAGCTTGAAGTGGTCCACGTCCAGCACCACCAGCGACAGCGGCACGCCGCTGCGCAGGGCGCGCTGCCATTCTTTTTCCAGGAAGGCGTCGAAGTGGCGGCGGTTGGCGATCATGGTCAGCGGATCGACCATGGCCGCGCGCTGCAGCGCATCCTCGGACTGCTTGTGGTGGGTGATGTCGTGCAGCAGGCCGATGAACAGCGGCTGGCGCAAATACATGGGCGTGAGCGTGAGGTCCATGCACACGGAACTGCCGTTGCGGTGGCGGATGATCACTTCCCGCGTGCCGTGGTTGTGGGCCGTCTGCGGCGCGGCCGCATAGCGCTCGAAGTACTCCAGGTACTCCTGCGCCACCATGGGGTTGAGCAGCTCGGTGATGGAGCGCCCGGCCAGTTCATTCTCCTGGTAGCCCAGGTACTTGTCGCAGGCCGGGTTGGTGAACTGGATGCGGCCGTCGGCCTCGATGATCAGCAAACCTTCGGCCATGTTATTGACGATGGTGCGCAGGCGCTCGGCCTGTTCTTCCTGGTTCTCGCTGTTGCTGCGGATTTGCAGCTGGGTGCGCACGCGGGCGCACACTTCGGCCATGCGCAGCGGCTTGCCGATGTAGTCCACCGCGCCGATGTCGAAGCCGGCCACCACGTCTTCCGTCTCGGTGCGCGCGCTCATGAAGATGACGGGGATGCGCTGGGTGGCCGCATGGCCCTTGAGCTGGCGGCAGGTCTCGAAACCGTCCATGCCGGGCATGACGACGTCCAGCAGGATCAGGTCCGGATGCACGCGGCGCGCGATCTGCAGCGCCCGTTCGCCCGAGGTGGCGACGAAGGTCTGGTAGCCCTGCTGCACCATCATCTTGCGCAGCGTGCTCAGATTGTCGGGTGCGTCGTCCACGATCAGGATGGCGGCGTCGCGCCGCACGGCAAAGCTCGGGCCAGCTGGATTCATTGCGTCGTATCCTGGCTTGGGCGGCCGCAGCCGGCACCGTGCGGTGAAGCCGGGGCGACGGGGCGGGGAGCGGAATGGTATGCGCTTGCGTACAAAGGCTGGCCTGACGATAAGTTAACTATCCGTCCAAATAATACCGCTTTGCAATGTGCAATTGTGAAAAAAAATGCAGGGTTATTCGAGGAAAAGCTCAGAATTTATGCGGAACAGCCGTAAATGCGGTGATTTGCATGTTTTTTCATCATGCTTGCCATTTCCATCAGGAATTTTTGTTACTTTTGGTGATAAAGTCGCGGCGGTCGGCGGTGTGCCGTCGCCGCGGCCGCACGCCGTCGCCGGGGTTGCGACGGCGGCGCGGGCAGGGTAGGTCGCGTCAGAGCTTGGCGGCGATCAGCTTGCCCAGGATGGCGATGCCGGCGCGGATGCGCTCCGGCGGCACCGTCACGAACGACAGGCGGAAGGTATTGGTTTCCGGCTCGTTGGCGTAGAACGGCGCGCCCGGCACGAAGGCCACGTGGTTGGCGATCGCTTCGTCCAGCAGCGCCATGGCATCGACGTGCTTGGGCAGGGTGACCCAGATGAACATGCCGCCTTCGGGCTTGGTCCACTTGACGCTGGCGGGGAAGTGCTCGGCCATCGCGTCCAGCATCACCTGGCACTGGTCGCCGTACAGTTGACGAATCTGCGGGATGTGGCGCTCCAGGAAGCCGTCCTTGATCACGCGGTGCACCACCATCTGGGTCAGCTGCGAGGTGTGCAGGTCGGCCGCCTGCTTGGCCAGCTCCAGGCGGCGCACCAGCGGCAGCGGGGCCACCACGTAACCGAGGCGGATGCCTGGGGTCAGCACCTTGGAGAAGGAACCCATGTAGATCACGCCGTCCGGGTTCATGGCCACCATCTTCGGCAGCGGCTCGCCCTTGTAGCTCAGGGCGCCGTAGGGATCATCCTCGATCAGCGGCAGGCCGAGGCGGGCGCAGGTTTCCACCAGCTGCTGGCGGCGTTCCACCGACAGCGTGCGGCCGGTGGGGTTCTGGAAGTTGGGCAGTGCGTACAGCAGGCGCGCGCCTTGCGCCACCTTGTCCAGCGACGACGGCACCAGGCCGTGGTCGTCCGTTTCCACCGACACGAACTCTGGACGGTACACCGAGAACGCCTGCAGCGCGCCCAGGTAGGACGGGGTTTCCACCAGCACGCGGCTGCCTTCGTCGATCAGCACCTTGCCCAGCAGGTCCAGTGCCTGCTGCGAGCCGGACGTCATCAGCACCTGTTCCGGCACGATCTTCGCACCGTTGGTCGACAGGGAATCGGCGATCCACTGGCGCAGCGGCAGGTAGCCATCGGTGGGACCGTATTGCAGCGCCACGTTGCCCGAGTCGGTCAGCACCTGGTCGAACGCTTCCTTCATCTCGGCCACGGGGAAGGTGGCGGGCGAGGGCAGGCCACCGGCGAACGAGATGATCTCGGGACGCTGGGTGATCTTCAGGATCTCGCGGATGAAGGAGCTTTGCATCTGCGCCGCGCGCTCGGAGAAGCGCCATGGCATCGGATTCGGGTTTTCAATTTTCATGCTTGTCTCACTGAGTAGATGCCGGGCTGGCCCGGACTGTAGCCAGGCGCGCTTGTGGCGGCCTGCGAAAGGGCGGCGCCGGGTAGGGCGCCGCCCGGGAATTACGCGACTTCCACCACCAGGTCGATCTCGACGCAGCAGCCGAGCGGAATCTGGGCCACGCCGAAAGCGGCGCGGGCGTGCTTGCCGGCGTCGCCGAACACTTCACCGAGCAGCTCGGAGGCGCCGTTGGTGACCAGGTGGTGTTCCGTGAAGTCGGGCGTGGAGTTCACCAGGCTGGTGAGCTTGACGATGCGGCGCACGCGCGCCAGGTCGCCGCCCACGGCTTCCTGCAAGGTGCCCATCAGGGCCACGGCCACGCTGCGCGCGGCGGCCTTGCCTTCTTCCGTGCTGATGTTCTTGCCCAGCTGGCCCACCCATGGCGAGCCGTCCGCCTTGCGCGCGATATGACCGGACAGGAATACCAGGTTGCCGCTCTGGACGTACATGACGTAGGCGGCAACTGGCGCGGCGGGCGCGGTCAGGGTGATGTCGAGGGCTTTGAGTTTTTCGTAGACGGACATGAGGGTTCCAGTATTAAGCAAAGGGTGAAGTCGAACGTGCGACGGGTTTATTTATTGTGTCTGTTTGGCCGTGGGTGTGCGGTTGGTGGTAACGAGTGAGCGCGTCGTGCGCGGCAGACCGATATTGTACGTCGTGCCGGGTGCGCTGCCCACAAAGCAGGCAAAATCAGAATTCTCTACGGTTTTAGCGCCGCTTCACCTGCATTTTGCGGCCCGCGCCCACCACAATGATCACGGCCAGTGCGAATAACAGGGTTGGCCATTCCAGCGTTTCGCCCAAAAACAGGGCCGCGCCCAGCATGGTCAGGAACGGCTGCACCAGCTGCACCTGGCCGATCCTGGCCACGCCGCCCAGCGCCATGCCGCGGTACCAGAAGAAGAAAGCGATGAACATCGAGATCAGCGACACGTAGGCGAATCCGGCCCAGGCACGCGCGCCGGCGGCGGCGATGCGGGCCGCGTCGTGCCAGGTCAGCCAGGCCACGGCCGGCGCCAGCACGGGGGCGGCCAGCAGCAGGGCCCAGCAGATCGTTTGCGGTCCGCCCAGGCGCTGCGCCAGTTTGCCGCCTTCCGCGTAGCCCAGCGCGGCCAGCAGCACGGCCGCCAGCAGGGCCAGGTCGGCCGGGCGCAGCGTGCCGCCGCCGTCGCGCAGGGCGAAGCCGGCCACCAGCGCCGAGCCCAGCATGGCCATGCACCAGAATCCGGCCGAGGGCCGTTCGCCGCCGCGCAGGACCGCCAGAACGGCCGTGGCCAGTGGCAGCATGCCGACCAGCACGGCGCCGTGGGTGGCGGGCACGCTGCGCATGGCGATCGAGGTCAGCCAGGGGAAACCGACGATGCAGCCGCCCGCCACGCAGGCCAGGGGCGCGAGGGCGGAGCGTGGCGGCCACGGCGCGCGGGTCCAGCCCAGCCACAGGGCGGCGCAGCAGGCGGCCGCCACGGCCCTGCCCAGCGCCACGAAGGCCGGATCGAGGTCGGCTACGGCCATCCGCGTAAACGGCAGGGTGAGGCTGAACATGGCCACGCCGATCAGGCCGAGCAGCATGCCGGCGGCATCGTCGCCGAGGCGGGTGGTGGTGGCCAGTGGCCGGGGAACCGCGGCTGGTGTGCGCATGGTGTGTTCTATCCAGGTCCTGATTGATGATGGTCTGTGCCCGATCTGTGCGGCAGGGTGGCCTGTTGTGTGCGCGCGCTGTTCAGGCGCCGTGCAGCACACCGGCCAGCAAGGTGGTATCCACATTGCCGCCGCTCAGGGGCAGGCCGATGCTGCGGCCGCGCCAGGCAGGGTCCTGCTGCAACGCGAGCGCGGCGGCCAGCGCGGCGGCGCCGGCCCCTTCGGCCGTATTGTGGGTGGCGCGGTGGTATAGGCGCATCGCAGCGGCCACCTGTTCATCGCTGACGGCCACCACATCCTCCACATGCTCCAGGATCATGGCCAGTGAGTGCGGATCGGGCACGCGGCAAGCCAGGCCATCGGCCAGCACGGTGGTGACGGGCGATTCGACGCTGCGCCGGGCCCGGAACGACAGCTGGTAGGCCAGCGCGTGTTGCGACACGACGCCGATGATGGGCATCTTCAGCCCCAGCGCATGGCGCGCCGCGATGGCCGCGCAGATGCTGGAACCCTGGCCGATCGGCGCCAGCAGCAGTTCCAGTCCCGGTTGGGCGCGCAGCAGCTCCATCCAGGCCGTGGCCACGCCAGCCATCAGGTCCGGATGGTAGGACGGAACCATGTGCAAGCCATCGCGTTCGGCCAGCATCAGCGCGTGCTCGCGGCTGGCCTGGAATTCATCTCCATGCTCGATCAGGTGCGCGCCCAGCGCGCGCATGCCGGCGTTCTTCTCCGTACTGTTCCCGTGCGGGACCACGATGGTCGCTTGCAGGCCGTGGCGGCGTGCCGCGAAGGCCAGCGACAGGCCGTGGTTGCCGCGCGTGGCCAGCACGATGCCTTTGACGCCGGGCAAACGGCGTGCAAGTGCCTCCACATAGACCAGTCCGCCACGTACCTTGAAGGCGCCGGTGGGGGTATGATTTTCGTGCTTGATCCACGTTTCCACGCCCAGCGCTTGGTTCAGCAGCGGCCAGCTGAATTGGGGCGTGGGCGGCATGGCGGCATAGACAGTGGCGCCGGCGGCATCAAGGTCGGAACTGGTGGGCAGTTGCATGGCGGCTTTCCTCCGTTGGTGGATTTGTGCGGGTGATGGGTGTATCCTAAGCGACAACACCAGTACAGTCCCAGTACACTTTTTCACATAATTTAAGATACTGTGATGGCAATATGACCAATACACTGTCCCCGCAAGCGTCCGCACAGCCTGGCAAGGCGCGGCCGGTGGCGCTCGTGGCGCTGCTGTCGCGCGAATCAGGCGAATCGCTGATCGACCAGATTGTCCGTTCCGTGGCCGCCCGCATCGACGACCGGCTGCTGCGCGGCGGCGCGCGCATGCCGTCGATCCGCCAGTTCGCCGCTGCGCACGGGGTATCGGCCTTCACGGTGGTGGCCAGCTACGACAAGCTGGTGGCGCGCGGCTACCTGGAATCGCGCCGTGGCGCCGGCTTCTATGTGCGCGAACGGCCGGCGCTAGGCCCCGGTGTCACCGAGGCGGGGGCGGGGCAAGTGGCGCGCCTGCCGCAGGAGCGCTTCGACAGCAAGCCGCTCGACGTGGTCTGGCTGGTGCGTAATATGTTCCGCCAGGTGCCGCACCAGCAGATGCCCGGCACGGGTGTGCTGCCGGCTGAATGGCTCGATGGTCCCATGGTGGCCAATGCGCTGCGGGCCGTGAGCCGCCAGCATCCGACCACGCTGCTCAATTACGGCGTGCCGCACGGTTCGCTGCTGCTGCGCCAGCAGTTGCAGCGCAAGCTGGCGGAACTGGAAATTGGCGCGGTACCCGAACAGATTGTCACCACGGCCGGCGTGACTCAGGCGCTGGACCTGGTGGCGCGCGAATTCGTGCGGCCTGGCGACACCATTTTTGTGGACGATCCGGCCTGGTTCCTGATGTTTGGTTCATTTGCCGCGCTGGGCGCGAAGGTGGTTGGGGTGCCGCGCCTGGCCGATGGGCCGGACATCGCGCAGCTTACCCACCTGGCTGCCATCCACCGGCCCAAGCTGTATGTCATCAATTCGGTGCTGCATAATCCCAGCTCCACCTCGCTGTCGGCGGCCAAGGCGTTCCAGGTGCTGCGGCTGGCCGAGGAATACGATTTCGTTATCGTCGAGGACGACATTTATTGCGACCTGCATCCGGGCAACGCGGTGCAGCCGGCCACGCGCATGGCGGCGCTGGACCAGTTGCGGCGGGTGATTTACCTGGGCGGCTTCTCCAAGACCATGGCCGCCAACCTGCGGGTCGGCTACATCGTTACCTCGCAAGCGCGGGCCGAGCGCCTGGCCGACCGCAAGATGCTGACCACCCTGACCACCAGCGACATCGGCGAGCGGGTGGTGTACAAGGTGCTGTCCGAGGGCGCCTACCGCAAGCATGCGGACCGCGTGCGCGCGCGGCTCGATGGCGTGCGCGCCAAGACCATACGGCAGCTGGAGCGCCTGGGCATGACGATCGACGTGGCGCCGGCGGCCGGCATGTTCGTGTGGGCCGATGCCGGCTGCGATACCAACGCGCTGACCGAGAGGGCGTCGGCGGAAGGATTGCTGCTGGCGCCGGGCAGCCTGTTCTCGCCGCAGCAGCTGCCTTCCACCCGCATGCGGCTCAACGTGGCGGCCATGCAGGACGCGGCCGTGTGGCGTTTTCTTGAGCGGGAACTGCCGCGCGGGCGCGCGGCACGCTAGAATAGACCAGCAGCAGAAGCAGACCTCACGCATCACAGTTTATGCATTTCGGCCGACGCATTTCAGCCGAGCATCGCAGCCAACGAATTGCGGCTAACTTTCACACTGCACGTGTTGCCGTCTGAAGCCGTGCACCGCCGGAGCTTGCGCCCATGGACTCGATCTTCGATCTGCTCGAACACTGGACTGGCCTGCAACCTGACAAAGTCCTGTTCGAATTCCGCGACCGGCTGGGTCAAACCAGCGCACGTCACACCTACCGCAGCTTTCACGCCCGCACACTGGCGCTGGCCGCGCGCCTGATGGCCACGCCCGGCCTCGAACCGGGCGCGCGCGTGCTGCTCGCGCATCCGGCCGGGCTGGAAGGGGTGGCCGCCTTGCTCGCTTGCGCGCGCGCCGGCATGATCGGCGTGCCGGTGGCCTTGCCGCGGACGGCCGGCGACACGGCCATGCGCCGGCTGCGCGCCATCGGCGAGAACTGCGACGCGGCGGCCCTGCTGACCGATGACGTACACGCGGCGCGGCTGGCACAGTTATTCACGGCATCCGGCACCACGCCACCGTGGCCGCTGCTGGCGCTGGACGACGGCGCGGCCAGTCAGGACGCCGGTGATGCCGCAGCCAGTCTGCCGCTGCGCCGCCATGAACGGCTGCTGTTCCTGCAATATACGTCCGGCTCCACGGGCCTGCCGCGTGGGGTCATGGTCAGCCACGAGAATGTGATCGCCAACGCGCGCGCCACGCTCGACCATGTGCCAACCGGGGTGTCCTGGTTGCCGCAGCATCACGACATGGGCCTGATCGGCTACTACCTGTTCCCCATCATCTCTGGCGGCAGCAACTATGGCTTCGCGCCGGTCGATTTCCTGCGCCGCCCCGCGCTGTGG
Source organism: Burkholderiaceae bacterium (assembly GCA_035254005.1). Classification (GTDB taxonomy): domain Bacteria; phylum Pseudomonadota; class Gammaproteobacteria; order Burkholderiales; family Burkholderiaceae_D; genus Rugamonas. The sequence continues at coordinate 12,837 of DATFBD010000011.1, read as the reverse complement.
CTGCGCATGATCGCGGAAGTGGGCGCGACCTACAGTTCGTCGCCCAATTTCGGCTTCGAATACTGCCTGCGCGAGGGGAAGGTATCGGACGCCGAACTCGATGGCGTGGACCTGTCCTGCCTGCGGGTACTGATGAACGCCGGCGAACCGGCGCGGCCGGACACGATACGGCGCTTCCACCGCCGCTTCGCCCGTTTCGGCCTGGCGCGCGCCGCATGCACGGTGGCCTACGGACTGGCGGAAAACACGCTCAACGTCACACAGGGCGGCTGCGGCAGTGTCGCCGTGCTGCGCGACGCGCGCGCAGCTACGGCCATGGCCACGAGCACGAGCACGGGCACGAGCACGGCCACGACCGCGAGCACGAGAATGGCCACGGCTACGACCGCAGCCAGGCTCACGCTGGCCGAAGCGGCCGACAGCGGAGGCGCCATCGAATATGCGAGCTGCGGCACCCCCATCGCCGGGGTGGAAGTGCGGATTTGCGCCCCGGACAGCGGCCGCCCGCTGGCGGAGCTGGAAGTGGGCGAGATCCGCGTCGGCGGCCCGTGCGTCACCGCCGGCTACTGGAACAACGCGGCCGCCACCGGCGCACTGCTGGGTGAGCCGGCTGGCGAAGGTGGCCGCGACGCCGGCTGGCCCCTGCGCACGGGCGACCTGGGCTTCCTGCACCAGGGCCAGTTGTACGTATGCGGCCGCAGCAAGGACATGCTGATCATCGGCGGCGCCAACTTCTTCCCGGATGACCTGGAGGAAGCAGTGGCGGCCAGCGGCGCGGCCGTGCGGCCACGCGGCATCTGCGCATTCCAGTGCGACGATGGCGGCGTGACCGTGCTGGCCGAGCCGCAGCGCGTCGACGCCTTGCCAGATCCCGCCGCGCTGGCGCTGGCTATCCGCGCCGTCTGCGGCCTGCTGCCCGACCAACTGCACCTGGTGGCGCCCGGCACGGTCGCCATGACCACTTCAGGCAAGATCGCACGCGCCGAGACGCGCGCGCTGTTCGAGGCAGGCAAGGTTGAATCGCTGGCGTGCTGGCGCAACAATGCGCCATGCCTGCCGCAGGAAAGCGATCAGGAATCGAATCAGTCCAGCTGGCGCGGCGCCGTGCAGCGGGCGTTCGCGCGCCAGGGCATTGCCAGCGACAGCGTGGCGCTGGCCGATCTGGGCATCGATTCGCTGGCGTTGACGGAGATACAGCTGGAGCTGGAGGACGTGCTGCGCGGCTTCGGTTCCGGCGCGCTGGCCGAGGCGCTCGATGCCCAACTGCTGCAACGGCTGTCGCAGCGCAGCCTGTTGTCCGCGCTGGCGCCGCTCGATCGCGGCCAGGATGGCGGGGCCGATGCGGCCATGGCGGCCCTGGCGCAACTGCGCGCCGCACTGGACGATGCCATCGCTGCCCGCATGCTGGAAGACCGTGGCCGCCCGTTGCCCGCCACGGAAGGCCTCGCATTGCCCTCCGGCCGCACCGGCCGGGCAGGCCGCGCCATCCTGCTGACGGGGGTCACCGGTTTCTTCGGCCCCTTCCTGCTCGACGAACTGCTGCGCCAGTGCGACGACGAGCTGGTATTGCTGGTGCGCGCATCCGATCCCGCCGTGGCGATGGCGCGGGTGGAAGGCGCCCTGCGTCACGCGCGCCTGCTCACGCCCGCGCTGCAGGCGCAGTTGCGCGCGCGGGTGCGCGCCGTGTGTGGCGACCTGGCGTTGCCGTCGTGGGGACTGAGCGTGGCGCAATGGCAGGCGCTGGCGCACAGCGTGGGCGAGGTGTTCCACAACGGCGCCTGCGTCAATTACGTGATGACGTATGAAGCCATGCGCGCCACCAATGTGGACGGCACCCGCACGGCCTTGCAGCTGGCCCGCGACAGTGGCGCGCGTTGCCTGCACCTGGTGTCGAGCACCTTCATCTTTGGCTGGAGCGCCAAGGGTGTGCTGCTGGAATCGGACTGCAACGCCGGCATGGAAGCGCTCGATTTCGGCTACGCGCAAAGCAAATGGGTGGCCGAGCAGCAGGCGCTGGCCGCGCGCGCGGCCGGCATGGACGTGCGCATCTACCGGCCTTCGCTCATTTCCGTCTCGACCCAGGGTGCGGGCGACGACAACGACGTGGCGCTGCGCATGCTGGCCTTTATGATCCGGCACGGGATCGCCGTCGATACGCCCAACCAGCTCAGTATCGTGGCGGCGGACGTCATCGCCCACAATATCGTGGCCATCGCGCGCCAGCCGCAGGCGCCGGCCACGCCGCTGCATGTGACGGCCGATCACTACTACAGCATGACGGCCCTCACGCGCGTGATCGAGCGCGACTTCGGCTACCGTTTCCGGTACTACGACATTCCGCATTTCATCGACCAGCTCAACCTGCGCTGCTCGGTCAGCGATCCTGTCTACCCGCTGCTTGACTTCTTCAACCGTTCAGCCGACAAGATCGCCGCCATGCAGCTCAAGCGCTATAGCAGCAGCGCTTACCGCCAGGCCCGCGACAGCCTGGCCGACGGACGCGCCGATCCCTCGCTGGAGCAGACGGCCAGCTACCTGGTGCGCTACCTGCTGGAACAGAGCATGATCACGCCAGTTACCGCGGCGGCGGGCGGGGTGCGGGACTGAAGCGGCGCGCCAGCCCGTCGCACAGCCAGGCCGCCAGCAGGCCGGCGGCGGCGTCGGCCACCGTATGCTGCTTGGACAGGCAAACGGATGCCACGATGGTGGCCAGCACCAGCGCGGCGGGCAAGCGCCAGCGGACATCGCTGCGCGCCAGCGCGCAGGCGGCCAGCGCGGCCAGCGATACGTGCAGTGACGGCAGCAGGTTGCGCGGCGGGTCGATCGCATGCAGGTGCAGCAGGGCCCAGGCGGTGAGCGGGTCCAGCCCTGCGCCGCTGGCTTGCGCCCGCAATTGCGGCGCCTCCGCCGGCACCAGCACAAAACACAGAATGGAGATGGCGATCAGCAGCGCATAGCTGTAAGCGGTGTGCCGGAACAGCGCGGGCGACTGTAGCAGTACAGCGGGCATGCCCATCCAGACGATGCCAGACAGATAGGGCCACAGTGCCAGTCCGGTGAACGGAATGGCCGCGTCCAGTGCGGTCGATGGATTAAAAACGGGCGCTGGATGCAGCCATACGCCGGCCATGAAATAGCCCAGCGCCCAAAACCCGGCCAGCCCCACACTCCAGGCCAGCCGGGTGCCCAAGAACAGTCGCGCTTCAGGCGCCTGCATCGATCAGGCCAGCTTGCGCCAGCGCGGCGTCGGTGCCCGGCCAGGCGGCGCGCAACCTGGCCCCGATCTGGCCGCGTGCGCCCGGATCGAACCGTACCAGTGACGCCAGCGACGCCAGTTCCTCCTCAAGCTGCTGTGGCGTGGGCGACATCACGCAGTCCAGTGGCGCCGCGCCCAGCCAGGCCGCGACCTGGTCCCGCATGTCGAGCCGTTCGGACGCGCCATGCCAGGTCCGTTGCAGCGGTTCGAAGATGGCCCATTGCACCAGCGGCAGCGCCAGCGCCGCGCGCAATTGCGGCTCCAGCTGTGCCACCAGTCCCGGCGCTCCGGCCGGCAATGGCTCGCCGCGCAGCAGCAACGCCAGGTAGGACGCCACCTTGGCCGGACTCAGGTAACGCGGGCAGGCGGCGCGCAATTCCTTCTCGGCCTGGCGCACGGCCGCCGCGTCGTCCGGCGCCAGCGCCAGTTGGCCGGCTAGCTGGAACCACGCGAACAGCGGCCGCACCACCAGCGCCATCACGCCCATGCGCGCCGCCTCGCTGGCCGCGATCTGGTCCGCCAGGGCAGGGCTGAAGCGCCAGTACTGGTCGTAGATGGCGTCGATCAGGCGCCCGGCCAGCGGCGCGCGGGCCGCCACCTGGTCGCGCAGCGCGCGCATGCCCGTCACTTCCTTCGACTGGGCCGAACCGCTGGCGGCCGTCACGATGAAGCAGCTCACACCGCCTCCGCCCGAACTTGGTGGCGGCGGGACGTACACGCTCAAACAGGTCGATTGCGGCGTGCCTATCTGTGAGCGGTCGAAGGTGAAATTGCGCGACGAATAGCCGGACTTGGAAATCTGTACGATGTAGCCGCTGTAGTAGTCGTCGATCAGCGCGATGAACTGGCCATAGCTGTCGGTGTAACCGCCACCGCCGTAGCCGTCGCTGATCAGCGCGCCCTGTAAGCCTGCGTTGGTGGCGCAGTCGTGCACCACGAGTGTCACTGCCCAGACCATGGCTATTCTCCTTTGGCGACGGTGTAGCCGAACAGCGACGGTCCGGCGAAATGGACGGCGGGGATGGAGGCGCCCCGGCTACCGGGCAGCGCGCCGGCCAGCAGCGACGATGGCCCGCCCTGGCCCTGCTGGGCGGCGATGCGCAGCATGCCGGCGATCTTGGCCACCAGGTCGGCGCTGTCGCGGATCGGCAGCAGCGACTTGAAGCCGAAGCGTTCCACCATGGCCGGACTCAGATACATGCCGTCCACGTGCACGTACTGCACTGCGCGCTCGATTTCCTCGATGCTGGAAATGGGCAGGTGCTTCTGCATGGCGCGGGCGATCTCCAGTGTCAGGCGGGCCTGGGGAAATTGCGCGATCACCAGGGACTGCAGCGCGGCGTCTTGCGGATCTTGGCTGGGAATTTTCATGGACTCGTCCTCCATAGTGTGATGCGGGGTGGCGCGGAACCAGGCCGGATGGGCCAGGACCAGCAGGTAGCCGCCGGTGACGGCTTGGGCGGTGGTGTGGCAGATATTGAGCACCACGAAGGTGTTGAGCGGCAGCGCCTGGGCCTGCAGTTGCAGTTCGATCTGCTGGGCCATGCCGGCCTGGCCGTCCAACTTGAACAGGTGTTCGCCCAGCGGGGCGCGGCCATCCAGCGGCATCGGGCGCAGCTTGTCGTCGGGGCGCGCCAGCACGCGGGTGGCGCCGGTCTGGCGCACGGCTGCGATCACGGTCTTGGCCGGAATCTGCTCGCCGGCCACAGGCGGCTGGCGCGGTCCGCCTGGCGCGCGGCGCGCCGTCACGGCCTGCGGCCGCAGCCCGGCCAGCAGGTGGGCGGCCGCTTCGCCCAGCAGGCGCACGGCGTTGGTGGGTTCCTTGGGCAGTTCGCGCAGCACGCCGCGCAGGGCCGTCACGTGCAGCTCGGCGCGATTGCCGCCCGGCGCCCAGAACTGGAACGGCTGGGCCACGGCCGGCAGCACGGCCAGGTTGCGCTGGCCCACGTGGCGGTCGGCCCAGGGCTGGAACGGCAGCAGCAGCGGATCGAGCACATGGTTGTCGCAGTTGACGAAGGCGCATTCGTGGCCGTTATTGAGATAGCTCGGTATCCACGGCGTGGCGCAGCGTACCACGCGCGAGGTCATCGGCCCGATCTCGGCCCATTCCGTGCCGATGAAATGGGCGTCGGCCGCGCCCAGGCCCACGGATGGATCGGCCCAAAAAAAGTCGATCTTGGCCGGCGCCGCCGTGCCCGCGCCAAGGTTGAACACGCGTGCCACCAGGTGGTTTTCCGCGCCGGCCTGGGGCCGGCCGGATGGATCGGGACTCTCGACCCAGATGAAAGGCGAGGCCCAGTACGGCGTGCCCGAGGCCAGCGGCCGCAGGCCATAGTCGCCCAGGTTGCAGGGCAGGACCATCCACGCCGTGTACTGGGCGCGGCCGCCTTGCTCCTTGAGCCAGGCCAGCCACGCGCGCCGGCGCGCCTGTTCCTGCTTGTCGAGCACCTCCTGGGTGCGCCGCCATGCATCGAGCCATTCCTGTTCGTCGCGCGGCTGGCGCGGTGGCTGGCCATCGCGGGTGGCCGGTTTCAAGTCGGGCATGATGGGCCTCACGTGCTAGGTTCGATGTTGACCGGGTTGGTCCAGTCATCCATCACGAAATGCCAGTTCTGGAAGCCCAGCCCGCGGTCGCCGTCCAGGTCGTGGTCGGGCAGCTCGGACGTGGGCGCGCCCAGCCAGGCCAGCATGGCGTCCACCGTGTTGATGAAACCGGCCGGCTGATTATTCATGCCGGGCGCGAACGGCCATGGGCTGGCGTCGAACGGCGAGCGGCTGCCCAGCGGATTGGCCGGATCGTCGAGGAAGCCGGACGGGTAGGCCGCCGCCAGCGCCGGCTGCGTGCCCGGTTGTTCCAAGGCGCCGCTGGCGTCGTCGAACCACGAGAAGCCCATGCCGTTCCACGGCACCACGGGATAGCCTTCGCGCGAGGGGCGGGTCAGCACGATGTTGTCGCCGGTGCGGATGTGGGTGGGGACGGCCGACAGCAGCTGCACCACCGTGTCGTCGGTACTGAGTTCGGGCGTGTAGGGATGCACCAGGCCGCCCAGGCTCATCACGTCGTGCAGCGCGCGCAGGCCGTTGTACATGTAGATGCGGTACCACACCAGGCTGCAGCGGAACTTGTCCCAGTCGATGGTGCCGGCGCTGGCGGCCAGCGCGATGGCGCCGGCGATGGCCGCGCCGCCGGCCACCCAGCCGCCAAAGCACAGCGCCACGATGCCGAGGATGGCCAGCAGGATGGCGCACACCACGTTGGCCGGCTTGATCTTCTTGTCGATCTCCGGTGGTGGCGGCCCGCCCGTGGTGCCGCCCGCATCGCCCGGTACCACGGGATTGGTCCATGGCGGGGCGCCGCCACAGTCGGTGGGCGCCACCGGGGCCACGGCGTTGCAGCCCAGGGTCTGGGGACTGGTCTGGAACCACAGCACCAGCCACGCCATCGCGTAGGCGTCCTGCAGGCGGTCGGCGTCCATTTGCGGACGGTCCATGCCCAGGTCGCCGTACACGTGTTCGTAGGCGTCCAGCCAGTAGCTGACGAAATCGGCGGGCAGGGCGGTGCCCAGCGCATTACCGAGCCGCAGGTCCTGCATCATGTGGTCGGGATCGAACGCGGCGCCGGGCACGGCGATCTCTTCGTGCAGCTTTTGCGCGCACAGGTTGGGCCAGTCCGCGTAGGGCTTGGGCCGCGGCCCCACCTTGGCATAGCCATAGGACCACAGGTCGATGTAATTGCCCACGAAGCGCGAGCGCCACCACTGGTTGCGGTAGGGCGCGCCGACGATGCTGGCCACGGCGCTGGCGCCGCCCGCGCTGAGCGACCAGCTGGACAGCCAGCCCAGCGCATAGGCCTTGAATTCATCGCGCCCGCTGGCCTGGGCCGTGTCCCACAGCCGTTTGGCGAAGCGGCCCGTGCGCCGCTGCGACAGGAATTCGCGCAGCGTCCAGAAGCGCGGCGGGAAGCCGGCGCCGCCGCCCGCGCGCGGGCGCACCGAGGCCGGCATCATGCGCGTGCCGATCAGGTCCGCCACTTGCGGCACGATGCCCAGGTTGGTCAGCGTGCCATCGCCCTTGATGGCCACCAGGATGGCACTGAGGTCGGTGGCGATCTGGTTCAGCGTATCGACTTCGCCGCTCATGGCCTGCAGCGCGTCGAGGTCTTCGGCGGCGGCCACCGCGTCGAGCCGGTCGAGCAGGTCGCGGATGCGATCCAGCACCGGCTTGAGGCCGGGGTTGGCGGCCGTGCCGTCGCCGCCGAACACGTTGAACACCAGCTTCCACAAGGCGATATAGGGATTGGCGCCGGCTGTGCCCAGCGTGCCGCTGGCGGGCAGGCGCACCGGCGCGAAATCGCCGATGGCCGTCCCCAGCGCGCCGAAGCTGGCGTAGCGCGCCTGGCTCGAGATCAGGTTGCCCAGCGCCGCCAGTTGCGGGTCCGCCGCGGCGAGCAGGCGTTGTTTTAGCAGCTGCAGCGCCGCCAGTTTGGTGGCCATGCCGATCATGACGTCCCCCCGTTTTTGGATGCGTGCCGCATGCATCGTGGATCAGGACTGCTGGCCTTGCGCCGCGCGCCACAGGGGCGGGAGCGAACCCGGCTGTGTTCAATATAGGCAGTAAAACAACGGGGAAATACGCCAATTGTCACATTCTAAGTTGAAAGTTTTACGATTGGGCAGGCAATTTTGCCTGTGGGCTTGAATTCGCTCATATAATCCCCACCTCCGGAAAATCCGTGCAACAAAATCTGTATCAACCGAGACTAACTAGAGGTAAAAATGGCTGACAACGAAAAGCAAACCCTGGGCTTTCAAGCTGAAGTGAAGCAGCTGCTGCAACTGATGATCCACTCGCTGTACTCGAACAAGGAAATCTTCCTGCGCGAGCTGGTGTCGAACGCGTCGGACGCGGCCGACAAGCTGCGCTTCGAGGCGATCAACAACGACGCCTTGTACGGCAACGATCACGAACTGAAAATCAAGGTTAGCTTCGACAAGGAAGCGCGCACCATCACCATTTCCGACAACGGCATCGGCATGAACCGCGAGGAAGCCATCTCGCACCTGGGCACCATCGCCAAGTCGGGCACCAAGGAATTCTTCGGCAAGCTGTCGGGCGACCAGCAGCAGGACGCGGCCCTGATCGGCCAGTTCGGCGTGGGCTTCTACTCCGGCTTCATCGTGGCCGACAAGATCACCGTCGAAACCCGCCGCGCCGGCGCGGCCGCCAACGAGGCCGTGCGCTGGGAATCCGCCGGCGAGGGCGACTACAGCGTCGAGCCTATCGAGAAGGCCTCGCGCGGCACTGACATCATCCTGCACCTGCGCGAAGGCGAGGATGAGCTGCTGTCGAGCTGGAAGCTCAAGTCCATCATCCGCAAGTACTCGGACCATATCTCGCTGCCGATCGTGATGCGCAAGGAGGAGTGGGACGAGGAGAAGAAGGAGACCGTGCTCAAGGACGAGCTGGAAACCATCAACCAGGCCAGCGCGCTGTGGGCCCGCAACAAGGCCGACATCACCGACGAGCAGTACGAGGAATTCTACAAGCACGTCTCGCACGACTTCCAGGCGCCGCTGACCCACACCCACAACCGGGTGGAAGGCCGCAGCGAATACACCCAGCTGCTGTACATCCCGGCCAAGGCCCCGTTCGACCTGTGGGACCGCAACAAGCGCAGCGGCATCAAGCTGTACGTCAAGCGCGTGTTCATCATGGACGACGCCGAGCAGCTGATGCCGACCTATCTGCGCTTCGTGAAAGGCGTGATCGATTCGGCCGACCTGCCGCTGAACGTGTCGCGCGAGATCCTGCAGGAGTCGCGCGACGTGAAGGTGATCCGCGACGGCTCGACCAAGCGCGTGATCGGCATGCTGGAGGAACTGGCCAACGCCGAGGAGCAGGACAAGAAGGACAAGTACGCCACCTTCTGGAAGGAGTTCGGCCAGGTGCTGAAAGAGGGCATCGGCGAGGACGCCACCAACAAGGAACGCCTGGCCAAGCTGCTGCGCTTCGCCTCCACCCACAACGACAGCGACGAGCAGAACGTCTCGTTCGAGCAGTACGTGGCGCGCCTGAAGGAAGGCCAGGACAAGATCTACTACGTCACGGCCGATAACTACAAGGCCGCCAAGAACAGCCCGCACCTGGAAATCTTCCGCAAGAAGGGCGTGGAAGTGCTGCTGCTGACGGACCGCGTGGACGAATGGATGCTGTCGTTCCTGCAGGACTTCGAGGGCAAGGAACTGGTGTCGGTGGCCAAGGGCGGCCTGGACCTGGGCAAGCTGGAGGACGAGGCCGAGAAGAAGGAACACGAGGAAACCGAGTCGTCCTACAAGGACCTGGTAGCCAAGATGAAGGAAGCGCTGGGCGAGAAGGCCAAGGACGTGCGCGTGACGTTCCGCCTGACCGATTCGCCGGCCTGCCTGGTGGCGGACGAGCACGAACTGTCGGGCAACCTGCTGCGCATGCTGAAGGCGGCCGGCCAGAACGCGCCCGATTCCAAGCCCATTCTGGAAATCAACCCCAACCACCCGCTGGTGACGCGCCTGAAGTACCAGGACGCGGGCAGCCAGTTCAACGACTGGGCCCATATCCTGTTCGACCAGGCCATGCTGGCCGAAGGCGGTTCGCTCAGCGATCCGGCCACCTTCGTCAAGCGGTTGAACGACATGCTGCTCAACGGCGCAGCCAAGTAAGCACACGTTACCGCCCCTGGCCGCAAGGCCCGCAACCGTACCGGCGTCATGTTCACGGGAGTGGGCATGACGCTTTTTTTATGGGCACGCCGTGGCGCTTAGCTGCCACTGTTGCGGTTCTTACTCCGCCGTCCCAGCAGCAGCACGGGCAGACCCAGCGCCAGCATGGCGAATCCGCTTGGTTCTGGTACGGGCGCGGCGGGGGTGAAACCGCGGATTTCACCTTCCGGATATTTGTCCGAGTGGATGTTGAGATAGGCACTGCCGCTGGCCAGACCGGCCATCAGCGCCTGCTCCGCGCCGGATGTCGTACCGCCGTGGGCCGTGATGAAGGCCGGGTTCCAGCTGCTGGCCTGCGAGGTATCGAACAGGTGGCTGTAGGCGCCGCCGTGGCCGCCCAGCGGGAAGCCCGGGAGGGTGGGCAGTTCCGTGGCCGGCGCCGCGCTGCCGCTGCCCGGCGCGGCCGTGCAGCAGTGGATATGGGCAGCCGTGGTCACGCCATCGAGCCCGCCATAGGCCACCGTCACCTGCAGCTGGTGCATCATGTCGTTAAAGTCGATCACCGCCGCACCGATGCCTTTGGAGGCGTTGGCCGGGTCTTCGTGGGCACCGTCGAGCAGGAAGGCGTAGCTGGCCGCGTGGGCCGCTGTCATGGTTGAGAGCAGCAGCGCGAACGCTGCCGCGCCATGTCGGATTTGCTTGTTCATCTTATCTCCTTTGCTGGTTCTTGAAACGGCGGACGGACCGTCGCCCGCCACCGTTAGACCGGCCCCCCAAACGCGGAGTTCCTACAGCTGGGATAAGGTTTTTATCGAAGCGTGGCGGCGCCTAGCGCTGCAGCTGAGCGCAAAAGTCCAGCAGCAGCTGCTCGCCTTCCGGCCAGGGGCCGTAGCCGGCATCGCCGTTGATATGGCCGGCATCGCCGATGGTGACCAGGCGGCTGCCCCATGCGGCCGCGAACTGCTGCGCGCGTTCGATGGTCACGTAGGGATCGTTGGTGCTGGCCACCACGATGCTGGGGAAGGGCAGCGGCGCCAGTTGCATGGGCTGGAAGCCCGTGGTGCAGTCGGGGTAGCTGGGCGCGTCGACGTCGCTGGGGCCGACCAGCAAGGCGCCGGCCACGCGCGCGCGCGAACCGGAGGCGGCCCAGCGCGTCACCAGGCTGCAGCTCAGGCTGTGGGCGGCCAGCACGGGCGGCTGGGCACAGGCGGCAATGGCCGCGTCCAGTTCCGCCACCCATTCGGCGCAGTCGGGCGTATCCCAGTCGCGGTGTGGCACACGCAGCCAGCCGGGATGTTTGGCCTCCCACTGGGTTTGCCAGTGCAGCGGTCCTGAATTCCACAATCCGGCCAGCGTCAGTACCTGCGGTTCCATGCGTCGTCCTTTCAATGTTGAATGAAAGGCAATCATAACTGAAATGGACGCGCACTGTGCGCAACCGCAGCGATACAGTTCGCTTTACAGTTCCGTACGCAGGGCGAACAGTTCGGGGAACAGCACCACGTCCAGCATCTTGCGCAGGTAGCTCACGCCGGCCGTGCCGCCGGTGCCGGTCTTGAAGCCGATGATGCGCTCGACCGTCGTCACGTGGCGGAAGCGCCAGAAGCGGAACGCCGTCTCCAGGTCGACCAGCTTTTCGGCCAGCTCGTACAGCGCCCAGTGGCGTTCCGGGTCGCGGTACACCGCCAGCCAGGCCGCCTTGACGGAGGCGTCGGCCACGGTGGGCTGGGTGCAGTCCGCGTGCAGGCGTTCGGGGGCGATGGCCAGGCCATTGCGGGCCAGCAGCTGGATCGCCTCGTCGTACAGGGACGGCGTGCGCAGCGCCGTGTCGAGCAGGGCGAACACCTCCGGGGTGGTGCTGTGCACGTTAAGCAGGGCTGCGTTCTTGTTCCCCAGGATGAATTCGATCTCGCGGTACTGGTAGGACTGGAAACCGGACGAGGCGCCCAGGTAAGGTCGGATCGCCGTGTATTCGGGCGGCGTCATGGTGGCCAGCACGTCCCACGCGTGCACCAGCTGGTCCATGATGCGGGCCACGCGGGCCAGCATCTTGAAGGCTGGCGCCAGGTCGTCGGCGCGCAGGTGGGCGCGCACGGCGTGCATCTCGTGCAGCATCAGCTTCATCCACAGTTCACTGGTCTGGTGCTGGACGATGAACAGCATCTCGTTATGGTTGGGCGACAGCGGGTGCTGGGCGTTGAGGATCTGGTCCAGGCCCAGGTAGTCGCCGTAGCTCATCGATTTGCTGAAGTCCATCTGGGCGCCGTGCCATTGGGCGCCATCGGTGCCGTGGGCGGCGCCGGCCGCGTGCGGGCAGCCGCCGGCCGCGCCTTGTTTGTTCTGCTCAGTCATGGTGTTCTTTCGTCAGCGTGGTCAGGTCACGGCGTCGCGCTTGGCGTGCACGTCGTAGGCTTGGCGGTCCAGGATGTCGCGCAGGATCTCGACTGCGTCCCACACATCGGCATAGCTGGTGTACAGCGGCGTGAAGCCGAAACGCATGATGGCCGGTTCGCGGTAGTCGCCGATCACGCCGCGCGCGATCAGGGCCGCCATCACGGCATAGCCATGCGGGTGGCTGAAGCTGACCTGGCTGCCGCGCAGCGCGTGGGCGCGCGGCGTCACCAGTGCCAGCGGATGGGGGGCGCAGCGCTGCTCCACCAGGGCGATGAACAGGTCGGTCAGGGCCAGCGACTTGGCGCGGATGGCGTCCATCGTCGTTTGCGCGAACACGTCCAGGCCGCATTCGACCATGGCCAGCGACACCACGGGCTGGGTGCCGCACAGCGCGCGGCCGATGCCGTCCGTGGCGGTGAAGTGGGGCGTCATCGCGAACGGTGCCGCGTGGCCCCACCAGCCCGACAGCGGTTGCTGGAAGCGGGCCTGGTG
>DATFBD010000010.1:0-61406 GCA_035254005.1 Burkholderiaceae bacterium | reverse complement strand
TCCGCGATCTTGCCCGCGACCACGTCGGCGTTGATGTTGTAGGCCTGGCCATCGCGGCCGAAGCCGATCGGCGAAATGATCGGGATGAAGGCGTCGTCCTGCAGCGCTTTCACCACGGCCGGGTTGATCGCCTCGATCTCGCCGACGAAACCGATGTCGAGGAACTCGCCCGGGTTGTCCTTGTCCGGCATCGACATCTTGCGCGCGCGGATCAGGCCGCCGTCCTTGCCGGTCAGGCCCACGGCCTGTCCGCCGTAGTGGTTAATCAGCATCACGATGTCCTGCTGCACTTCGCCGCCCAGCACCCACTCGACGACTTCCATCGTCTCTTCGTCGGTGATGCGCATGCCTTGCACGAAGGTGCCCTGCTTGCCGATCTTCTTGAGCGCGTTGTCGATCTGCGGACCGCCGCCGTGCACCACCACCGGATTCATGCCGACCAGCTTGAGCAGGATGACGTCGCGCGCGAAGCCGTGCTTCAGGCGTTCGTCGGTCATCGCGTTGCCGCCGTATTTGATGACGATGGTCTTGCCGTGGAAATTGCGGATGTACGGCAGCGCCTCGGCCAGAATCTGGGCCTTGATCTGCGGCGCCACCGCAGTCAGGTCGTCATTCATGCCTAGGTTCAGGTTGGTCAGGTGGGTCATGGCGGGTCCGGAATTAAGATTTTTGCGATTTTACAGCCTGCAGCTGCGGTCAAGTACGCATTATAGGGCCAACGTGTTGTATTTTCAGAGATCATCCGCTAGTCTGGGCCCTTATGACCTCCAACCCCACTCTCCACCGCGAACTGGAAGCGATGCGGCCCTTGCTGGTGCGTTTCGCCCATCTGCAGCTGCGCAACCAGGCGCTGGCCGAAGACGCCGTGCAGGATGCGCTGGTCGCCGTGCTGGAAAAACCCGAGCGTTTCGCCGGCCAGTCCTCGCTGCGTACCTACGTGACGGGCATCCTCAAGTTCAAGATCATCGACAACCTGCGCGCCAGCACGCGCGAGCGCCAGATCGACAGTTGCGACGACCAGTCCGAGGACGACGCGATTGACGCCCTGTTCCTGGCTGACGGCCACACCCGCGAACAGCCGCTGGCCTGGGGCGATCCGGACCGCACGCTGGAGCAGAAGGACTTTTTCAAGGTGCTGGAGGTGTGCCTGGAGAAGCTGCCCGCCAAGACGGCCCGTATTTTCATGATGCGCGAGTGGCTGGAGCTGGAAACGGACGAAATTTGTAAGGAACTGGCGATCACCACGTCTAATGCATGGGTGCTTCTGTACCGGGCCCGGCTGCGCCTGCGTGAATGCCTGGATTTGAACTGGTTTGGCAACTGCCAGGCCAACTGACCGTACCTTGGATTGCCAGCGATGACGGATACTCAAGAAAAGCGCCTGATGCCCACCTGCCGCGAAGTGCACCGGCTGGTGTCGGAAGGGATGGACCGCGAGCTGTCGCTGGTCGAACGCACCCGCATGCGGCTGCACCTGATGGTGTGCGACGCCTGCACCCGCTTCAATGGCCAGATGGCGCTGCTGCGCAAGGCCATGCGCGGCTTCCCGCTCGACGCGGACGCGCCGCCGGGTTCCGTCAACCCCACCAACCCGACCGACAAGGATGGCCGGCCATGAGCGTCTGCGCGCGCTGCGGCGCCACCTTCACCTGCGCCATGGCCGACGGCGATGGCAGTGAACCCTGCTGGTGCGCCAGCCTGCCGCTGGTGATGCCGGTGCCGTCGGCTGACGTGCTGCCGCCGGCCGCGGATCCCTCGTGCTGGTGCCCCGATTGCCTGCGGCGCCATATCGCCACCACCAGCGCGGCCGCCGCGCCGTCCAGGCCAGAATAATCCACCGCAGCGAAGGAAAGCAGCATGCGTTTCAGCGATATCCGTATCCGGGCGCGGGTCAGCATCGGTTACGCGATCCTGATCGGCCTGATGATCGGCGTGATCCTGGTGGGCGTGAGCCGCATCTACGCCATCCGCGCCGAGGCCGACCATATCCTGAACCAGGACTGGGCCGCCGCCTCCGCCATCAACGCCATCGACAGCCAGTCGCGCGAGGCGGCCACCCATGTGGTCAGCCTGATCATCCAGCGAGACAGGGGCCGGCGGGTGGACAGCTACGCCCGCATCGACCAGATCAAGCACGACATCGACGACCAGCTGGCCAGGCTGGCCGCGCTGGACGCCACGCCGGAGGCACGGCTGCAAATTGAACGGGTCAAGCTGGCGCGCGCCCACTACTACGATTCTTTCATCGCCGTGGCCGACCTGGTGGAGGCCAGGCGGCACGATGCCGCCGAGGAGAAGATGAATTCGATGGCCTTGCCGGCGCTCGATGAGCTGCTGGTGCAGACCAAGGCGCTGGACGCGCTGCAGCAGCGCCAGGTATTGGCCAGCGCCGCGCGCGCGCGGGCCGACATCAACCGTTCGCTGCTGATCATGTCGCTGATGGGGGTGGCGGCGCTGGGGGTGGGCGTGGGCTTCGCCGTCTCGGCCCGGTCCATCACGCGGCCGCTGGAGGCGGCCATCGCCATCGCCACCCGCGTGGGCCAGGGCGACCTCAGTTCCGTGATCGAGGTCACTTCGCGCGACGAGACGGGTGAACTGCTGCAGGCGCTCAAGCACATGACGGCCAGCCTGGCGCACGAACACGAGCTGCGGCGCGCCGTCACGGCGGCCGAGGACGCGACCAAGATGAAGTCCGACTTCCTGGCCAATATGTCGCACGAGATCCGTACCCCGATGAACGGCATCATCGGCATGACCCACCTGGCCTTGCAGACCGACCTCACGCCCAAGCAGCGCAACTACCTGGAAAAGGTGGAATCGGCCGCGCGCAACCTGCTGGGCATCATCAACGACATCCTCGACTTTTCCAAGATCGAGGCCGGCAAGCTGTCGTTCGAGCGGGTCGACTTCTTCCTGGAAGACGTGATGGGCAACATCGCCGACCTGTCCATGATGCGGGCGCAGGAAAAAGGGCTGGAGCTGCTGTTCGACGTGGCGCCGGACGTGCCGCACGCGCTGGTGGGTGATCCGCTGCGCTTCGGCCAGGTACTGATCAACCTGACCAACAACGCCATCAAGTTCACCGAGCGCGGTGAGATCGTGGTCACCATCCGCGTACTGGAGCGCAGCGCGGAGCAGGTCACGCTGCGGGTGGACGTGCGCGACACGGGGCCGGGCCTCACGCCGGAGCAGCAGGCGCGCCTGTTCCGCGCCTTCACCCAGGCCGACACCTCCACCACGCGCCACCACGGCGGCACCGGCCTGGGCCTGACCATCAGCAAGCGGCTGGTGGAGATGATGGACGGTCAGATCGGGCTCGATAGCCAGCCTGGCGTGGGCAGCGATTTTTACTTCACGGCCCGCTTTGGCGTGGGCCAGCAGGACGAGCCGCAGCCGCTGCCCGACATCAGCGGCCTGCGGGTGCTGGTGGTGGACGACAACGCCAGCGCGCGCGAAATCTTCCTCGGCATGCTGGGCGCCATGAAGTTCGACGCGGCGGCGGCCGACAGCGGCGCGCACGCGGTGCAGGCGGTGGCGCAGGCGCGCGAGCAGGGCCGCCCGTTCCGCGTGGTGCTGATGGACTGGCAGATGCCGGGCATGAACGGCATCGCCGCCGTCAAGGCGATCCGCGCCGAGGCCGAGGCGGCGGGCGCCGCGCCGCCAGCCATGGTGATGGTGAGCGCCTACAGCCGCGATGCGCTGCTCGATGAATTGCACGGGCTGACCGTAGAGGCCACGCTGAGCAAGCCGGTGAGCGCCTCGACCCTGCTCGATTCGATCTCCACCGTGTTTGGCCAGGATTTGCGGCGCTGCCGCAGGGCGCGCCGCGACGACAGCTACCGCCAGGCGGAACAAGCCGTGCGCGGTGCCTGGCTGCTGCTGGTGGAGGACAATGAGGTGAACCAGGAAGTGGCGCAGCAGATCCTGACCGACGCCGGGGTGCGGGTCGATATCGCCAGCAACGGCGCCATGGCGCTGGCGCGGATCGCCGTCAACGACTATGACGGTGTGCTGATGGACTGCCAGATGCCGGTGATGGATGGCTACGACGCCACCCGCAAGCTGCGCGAGGATGTGCGCCATGCCAATCTGCCCGTGATCGCGATGACGGCCAATGCCATGGTGGGCGACAAGGAGAAATGCCTGGCGGCCGGCATGAACGATTTCATCGCCAAGCCGATCGACGTGGCGCAGTTGTTCACGACGCTGGCGCGCTGGATCAAGCCGCGCGAACCGGCCGTGCAAGCGGACGCGCAGCAGGCGGCGACGGAGCCGCTGCCATTGCCCGCCATCGCCGGCCTGAAAATGGAAGCGGCGCTGCAGCGCGTGGGCGGCAACGCGGCCCTGATGCGCAAGCTGCTGGGCCGTTTCGTGGAAACCCAGATCGACGCCATGCAGCGCATCGCCGATGCGATCGACAACAACGACCTGGCGGCGGCCACGCGCGAGGCGCACACGGTCAAGGGCCTGGCGGGCAACATCGGCGCGGTGGCGCTGGCCGATGCGGCGGCCAGGCTGGAACAGATGCTGGCCCAGGGCGTCACCGAAGGGCGCGACGAGGCCATTGCCGCCATGGGGCAGGAGCTGGGCGAAATGGTGACCCGCGTGTCGATGGCGCTGCGCGGCGCGGCGGCCGTGGCGCCTCCGGCCGCGCAGGCGGCAGGGGCGGCCGGCGCCCCGGCCCCGGCGCCCGTCGATCCGGCCGCGCTGGCCGGCGCGGTGCGCGAAATGGCGCGGCTGCTGGCGCAGGACGATGCGGCTGCCGTCAAGCTGCTCGACGTGGTGTGCCCGATGCTGGCGGCGGCCGGGCAGGGCGAGCCATCGCGCCAGTTGCGCCGCCTGCTGGCGCAATACGACTTCGAGGGTGCGCTGGACGAATTGCGTGGCGTGGCGGCGGCCTTGCAAATATCGCTATAAAATACGGTATTAGCCGAGGAAGATGATGACTCCATTGCAAGCCAAGCCGACCATCCTGGTGGTGGACGACACGCCGGACAACATCGACCTGCTGTGCGCCGTGCTGGAACACGATTACCGCACCAGGATCGCTGTCAACGGCGAGCGCGCGCTCAAGATCGCCCGGGGCGAGCCCAAGCCGGACCTGATCCTGCTCGATATCATGATGCCGGGGATGAGCGGCTATGACGTGTGCAAGGCGCTCAAGGCCGATCCGGCCACGCGCGACATTCCCGTCATCTTCGTCACCGCCATGAGCGAGGTGGCCGACGAGCAGCTGGGCCTGAGCCTGGGCGCGGTGGACTACATCACCAAGCCCGTGTCGGCGCCTATCGTGCTGGCCCGGATCAAGACCCAGTTGTCGATGAAGCGGGTGCAGGACTTCCTGCGCGACCAGAACCAGTTCCTGGTGACGGAAGTGGAACTGCGCACGCGCGAGATCGTGGCGCTGCAGGACGTGACCATCCATACCATGGCCTCGCTGGCCGAAACGCGCGACAGCGAGACGGGCAACCATATCCGCCGCACGGCGCATTACGTGAAGGCGCTGGCTGAAAAGCTGCGCACCCACCCGCGCTTCGCGGCCTTCCTGACCGACGAGACGATAGAACTGCTGTTCAAGTCGGCGCCGCTGCATGACATCGGCAAGGTCGGCATCCCGGACCGCATCCTGCTCAAGCCTGGCCGCTTCGAGCCGTACGAGATGGAGATCATGAAGACCCACACCACGCTGGGGCGCGACGCCATCATGGCGGCCGAGCGCGAGCTGGGTATCGAGGTCGGTTTCCTCAAGTACGCCAAGGAGATCGCCTACGGCCACCAGGAGAAATGGGATGGCAGCGGCTATCCGCAAGGGCTGGCCGGCGACGCCATCCCTATCTCCGCGCGGCTGATGGCGGTGGCCGACGTGTACGATGCGCTGATCAGCCGGCGCGTGTACAAGGAAGGCATGTCGCACGAGCAGGCCGTGGCCATCATCACGGACGGACGCGGCGTGCACTTCGACCCGGACATGGTGGACGCCTTCCTGGCCTTGCAGGACGAATTCATCGCGATTGCGAAACGGTATGCCGATTCCGACCAGGACATGGCCCGCAAGCGCGAGACGCTGGAATTATTCACGAAAGTAGCGGATGCAAATTGACGTAGACATGCTGGGTTTTGCGGCGGCCAGCTGCACCACCTGTTCCTTCATTCCCCAAGTGTGGCTGGTGTGGCGCGAGCGTGCCGCGGCCGGCATCTCCACCGGCATGTATTCGATCTTCAGCTTTGGCGTGTTCCTGTGGTTGTGCTACGGCGTCGCGATCACGGCCTGGCCCATCATCATTGCCAACACCATCACCTTGCTGCTGGCGCTCAGCGTGCTGGGGATGAAGTGGCACTTCGAGCGGCTGGCGCCCGGGGATCGCAGCGTCTGATCTGAATTCAGCTTGATGCCGGCCGTGGCGCCAGGGCGGTCGCCAGGAAGGTGGCGATGCGGTCCACCACCGCGCCTTCGTTTTCGCGGTGCGGCACATGCCGTACCCCCGGCATGATCGCCAGTTGCGCCGGCCCACCGAGCAGGCCGGCGATGCGCTCGGGCTGCTGGCAAGAGCCATATTCATCGTCGCCGCCATGCATGACCAGCGCCGGGCAGCGCACCAATGGCAGCACCTCGTCCAGTGACCACGGCGCGAACGCCGGCGACAGCCAGGTCTCCGTCCACGCATCCAATACCCAGCGGGCCTTGTCGCCATGGTACTGGCGCAGGCGCGCGAACGATGGCTCCTGCTGGAACGATGCCTTGGCTGCCAAGATGCCGGCCCGCGTGCGGTCTTCGACGAACGCTTGCGCCGATTCGGTGATCAAGGCCACGCAGGCATCCGCGTGGCGCGCCGCGCAATGCACGGCCATGCCGCCGCCCACGCTGTGGCCCATGGCGATGAAGCGATCGAGGCCGAAATGGCGCAGCACGAGCGGAAAAAATACGGCGGCTTCCTGCTTGATGAAATCGGTGCCGATGTCGTCACTGCGCGGATCGGACTGACCGAAACCGAGCCGGTCGTAAGCGATCACCTGCCTGCCCGTGCCCGCCGCCAGCGCAGCGGGGAAAGCACGCCACAACTGGATGCTGCCCAGCGAGTCGTGCAACAGCACGATAGGCGCGCTGCCATCCGCCGATACCGGGTTCGGTGGCTGCCAGCTGCGGGCCAGCAGACGCCCCTGCCGGGTGGCTATCCAGTGGTCGGAGGTGGTCGGGGCGGCGGTGTTCATATCGGCAGACTGGTTCGGGACGGAGAAATGGTTGCGATTGAAAGAGTGCCGATCATAACAGCTGCTTGCCGTTACACCGCCGTACCTCAACCCACGGTGCGGAAGAACCGCATCATCTCCCGGCTCGCATCGGGCCCCTTGCCGTCCGTGTAGCTGCCCTGCGCGCTGCCGCCGGACCAGGCGTGGCCGGCGCCGTGTACCACCCAGTGCTCGACCACGGGCTTGCCGTCCTGGCCGTGGTGCGTGGTTTGGGTGTAGCGGTGGCCGTTGGGCACGCTGCCCGATTGCACCGACGGGGCACTGCCGGCCGCGTGGCCGTTCAGGCGCTGCGCCGTCACGGCATCGCCATTGCGCGGGTGGACGGTGGTGTCGCGGTCGCCGTGGAATACGATGATGGGCAGGCTGCCGCCGGGCGCCTTGTGCGCACCGGCGCCGCGCTTCATGGCGCTCAGCGCCGACGGCAAATCCTGGGCCGACGCATACGGCAGGCCCGAATGCACGCCCACCGCCGCGAACACGTCCGGATACTGCGTGCCGACGATGACGGCCATGGCGCCGCCGGCCGACAGGCCCGCCACGTACACCTGCTTGTCCAGCACGCGGTAGTCGCGCTTGACCTGCTCGGCGATGCCGGCGATCAGCGACGGTTCGCCCTGGCCGCGCTGCTGGTCGATGGCATTGAACCAGTTCCAGCATTTGGCGTTGTTGGCCTGCTTGGTCTGCTCGGGATAGACCACCAGGCACTGGCGTTCCTCGGCCAACTGGTTCATGCGGGTGCCGGCCGCGAAGTCGTCCGGGTTCTGGGTGCAGCCGTGCAGCATCACCAGCAGCGGCATGGGCTGGCCGTGGTAGCTGGATGGAATGTACAGCTTGTAGCGCCGCTCGCCGGCATGGTTGGCGTAGCTGCCCGTGATGAATTGCGCGCCCGGCGGCAAAGGCGCCGGCTCAGGGCGCGGCGCGTCGTAGCCGGGCAGGTCGAGGCCGGACAGGTCCAGCGGCGGCAGGTTGAGGTTGGCGACGTCGAATGTCGGCAGCTCGAAATTTTTCAGTCCGGACGGCAGTGTGCCGTGGATTCCGGCCTGGATATCGACGGCGATCCCCATGCGGTTGAGCAGGTCTTGCGCATATTCGATGGGGTGGGTGGCCGGATCGGGCGCGGCGCCGGCGCGGCTGCCGCCTGGCTGTCCGTCCGGCTGCGGTCGCGGTGCCGGACGGGCGGCGGCGTGCCGGGCGTCCGGGGCGTTCTGCGGAGCCGGGGCCGTGGCTGCAGCGTCGGGCATGCCGCGGCCGGCCGGCGTATCGACGCAGACAGCGTCCTCCACCTCCACGTCCGCGCCATGATGGTGGGGGTGGGCGATGGGCGCGTCCGCCATGCTGGCGGGCGGTGAATTGATGTCGCGCATGGGCGGCTTGGCGGCGCGCGGGGTGCCGCGCAGGCCGCCCAGCGCCTGCTGGATGGCCGCCGTGGCGGCGGCCGGTCCCTTGCTGATCAGTTTTTGGGTGGCGGCGCGCATTTGCGCCAGTAGCGTAGAATCGAATTTCATAAGCCATCGTCCTTCAGCGAAGCTGCGCCGTGCCCCAACCGCTGGTGGACAGGCGCGTTAGTGAATTCGCCCGGCCAGGGCGGTCTTGACCACGGTGCTGGCGTGCAGTGCGCCGAGCACGAAAATCGATTCGATGGTGGCCAGTGCCAGCTCCACCGAGACATCGCTGGCGATGCTGGCCAGGCCCAGCACCTGGATCTGCAGCCGCTGGCCGGCGGCCTGGATGGCTTCCAGGTCGGCGCGCGAGTAATGCTGCATGCCCAGCACCAGGCTTTTGCGCGCCACCGTCTGCTTGACCACGTCCGCATGGGCGTTGAGCTGGTTGCGGATCGCCGTGCGTATCAAATCGGTGCGGTTGGAATAAAACCCCTCCTGCACCAGTAAATCGATTTGTCCCAGGTCTATCGGTCCCAGATTGATGGTGATTTTTTCCGATTCGCTCGTCTTGAGCTTTAGTTCTTGCTTGGCCATAAGTCTCCGTCCGGCACTTGGGGTGGGCTGGTGGCATCTGGTAGCCATCCATCCACCATCTACATGGATGGTAGTATAGACCCATGACGTCCCAGGTCAAGCGTGATCTCGCGCTTTGCGTTATCGTGAGGCGGCAATTGCGGCAATTGCGGCGATTGTTTATGCGGCCCCGCCGGGGGCGCGGCATAATGGGCGCATTCTTCGTTACCGAAACCGCAATATGAATCCAGCATCGCCATCCGTCGAACCTGTCTTGCCCGAACTGGCCACGCCGGTGCCCTCGCCGTGCGTCAGCCTGTGCAAGATGAGTCCCGAGACGGGCTATTGCCTCGGCTGCATGCGCACCATCGAGGAAATCATCGCCTGGTCCAAGGCGGACGATACGTACAAGCGCGCCGTGTGGGCGGAAATCCGGCGCCGCGAAGCGCTGGTCGACTTTTAAGGGAAGGTGGCAGGCATGCATGGATTACCCGATTCGATCCAGGTGTTCGAGCGCGGCTGGCTCTCATCCAACAACATCCTGCTGCTGGGCCGTCACGACACGGCGCTGATCGACAGCGGCTACCTGACCCACGCGCCGCAAACGCTGGCGCTGGTGCGCCATGCGCTGCACGGCCGCCACCTGGACCGGCTGATCAACACCCACCTGCATTCGGACCACTGCGGCGGCAACGCCATCCTGCAAGCCCACTATGGCTGCGACACGGCGATTCCGGCGGCCGAGGCGGACAAGGTGCGGCACTGGGACGTGGATGCGCTCAGCTTCAAGGCCACTGGCCAGCAGTGCGAACGCTTCAGCTTCGACAGCACCGTCGCCTGCGGTGATGTGCTGACGCTGGCCGACATGGAGTGGCGGGCCTTGGGCGCGCCGGGCCACGATCCCCATTCGCTGATTTTCTACTGCCCCGAGCACCGCGTGCTGGCCTCGGCCGACGCGCTGTGGGAGAACGGGTTCGGCGTCATCTTCCCCGAGCTCGATGGCGAATCCGGCTTCGCCGAAGAGCGCGCCACGCTGGATTTGATCGAAAGCCTGGACGTGCGCCTCGTGATCCCCGGCCATGGCGCGCCGTTCACGGACGTGCCGGGTGCGCTGGCGCGGGCCCGCTCGCGCGTCGCTTACCTGGAGGCCGATCCGGTGCGCAACGCACAGAATGCGATCAAGGTGCTGCTCAAGTTCCTGCTGCTGGAGCGCCAGCGCATCGCCCTGGCCGAGGTGCCGGACATGCTGCTCTCCATGCCCGTGTTCGCGACCGCCAACGCGCGCTACCTGCGCCAGACGCCCGATGCGCTGGCGCAATGGGCCGTGGGCCAGCTGGTCAGGGGTGGTGCGGCGCACATTGAGAGTGAGTACTTGCTTAACGACTGACTTCAGCGCCTTCCAGCCACGTTCATCCACTTCCATCAGCGAGTTTCGATATGGCCTTGCCAGCAGTGTTGCAGAACCTCACCCTTCCCGTGATCGCCTCTCCCATGTTCATCGCCAGCGGGCCGGCGCTGGTGGCGGCCCAGTGCAAGGCCGGCATCGTCGGTTCGTTCCCGGCCCTGAACGCGCGTCCGGCCGAGCTGCTCGACACCTGGCTGACGGATTTGCAGGCCGAGCTGGCCGGGTTCCAGCGCACGCACCCGGACCAGCGCGTGGGGCCGATCGCCGTCAACCAGATCGTGCACCATTCGAACGACCGGCTCGCGCATGATGTGGAAGTGTGCGTCAAACATCAAATCCCCATCATCATCTCGTCGCTGCGCGCGCCGCCCAAGGAGATGCTGGACGCCATCCACAGCTACGGCGGCATCGTGCTGCATGACGTGATCTCGATCCGCCATGCGCAAAAAGCGCTGGAGGCCGGGGTGGATGGCCTGATCCTGGTGGCCAGTGGCGCCGGCGGCCATGCGGGCACGCTGTCGCCGTTCGCGCTGGTGGGCGAGGTGCGCAAGTTCTTCTCCGGGCCGATCGCGCTGTCGGGATCCATCGCCACCGGCGACGCGATCCTGGCGGCGCAAGCGATGGGCGCCGATTTCGCCTACATCGGTTCGCGCTGGCTGGCCACCAGGGAATCCAACGTGACGGAAAGCTACCGCGACGCGATCGTGGAGTCGTCCGCCGCCGATATCGTTTATACCAATTTGTTCACCGGGGTGCACGGCAACTACCTGAAGAAGTCCATCGTGGCCGCTGGCCTGGACCCGGAAGCGCTGCCGCAGTCGGACAAGAGCGCCATGAGCTTCGGTTCCGGCACGGCCAAGGCGTGGCGCGACATCTGGGGCGCGGGCCAGGGCGTGGGCTTGATGGATGACGTGCCCACCACTGCCGAGATGGTGGCGCGCCTGAAGCGCGAGTACGACGCGGCACGCGCGCGCCTTAGCCTGTAATCGGCGCCGGGCCGGCGGGGCGCGTGTGCGCTCCCGGTGCGCGCTCCGAGGAGGGCGGCAGGCTTGGCCTAGCCGTCCGTGCGCGCGGGCCTGCGCTTGGTCCCTGTCATTGCAGATTTCTTCTTTTTCGCCTGGGGCTGCGCCTGTTTGCGCAGCGCGGCCGCCATCCCCAGCCGCGCCCAGCGCAGCATGTCGCTGGCGTCGTCCATCGCCTCGTCGGGCACGCGGTAGTAGCGCAGCGCGCACACATCGCCCTGTTTCTGGTAGGTGAACGGCGCGCAGCGGGCGGCCAGGAACTGGGCTTCGTTGTCGTCGTCGGCCTTGAAGTACAGGCAGTCGTCGTCGATGATGGCGCAGAACAGCTCGTCGATGTAGATCCCCACGCCACCGAACATGCGCTTGCTGCGCACGCTGCCCAGCGGCGCCAGCACGTCGGCCAGATAGCTCAGGAAGTCAGGCGATACCATGGTTGGCTCCCTTCACATCTTCATTGCGGACGGCGGATATCGTAGCGCGCGAAGTGCTTCCACGTGCCGTCCGGCTTGGCCGATTCGATCTCGAACGTCCACGATGCCGTCTCGGCATGGTAGCGCAGCGTGTCCCGGAACGGCGCGCTGGCGTAGGGGAAGGTGAATTCGATGGTGCTGTCGGTGATCTTGCCCGTCGCATGGGGTATCGAATATTTGGCGCCGAAACTGTCCATCCAGTGTGCGATGACGGCCTGGCTGCCCTGGTCGTAGCCGATGAAGACACGCGCCTCGTATTTCGCCGGCACCTGGACATCCTTCATGTGCATTTCCGTGAACGTGGCGTTCAGCGTGGCCGTGGCGGCCATGGCGTAGCGCACCGGCTTGCCCATCACGTCGCCTGTCATGATCCAGTCGCCGTCCAGTGCTTGCAAGAGGGCGGGGCGGGCGTCGGCAGGGGCGGAGGGCGGCGCGGCGTGGACGCTGGTGGTCGCCAGCACGGCGCAAAACAAGGGGGCGGTGAAGGTGCGCATTGGTCGGTGCGGATGGAGTTGGATTGGACGTGACGATATGGGAATATGAACTTTTTGGCAAATGGTTCGCCCCCTCGCGCCGGCCCGGTGGCTCAGCGTGTGCTACTCCTGCTCCAGCCACTTGCGCGCCGTCGCCACCACCTGTTCGGTCAGGCGGCGCGTGAGCGGGGTCTGGATGTCCCATGCGTGCCAGATCAGCGGCACGTTCAGGCTGGCGCCGGGCGCCAGTTCCACCAGCCTGCCGGCGCGCAGGGCCGCTTCGCATTGCAGCACCGGCAGCATGCCGTAGGCGTAGCCGGCTTCCAGGAAGCGCACGAATCCCTCCGAACTCGATAGCGCGTGGTGCGGATAGCGCACCGGCTGGCCGAACTGGCGGCCCAGGAACTGGTCCAGCAGCGCGTCCTTGCGGTCGAATACCAGCGCCGGCGCTTGCTGTACCGCGTCCAATGTGAAGCCATCGGTGAACCAGCGCTGCGCGAACGCGGGCGCGGCCACGCACAGGTAGCGCATGCCGCCCAGCGGTGTGGCCGTGGTGCCGGCCACACGCGTCGCTTCGCTGGTCACGCAGGCGAACACGCGGCCTTCGCGCAGCTGGCTCAAGGTGTGGTCCTGGTCGTCGAGGCGGATGCGCAGCAGGCAGGCGTCCGACAGCAGCAGCGGCGCCACGGCTTCCTGCAGCCAGGTGGCGGCGCTGTCGGCGTTGACGGCGATGGCGATCTCGGGCTGCTCGTCGGCCTGGCCGGGGCGCTGCTTCAAGGCCGCTTCCAGCAGCCGCACCTGGCGGTAGTGGGCGATCAGGCGCTGGCCCGCTTCCGTCGCCTGTGGCGGCTGGGTGCGCACCACCAGTAGTTCGCCGGCGTCATTCTCCAGCAGCCGGATGCGCTGCGACACGGCCGACTGCGTGATCGACAGGGCCACGGCGGCCTTGTCGAAACTGCCATGCTCGATCACGGCGTCGAGGGCGGCCAGGCCCCGGTAGTCCACTGCACTCATTAGTTTCTCTAATGTTTGTCCAATATTATTAATTATACTTATCTGCGCCGGGGCCGTAATCTGGCCGCCTGTTTGAGGAGAAAACATGGCAGCGACGGCATTCTTGAAGGGTTTGGGCTTGGGCGGCAGCCTGATTGTGGCGATCGGGTCGCAGAACGCGTATCTGCTGCGGCAGGCGCTCAAGCGCGAGTTCGTGCTCACTTGCGTGGCCATTTGCGTGGTGTGCGATATGGTGCTGATCGCGGCCGGCGTGGCGGGCATGGGGCAGCTGATCACGGACGCGCCGGCGTTGCTGCTGTGGCTGAAGCTGGGCGGCGCCGCATTCTTGCTGGCCTATGGCTGGCGCGCGGCAAAGTCCGCGCTGCGGCCGGCCGCGCTGGTGGCCGGCGATGGGGCCAGCGTGTCCAGCCACGGCGCGGTGGTGGCGGCCATGCTGGCATTCAGCCTGCTCAATCCCCACGTCTACCTGGACACGGTGATCCTGCTCGGCTCCATCGGCGGCCAGCAGGCCGGCAATGGGCGGCTGTATTTCGCGGCCGGCGCGATGGCGGCCTCGCTGGCCTGGTTCAGCGGGCTGGGATGGGGGGCGCGCTACCTGGCGCCGGTGTTCGCGCTGCCACGGGCGTGGCAGGTGCTCGATGGGGTGATCGCTGTGGTGATGTGGGCGATTGCGGTGTCGCTGCTTGTTTGATGTTGGTGGCTGGGCTGCGGAAACCGGGGTCAGACCCCAAAGAACGGGGTCAGACCCCAAGCCTCGGGCTGACCCCGGGCCTCGGGCTGACCCTGAGGCCTGGGGCTCCTTGGGAACTGGCCTTTGGCGTTATTTGTCGCTGTCGGTCTTGATGGCCCACAGGCCGGGCAGGTTGCGCCAGTAGCCGTAGGCGTCCATGCCGAAACCGACCACAAAGCGGTTGGGGATGGTGATGCCGACGATGTCGGCCTTGCAGGGCTTGGCCTTGCCGATGGCCTTGTCGCAGAACACGGCCAGGATTACTTCGGAGGCGCCCATGTCCAGCAGGCGCTGTTTGACGTGGGCCAGCGTTTCGCCTTCGTCCAGGATATCGTCCAGCACGATGACGGTGCGGCCGGTCACGTTCGAGCGCGGCACCACCTTCCACACCACTTGGCCGCCCTGGTCCTCGTCGCCATAACGGCTCACGTGGATGTAGTCGAATTCGAGCGGGAAGGTCAGCTGCGGCAGCAAATTGCCCGTGAAGACGACGGCGCCGCCCATCACGCCCAGCACCAGCGGGAATTCCTGGCTGTCGGGGGCGTTGAAGCGGGCGTTGAGGGTGTCGGCCATGCGCGTAACGGCGGCATCGACGGTCTCTTTGTTGAACAGTTCTTCTGCCGTTTCCAGCAGGGCGCGGGCGCGGTTGTGGTGGAAGTCTTGCATGATCTTCTAGTTTTATCTGAAACAGGTGAACAATCCCGCTATTATCCGCCATATCCCGCCGCCACGGGGTAGTTGGATTTGCGCCACAGCGCCTGCCGCCAGCGCCGAACTAGCGGTAATCGCGGACGTCGTCGATCACCTTGCCGTCATTGGGCAGGCTGCCGCGCGCGGCGAAACACACTTCGCCGCGCAGCTTGGTGAGGTCGCGTATCGAATCGATGACGGCCGCGCCCAGGCTGGCGCCAGCGCCCTGCGGATCGTCCACTTCGCAGTGCAGCGTCATCACGTCCTGCGCCATGTGGCCCGACACGACCAGGCGCGCCTTGTGGATCTGGGGATGGCGCCGCGCGATGTCGTGCACCTGCGATGGATGGACGAACATGGCGCGTACCTTGGTGGCCTGATCGGCCCGCCCCAGCCAGCCGCGGATGCGGGTGTTGGTACGGGCGCTGGCCGCCGGCGTGTGCGTCAGCTCGGCCGACAAGTCGCCCGTGGCGAAGCGGATCAGCGGATAGTCGTGGTTGAACAGCGTGACCAGCACTTCGCCCACTTCGCCCGGCGGCACCGGCTCGCCCGTGCCGGGGCGCACAATCTCCAGGATCACTTCCTCGTCGAGCACCATGCCCGGATCGAGCACGCCGGCGCTGGCCGTCTCATACGCGATGCTGCCGATGTCGGCCGAGGCGTAGGTCTGGAACACGTGCGGCACGCCGTTCTGCGCGAACCAGGCGCGCAGCGATTCGGGCAGCGCTTCGGCGCCCATCATGGCCTGGCGCACGCTGGAAATGTCGGCGCCCATCTCCCGCGCCTTTTCGATGATGATCTTCAGGAACGACGGGGTGCCGATGTAGGTGTCGGGCCGCAGCTCGGCCATGGCCTGCACCTGCATTTCCGTCTGTCCGGCGCCGGCCGGGATCACGGCGCAGCCGATGCGGGCCGCGCCGCCTTCGACCATGAAGGCGGCCGGCGTGAAGTGGTAGGAGAAGCAGTTCTGTATCAGCCCGCCCGGCCGCACGCCGGCCGCGTACATGGGACGCGAGAAGCGCCACCAGTCCTGGCCCCGCCCCTCCGGATCGAAGATGGGGCCGGGCGACATGAACACGCGCGCCAGCTGGCCGACGGGGGTGGCGTTCAGGCCACCGAACGGCGTTTGCTGGCGCTGCAGTTCCTTCAGGCCGGACTTGCGCGTGACGGGCAGCTGGGCCAGCGCGGCACGGCTGGCGATGTCGCCGGCCGGCACGCCTTGCAGGATGCGCGCCCAGCCGGGCGTGCCCTGGGCCCGCGCGATGAGGCGCGGCAGGCGTTGCATCAGGTCGCGTTCGCGCTGCACGGGGTCGCGCGTCTCCAGGCTATCGAGCGTATCGGCCATGTTATCAATCCTTGTGTGAAGTCGAATTTTCGGTGCGGGGCCTCAGGCCAGCCAGCGTTTGCGGCGGCGGTAGAACTTCATGTCGCGGAAGCTCTTGCGCCCGGCGCCGGATACGCCCAGGTAGAACTCCTTGACGTCTTCGTTGCTGGCCAGGTCGCTGGCCGCGCCTTCCATCACCACCCGGCCGTTTTCCAGGATGTAGCCGAAATCGGCGTAGCGCAGCGCCACGCTGGTGTTCTGCTCGGCCAGCAGGAAGGACACGTTCTCCTTCTGGTTCAAGTCCTTGACGATGCCGAAGATCTCCTCGACGATCTGCGGCGCGATGCCCATCGACGGCTCATCCAGCAGGATCATGGACGGCTTGGCCATCAGCGCGCGGCCAATGGCGCACATCTGCTGCTCGCCGCCGGAGGTGTAGCCGGCCTGGCTGGCGCGCCGTTCCTTCAGGCGCGGGAAGTAGTGGTAGACCTTGTCCAGCGCTTCCTTCAGCTGTGGGCGCGACAGCGTGCGCGTGTAGGCGCCCGTGAGCAGGTTGTCCTCGATGGTCAGGTGGCCGAAGCAGTGGCGCCCTTCCATCACTTGCGACAGGCCGCGCTTGACCAGTTCATTGGGCGTGAGCTGGTCCACCCGCTGGCCCTTGAACTGCACCTCGCCCTTGGTGACGTCGCCGCGCTCACCGCGCAGCAAGGTCGAAATGGTTTTCAGCGTGGTCGACTTGCCGGCGCCGTTGGCGCCCAGCAGGGCCACGATCTTCCCTTGCGGGACTTGTAGCGACACGCCCTTGAGCACGAGGATCACGTGGTCGTAGATCACTTCGATATTGTTGACCGACAGGTAGGGCTGGCTGCTGACGGTTGCGGCTGCGGCGGCTGTGTTCATGGTCGTTCTTCGCTGGTCAAAACAATTCGTTGCGCGTGGCATGAGGGTCAGACCCTGGGGTCCGACCCTGGGTCGCGGCATTTGTCTTTTCTCCGCCTGACACACCACCGCACAGGACAAGGGTCAGACCCTGGGGTCTGACCCTGCGGTTACCGCCGCGTGGCTATTTCGCGCAGGCTGGCGTTATTTTTTTCTCGGCGGCGTAGGCGTTCGAGGATTCCTCCAGCAGCTTGCGGGTCAGTGCTTTGTCGCCCACCACCCAGTTCGGCGTGATGGCGTTCCACTTCTTGCCGTCCCACTGCTGGACTTTCACGGCGCCCGAGCCTTCGTGGTCTTCGCAGCTGGTTTTCACCACCGGCAGCATGCCGTAAGCGCCGATGGCCTTCTCGCGCGCCTCGTCCACGTTCAGGTGTTCCAGGCCCCAGCGCAGCTGTTCGCCGGTGACCGGCTTGCCCTTGCCGAACTTGTCCTGCGCCGTGCGCATCGCTTCCACCCACAGGATGGCGGCCGTCACGCCGCGCATGTGGTAGACCGAGCCAACGCGGTTGCGGTCGGCCAGGTTGCCCTTGCCGGCGTCGTACAGCTTCTTGTGGATCTCGTCCATCACCGGGTAGTTGCCGGGGGTATTGAAGGTCATCGCGCTGTAGCCCTTGGCTGCGTCGCCGGCCGGCACGGTGTCCTCTTCGGAACCGGCCCACCATACGCCCAGCATCTTCTCGCGCGGGAAGCCGTTGCGCTGGGCGGTCTTGATGGCGACCGAGTTCATCACGCCCCAGCCCCACAGGATCACGTAGTCGGGATTGGCCTGGCGGATCTGCAGCCATTGCGATTGCTGCTCGCTGCCCGGCGGCGGCACGGCGATCTTGATCAGGTCAAAGCCATACTGCTTGGACAGCGCTTCCAGCACCGGCAGCGGTTCCTTGCCGAACGCGGAGTCGTGGTACAGGTGCACGATCTTCTTGCCCTTGAGCTTATCCATGCCGCCGCTCTTGTCGCCCAGGTACTTGATCATGCCGGCGGCCTGGTTCCAGTAGCTGGTGATGAGCGGGAAAACGTAGGGGAACACCTTGCCGTTGGCCGCGTCGGAGCGGCCGTAGCCCAGCATCGTCATCGGGATCTTGTCCTGCGGCAGACGGTCCAGCACACCGTAGGCGATACCGGTCGACAGCGGTTCGACCATGGTGGCGCCGCCATTTTTGGTCTTCAGGCGCTCGTAGCATTCCACGCCGCGCGAGGGGTTGTATTCCGTCTCGCATTCCTCCCAGCTGATCTTCACGCCGTTCACGCCGCCGTTCATGTTGACCAGGTTGAAGTAGTCGATTACGCCACCGTAGAAGCCGGAACCGCCGGCCGCATAAGGCCCCACGCGATACGATGGCAGTGCGATGAACTGGTCGGCCCAGGCCGGAACAATGGCGCTGGCCGTCAGGGCGGCGCCCAGCACGAAGCTTTTGATGCATTTCATTCTCGTCTCCTCGAAGTTACAGACCTCAGGTGATACTGGTAGTGGTGATGCCAGGGACCGCGTTCAGTGCGGGAACGGCCACAGACGCAGCTTCTCTTTACCGATTTGCCACAAACGCGCCAAGCCGTGCGGCTCGACGATCAGGAAAAACACGATCAGGGCACCGAACACCATCAGCTCCAGGTTGGACGCCACGCTGGTCGGCAGGGCCAGCCCGTGCGCCAGCACGTTCAGGCACACGGGCAGCAGCACGATGAAGGCCGCGCCCAGGAAGGAGCCGAGCACGGAACCGACGCCGCCGATGATGATCATGAACAGGATGCGGAACGACAGGTCCAGGTTGTACGCTTCCGGCTCCACCGTGCCCAGGTAGGCGAAGGCGTACAGGGCGCCGGCCACGCCGCAGTAGAACGAGCTGACGGCGAACGCCAGCAGCTTGGTGCGCATCAGGCGGAAGCCGATCACCTCGGCCGCCACGTCCATGTCGCGCACCGCCATCCATGAGCGGCCCACGTTGGAGCGGATCATGTTCTTGGCCAGCAGCGCCATCACGGCCACCACCGCCAGCACCAGCAGGTATTTGCTGGCCGGGCTGTCGAATTCGTAGCCGAGGATGGTGATCTTCTGCGCCGTGATCACGCCCGAGCTGCTGTTGTTGGTCAGGTAGGGGATCTTGGTCAGGCACCACAGCACGAAGAACTGGGTGGCCAGGGTGGCGGCGGCCAGGTAGAAGCCGCGGATGCGCAGCGACGGCAGCCCGAACGCGACACCCACCAGCGCCGCCGACAAGCCACCCAGCACGAAGGCCAGCAGGATGGGGATGCCGGGAATGCGCAGCACGAAGTTGTAGGCGCCGAATGCACCCACGGCCATGAAGGCGGCCGTGCCCAGCGACAGCTGGCCAGCGTAGCCGGTCAGGATGTTGAGGCCCAGTGCGGCCAGCGAGAAGATCAGGAACGGGATCAGGATGGCCGACAGCGTGTAGGGTGACGCCAGCACCGGCGCCAGCGCCAGCGCCACCACCAGCAGCGCGGCCAGGGCGATGCGGTCCTGGCGGATCGGGAAGATCTGATTGTCGGCCTGGTAGCTGGTCTTGAATTGTCCGGCTTCGCGGTAGAACATGGTCGTTCCTCTCAGATTCTGCGGATGATTTTTTCGCCGAACAGCCCTTCGGGCCGCACCAGCAGGAACGCCAGGGCGAGGATATACGGGAACCAGCCCTCGATGCCGCCGCCCACCATGGGGCCGAGGTAGACTTCGGCCAGTTTTTCCGAGGCGCCGATGATCAGGCCACCGACGATGGCGCCGGGCATGGAGGTGAAGCCGCCCAGGATCAGCACCGGCAGCGCTTTCAGCGCGACAAAGGTGAGCGCGAACTGCACGCCGTTGCGGGCACCCCACAGCAGGCCCGCCACCAGCGCCACCATGCCGGCCACGGACCACAGCACGGCCCAGATGCGCTGCAGCGGAATGCCCACGGCCAGCGCGGCCTGGTGGTCGTCGGCCACGGCGCGCAGCGCGCGGCCGACCTTGGTGCGGGCGAACAGCAGGGCCAGCGCCGTGACCAGCAGCGCGCACACGCCGGCCGCCGCCACGTCGAACTGGGACACGATGATGTTGAATTTATCGAGCAAAAATTGCAGCGGCACGTCCTCGATCGGCAGTTCCAGCTTGTGCACCTGCGAGCCCCAGATCAGCTGCGCCAGGCCCTCGATGAAGAAGGCCAGGCCGATGGTGGCCATGAACAGCGTGATCTCGGGCTGGTTGACGAGCGGGCGCAGCACCACGCGCTCGATGGCCAGGCCCAGCACGATCATCACGACGATGGTGATCGGGATCGCCAGCCAGATCGACAGGCCGAACTTGTCGACCATGCCGACGCAGGTGAGGGCGGCGAAGAACACCATCGCACCCTGGGCGAAGTTGAACACGCCGGAAGCCTTGTAGATCAGCACGAAGCCGATCGCCACCAGCGCGTACATCACGCCCGACAGCAGGCCGCCGATCAGCACTTCGAAGAAAAAGTTCACGTTCATTTAGTGCTCCACCCCGAGATAAGCGTTGATCACGTCCTGGTTGGTGCGCACCTCGTCCGGTGTGCCGTCGCCGATCTTCTTGCCGTAGTCGAGCACCACCACGCGGTCCGAGATATCCATCACCACGCCCATGTCGTGCTCGATCAGCACGATGGTGGTGCCGAACTGGTCGTTCACGTCCAGGATGAAGCGGCACATGTCCTGCTTCTCTTCCACGTTCATGCCGGCCATCGGTTCGTCCAGCAGCAGGATTTCCGGTTCCGCCGCCAGTGCCCGGCCCAGCTCCACGCGTTTTTGCAGGCCATAGGGCAGGCGGCCCACGGGCGTCTTGCGGATCGCCTGGATCTCCAGGAAGTCGATGATCTCCTCGGCCTTGATGCGGTGTTCGATTTCCTCGCGCCGTGCCCGACCCCAGTACAGCGCCTGCAGCAGGAAGTTGGACTTCATCTTCAAGTTACGGCCCGTCATGATGTTGTCGAGCACCGTCATGCCCTTGAACAGGGCGATGTTCTGGAAGGTGCGCGCGATGCCGGACTTGGCGGCGGCGTAGCAATCCATGTTGCGGCGGTGTTCGCCGCGGTAGATGATCTCGCCCTGCTGCGGGCGGTACACGCCGTTGATCACGTTGAGCATGGAGCTCTTGCCGGCGCCATTGGGGCCGATGATGGCGCGGATCTCATGTTCCTTCACGTTGAAGGAGATGTCGGTCAGCGCGCGCACGCCGCCAAACGATAGCGAGATGTTTTTCAGGTCCAGGATCACCGGGCCGGTGCGACGGCCGGCATGGGCGCCCAGATGCGCTTCGATTTCATTCATATGCATGGTGGTGTCCTCCGTCATGCCGCTGCCTGGACCGCGGGGTAGGTCTTGCAATCCCAGATTTTCAGGTCGGCCGAGACGGCGCCGGTGCGGCCATCCTCGAACTTGACCTGGGTGGTGATGAACTGCGAGCTCTTGCCGCTGTACAGGGCGTCGATCAGCACCGCGTATTTTTCGGCGATGAACTTGCGGCGCACCTTGCGGGTGCGGGTCAGCTCATCGTCGTCCGGGTCCAGCTCCTTGTGCAGCACCAGGAAGCGGTGCACCTGGGTGCCGGCCATCATCGCTTCGGCGGCCAGGCCGGCGTTGACCTTCTCCACGCAGTCGCGCACCAGTTCATAGGTTTGCGGGTGGGCCGCCAGGTCGGTGTAGCCGGAGTAGGCGATGCCGCGCCGCTCGGCCCAGTTGCCCACCGCCTCCATGTCGATGTTGATGAAGGCGCACACCTGGTCGCGCGCATGGCCGAACGCCACCGCCTCCTTGATGAAGGGGAAGAACTTGAGCTTGTTCTCGATGTAGTTGGGCGCGAATATCGCGCCATCGTTCATGCGGCCCACGTCGGCCGCGCGGTCGATGATCTTCAGGTGGCCCTCGGCGTCGAACAGGCCGGCGTCGCCGGTGTGGAAGTAGCCGTCGGCGTCGATCACTTCGGCCGTCGCGTCGGGCCGCTTGTAGTAGCCCTCCATGGTGGCCGGCGAGCGCACCAGCACTTCGCCGTTGTCGGCCAGCCGCACTTCCACGCCGGGCGCGGGCAGGCCCACGCTGTCGAACTTGATGTGGCCATCCGGTTGCAAACACACGTAGGCGCAGGTTTCGGTGGAGCCGTACAGCTGCTTGAGGTTGACGCCGATCGAGCGGTAGAAGCGGAACAGGTCGGGGCCGATGGCCGCGCCGGCCGTGTAGGCCACGCGCACCCGCGACAGGCCCAGCACGTTCTTGAGCGGGCCATACACGAGCAGGTTGCCGAGCGCATAGGCGGCGCGGTCGGCCAGCGGCACCGGCTTGCCGTCCAAAATGTCGGCGCCGCAGCGGCGCGCCACTTCCATGTAGTGGTGGAACAGGCGGCGCTTGAGGGCGCCCGCGTCTTCCATCCGTATCATGACCGTGGTCAGCATGTTCTCGAAGATGCGCGGCGGGGCGAAGTAGTAGGTGGGGCCGATCTCGCGCATGTCGGTCAGCACCGTGTCGCCGGACTCGGGGCAGTTGACGGTGAAGCCGGCCACCAGCGCTTGCGCCAGCGAGAACAGGCAGTCGCCGACCCAGGCCATGGGCAGGTAGGACAGGATGTCCTCGCGTTCCGTGAGCCGGTCGAAACCGACGCCGCCGATGCCGGCCGCGAGCAGGGCTGCGTGGCTCTGGCACACGCCTTTCGGCTTGCCGGTGGTGCCGGAGGTGTAGAGCATGATGGCGTGGTCGCTGCCTTTGCCGGCCGCGATGGCGGCCTCGTAGGCACCCGGATGCTCGCGGTCCCAGGCGCGGCCCAGCTCCTGCACGGCGGCGAACGAGGACAGCTCCGGCTGGCGGTAGTGGCGCATGCCGCGTTCGTCCTCGTAGACGATGTGGGCGATGCCGGGGTAGGCGGCGCGCAGTTCGAGCAGCTTGTCGACCTGCTCCTGGTCTTCCACTACGGCGTAGTGGATTTCCGCGTTGTCCAGCACGTAGGCCATGTCGGCGGCCGGCGCGTCCTGGTACAGCGGCACCGGCACCCCACCGAGTGCCTGCGCGGCCAGCATGGCCCAGTACAAGCGGGGGCGGTTGTCGCCGATGATGGCCAGGTGCATGCCGCGCTCGAAGCCCAGCGCGGCCAGGCCGCAGGCCAGTGCGCGCACTTCCGCGTTCACTTGCGCCCAGTCCCAGCTTTGCCAGATGCCGAGGTCCTTTTCGCGGAATGCGGGCCGCTGGGGCCGCTCTACGCCGTGCTGCAATAGCCGGCGTGGGAAGGTATCCAATTCAGTTTGCACCAGTGTCTCCTGTTGCGGTCTGTTGTTATGGTGCCGTGCTCGCTTGCGGATTGCCATCCAGATAGCGGCCCGTCATCCTTTTTGTGTGATGATAGTAGCCTGACGGATGGGGCCAGGTTGTCTTTTCGACGACAATCACCCGACTTTTTTATGGTGCAACGCAACAATGCAGACAGAACAACCTAGCTTGAAGGAAGCGCTGCGCGCGGCCAACTGGGCCAGTTGCCTGACGCCCGGGCAGATGGCGCGGGTGGAAGCCGACACCTTCGAGACCTTCGTGCCCAAGGGCGGCTATGTGTGCCGCAAAGGCGACGTGGCGGAGAACTGGCTGGGTATCGTCAGCGGCATGGTCAAGATGAACAACTTCTCGGCCTCGGGCAAGAGCGTGACCTTCACCGGCGTGCCGCCGGGGGGCTGGTTCAGCGAAGGGTCGCTGCTCAAGCATGAGCGCCTCAAGTACGACGCGATGGCGCTGCGCGACAGCCGCATCGCCCGCATGCCGGCCGCCACCTTTCACTGGCTGCTGGAAAACAGCCTGCCGTTCACGCGCTTTTTGCTGATCCAGTTGAACGAGCGGCTGGGGCAGTTCATCGGCATGGTGGAGAACGACCGCCTGCTCAATGTCGACACGCGGGTGGCGCGCTGCCTGGCGTCGATGTTCAATTCCCACCTGTATCCGGGGCTGGAGCCGCTGGTGCAGATCTCGCAGGAGGAACTGGGCTTCCTGTCGGGCGCCTCGCGCCAGCGCGCCAACCAGGCCTTGCAGCTGCTGGAGAAGCAGGGCTTGCTCAGTATTGACTATTGCGGGATACGGATACTGGACCTGGAGGGCTTGCGGCGGTTTGAAGTTTAGCGCCCCTTGGCGGCCGACTGTTCGAGTAGCTGGCGCATGAGATGCTGGTATTGCATGTGCTTCTTCGCCGCTTCCAATTGAAAGAACATCACGCTTTGTTTGCTGAGCGTCAGGGTGACTTCGACCGTGTCCTCTTGCAATTGCAACTGGTCAGGCGGCGGCAGGAAGTCGGGTACGACCTTAGCATCCATTGGCTCGTCAGTGTATTGTATTTTCGCGCTCATAGATTTCCCTCCCTTTGCGCCAGTAGCCGGCACCATAGATCCGTATGATGTCTCCCCGGTAGGTGAAGCGTACTGATAATATTCCCCCGTGCACCATGCCGTAGCAAAAATACCGGCGTTCTAATTTGCTGTGGGCTATGTCCTCGGCGATCACCCGGCGGGGATCCATAAAAGCGAGTTGTGCTAAAGAAAACGAGACGCCATGCTTCAGCTGATTTGCGCTGTCTTTCGTGCGATCCCACTCAAATCGGACTTGATTCATAGCCTAGCACACCATATTTGACCTGGCTTGAATTCAATGCTCAGCAGCCATGGCCATGCGATTTTTCAGTATCGGAACTTGACCATACCCGTATCTGAGCCGGCCACCACTGAACTTGCTCAAGGCCGGGCAGCGGCCATGGCCAAATGTCCCTGCTGTGCCATGGGCAATCGCGGTATCATAGATGCAAGCCAAGCCGCAGGAAGCCTGGCTGCACAACGATTTGACGAAATTCATGCATATACCAGAACATAAGGACATCGCTGCCCGCCTCGCGCTGCTGCGCCAGGCCATGCGCCGCCACCAGCTCGACGCGCTGATGGTGCCGTCCTCCGACCCGCACCTGTCCGAATATCTGCCCGCCCGCTGGCAGGGCCGCCAGTGGTTGAGCGGCTTCACCGGCTCGGTTGGCACCTTCATCATCACTGCCGATTTCGCCGGCGTGTGGACCGACGCGCGCTACTGGACCCAGGCCGAAACGGAACTGGCCGGCACCACGGTGCAACTGATGAAAATCCCGTCCGGCGCCAGCGTGCTGTACATCGACTGGCTGGCCGAACACCTGCAAGCCGGTCAGACCCTGGCCGTCGATGGCGCCGTGCTGGGCCTGGCCACGGCCCGCCTGCTGGCCCAGGCGCTGCAAGCCAAAGGCACGCTGCTGCGCACCGACCTCGATGTGCTGGACGAAGTGTGGCAAGACCGTCCCGCGCTGCCGGCCGCACCGGTATTCGAACATACGGCGCCGCACGCGGATTTGAGCCGCGCCGCCAAGCTGGCCGCGCTGCGCCAGGCCATGCGCGAGCAGGGCGCCAGCCACCACGTGCTGTCCACGCTGGACGATATCGCCTACCTGTTCAACCTGCGCGGGGCCGACGTCAACTTCAATCCCGTGTTCCTGTCGCACGCGCTGGTGGACGCGTCCGGCGCCACCCTGTTCGTGGCCGACGGCAAAGTGGCGCCGCCGTTGCGCACGGCGCTGGCGCACGATGGCGTGGCGCTCGCACCCTACGCCGAAGCACGCGCCGCGCTGGCCGCGCTGCCGGCCGGCGCCGTGCTGCTGCTGGACCCGCGCCGCGTCACCCACGGCACGCGCCAGGCCGTGCCGGCCGGCGTGCAAGTGGTGGAGGCCATCAACCCCACCACGTTCGCCAAATCGAAAAAGACCGCAGCTGAAGCGGTCCATGTGCGCCAGACCATGGAGCAGGACGGCGCGGCCCTGTGCGAATTCTTCGCCTGGCTGGAACCGGCCCTGGCTGAACGAGGCAAGGCGCGATTGACGGAACTGGATATCGACCGTGAGCTGACGGCCGCCCGCGCCCGCCGGCCCGGCTTCGTCAGCCCCAGTTTCGGCACCATCGCCGGCTTCCGCGCCAACGGCGCCATCATGCATTACCGCGCCACCGAGGCGGCCCATGCCGCCATCGAAGGCGATGGCTTGCTGCTGATCGATTCGGGCGGCCAGTACCTGGGCGGCACCACGGACATCACGCGCGTGCTGCCGGTGGGCCAACCCACGGCCGCGCAGCGGCGCGATTTCACGCTGGTGCTGAAAGGCGTGATCGCGCTGTCGTCCGCCAGCTTCCCGCGCGGCACGCGCTCGCCCATGCTCGACGCGATCGCGCGCGCGCCCCTGTGGGCGGCCGGCATGGATTTCGGCCACGGCACTGGCCACGGCGTGGGCTACTTCCTCAACGTGCACGAGGGGCCGCAGTCGATTTCGCCCACCGCCATGCCGGAGCCGCATACGGCGATGGAGCCGGGCATGATCACGTCGGTCGAACCGGGCCTGTATCGTCCCGGCCAGTGGGGCATACGGATCGAGAACCTGGTGCTCAATGTGGACGCGGGCAGCACGGAATTCGGCCGCTTCCTGCGTTTCGAAACGCTCACGCTGTGCCCGATCGACACGCGCTGCGTGGACCTGGCGCTGCTGCGCGAGGACGAACGCCAGTGGCTCAACGACTACCATGCCACGGTGCGCACGCGTTTGCGTCCGTACCTGGCCGGTGCCGCGCTGGCGTGGCTGGAACGCCGCACGGAGGCCATATGAGCGCCCGCTCGACCAGGGCCACGTCGGCCATCGCCCGCCTCAAGGAGCGCAGCGGGAATGCGAAATACACCATGTCGCGCACCGGCGCCGGGCTGTTCTTCCTGACCGAGGGACCGGGCTTGCCGCCGCTGTGCGCGCCGCTGGAGCTGGATGACTTTGTCGCCTTCGTCAACGGCCTCGGGCCACAGACGCCCAAGCGCGTCAGCAAGCTCGACGTGGCATTTGAAAAGCAATTGAACAAGAAGGCGCCCTGAGCGCCGCGGCGCGCCCGCTGGAGCGTGCCTTGAGACCAACACAGACAAGAGGCCAGTCATGCCCACCATCGATTTCCTGATCGCCTATTGGTCCTCGGGCGAACTCGCCACCAACGGCGTCATCCTGCTCAATCTGATCGGCGCGCTGCTGCTTGGCCTGCTGGTGGGCTACGAGCGTTCCTACCACGGCCGCGCGGCCGGCATGCGTACCTATGGCCTGGTGTGCATGGCCTCGGCCGCGCTGACGGTGGTCACCGGCTATCCGCAGTTCTGGTTCGGCGGCCACGTGATCCCGTCGGCCATGGGCACCGATCCCACCCGCATCATCCAGGGCATCGTGACCGGCATCGGCTTCCTGGGCGCGGGCGTGATCATGCGCGAGGGCTTCAACATCAGCGGCCTGACGACGGCCGCCTCGATCTGGGCCTCGTCCGTGATCGGGGTCATGGTGGGCGTGGGCTTCTACATGTCGGCCATGGGGCTGGCCATCCTGTGCGCGATGTCGATGATCTTCCTGTCCAAGGTGGAAGCGTGGCTGCCGTCGCGCCACGCGGTCGCCATCACCATGCGCTTCCGGCCCGGCTATATGCCGCAGGAGCCGGCGCTGCGCCAGATGGCGCTGGCGCGCGGCTACGAGATCGCCAGCGGCACGCTGATGATAGGCAGCGAAGGCGGCGCCCAGGAATGGCGTTTCGTCGCCATTGCACTGAGCAAGCGCAGCGGCTCGACTCTGCCCCAGGTGGCGGCCGAGCTGGCGGTGTTCGACGGCATCGACAGCTTCCAGCTGACCCATGCACGCAACTGAGCCGCAACTGAAGCAGTCCCACCGATGGAGGCCGGCATGATGAACGTGGAAGCAAAGGCGATCTTCGATTTCTGGTTCCTGCCGGCCGGTGCGCCGGGCGCCGGCGCCGCGCGGGCCGAATGGTTTCGCAAGGACGACGCGTTCGACCGCGACATCGAGCGCCGTTTCGGCGCGCTGATCGAGCAGGCGCTGGCCGGCGGCCTGCACCACTGGGACGCGGGCGGCCCGCAGCCGGCGCTGGCCCGCATCCTGTTGCTGGACCAGTTCACCCGCAACGTCTACCGTGGCACGCCGCGTGCGTTCGCCGGCGACCGGCTGGCGTTGCAGGCGGCGCGCGATATGGTGGACGACGACGAGGACCTGGCCTTGACGCCATTGCAGCGTGCCTTCGTCTACCTGCCGTTCGAACATGCCGAGGACATCGACATGCAGTGCCAGTCCGTGGCCCTGTTCACGCGGCTGGCGGCGGCCGGCACGGGCTTTGAGAGCATGCTCGACTACGCCCACCGCCATCGCGACGTGATCGAGCGCTTTGGCCGCTTCCCGCACCGTAACGCCATCCTCGGTCGTCCCTCCACGCCGGACGAGCTGGAATTCCTGAAGCAACCGGGATCGGGCTTCTGATGCGCCGTCCCGCCTTGACCCTGATCGGCGCCGGCCACGTGGGCCGCGTGTTCGGCCGCCTGCTGGCGCGGGCGGGTTGCTTCGACATCGCGGATGTGCTGACCCGTTCCCCGCTCTCGGCCGAGTCGGCGCTGGCGTTCATCGGCGCCGGCCGCGCGCCCGGCGGCTGGGACCAGTTGCGTCCGGCCGAGGTGTACCTGCTGGCCGTAAACGACGACCAGATCGTGCCGGCCTGCGCCGCGCTGGCGCAAGCCGTGCCGCTGCGAGGCGCCGTGGTCTGCCATTGCAGCGGTGCGCTGGCCTCGGACCAGTTGCAGGCCGCGCGCGCGGCCGGCGCGCTGGTGGCCAGCGTCCACCCGATCCGCAGCTTCGCCGACCCCGAGGGCGTGGCGGCCAATTTCGCCGGCACGTATTGCGGCGTGGAGGGCGACGCGGCCGCGCTGGCCATCCTCAATCCGGCCCTCGAAACGATAGGTGCGCGGCCGGTGGCGATCGATGCATCGGCCAAGACGGTGTACCACGCGGCGGCGGTATTTGCCAGCAATTACCTGGTGACGGTGCTG
The DNA here is from genome assembly GCA_035254005.1 of Burkholderiaceae bacterium. GTDB lineage: Bacteria > Pseudomonadota > Gammaproteobacteria > Burkholderiales > Burkholderiaceae_D > Rugamonas. The sequence continues at coordinate 32,259 of DATFBD010000010.1, read as the reverse complement.
GACGCGGCCCTGCGCGCCTACCAGGCGGCCGGGGTGCCGGAGGCGGTGGCGCGCGAACTGGCCAGGCCGCTGGCGACCGAATCGCTGGCCAATGTGTTCCGGCTGGGCGCGCCGGCCGCGCTCAGCGGCCCGGTGGCGCGCGGCGATTACGCCACGGTGGCGCGCCAGCAGCAGGCCGTGACGGCCTGGGACGCGCCCACCGGCGCGCTGTACGAGGCACTGGTGGCGCCCACCGCCGACGTGGCGCGCCGCAAGCCGCGCTAGCGCGTATGGCTGCGCGGTCCGGGCCGCGTGGCCGGCACGCGCCCTCCTTGCAAATTACTAGTTCACAACTATATTTTAAACAAGAAGCGGGGACACGCCGCCGGCCGCCGCTGCCACCGCGGAGATACGAAATTGCAAATTAATGACGGGAGGTGTCGACAAACCCCCGAATTAGCAATAAGCTTGTTCTCTGGAATCTTTTCTTGACGAAGCAAGCGATCAGAAAAACAAGTCAGCACGCGCGCGGCCCAGGCCTGCGCCACTAGGATAGGGGTAAGAACATGTTATTTCTGAAGAGTACGACGGTGACCAAGGCGCCCGGCATCTACGAAGTGGACATCGCCGCCAAGCCGCCTGGCAAGACCTACGGCGTCTTCCTGGCCACCGATCCCGACAACCAGCCGACCGAAGTGCTGGCGGCGCTGGCCGCCATGGGTTTCCACAACACCTACAGCGGCGGCTATACCCACAAGGACCGCGGCAAGGTGCTGGACCTGCACTTCCAGAAGGATGGTACCGACTTGTTCAAGGGCTGGAAGGCCGAGGAATGCGAGGCCAACCTGGCCGCCATCACCAGCCTGTTCAATGGCATCGGCATCCAGATCACGCCGCGCGTGATGTCGCTGGCCGAAGCCTACGCCTGACGCCGGCCCGATCCTGGCCCAGGCCTCAGGCCTGGACCTCGATGTGGTACAGGGCCCACGGGCAGGCGCCGAAACGCTCCGGCAGCGGCCTGGCGGCCATCTCCGGTACCTGGTCCGCGTCATAGATGGCCCACAGCGGGCCCAATCCTCCCAACGCCATCGGTGCGCCATCCAGGTGGGTGGCCACGATGTAGCGTTGCGCGCGCGCTTGCGCCAGGCTCAGCACGGCCGCATAGCCATCCACCGCCCTCAGCACCAGCTTGCCGCTGTCGGCCAGGCTGGCGCCGGCCGCCTTCACCACGTCCACCAGCGCCGGGCCGCGCAGCAGGTGCGGCTTGCCGTCGTATTCGAGCGTGGGGCGGATGGTGAACGCGGGCAGCGCCAGCAGCGCGTTGAAGTCGAACGCATGGGCCTTGTCGAAGCTGAGTTTTTGCTTGTGCATCATCTGGTCCGTCACCGGGTCGAACGGGCCGCGGTTGGGCTGAACCATGGCGCCCGTCACCGTCAGCAGGGCGGGGCCGTGCGAGGCAGGTGCCGCAGTGGCCGCGCTGGCGCGTTGGGCCAGCGCCGGCACGGACAGGGCGGCGGCGGTCAGGAACTGGCGTTTTTTCATCGGTGGCGTCCTCGGCTGATGGGATGCCGCTATCATAACGCGCATGGACTTGTTTGACGCCACCACCGGCCTGACGCCCATCCCGATCGAGGATGGCGAACTGGCATTCCAGCAGCGGCTGGCCTTGCCCTGGCCGCCGGAACAGGTGCTGGCGCGCCTGATCGCGGAGACCGACTGGCGCGCCGAGTCCATCACCGTGTGGGGCAAGACCCACCCGCAGCCGCGCCTGACGGCCTGGCATGGCGCGGCGCGCTACCGCTATTCCGGCATGACGCTGGAGCCGCAACCGTTCACCGACCTGCAACTGGCCATCAAGGCCGCCGCCGAGCAGGCCACGGGGCGGCGCTACAACAGCGTGCTGCTCAACTACTACCGCGACCAGCGCGACAGCATGGGTTTCCACAGCGACGACGAGCCGGAACTGGGACCGGCACCGGCCATCGCCTCGGTCAGCTTCGGCGCGCCGCGTACGTTCATCCTCAAGCACAAGCGCCTGCCGCGCACGGTCAAGCTGGCGCTGGGCGACGGCAGCCTGCTGTTGATGGCCGGCACCCTGCAGCGCCACTGGCGCCACGGCATCAACAAGCAAAGCACGCCATGCGGGCCGCGCGTCAACCTGACCTTCCGCAACATCCTCTGATCGCGCAGCGCCCGCCAGGCGCGCGGCCGGGCTTACAACTGGACACAAATCTTACGGAATCGGGACGGACGTTGCCCGGCCTAACTGCTATCTTGGTCACATCGCAATTCAGAGAACTGCGATCCCAGGCAAGTCCCTCAACTTTTTGCTGAAAGATCCAACAAATGAAAAAGATTCTGTTCGCATTGATTGCCTCCGCTACCGCCCTGAGCGGTGTGTCCGCCCACGCCGCCGACGCCGGCACGGGCTATGTGGGCGCCGGCCTGGTCGGCAGCCGCTACAATTTCGACGTGCCCGTCACGTCCGCCACGGATGACCACAGTGGCAACAAGGCCAGCGGCAAGATCTTCGCCGGCTACAACATCGACAAGACCTTCGCCGTCGAAGGCGGCTACACCGACTTCGGCAGCCAGAGCTACAACTACACGCTCAATGGCGCCAATGGCCGCCTGGAAAGCGATGCCCACTCGTTCTACGTGGCCGGCAAGGCCACCATGCCGGTGAACGAGCAATTCAATGTGTTTGGCAAGCTCGGCGTCTCGCGCAACCACAACAGCGTGGACGCGACGGGCGCGGCGGCGGCCTACGGCGGCAGCGGCAACAAGAACGCGCTGTACGCATCCGTGGGCGCCGAATACGCGCTCAACAAGAACGTCTCGCTGTCGCTCGAATATGAGCACTACGGCAAGAACGACATCGACCAGGGCCGCAAGACCGGCGCCATCACGGGCGGTCTGCGCTACAACTTCTAAGTCCGACCTCGCGCCTCACGCAGATCTCACTTGGAAACGGGAGCGCCGTCCAGGCTCCCGGGCAACAAAAAAGGCACGGTGTTCGCACCGTGCCTTTTCCGTTTTTTTCCCGCTGAGCGCTGAGGCTTACACCGTCAGCGGCTTGTAGCGGATGCGCTTGGGCTTGGCGCCTTCTTCGCCCAGGCGCTTCTTCTTGTCGGCTTCATATTCCTGGTAGTTACCGTCGAAGAAGGTCACTTGCGAGTTGCCTTCGAACGCCAGGATGTGGGTGGCGATGCGGTCCAGGAACCAGCGGTCGTGCGAGATCACCATCACGCTGCCGGCGAATTCGAGCAGCGCATCTTCCAGCGCGCGCAGGGTTTCCACGTCCAGGTCGTTGGACGGTTCGTCCAGCAGCAGCACGTTGCCGCCCATCAGCAGCGTCTTGGCCAGGTGCAAACGGCCACGCTCACCACCGGACAGGTTGCCGACGATCTTCTGCTGGTCGCCACCTTTGAAGTTGAAGCGGCCCAGGTAGGCGCGCGACGGCATTTCGAAGCGGCCCACGCTGAGCATGTCGGCGCCGCCCGTCACATCCTCGAACACGGTCTTGCCGTCCGACAGAGCGTCGCGGTGCTGGTCCACCATCGAGATCTTGGCCGTCTTGCCGATCACCACTTCGCCGCTGTCTGGCGTTTCCTTGCCGGTGATCATCTTGAACAGGGTCGATTTACCGGCGCCGTTGGGGCCGATGATGCCGACGATGGCGCCGGCCGGAATGGTGAACGACAGATTGTCGATCAGCATGCGGTCGCCGAACGCCTTCGACACGTTCTTGAACTCGATCACTTCATTACCGAGGCGCTCGGCCACGGGAATGAAGATTTCCTGGGTTTCATTGCGCTTCTGGTATTCGTGCTCGCTCAGCTCATTGAAGCGGGCCAAACGGGCCTTGGACTTGGCCTGGCGCGCCTTGGGATTCTGGCGCGACCATTCCAGTTCCTTCTGCAGCGCCTTCTGGCGCGCCGATTCGGTCGCCTCTTCCTGCTTCAGGCGGGCTTGCTTCTGGTCCAGCCACGAGCTGTAGTTGCCCTTCCATGGAATGCCGCTGCCGCGGTCCAGTTCCAGAATCCATTCGGCCGCATTGTCGAGGAAGTAGCGGTCGTGGGTGATGCCGACCACGGTGCCGGGGAAGCGCAGCAGGAATTGCTCCAGCCACTCGACCGATTCGGCGTCCAGGTGGTTGGTCGGCTCGTCGAGCAGCAGCATGTCGGGCTTGGACAGCAGCAAACGGCACAGCGCCACGCGGCGTTTCTCGCCGCCCGACAGCACGCCGATCTTGGCGTCCCAGGGCGGCAGGCGCAGCGCGTCGGCCGCCATTTCCAATTGCAAATTCAGGTTGCCGCCGTCGGAGGCGGCGATGATGGCTTCCAGACGGGCTTGCTCGGCGGCCAGCGCGTCGAAGTCGGCGTCTTCCTCGGCATAGGCGGCGTACACGGCGTCGAGCTTGGCTTGCGCCTCGAACGCCTCGCCCAGGCCGCCTTCGACGGCCTGGCGCACGGTCTGTTCCGGGTCCAGCTGCGGTTCCTGCGGCAGGTAGCCGATGTTCAGGCCAGGCATGGGGCGCGCTTCGCCCTGGATATCGGTATCGATGCCGGCCATGATCTTGAGCAAGCTCGACTTACCGGAGCCGTTCAGGCCCAGCACGCCGATCTTCGCGCCCGGGAAGAAGGACAGCGAGATATCTTTCAGGATCTGGCGCTTGGGCGGGACGATTTTGCCCACGCGGTTCATGGTATAGACGTAATTTGCCATTGAGAATCTCGGTTAAAAGCGGTAAAAGGGGAGAAAAGGCGGGGAAGGGTGACAGCATACACAAAAACCGGGGTCAGGTCATGCCCTCACGCATCATGTACGCATGATGCGTGAGGGCATGACCTGCCCCCGGTTTTTCAGGCCGGTTGCGGCGCGGGGCGGCGCATCAGCCACAGCCCTTCGGCCACGTACAGCAGCAGCGCGCTCCAGATCACGGCGAAGCCGGCCAGCCGGGCCGGCGTGAATGCTTCGTGGAAGAACCATACGCCCAGCAGCATCTGGATCGTCGGGCCGATGTATTGCAGCAGGCCCAGCACAGACAGCGGGATGCGGCGTGCGCCAGCCGCGAACAGCAACAGCGGGATGGCCGTGATGGGGCCGGCCGCTACCAGCAGCCAGCGCGTGCTGTCATGCGTCGTGTTGACGAAGGTGTTCTGGCCGTGCCAGCCGAGCCAGCCCAGATAAATGACGGCCAGCGGGAACAGCAGCATGGTTTCCAGCGACAAGCCTTCCAGCGCGGCCAGCGCGGCCGTCTTGCGCAGCAGGCCATAGACGCCGAAGGTGGCCGCCAGCAGCAGCGCGATCCACGGCAACTGGCCGCCCTGCCACGTGAGCCAGGCCACGCCGCAGCCGGCCAGCAGGATGGCCAGCCACTGGCCACGGCGCAGCTTTTCCTTCAGCACCAACAAGCCCAGCAGCACGTTGACCAGCGGATTGATGAAGTAACCGAGGCTGGCGTCGATCACATGGCCGTTGTTGACGGCCCAGATATAAATGAACCAGTTACTGCTCAGAAAAATAGCGCTGGCCACGAAGCCGGCCAGCACCTTGGGCTGGTTCAGCAGCCTGGGCAGCCAGCTCCACTGGCGCCGCACGGCCAGCACGATGGCCAGGAACAGCAGCGACCACACCATGCGGTGGGCCAGGATTTCCAGCGGCGTCACTTCGCCGATGGCGTGAAAATACAGGGGGAACAGGCCCCAGACGAGGAACGCCAGCGCGGCGTAGAGTATTCCGGTATTCATGGTCAGGTGGGGGAGGGCGCGAGGCACGGTCTGCCATTATCACCGAAATGGTGCAAGCCCGCTGAGCACCCCACAACGCGGCAGTTTCCACTTTGTCACGGCCAGCGTACACTGCGGGATTCGCATCGCTACGAACGCCACAGCATGTCAAAATTAACTTGCCTTTTGCTAATACCTATCCTATTGTGCAATGCACCAAAACAACAACAGGTGCAATCTTGACCGCGCATCACAAGAAGAGCAATCTCGTCGCCCTGACCCTGGCCGCCATCGGCATCGTGTATGGCGACATTGGTACCAGCCCGCTGTACACCCTGAAAACCATCTTTTCGCCCGAGCATGGGCTGGCGCTGACCCCGGCCAACCTGCTGGGCGTGATTTCGCTGATCTTCTGGGGTTTGACCATCATCGTCTCGCTCAAGTACGTGACCCTGGTGCTGCGCGCCGATAACCGCGGCGAGGGCGGCATCATGGCCTTGATGGCGCTGGCCCTCAATTCCGTCAGCAAGTCGCCCGGCCTGCACTACAAGCTGATGCTGTGCGGCGTGTTCGGCGCCGCCCTGTTCTACGGCGACAGCGTGATCACGCCCGCCATTTCCGTGCTGTCGGCCATCGAAGGTCTGGAAGTGGCCACGCCGGCCCTGAAGCCTTACGTGGTGCCGCTCACGATCGCCGTGCTGGTGGCGCTGTACGCGCTGCAGCAGCATGGCACGGCCGGCATCGGCCGCTGGTTCGGTCCCATCATGTTGCTGTGGTTCGGCGCGCTGGCCGCCATGGGCGTGGTCAACATCATCGCCGCGCCGCAAATCCTGGCCGCGCTCAATCCCTGGCATGCGCTGCGCTTCTTGCTGGAAAACCGCCTGATCGCCTTCGTCGCGCTGGGCGCCGTGGTGCTGGCCTTCACGGGCGCCGAGGCGCTGTACGCCGACATGGGCCACTTCGGCAAGAAGCCGATCCGCATGGCCTGGTTCCTGATCGTGTTCCCCTCGCTGGCGCTGAACTACCTGGGCCAGGGCGGCCTGCTGCTGGCCCATCCCGACGCCATTTCCAATCCGTTCTATCAGCAGCTGGGCGCCTGGAGCGTGTACCCGCTGGTGGCCATGTCCACGCTGGCCACGGTGATCGCGTCGCAAGCGACCATTTCCGGCACCTTCTCGATGACCAAGCAAGCCATCGCGCTGGGCTTCCTGCCGCGCATGCGCATCCTGCACACCTCGGCCAGCGAGATCGGCCAGATCTACATGCCGATGGTGAACTGGCTGCAGCTTGTGGTGGTGCTGCTGGCCGTGATCGGCTTCGGCTCGTCGGACAACCTGGCGGCCGCCTACGGTATCGCCGTCACGGCCACCATGCTGGCCACCACGGTGCTGACCTTCTTCGTGATCCGCTACCGCTGGCAGATCAACCTGGTGCTGTGCTGGGCCGCCACCGGCTTCTTCCTGCTGATCGACGTATCGTTCTTCTCGGCCAACGCGCTCAAGCTGTTCCACGGCGGCTGGTTCCCGCTGCTGCTCGGCTCGGTGCTGTTCATCGTCATGCTGACCTGGCGCGCCGGCCGCGCGCTGGTGTTCCAGAACCTGCAGAAGCACGCCATCCCGCTGGAAGACTTCCTGGCCTCGCTGTTCGTGGCGCCGCCCACGCGCGTGCCCGGCACCGCCATCTTCCTGCGCGGCGAGAGCGACGGCGTGCCGCACGCCATGCTGCACAACCTGTCGCACAACAAGGTGCTGCACGAGCGCGTGGTGTTCTTCACCATCCACATCATCGAGGAACCGTATGTGCCGGAGGCCGAACAGATCAAGATCATCGACCTGGGCCACAACTGCTTCCAGTTGAACGTGCACTACGGCTTCAAGGACGAGCCGGATATTCCGCGCGTGCTGTCGCTGTGCGCCAGCCACGGCCTGCCGTTCGAGATGATGGAGACTTCGTTCTTCATCGCCCGCCAGACCGTGATCTCGACCCCCGGCGCCGGCATGGCGCCATGGCGCGAGCACCTGTTCGTGGCCATGTCGCGCAACGCCCGTGGCGCGGCCGACTACTACCAGATCCCCAGCAACCGGGTGATCGAGCTGGGTACCCAGGTGGAAATCTGAGCAAGTAAATATGTAACCGAATGTAGGGCCCGGAGCGGAAGGGGCGCAGTCTGCTAAACTTCTGCTCCGATCGGCGCGCGGCGGCGCGCATCAATTCGACCCCACAACACAAAGGTAACCATGAAATCGAAGTTCCAATTTATCGCTGCCGTCGCCGTCGCGCTGACGCTGACGGCTTGCGGCGGCGGTTCCGGCACCACCACCGCCACCACGCCGACCGTGACCCAGCCCGCGTTCCAGAAGTCCGACGTCGTGGCCGGCACCGGCACCGAAGCGGCCAACAACGACCTGCTGGTGGTCAGCTACACGGGCTGGCTGTACGACGCGTCCAAGGCCGATTTCAAGGGCGCCAGGATTGACAGCTCGGTGGATCGCAACGCGCCGATCGCGTTCACGCTGGGCACCGGCCAGGTGCTTGCCGGCTGGGACCAGGGCATCGTGGGCATGAAGGTGGGCGGCAAGCGCACGCTGGTCATCCCGGCCCCGATGGCCTATGGCGCCAACGCCAAGGCGGCCGCCGCCGCCGTGGGCAGCATCACCTATGCCGCCATTCCCGCCAATTCGGCGCTGGTGTACGACGTGGAACTGGTGAGCGTGGCCAAGGCCACCACGCCGGTCTACGTGGCGCCGCCGACCGCGCTTGAGAGCGTGGATACGACGGTGGGCACGGGCGCCACCGCGGCTGCCGGCAAGACCCTGACGGTCAAGTACACGGGCTACCTGTACGACGGCACCCGCGTCGACTTCAAGGGCAACGTGTTTGACAGCACCGACCTGCAAGGCAAGCTGTTTGACTTTGTCCTCGGTGGCAACGTGATCGCGGGCTGGAACCAGGGCATCGTGGGCATGAATGTCGGTGGCAAGCGCACGCTGACCATTCCGCCTAGCCTGGGGTATGGCGCGAACGCGGTCGGTTCGATTCCCGCCAATTCCACCCTGATTTTCGACATCGAACTGGTCGCGGTGAAATAAGTCCCATACCGCGCCTCGCGCGCACAGACGACAAGGGCGGCCCGCGAGGCCGCCCTTGTTTTTTCGCCGCCGCGTGCCTCACGCCACGACGGCCGGCTCCCGGTCCAGCTTGAAGAAGGCCATCGATTCCTGCAGTGCCTCGGCCTGCGAACTCATCTCCTCGGCCGTGGCAGCCAGTTGTTCGGCGTTGGCCGCGTTCTGTTGCGTGGTCTGGTTTTGCTGCGAGACGGCGTGGCTGATCTGCGTCGCGCCATGGGCCTGTTCCTCGGACGCGGCCGTGATCTCGCGCACCAGCTCGGAGGTGCGTTTGATATTGGGCACCATGGCGTCCAGCAGCCGGCCGGCCTGGTCGGCCAGCCGCACGCTGCCGGAGGCCACCTGCTCGATTTCCTGCGCCGCCACCTGGCTGCGTTCGGCCAGCTTGCGCACTTCGGCCGCCACCACGGCGAAGCCCTTGCCGTGCGCGCCCGCGCGGGCCGCCTCGATGGCCGCATTCAGGGCCAGCAGGTTGGTCTGATAGGCGATGTCGTCGATGATGCCGATCTTTTGCGCGATCTGCTGCATGGCCGCCACCGTCTCCCTGACGGCCGTGCCACCCTCGGTGGCCTCGCGCGCCGCGTGGCTGGCGATGCCGTCGGTGACTTTGGCGTTGTCGTTGTTCTGTGCGATCGAGGCCGACATCTGCTCGATGGCGGCGCTGGTCTGCTCCACGCCGGCCGCCTGTTCGCTGGCCGCCTGCGACAACGCTTGCGCCGTGGCGCTGACCTGCTCCGACGCGCTCGACAGGGTGGCGGCGCTGCTGTTGACGTCGCGCGCCACCTGGGCCAGTTTGCGCACCATGCCCTGCATGGCCGCCAGCAGGCTGTGGCGGTCGTTGTGCCGCAATGCGATCTCCACCGTCAGGTCGCCATCGGCGATCTGCTGCACGATGCGCTTGGTGTCGGCCGGCTCGCCGCCCAGTTGCCCGATCAGGCTGCGGTAGATCAGGTACAGCGCCAGCACCGAGGCCGCCAGCGAAAAGCCCAGCAAGCCGACGGTGGTGCGGAACGCCGCCGCCGTCGCCGCTTCCGCGCGCACCACCTCATCGCCGGTGCGCTGGTCGAGCATGGCCAGGAATTCGTTGACCGGCTTCATGATCCTGGCCTTGTTTTCGTGGTAGGCGGCGTCGTGCGTGATGCGGCGGGCCAGCTCCAGGTCCGGCGCCCCTTTTTTCGTGTAATGGCCGCCGCCATCGTCATACAAGCCCTTGACGGCGTTCATGGCCACCGTCTCGGTGCGCACCAGTCCATCGGAATTGGCTTGCGCCTCGGCCAGCTTGCCCAGTTCCTGGTCGGTGAAGCCGGCCTGCTTCATCAGCGTCAGCAGCGGTGTTGCCGTATCGCTGTCGGGCGTGGGCTTGCCTTGGCCGGCCGCGATGAAATCCCAGTAGATGCGTTCATAGTGCCGGGGGCGCGGCTTCTTGCCGTTGCGGATGTCGAGGATGTCGAAATACTGCTGTTCGTAGGCGGGGTTGGCCGTCACCACGTAGGTGCGGGCCAGCCGGGTCAGGTCGTCCGAGCTTTGCCGCAGCTCGTCAGCCAGCAGGTAGGAACGGTAGCGGGCGTCATGGGCCCGGTTCGATTCATCCTGCGCCTTGACCACCTGCAGCAGGCCGTAGAACGTGACGCCGGACAGCAGCGCCAGAAAAACCAGAAAATACAAAATCGTCTTCTTGATGCTCAGCGCTTGCTTCATGTGACCCCCCAGTGATGATCCGGCTGTCACTGTGCCCCACTTTGGGGCGGGCAAGCCATCAACTGGTTGATCTTTTGGGGCCGCTACAACGGCGGCGCCGGCGTTCAGCGCACCATGTCGATATGCAGGATGCCATCCTCGTCATATGGCGCGGTGACGGTCTGGAAACCGAGGCTGGCGTAGAATTTTTCCAGCCGGGCCTGGGCGCCGATGCGGAAGCGGTGGCCCGGATGCAGTTGCTCGGCCAGCCGTATGCCTTGCTCCACCAGCTGGCGGCCGATGCCGCCGCCGCGCGCCGCCTGCGTCGTCAGCACCCGGCCCAGCGACATTTCCTCATACTTGGCGCCGGGCGCCAAGCAGCGCAGGTAGGCCACCAGTTCACGCTTGCCATCGGCCGTGCGCCAGCCCAGCAGGTGGTGGGCGGCCAGGTCGTAGCCATCGATATCGGGATACAGGCATTGCTGCTCGAGCACGAACACTTGCTGGCGCTGGTACAACACTTGGTACAGGTCAGCGCCGGGAATATCGTTGAATGCAAGCCATTGCCAGTCGATCATGTGTGCCTCGTTCGTGGGGGAAGACGACGATTGTACGGCAGCACCGTGATTCCGGCAGGGAAAAGGGGAGGGGCCGCACGGCCGGCAAGGCCGTGCGGCGGGCATGCTTACACCAGCGTCAGCGTCACGTCGATGTTGCCGCGGGTGGCGTTCGAGTATGGGCAGACGATGTGGGCGGCGGCGACCAGCTGTTCCGCCTGCGCGCGCTCCAGGCCGGGCAGCGAGATTTTCAGTTCCACTTCGATGCCGAAGCCGGTCTCGATGGCGCCGATGCCCACCGTGCCTTCCACCGACACGTCGGCCGGCACGGCGATCTTGTCGCGCCCGCCCACGAATTTGAGGGCGCCGATGAAGCAGGCCGAGTAGCCGGCCGCGAACAGTTGTTCCGGATTGGTGCCCACGGCGCCGGCGCCGCCCAGTTCCTTGGGCGTGGTCAGCTTGACGTCCAGCACGCCGTCCGAGGACACGGCGCGGCCTTCACGGCCACCGGTGGCTTTGGCGTTGGCACGGTACAGAACTTGTTTGATCGACATGATGATGGTTCCTTTTAGCGAGAGTTAAATAGTCTTCTATTAAATCGTGCACTACTTATTTGACTAAGCGAAGTGCTGCGCAAATTCCTGTTCACGCCAAAGTACAGGCCTGGTCAGGGGGGCGCTTGCGTATTGGAGCTATGCCGCATCGCCCATGAGCACACTATAGATCGTGTGCGATTGAATTGCAAGCGATTTTTCAGGCCCGCGAGCTTGCCGTTACCACGCTTCCTACAGCGCCGTCTCAAATCCTTCCAGCACATTGACCACGTTCACCCCCAGTTCCTTGACGGCGTAGCCGCCCTCGAAGATGAAGGCCGTGGGCAAGCCGAGCCAGGCCAGCCGCTCGCCCACCCGCAGGTAGTCGGCGCTGTGCAGCGCGAAGCGCGACAGCGGGTCGCCGGCGAAGGTGTCCACACCCAGCGACACCACCAGCGCGTCGGCGCCAAAGCTGCCCAGGCGGATGCAGGCCGTCTCCAGCGCGGCCAGCCAGGCCGCGGCCGTGGTGCCGGCCGGCAGCGGCAGGTTCAGGTTGTAGCCCAGGCCCGCGCCTTCGCCGCGTTCGTCGGCATGGCCCAGGTAGAACGGGAATTCGAAGCGCGGGTCGGCGTGCAGCGAGATGAACAGCACGTCGTCGCGCTGGTAGAAGATGCTCTGGGTGCCGTTGCCGTGGTGGTAGTCCAGGTCCAGGATGGCGACCTTGCGTGCACCATCGTCGAGCATGTGCTGGGCCGCCAGCGCGGCGTTGTTGAGGAAGCAGTAGCCGCCGTAGAAGTCGGCGCCCGCGTGGTGGCCGGGCGGGCGGCTCAGCACGAAGGCGCTGCGCTCACCGAGGCGCAGCGCGTGGGCCGCGTTGACGGCGCAGTCGGCGCCGGTCTTGGCCGCGCTCCAGGTGCCGGCCGTGAGCGGGGTGCCGCTGTCCATCGAATACAGGCCCAGCCTGGCGCTGAAATTGTCCGGCTCCACGTCCGAGCGCAGCGTGCGCACCGGCCACACGGACGGGAAGGCATCCTTGCCGGCGTTGGCCGGATCGAGCGCCACCCATTCGCTCCACGCGTTGCGCAAAAAATGCAGGTAGCGCGGCGTGTGGATGCGTTCGAGCGACATCAGCGGCACCCCATGGGGCGTGACGATGCGGCCCAGGCCGCGCCGCCCCAGCTCGGCCAGCACGGCGTCGGCGCGGGCCGGCGTCTCGAAGCAGGGCACTTGCTGGCCACGGAAAAACTCGTGGCGGCCCTGGTGCTGGCTGTGCTGTTCGTTGTAGAAGGTCAGCAAGGCGTCAGTCGCAGTCCGGCGTGGAGTGGCACAGGTTGCTGGCGCGGTAGGCCGCCACGTAGTCGTCGAAATTGCCGGTCGAGGTGCGCTCCATTTCAGCCTGCTCGGCCAGCGAGGCGGCGGCCAGCTGGTCGAAATAGGCCGCCTCGGCCGCCGACGGCGCGTGGCTGCGGAAGTAGGCCGCGTGTTTCTGGCTTTGCGCCAGGCCGAACGCGCCGAACGAACCGCCATGGTCGCGCAGCGCGGCCAGCACGCGGGCCGACGGGGTCAGGTCCGGGTCGGCCAGCTTGCGCGCCGCGTCGGCCAGCGCGGCCGCGTGCTCGCCGCCGCCGTGGTGCCGGTCGAGCAGGGCGGCCACGGGCGCCAGCCGTTCCAGCATCTGCTGGCCCCATTGCTGCAGGCTGATTTCGCCTTCGCTGTTGTTGAGCATGAGGCCGGGACGGCGGCCTTCCTTGACGGTGCGCGCGAAGTTGTCCGTGTAGCGCGCGCCATCCTGTTCCGAGATCGGGCCGCTTTCCTCGAGCGCACAGAACAGCAGGAAGGTGTCGAGGAAACGGCCGGTCGGCAGGCTGATGCCCACCGGCTCGAATGGATCCACGTCCATGCAGCGCACTTCGATGTATTGCACGCCGCGCGAGCACAGCGCCTGGATCGGGCGCTCGCCCGTGCGGATCACGCGCTTGGGGCGGATGGTGGCGTAATACTCGTTCTCGATCTGCAGCACGTTGGTGCTCAGTTGCACCCATTCGCCGTTCTGCTTGGTGCCCAGTTTGGCGTACGGTTCGTAGGGCTGGTTGACGGCCTTGGTCAGCGCGGCCACGTAGCTGTCCAGGCAGTTCTCGCGCGGCGACAGGCCGGACTGGGCGTCGTTCTGGTAACCGAGGTCGCTCATGCGCAGGCTGGTGGCGTAGGGCAGGTACAGCGTGTCATCCGACAGCCGTTCCAGCTTGTGCGGACGGCCGCGCAGGAAGCTGCTCGACAGCGCCGGCGAGGCGCCGAACAGGTACATCAGCAGCCAGCTGTAGCGGCGGAAGTTGCGGATCGTGGCCAGGTAGGCTTCCGACTGGTAAGCCATGGCCGACTGGCGCGCCGGCTTGCCTTCCTGCGCGGCCAGCACCCGCCACAACTCTTCGCTCAGCGAGTAGTTGTAGTGGATGCCGGCGATGCATTGCATGGCCTTGCCGTAACGCAGTGCCAGGCCGCGCCGGTACACGTGCTTGAGCATGCCCATGTTGGAGCTGCCGTACCAGGCGATGGCGATGTCTTGCTCGGCCGGCAACTGGCACGGCATCGATTCGCTCCACAGCAATTCATCACCGAGCTTGCTGTAGGCGTAGCGGTGGATGCCATCCAGCTTGACGAGCGTGGTGGCGATGTCGGCTTCGGCCGGCGTGATGAATTCAAGCAGCGTTTCAGCGTAATCCGTCGTGATCTGCGGGTGCGTCAGGGCCGAGCCCAGCGCCGCCGGATGGGGCGTGCGCGCCAGGTGACCGGTGGCGTCCACGCGCAGCGTTTCCCGTTCGATGCCGCGCAGGCCGGTCAGCACCGCGCGGTGCGTGTCCTGTCCCAGCAGGGCCAGGCGGCGTGTCAAGAGATTGGACAATTGGATCTTCCTTTCGTGCAGCACACAATGATGGGTGCGAGAGTAACCGAAAACGGCAAACCGCGCCGGGGACCGCCAAAAGCGGTTGGCGCGCCCTTGATCGGGAGGGGCACGCCGCACCGCCAGCACTGCAAAGATCGGTGTTTATTTTATCAAAGCGCCGTCAGCGCGTTTTCACATGCGCTTGCGCCGGCTCAGGGTGCGCGCCCGCCCGTGACGCGCGCGATGCCGGCCAGGTCGGCCCAGCTCTGTACCGCGGTATATCCTTGAGTACTCAACAATTGCTGCACGGCGGCCGACTGGTCGTAGCCATGTTCCATCAGCAGCCAGCCTTGCGGCGCCAGGTGGCGCGCGGCGCCGGCCACGATGGTGCGCAGCGCCGACAGCCCGTCCGCATGATCGGTCAGCGCGCCGGCCGGCTCGAAGCGCAGATCGCCTTCGCCCAGGTGGCGGTCGCCGCTGGCGATGTAGGGCGGGTTGGAGACGATCAGGTCATAGCGTTGCTGCGCCAACGCGCCATACCAATCGCTTTGCAGGAAGGTGACGCGGGCGCCGTTGGCGCTGGCGTTGCGGCGCGCCACGGCCAACGCGTCGGCCGACACGTCGAGCGCCGTGACGGCCGCGTCGGGCCGGCTGTGGGCCAGCGCGACGGCGATGGCGCCGCTGCCGGTGCCCATGTCGAGCACGCTGCCTTGCGGCGGCAAGCGTTCCAGCGCCAGTTCCACCAGCAATTCCGTTTCCGGCCGGGGAATCAGCACGGCCGGGCTC
The DNA here is from genome assembly GCA_035254005.1 of Burkholderiaceae bacterium. Lineage (GTDB taxonomy): Bacteria > Pseudomonadota > Gammaproteobacteria > Burkholderiales > Burkholderiaceae_D > Rugamonas. Next base: position 16,989 of record DATFBD010000010.1, on the reverse strand, counting down.
ACTTCAAATGGCAGGCCGAAGAATTCGCGCTGGCCGATGATGTAGGCCACCGGTTCGCCGGCCAGCCGGCGCTGCACCAGCGCGGCCAGCCGCTGCGCCTCGTCTTGCGTCAGCACCCGTTCCGATTGCGTGATCAGGCCCACGCGCGACAGGCCCAGCGCGTGGCACAGCAGGATGCGGCGGTCCACGGCATCGAGCAGTGGCAGGCGCTGCAACTCGGCCAGCGTCATACCGGGCTGGATGGCGTCCCGGATCGGTGCGGTGCTCATGCGCGGCGGCGGCGGATCAGCAGCCAGCCCAGCGCGATCGCGAACAGGCCGAACCACAGGAACGACCACTGCGGAATCGACAGGCCGAACCACGGCGCCAGCGCGTCCTCGCACAGGCCGTCGGCGCGGAAGATCGAGGGCAGGTATTCGGCCAGGAAAATCTTGTTGAGCGCCGTCTCCATCGGGTCGATGCCGCACGACAGGCCCGGATGGGCCAGCACCCACAAGTGCTTGCCGGCCACACCCATGCCGCCCAGCGCGCTGGCCAGCCCCAGGCCCGCGCCCAGCATGGTCCGGTCGGACCAGGCACCCAGCAGGCAGCTGAAGGCCACGCCCAGGAACAGGTAGCGCTGGATCACGCACAGCGGACAGGGCAGCATGTCCAGTCCGTGTTGCAGGTAGAGCGCGACCCCGATCAGGCCGAAGCAGGCGATGGCGATGGACAGCAGCAGCAGGCGCGTGGAAAAAATCATGGGGCGGTTCCGTTCCGGTTGGTTGTTTAGTGGACTGTAACGCTCGAATCGGTAGTGCTTGCCGTGCCAGCAGCGCACATGGCGGCGCGCCAAGGCGGGGTTGCAAATGCTCGCGATAGCCCGCTATCGCTGCGCTTTGCGCCTTGCCCTGTGCGCTGCTGGCACGTCCTTCACTCCCGATTCTTCCGTTACAGTCCACTAGCCGCAGGGTCGTGGCGCCGCGCGGCGCGCCTATTCTCGCATAAAGTGTTGCGGGCGGTGGCGGCCGGGGCCGCCTGTTTGACCTGATCGATCTTGTTGATCTTATCGATCTTACTCGCCGAGCGCGGCCAGCTGTTCGGCCTGGTGTTCGGCGGCCAGTGCGTTGGTCAGCTCCGTCAGGTCGCCGTCCATGATGAAGTCCAGCTTGTACAGCGTGAGGTTGATGCGGTGGTCCGTCATGCGGCCCTGCGGGAAGTTGTAGGTGCGGATGCGTTCGCTGCGGTCGCCCGAACCGATCAGGCTCTTGCGCGTGGCCGCCTCTTTTGACTGCTGCTCGCGCAGTTGCACGTCCTTGATGCGGGCCGCCAGCACTTTCATGGCCTGCGCCTTGTTCTTGTGCTGGCTGCGGTCGTCCTGGCACTCGACCACGATGCCGGTCGGCAGGTGGGTCAGGCGCACGGCCGAATCGGTCTTGTTGATGTGCTGGCCGCCGGCGCCCGAGGCGCGGAAGGTGTCGATGCGCAAATCGGCCGGGTTGATGTTGACGTCCTCGACCTCATCGGCCTCCGGCATCACGGCCACCGTGCAGGCCGAGGTGTGGATGCGGCCCTGGGTTTCCGTGGCCGGCACGCGCTGCACGCGGTGTCCGCCCGATTCGAACTTGAGCTTGGAATACACGCCGTGGCCGATCAGGCGCACGATCACCTCGCGATAGCCGCCCAGGTCGGACGGCGACTCGGACACCATCTCCACCTGCCAGCGGTTGCGCTCGGCGAAGCGGGTGTACATGCGCAGCAGGTCGCCGGCGAACAGGGCCGACTCGTCGCCGCCGGTGCCGGCGCGGATTTCCAGGAAGATGTTGCGGTCGTCATTGGCGTCCTTGGGCAGCAGCATCTTCTGCAGCGCCAGTTCCAGCGCCGCCATGCGCGCCTTGGCCGCCTCGATCTCATCCTGCGCGAAGTCCTTCATGTCGGGATCGGCCAGCATCTCCTGGGCCGCCGCGATGTCGCCATTGGCCTTCTGATAGTCGTGGTACAGCGCCACCAGCGGACCGAGCTCCGCGTGTTCGCGCGTCATCTTGCGGTAGCTGTCCATGTTGGCGGTGGCGCCCTCGGACATCAGCAGTTCGTCGAGTTCGGCCAGGCGGTTGGCCAGTTGGTCCAGCTTGGCCAGCATTGATGGTTTCATAGCGTGTGGATCTCAAAAAAATCGGATGGGAACCGGCGCGGGGGGCCGGCGGGTCGCGGCCGGGAGGCCGGACAGGGGGGCGGGGACGCTAACGGCGGCCGCGGAACAGCTGCGGCAGCAGCGTGGCGAGCTGGGCCCGCTCGTCGCCCTGGGCCCGGTGCAGCGCCTGCTGCGGCCCGTGCATGAACTTGGCCGTCAGCCCTTTGGACAGGGCTTCCAGCACGGCGTCGATATCCTCGCCCTTGGCCAGCATCTTGCGCGCGCGCTCCAGTTCCAGCTGGCGCAGCGCTTCGCCGCTTTCATGCAGGCTCTGGATCACCGGCACCACGGCGCGGTCGTCGATCCAGTGCATGAAGGACTGGACCCGGGTTTCGATGATGGCTTCGGCCTGGGCCACGGCGGCCTGGCGGTTTTCCAGGCCGGTCTGCACCACCTTGCCCAGGTCGTCCACGGTGTACAGGAACACGTCGTTCAGGCGTGCCACTTCCGGTTCGATGTCGCGCGGCACGGCCAGGTCGACCATGAAGATGGGCTTGTGGCGGCGCGCCTTGATGGCCCGTTCCACCAGCCCCAGCCCGATCAGCGGCAGCGACGAGGCGGTGCAGGAAATGATGATGTCGTACTGGTGCAGCTTGTCGGGCAGTTCGGCCAGCCGGATCGCCTTGCCGCCGAAACGGTGGGCCAGCACTTCGCCGCGTTCCAGCGTGCGGTTGGCGATGGTGATGCTTTTCGGATTCTGGGCCGCGAAGTGGGTGGCGCACAGCTCGATCATCTCGCCGGCGCCGATGAACAGCACGTGCTGCTCGGCCACCTTGTCGAAGATGCGCTGCGACAGCCGCACGGCGGCGGCCGCCATCGACACGCTGTGGGCGCCGATCTCGGTGGTGCTGCGCACTTCCTTGGCGACCGAAAAACTGCGCTGGAATAGCTGGTGCAGATAGGTGCCCAGGCCGCCGGCCTCGTCGGCCGTGCGGATCGCGTCCTTGATCTGGCCCAGGATCTGGGTCTCGCCGAGCACCATCGAATCGAGCCCGGAGGCGACCCGGAACGTGTGGCGCACGGCGTCGTGCTGGGGCAGCATGTACAGGTGCGGCCGCAGTTCGCTGTAGTTGAGCTGGTGGAAGTCGGCCAGGAAGTGGGCGCCCGCGTCGAGCGGATTGGGCGCCGGGCTGGCCGCGTACAGTTCGGTGCGGTTGCAGGTCGACAGGATGGCCGCCTCGTCCGTGCCGCTCGGCGCCAGGCGGTCGAACCAGGCGCGCGCCGCCACCACGGCCTGCCCCAACTGGTCAGGCGCGAACGCCAGCCGTTCGCGCAAGGCGACCGGCGCGGTGTTGTGGTTGAGGCCGACGGCAAGCAGTTGCATTTCGGAGCGGGACGATTGGTTGTTAGCCGACATTATAGCGTGTTGTGTCCGTATTCCGCCCGGGGGCCGGCCCCGTCATCCGTAGGAGCTTGATCTACGCACTATGGCGTAGCCTGCCGCCGGGCCGGGTCCGGCTCAGGCGCCCAGCTTTTCCAGCCGGTAACCATAGCTGTACACCGGCACCAGGCGGTAGCCATTTTCCGGCTTCAGTTGCAGCTTGTTGCGCACGCGCGAGACGTGGGTGTCCATGGTGCGCGAAGGCACGTCCGTTTCCCGTATCCACACGGCTTCGTGGATGTAGGCGCGCGACAGTGGCCGGCCGATGTTGCGGAAAAATAACAACGCGAGGTAGAACTCCTTGTGCGTGACGTCCAGCACGATGCCATCCTTGAGCAGGCGGCCGGGCCGGGTCTCGAAGGTGTATTGACCGAATTGCAATTGCTCGGCGCCATTCTGGGACGGATAGGCGCGCCGCAGCAGGGCCTGCACGCGGGCCACCAGTTCGCTGCGGCGCAGCGGCTTGATCATGTAGTCGTCGGCGCCGGCGGCCAGGCCGGCCACGATGTCATCCTCGCCCGAGGTGGTGGTGAGAAACAGCACGGGGGCGTTGTCGGGCAGCTTCTCGCGGGCGCGGCGCATGACTTCGGTGCCGCTCAGGTCGGCCACCTGCCAGTCCATGATGAGCATGTCGTAACTGTCCTTGCGCACGTGGTTGAGCAGCTCGCGGCTGGTCTGGAAACTGTGGCAGGCATGACCGGCGGAAGTGAGAACCTGGCAGATCAAATCGGCCTGGCTGCGGTCGTTGTCAAGTACGGCGATTCTCATGGTTGTGCAGGGCGTATCCGGCGGGCAGCGTTCTGGTGCGCCGCCCGTCCTTGAATGTTAAGGAGAAGTCACATTGAATATAACAGAGATTTACAAAAATAGTTAGTAAAAAAGCTAAATATTTCCGATCGGATATAACTATTTTCAGTCCGTGCGTCTCCTGCACGATTACACGGTACACTTACATCACCCTGATTTCAATACGCAACATGAGGGGACGCAAGCCGGGAGGAGGGTGTAATGGCGGGCAACATTGATTCGGAATGGGTATTGGTGCCCGGTTCGGCGCGCGACATCGCCGACGTGCGCGAGCGTTGCCGGCGCCTGGTGCGGCGGCGCGCCGTGTGGTCGGCCGGCATGGCGGCGGTACCGATTCCGGGGGTGGACGTGGTGACGGACTTGCGCCTGTTCGCGCTGCTGATCGAGGACGTGAACCAGGAATTTGGCCTCAGCGCCGAGCAGATCGCCCGCCTGCAGCCGCAATGGCGCATGCTGGCCTATGAGGCGGCCATGGGCGCCGGCGGCATGCTGGTGGGAAAAATTGTGACGCGCGACCTGGTGACGGCCGTGCTGCGCCGCAGCGGCGGCAAGCTGCTGGCGCGCCAGGCGGGCAAGCTGGTGCCGATCGCCGGCCAGCTGGCCTCGGCCGCCATCGGCTTCGCCGTGTTCCGCCAGCTCGGCTACCAGCACGTGGAGGCGTGCGCCGAGGTGGCGCAGCAACTGCTGGCGGGCCGCATGGCGGCCGCCAACTGAGGCGATTACGCGTCCGGCAGCACCACGTTCACGTCCAGCACCTCCAGGTTGCCCTGGCGGTCCAGCGAGATCTTGATGTCGTCGGCGTTGACCTTGGTGTACTTGGAGATCACCTCGATCAGTTCCCGGTGCAGGGCCGGCAGGAAGTCGGGCCCGCCGCGGCCATTGCGCTCGCGCGCGATGATGATCTGCAACCGTTCCTTGGCCGCCGACGCGGTCTTGGGTTTGGACGGGAACAGGAAGGAAAGCAGAGCCATGTCACTTGCCCCCAAAAATGCGCTGCAGCAGGCCGGGCTTTTCGTAGGTGGTGAAACGCAGCGGCATCTGCTGGCCGAGGAAGCGCGACACCACGTCTTCATAGGCTTCCGCCACGTCCGTGCCCTTGAAGTGGATGGCCGGGTTGCCCTGGTTGGATGCGTGCAGCACCGACTCCGACTCGGGAATGATGCCAATCAGCGGAATGCGCAGGATTTCCTGCACGTCCTCGTGCGACAGCATCTCGTCCGCCTCCACCCGTTTCGGTGAATAGCGCGTGATCAACAGGTGTTCCTTGACCGGTTCGCCGCCGGTCTGGGCGCGGCGCGACTTGGCCTGGATGATGCCCAGGATGCGGTCCGAATCGCGCACGGACGACACTTCCGGGTTGGTGACGATGATGGCCTCGTCGGCGAAGGTCAGCGCCATCAGCGCGCCATGCTCGATACCGGCCGGCGAATCGCAGATGATGTACTCGAAGCCCATGTTGATGAGCTCGTTGAGCACCTGTTCCACGCCATCTTCCGACAGCGCATCCTTGTCGCGCGTTTGCGACGCCGGCAGGATGAACAGGTTGTCGCAATGCTTGTCCTTGATCAGGGCCTGGGTCAGCGAGGCTTCCTGGTTGATCACATTGATCAGGTCATAGACCACGCGCCGTTCGCAGCCCATGATCAGGTCCAGGTTACGCAGGCCCACGTCGAAGTCGATCACGGCCGTCTTGTGGCCGCGCATGGCCAGCCCCGTGGAGAAGCTGGCGCTGGAAGTCGTCTTACCGACACCGCCCTTACCGGACGTTACAACAATAATTCTTGCCACAAATAATCCTTTTCAGAGAGCCCGGTGCTTAAGCGCGGGATGCGGAGTTGACAGATAGTATATCGATTCGGTCGCCCACCAGGCGAATTTGTGCCGGCACGCGGGAAAACTCGGCCGGGAACCCGTCCTCGAAGGTGCGGTACACGCCGGCGATGGAAAGCAATTCGGGTGCCATGGCCATGGCGAAGATGCGGGCGTCGGCGTTGCCGGAAGCGCCCGCCAGCGCGCGGCCGTTCAGGGTGTTGTAGACGTGGATGCTGCCGTCGGCGATGAGCTCGGCGCCATTGTTGACCACGGCCGTGACGATCAGGTCGCAGCCGCGCGCGTAGATGCGCTGGCCGGCGCGCACCGGGGTGTCGATGATCAGGGTGCCGGGGCTGACGACGGCCGTGGCCGGGGCCGCCACCGGAGCGGGCGCGGCCGCTGGCTTGGGCGCGGCCGGCGCCGGCGCCGCTGCCACGGCGGCAGGCGCCTCGGCTTCCTTGCGCGGCTTGGCGGCCGTTTCCAGGCTCAGGCCATGGGCCAGGATGGCGGCGGCCATCTCGGGCGGCGCGTTGCGCACGGCCACGGGATTGAGCCGGTATTTTTTCAGCAGGGCAATGATGGCGTCCCAGTCGATGGCTTCGCCGCCGGGGGGCAGCGCGCCGATGTCGATCACGGTCAGGTCATCCTCGAAAAAGTCGGCCGAGCCGCCCGTCATATCGTTGAGCGCCGCGCCCAGGGCGATGCGGTCCGCGGTGGACAGGATGGCGGACACGGCGACCACGGTGGAAATCTTGATTTCGATAGGCTTCTGAAACAGGCTGTTGGACATGGGCGACAGGGTAAAAGTTAGCCCGCGCGCATGCGCAGGCGCACACATTTTACTTTGGAAAGCCCGGAAATGGGAGGGTGCGCACGACATCAAAGCGGCTGATGGTGCGGCTTGCGCGTGGGTTTTCGTCATGTGGCCGGTGGCCGGCTGGAGCTGGCGATATCGCAACATTCGCGGTCAGCTTGCGCAGCCGGTGTCAATCTGGCACCGGCTGGCTTACAATGGACTTGCCTGCGGCGGGCAAGCGCGGGGCGATGTCTGACAAATCTGGAGTTTGAAATGAGTGCAACGCAAGAAAGAGGACGCATCACCGCGCGCGTCTCAAGTGCCGTGGCTGAACTGTTGCACGAGGCGGCGGATTTGGCTGGGACCACGATGAATAATTTTGTCGTACAAGCGGCGCTCAAGGAGGCGCACCGGGTCATCGATCGGGAAAAAGCGATACACATATCGAAAAACGACGCAGCCATGTTACTCGACCTGCTCGATAACCCGCCCGCACCCAACGTGGCCCTGACACGTGCGTTCGAACGCTACATGAAGGAAAAGTATGGCGAAGAAAATCGTAGCGCTGGACAAGACGCACAACACGAAAGCGTTTGATTGCGGCAATGCGGCGCTGAATCGCTGGTTTCGCGATATCGCCATGCAACACCAAAAAAGTGGGATGTCCAGGACGTTCGTCCATCCGGATGAACGGGACCCCACCAAGGTAGCGGGATTTTTCAGCATGGCCATGCGCAGTCTGGTTCGCAAGGAAGACCTGCCTGAAGCAATGCAGAGGAAATTGCCCCGCCATGTACCGGGCTTTACCCTGGCCCGATTGGCGGTGGCCAAAGCACATCAAGGCCAAGGGTTGGGCGCCTATCTGTTGCTGGAAGCGATGGAGCGCGCACAGCGTGCCGCCGAGAATGTGGGCGGATTTGCGCTCTTCGTTGACGCCAAGGAAGGAGCCGCTTCGTTCTATGCACAGTACGGCTTCAAGGCCTTGCCTTCTGATCCTGATACGCTGGTGTTGCCCATCGCGGCGATGCCTAAGTTTCCGGCCTAGGATCAGAAAGGGGGACTGAAAGAAAGCCCTACGCAACTTTAGGCGCATCCTTTGCGGGGTAGCGTTTGCTCCTAAAGTTGCAGCGAGTTCGAACCGAAATCGCGCAATGTACTTTAAGACCTCCCCTTTATCTTAACGTCCCTTCCGGTCACTTCGATTTTCTTTGCATTATCAGGTGTTATCTTCAAAAGATTGCACAATTTGTCTTTGTCAGAAATATTTGTATGGAAAAGGTAAAGATGGCCTACGCCTAGTGACTGTAGTATCTGGAAGGCGAAGTGGTTATCTTTAATATCTCTCACCAATTTCTCGATCTCAGCGATGGGCAAATTGCCAGGTCTCACCAAACGAGTTCCCATCTCAATGAGTCGATAGGCGATAGTTGGATTGCCTTCCACGACAGCGGCTATGTCATCTCTTAATTTTTCACTCGCGACATAGAATGCCGCCGAGCTAACAATGCTCGTTCCTAGCCATCCCAAAAAGCTAACAGCAACTTTTCTTGCTAACTTTTTTCGTTCATCGACATTGAGGTTCTTTTCATTTTTAAATGCCACATTTTCAATATAGGCAACAAATCCGTCTAAATCCTTAGAAATTTCTGAAATTTGAAGACCTAGTGCACGCAGAGGCCCATCAAAAACCTCTTTAAGTAATGAGTTTTTAAATGGTTTCTCCAAAGACCCATAATAATTTTTTAAAACTTGCCCAAGAATTTCGGAAGTCTTGAAGAGAAGCAAAAATTTGGCAACAAAATCTAACTCTCCATTTTCATCTGGAAGTGCGTCCGGCATATCGTCTGTTTCGGCAGCGATTTTATCTGATTCTTCCCTAGAGTTTTCCTGGTTTTTTGTTATATTTGTTGATACTAGCACTTGCTCTGAGGCCTCTGAAACAAGTTTATTAACAGCCTCTGTATCTCCATTAAAACTCATTGGGGATATTTCCGGAAAGCTATTTTTTACAACATCGGCAATGCTTTCTATAATCCATGGGTCATTGTTGTGATGAGTCAAGAAGAGTATCGCATTTGCGTTCTCTCGCCTGTATAGCTTCTTGCAAGCGTCGGAAACCCATGATCTGATTTTTTCGTCCTTATTTATCTTGCTTGACAAATAACTTCCAAGGAAGTAATAAAACACAAATGGGTATGCAAAACTGTAGAAATCTCCTCTCTGGCAGACAAGCCTCGCAGAAGTTAATTTTTGTAACCTATCACTAAAATCAACGTTAGAAAACTTTTGAGAAAAATCTGTGTTGAACCTACGGAAGTCGGAAACATTAATTTCCCTTACCTCTTTCTCATGGAGGAACCAAGTTAAATGCGAGAGGTAATTGTAATATTCATTTAACTCGTCCGCATTGACACCAACTTGCCCTAAGCTTTTAGTAATTAAATATTGGTAATAATGGCTAAAGCCACTGTTTTGTATTTCCCCATGCTGATGTTGATCGCTGCTCTGAAGAAGGATCAATAAGTAAATTGGAAGCTGCGGAACCAGATTTTTTCCTATCACCATATTAATTATTCCCTCAATATGATGAACTCTCTTATCAAGTTCCTGTAGAGTAGACATTTGGCTCAATGTGCACCACTTCCGAATTAATCTATGCCGAAGTTTTTGACCAAAACGGAGTATTTCGTATTTCGGGAATCTTTGTAATAATTCACTGGCGGATGATGATGCCAAAGATGAAATCTCAAATGACTGTGCAGCAGTCAACACTACAGATCCGAAATGCAAATTTGAGTATTCAAGAAAATGCGGTATTGATGAAATGCCAGACTTCAATCTATCAATATCATCAACAAGCAACACTCTCTTTGACTTTTCTATGGTCGAGAGTATTTTGTGATCCGCATATTGCCGCTCCATGAACCGAGAAATTCGGAGCGCCATATCCTCCGCACATCTTATGTTATTTATTTCATTTGCTTTAATATAAACTGGAAACAAACCAGACGCTCGAAGCTCCCTGGCGTATATATAAAGCAACGTCGTTTTACCAGATCTTTCATCGCCAATAATTAAACAGGAGAATTCATTTCTTATTTTATCTATTAATGTTTCCGATGAGATGTTGGAAATTTTCCCCGGTTCGGAATCTTCCCAATTTCTAATATCTGGGTATACAAATATATCATCGAGAACCAAATTTTTCTTGTCCGGATGGATGAAGTTAGCCCCCGGATCATTCAGATCATTTTTCCACGAATCGGTAAAGCTATAAGTATAGTTAATTGAATTATCTGAACTAGGAATTGGCAAAACCGTGCTAATTTCATTTTCTAAAAATCTATTTCCGTCGAATGAATATCGCTGAACTATTACGTTTTTTGAGTTTAAATCAAAAAGATATGTGGCAAATGACGGGTGTAGATCTGTTTCGTGTGGACCCAATGCTTCTGATTCAAAGTAAAGGGACTCCCCACATTTCTCATCTTCAATTTTCCCGGAACAGCCGTAGTGCTCATGTCCACTTAGGACGGCGGTTGCGCTTCTACGTAATTCATTTCGCATTTCATGATATGACTGTTGCTGCTGCCAATTAAATGGTTGATGCAGCAAGACAAGGCGAAGATCTGAGGCAGTTGAAAGCTGTGACTTGTAATCCTCCAATGGGAAAAATAATGTCCCTTGTTGTTCCGGAAGCCTAGACATCCACGCAATATTTATTGCTGATACTCTTACGTCTTTTTCACCTATCTTGAAATTAAATTCTGACCATAATTGATCCCTAAAATCCGCAGGAGGATTTTCTAGTTGAGTGGAAAACTTGAAATATTCTGTTTGCGCAAATACACAAACGTTTTTATACTGATCAGATTTCGCCTTTTCAGGATTTTTGATTATTTCATCAATGATGAGTTCTCTAATTTCATTGACTGGTTTTAATATGCAGTCATGGTTTCCTGGGCAGAATATGATATATACGGGTTTTTTTGTCTCGGACTCTATAGATTTTTTGATACGTGAAAAGAAAATTTCGGCGGCAGCATATTCTGCCGCCTGGCCTGAAAATGCGATATCGCCGGTGACTGCGATTAAAGTTGCATCTGCTTCTCTGGATCGCACATAGCAATTTGATGCGATCTTTTCTGCCAAGCTGAATGCTTTATCGTTTTCTGAGTGAAAATGAATATCACTTATATGAATTACATTTAATTTCATGGAAAATTTTAGTATCCTATATTTTCAGGAAAGACCATACTGCGAACAGAAAAACTATCAGTTAGAATTTGCTACGCATTATTAAATACACAACACACAAGCTTCAATTTTGATAGTTTCTTGGAAGACTCTTTTCTTGAAATTATCACGGAACCATTCTGGATTACCAGGAGAGAGATTGTTTTTTTGAAAAAGATGTGGAGATGGTTGCTCTTGAGTAATAAAATTTCACATGCTGGGCACGCGATGCCGGGTCAAGTCTGACCTTTGGACATTTTTGTACTTTTGCGTGCTTCAATTGCCGAATGGCCTTTGCTGAGCTAGCTAGCGTGAAACCTGAAGTGTAGGGCGAAGCGCACCCACGGTGCGTAAAGCCGTCGCGCAGCGGCGGCAAATGGGCGGTTTGGAGAGGGCTGGATGTGCACGTCCAGCCCTTCGAATCCCGCGCGCAAGGCCCGCAGGAACCTTGTTTCACTTCGCCAACGCCAAAGCGAGAGAGGGATTCAAATTCCCTTTAGGTCTTGAACCTATTACCAGCAAGTCGGATTATGGTGCTCGGGATGGGCAACCATACCAATCACTGAAGTGTGGCGCATTCCTCACGCAACTGGCGGGCGGCGGCCACCATGTTGCGCAGCGCCGCTTCCGTTTCGTCCCAGCCGCGCGTCTTCAGGCCGCAGTCGGGGTTGACCCACAGCTGGTCCGGCGCGATCACGGCGCTGGCCTTGCGCAGCAGGCGCACCATCTGTTCCTGGTCCGGCACCCGCGGCGAGTGGATGTCGTACACCCCGGGGCCGATCTCGTTGGGATAGCGGAACTGGCCGAAACCTTCCAGCAGTTCCATGTCCGAGCGACTGGTTTCGATCGTGATCACGTCCGCGTCCATGGCCGCGATCTGCGGCAGGATGTCGTTGAACTCGGCGTAGCACATATGGGTGTGGATCTGGGTGCTGTCGGCCGCCACGGCCGCCGTCAGCCGGAATGCGCCGGTGGCCCAGTCCAGGTAGTCGTCCCAGCGCGCGCGCCGCAGCGGCAAGCCTTCGCGCAGGGCCGGTTCGTCGATCTGGATGATGGCGATGCCGGCCTGTTCCAGGTCCGCCACTTCGTCGCGGATGGCCAGCGCGATCTGACGCGCCGTGGTGGCGCGCGGCTGGTCGTCGCGCACGAACGACCATTGCAGGATGGTCACCGGCCCCGTCAGCATGCCTTTCATCGGGCGCCTGGTCAGGCGCTGGGCGTGCGCGGTCCAGGCCACCGTCATCGGCCGGGGGCGGGCCACGTCGCCATAGATCAGCGGCGGCTTCACGCAGCGTGAACCATACGATTGCACCCAGCCGTGCTGCGTGAAGGCAAAACCGTCGAGCTGTTCGCCGAAATACTCGACCATGTCGTTGCGCTCGGCCTCGCCATGCACCAATACGTCCAGGCCCAGCAGTTCCTGGCGGTGCACGGCGTCGGCGATATGCGCCAGCATGGTGCGTTCGTAGGCCGCCGCGTCCAGCTCGCCGCGCTTGTGGGCGGCGCGGGCGGCGCGGATCTCGGCCGTCTGCGGGAAGGAGCCGATGGTGGTGGTGGGGAAGGCGGGCAGGCCCAGCCGTTCGCGCTGCACGGCCTGGCGCTGCGGGAACGGCGAGGCGCGGCGGTCGGCGCATCGTTCCCCCTGCGCCAGGCTGGCCAGGCGTGCGGCGACGGCGGCGTTGTGGACACGCGGGCTGGCGCGCCGGCTGGCCACGGCCGCCCGTGCCGCCGCCAGCGCGCCAGAAATGCCAGCTGAGTCAGCCGAGTCAGCCGAGTCAGCCGAGTCAGCCGAGTTAGCCGAGTTAGCCGAGTTAGCCGAGTTAGCCGAGTCAGCTTTGTCGGCGCCGGCCAGGGCGGCGCGCAGCACGGCCAGTTCGTCCAGTTTTTCCGTCGCGAACGCCAGCCAGGAACGGATTTCCGGGTCCAGCGCCGTCTCCTGCTCCAGGCTGAACGGCACGTGCAGCAGCGAGCACGAGGTGGACAGCCACAGCTGGCCAGCGCGTTTTTCGCGCAGTGGGCGCAGCACGGCCAGTGCCGCGTCGAGGTCGGTGCGCCAGATGTTGCGGCCATCGACGATGCCGACCGACAGCACCTTGTGGCCGGGCAGCCAGTCGGCCACGCTGGTCAGTTCATGCGCGGCGCGCACGCCGTCCACATGCAGGCCGGCCACGGGCAGGCGGCAAGCCAGGCTAAGGTTCTCTTCCAGCGGCGAGAAATAGGTGGCCAGCAGCAAGGGCGCGCCGGCCTGGCTCAGTTGCCAGTAGGCCGGTTCGAAGGCATTGCGCCACGCCGGTGGCAAGTCCAGGCCCAGGATGGGTTCGTCGATCTGGACCCAGGCCGCGCCCGCGCTGTTCAGTTGCGCCAGCAGGGCGCCATACACGGGCAGCAGGCGTTCCAGCAGAGCGAGCCGGTCGAAGCCGGGTTCGCCTTTTTCCTTGCCCAGCCACAGGAAAGTGAGCGGGCCCAGCAGCACGGCCTTGACCGGGTGGCCCAGCGCCCGCGCTTCCGCCAGTTCCGCCAGCAAGCGCTCGGCGTGCAGCGAAAATGCCGTATCTGCCGCGAATTCGGGCACTAAGTAGTGGTAATTGGTGTCAAACCACTTGGTCATTTCCAGCGCCGCGCCTTGCTGGCAGGCGTGGCCGTGGCCACAGTCGGCATGGGCGTGGTGCCCCGTATCGCCGCGCGCCATGGCGAAGTAGCGTTGCAGCGCATCCTGTTCGGGCGTGAAGCCGAACCGGGCTGGTTCGCAGCCCAGCAGCTGGACGTGGTTGGCCACGTGGTCGTAGAACGCGAAGTCGCCCACGCTCACGTGGTCCAGGCCGGCCGCCCGCTGCAAGGCCCAGTGGCGGGCACGCAGCGCGCGGCCCGTCTGTTCCAGTGCGGCGGCCGGCAGTTCGCCGCGCCAGTGGCGTTCGAGCGCGGTCTTGAGTTCGCGCGCTGCGCCGATGCGGGGGAAGCCGGGGATGTGAATTTGTATGTTTGTCATGTTTTGTCATCTAGATTTCATAATGGTGCGATAAAGTGTGCGGCATTCCGGTCTATAATCAAAACGAAAGATTTTGCGGCTTCACATGAAAAAGTTTCATATATAGACCATGCTCGAAATTCGTCACCTCCGAACCTTGAGCGCCTTGCGCTCCGCGGGCAGCCTGGTGCGTGCCGCCCAGTTGCTGAACCTCACGCAATCGGCCCTGTCGCACCAGATCAAGTTGCTGGAAGACCGCTACGGCGGCCCCTTGTTCGAACGCAAATCGGTGCCCATCGGCTTTACGGCAACCGGCGCGCGCCTGCTCAAGCTGGCCGATCTGCTGCTGCCGGAAATCGAACAGGCCGAGCGCGACGTGGCCCGCCTGTCGCAGGGCGACCAGGGCCAGTTGCGCGTGGCGCTGGAATGCCACACCTGTTTCGACTGGCTGATGCCGGTGATGGATGAGTTCCGCCAGCGCTGGCCGGATGTGGAAATCGACCTGGTGTCGGGCTTTCACAGCGAGCCGGCCGAGCTGCTGCGCAGCGGCGCGGCCGACCTCGTGATCGGTTCCGACTACAGCAATGAATTCGCCACCTTCCCCCTGTTCCGCTTCGAGATCCTGGTGGTGATGGCGCAGAAGCACCGGCTGCAGGGCGCGCGCCGGCTGGCCGCCGCCGACTTCGAGGGCGAGACGCTGATCACCTATCCCGTGCCCGAGGAGCGCATCGACCTGATCCGCGAAGTGCTGCGCCCGGCCGGCATCCATTTCGAACGCCGCACGGCCGAGCTGACGGTGGCCATCCTGCAACTGGTGGCCAGCCGCCGCGGCGTGGCGGCCTTGCCCAACTGGGCCATCAAGAATTACGTCGATTACGACTATGTGATCGCCAAGCCTGTCGGTGAGCTGGGCTTGTGGAGCGATCTGTTCGTGTCCGTGCCCGAGGCACTGCGGCAGAAAGCCTACGTGTTGGACTTTGTCAATGTGATACGGGAGCAGTGCGCCGCCAGCCTCGACGGTATCAAATTATTATCGTGACAAATTGGCATCCGTTCTTCAGAATGATTAAGTAGCTTTGATACAGATCAACGCTCGCTCGCGCTTGCCGCATACGATGTGGTGTTCAGCTCAACAGTGAGAATGAAAGGTCACCATGTTTGATATCGCACAACAATGTTCCGAAGCAGGCACCACATTGATGCAGGCGCAATGGGCCGCGCTGCGCGCCTACACGGAAGCCATGCTGGACGGCGGCATGCTGTGCGCAGAGCGTCACGCCGATGTTTACCGCAGCACGCTGGCCACTGGCACGGTTGCTGCTAGACAGATTTTGTGGGCGCCAGTTGATCCCAAGCGCTAGAAGCGGGCGCCGCCGCGCGCACGGCCGGCGTATGATCGAAGCGCGGGCTTGTCGATATGACATGCACGACGCAAAGTGGCAATGCATTTTGTAATTGAGCAACCAGTTGCTTGATGGAGTCTTGAAGTTTGTGGCATAACTAAGCCGGTTCCCCCCGGCGCATTGGAGAAACACATGGAAGATGTAGTTATCGTGGCCGCAGGCCGCACCGCAGTCGGCAAGTTCGGTGGCAGTCTGGCAAAAATCCCCGCCTCGGAACTGGGCGCGCACGTGATCAAGGGCTTGCTGGCCAAGACCGGCATTGCGCCAGAACTGATCAGCGAAGCCATCCTGGGACAAGTGTTGACGGCCGCCGTGGGCCAGAACCCGGCCCGCCAGGCCGTGATCAAGGCCGGCCTGCCCAACAGCGTACCGGCCTACACCATCAACAAGGTGTGCGGCAGCGGCCTGAAGGCCACCCACCTGGCGGCCCAGGCCATCAAGTGCGGCGACGCCAGCATCATCATCGCCGGCGGCCAGGAGAACATGAGTGCCGCGCCGCACGCCATGAACGGCTCGCGCGACGGTTTCCGCATGGGCGACTTCAAGATGGTCGACACCATGATCGTGGACGGCCTGTGGGACGTCTACAACCAGTACCACATGGGCGTCACCGCCGAGAACGTCGCGAAACAGTACGGCATCGACCGCGCGGCCCAGGATGCGCTCTCCCTTGCCAGCCAGCAGAAGGCTGCGGCCGCACAGGACGCGGGCCGGTTCAAGGAAGAGATCGTGCCCGTGTCCATTCCGCAGCGCAAAGGCGATCCGCTCGTGTTCGACACGGACGAATACGTCAACCGCAAGACCGGCGCCGAAGCGCTGGCCGGGTTGCGTCCGGCGTTCGACAAGGCCGGCACCGTGACCGCAGGCAATGCCTCGGGCATCAACGACGGCGCGGCGGCAGTGGTCGTCATGAGTGCGAAGAAGGCGGCTGCGCTCGGGCTCAAGCCGCTGGCGCGGATCGCGGCGTTCGCCACGGCCGGGCTCGATCCGGCGACGATGGGCATGGGCCCGGTCCCGGCATCGCGCAAGGCGTTGCAGCGGGCCGGCTGGAACGTCCAGGACGTGAACCTGTTCGAGCTGAACGAAGCGTTCGCCGCGCAAGCCTGCGCCGTCAACAAGGAACTGGCGCTCGACCCCGCGAAGGTGAACGTGAACGGCGGCGCCATCGCGATCGGCCACCCCATCGGCGCGTCGGGCTGCCGCGTTCTCGTGACGCTGCTGCACGAAATGCGGCGCCGCGAAGCCAAGAAGGGTCTGGCTGCGCTGTGCATCGGCGGCGGCATGGGGGTTTCCCTCGCGGTCGAACGTCCTTGACGTTCGACAATGCACCAAGCCCCGCGCGGCGGGGTTTGCGTGCTGCTGAATTTGTAGCAATCTGCAAGGAGATAAGAAAATGAGCCAGAAAATTGCATACGTGAC
>DATFBD010000009.1:0-15992 GCA_035254005.1 Burkholderiaceae bacterium | reverse complement strand
GAGAAGCTGCTGGCGCTGGGCGAAGTCGAGATGACCGTGCTGCCGGGCGTGGAGCGCGAATACGCCACCATCCACACCGGCGCCGGCGTGGTCACGCAGCGCGTGTCGCAGGCTGCCGAGAAGGCGGGCTTCGTGTTCGCGGTGGATCCGACGTCCGCGCACGCTTCCTGCATCGGCGGGAACATCGCGATGAACGCGGGCGGCAAGAAGGCCGTCCTGTGGGGCACCGCGCTGGATAACCTGGCCTCGTGGCGCATGGTCGACCCGAACGGCGACTGGCTGGAAGTGACCCGTGTCGGCCACAACCTCGGCAAGATCCACGATGCGCCGACCGCGGTGTTCAAGCTCGAATGGACCCATCCGTCGGCCAAGGGAGCGCCCAAGGGCGAGCCGTTCCGCACCGAGACCCTGACCATCGAGGGCAAGCGCTTCCGCAAGGAGGGGCTGGGCAAGGACGTGACCGACAAGTTCCTGGCCGGCCTGCCGGGCGTGCAGAAGGAAGGCACCGATGGCCTGATCACCTCGGCGCGCTGGATCCTGCACAAGATGCCGAAGCACACCCGCACCGTGGCGCTGGAATTCTTCGGCCAGGCGCGCGACGCGATTCCTTCGATCGTCGAGATCAAGGACTACCTCGACGCGCTGCCAAACAACGGTGACCCGGCTTTTGCCACCGTGCGCCTTGCGGGCCTCGAGCACCTCGACGAGCGCTACCTGCGCGCGGTCGGCTATGCCACCAAATCGAAGCGCGGCACGCTGCCCAAGATGGCGCTGTTCGGCGACATCGTGGGCGATGACGAGAACGCGGTGGCGCAGGCCGCGTCGGAAGTGGTCCGCATCGCCAACACGCGCGTCGGCGAGGGCTTCATCGCCGTGTCGCCGGAGGCGCGCAAGAAGTTCTGGCTCGACCGCGCACGCACCGCCGCCATCGCCAAGCACACCAACGCCTTCAAGATCAACGAGGACGTGGTGATCCCCTTGAACCGCATGGGCGAGTACACCGACGGCATCGAGCGCATCAATATCGAGCTGTCGATCAAGAACAAGCTGCAGCTGGTGGACGAGCTCAATGGCTACTTCGCGGCCGGTGGCCTGCCGGTGGCCAAGAGCGACGACGCGACCGGCGAGAGCGTGGACGTCGAGGAGATCCTCGGCGACCGCGCGCAGCTGGCGACCGACTTGCTGCAGCAGGTGGCGGCGCGCTGGCGCTGGCTGCTGGCCAACCTCGACCTGCCGCTGCGCGACGCGCTGCCCCAGCTGGAGCAATACGGCATGGAGCAGGCGCTGCCGGTGCTGGGCAAGCGCATGGCCGAGCAGGCGGAGGCGCGCCTGTTCGACGTGCTGCAGGACCGCACCGTGCGCGTGTCGTGGAAGCAGGAGCTGCGCACGCCGCTGCGCCACATCTTCAACGGCGGCGCGTTCACGGCCATCGTCGAGGACTGCATCGCCATCCACAAGCGGGTGCTGCGCTCGCGCGTTTTCGTGGCGCTGCACATGCACGCCGGCGACGGCAACGTGCACACCAACCTGCCGGTGAACTCGGACGACTACGCGATGCTGCAGGACGCGCACAAGGCCGTGAACCGCATCATGAAGCTGGCCAGGTCGCTGGACGGCGTGATCTCGGGCGAGCACGGCATCGGCATCACCAAGCTTGAATTCCTCACCGACGAGGAGATCCGCGACTTCCGCGACTACAAGCTGCGCGTCGACCCCGAAGGGCGCTTCAACAAGGGCAAGCTGCTCAACACCGAGACCCGCCACGCCGACCTGCGCAACGCCTACACGCCGTCGTTTGGCCTGATGGGCCACGAGTCGCTGATCATGCAGCAGAGCGACATTGGCGACATCGCCAATAGCGTCAAGGACTGCCTGCGCTGCGGCAAGTGCAAGCCGGTGTGCACCACCCACGTGCCGAAGGCGAACCTGCTGTATTCGCCGCGCGACAAGATCCTCGCCACCTCGGCGCTGATCGAGGCCTTCCTGTACGAGGAGCAGACCCGCCGCGGCGTGTCGATCCGCCACTGGGAAGAGTTCGAGGACGTGTCCGATCACTGCACCGTTTGCCACAAGTGCGTGACGCCGTGCCCGGTCGACATCGATTTCGGCGACGTCTCGATGAACATGCGCAACCTGTTGCGCAAGATGGACAAGCGCAGCTTCAAGCCGGCCCACCGCGCGGCCATGTTCTTCCTGAACGCGACCGACCCGACCACCATCAACGCCACCCGCAAGGCGATGATCGACTGGGGCTTCAAGGCCCAGCGCATCGGCGCCAGCGTGCTGGCCAAGCTGGCCAAGCCGCAGAAGAAGGCGCCGCCGCCGACCACCGGCAAGGCGCCGGTGCGCGAGCAGGTGATCCACTTCGTGAACCGCAAGATGCCGGGCAACCTGCCCAAGAAGACCGCGCGCGCGCTGCTGGACATCGAGGACGACAAGGTGATCCCGATCATCCGCAACCCCAGGACCACCAACGCCGATACGGAGGCCGTGTTCTACTTCCCGGGCTGCGGTTCGGAGCGCCTGTTCTCGCAGGTGGGCCTGGCCACGCAGGCGATGCTGTGGGAGGTGGGCGTGCAGACCGTGCTGCCGCCGGGCTACCTGTGCTGCGGCTATCCGCAGCGCGGCGCCGGCCAGTACGACAAGGCCGACAAGATGATGACCGATAACCGCGTGCTGTTCCACCGCATGGCCAACACGCTCAACTACCTGGACATCAAGACCGTGCTGGTCTCGTGCGGCACCTGCTACGACCAGCTGGCCACCTATGAATTCGAGAAGATCTTCCCTGGCTGCCGCATCATGGACATCCACGAATATCTGCTGGAAAAGCAGGTCAAGCTGGACGGCGTGACGGGTACGCGCTATATGTACCATGAGCCTTGCCACAACCCGATGAAGCTGCAGGAATCGAGCAAGACCGTCAACGCGCTGATCGAAACCGTGGACCACGTGAAGATCGAGAAGAACGACCGCTGCTGCGGCGAGTCCGGCACGCTGGCCGTGGCCCGTCCCGACATTTCCACGCAGGTGCGCTTCCGCAAGGAAGAGGAGATGGTCAAGGGCGCCGACAAGCTGCGCGCCGACGGCTTCGGCGGCGACGTCAAGATCCTCACCAGCTGCCCGGCCTGCCTGCAAGGCTTGTCGCGCTACAATGACGACTCGGGTACGACGGCCGACTACATCGTGGTCGAAATCGCCCGCCACCTGCTGGGCGAGAACTGGATGCCCGACTACGTCAAGCGCGCCAACGATGGCGGCATTGAAAGGGTGCTGGTATGACGGCGCATTGCGACCTGTGCAAGCTGAACGCCGCGCTGGAAAACGGCACGGCGCCGGCCGGCACGCTGATCTGGCGCGATGCCCAGGTGTCCGTGATCGCCGTGGACGAGCCAGAGTATCCCGGCTACTGCCGCGTGATCTGGAACAGCCACGTGAAGGAAATGAGTGACCTGATGCCGCGCGAGCGGCACTGGATCATGGACGTCGTGTGGCAAGTCGAACTGGCCCAGCGTGAAATCATGCTGCCGGAGAAAATCAACCTGGCCAGCTTCGGCAACCAGACGCCGCACGTGCACTGGCATGTGATCCCGCGCTACCTGGACGACGCCCATTTCCCCAATCCGACCTGGGCCGCCGCCCAGCGCAGCTCGCTGCCGGACGTGCTGGCCGCGCGCCGCGCGCTGCTGCCGCAGCTGCATGCCGATATCGTCGCCCGCCTGGGCGGCTGAAAGGGACCAGAGCCATGACCAGCAGCCCAATGAGCCCATTGCCGACCGGCCTCACGGTGCACAACAAATCGCGCATGCTCGACGTGAGCTTCGACGACGGCGCCAGCTTCACGATTCCGTTCGAACTGCTGCGCGTGTATTCGCCGTCAGCCGAGGTGCGCGGCCACGGCGCGGGCCAGGAAGTGCTCCAGGTCGGCAAGCGCGAGGTCGGCATCGCCGCGCTGGATCCGGTGGGCAACTACGCGGTCCAGCCCACCTTCACGGATGGCCACAACACGGGCTTGTACAGCTGGGATTACCTGTACAAGCTGGGCCGCGAGCAAGAACAGCTGTGGTCCGACTACCTGGCCCGGCTGCACGCGGCCGGATTCGAAGGCGACAGCGGCCGCGAGCCCGGCGCCACGCTGGCCGCATCGGCACCCAAGTCGCACGGCTGCGGCGGCCGCCACTAAGCCACAGCTCTCCCATTGGGGACGTGCTCCATTTCCGGCGACGGCCTGGGATGAGGTACGTCCCCATTTGTTTTTACGTCAGCAGTTCCTTATGTGACGGCGCCCCCGGCCACACGATGGCCTGGCACACGATCACTTGCTTGCCGTTGAAGGTGGCGGCTGGCGAGCCGTGCAGCTGGTAGCCGAGCGCCAGCGCTTCGCTCACGCGGCGGCAGAACGCGGAATCGTCCGGCCCCGTCAACAGACGGTAGATGGGCAGGTCGTTCGGTGGTAACGCGGCGTGGGTCATGGCTAATTCCTCCCGTATTGGTGTGCTCGCGCGGCTTGCCATCCACGCATGTTTGCATGTTTGTTCATGATAAATCAGGCTGACGACCAAAGTGTGACACGATTGCCCAAATTGATGTCTTGCGCGTAACAAATCAGTACAATCGGTATTCGCAGCAACGGCGCAAGACGCGATCCGGCGTGCGCGGACAAGGCGGAGACGGCATATGTTGGGCTTTTTGGCGCATACCTTCAGCGAAGACGGCTTCATGCCGCACGGGCATTGCTATTTGTGGACGCCCGATCTGCTGTGGACCTACGTGGTGTCCGATGCCATGATCGGACTGGCCTATTTCACGATTCCCGTGGCCATGCTGTACTTTGTGCGCAAGCGCAGCGACCTGCAGTTTTCGTGGATGTTCGTCTGCTTCTCGGTGTTCATCTTCGCCTGCGGCACGACCCATTTCCTCGCCATCTGGACCATCTGGCACCCCGACTACTGGCTCGACGCCTTGCTCAAGGCGGTCACGGCCGCCGCGTCCGTCGTCACGGCTGTTCTGCTGTGGCCGCTCGTACCGAAGGCCCTGCAGATTCCCAGCATGCACCAGTTGAACCAGGCGTTGCAGGACCGCGAACGCGAGCTGGCCGAGCGCAAGCGGGTGGAGAAGGCGCTGGTGGCCCTGAACGAAAGCCTGGAATTGCGCGTGGCCGAGCGCACCGCCGAAGTGCTGGCCGCCCAGCGCGAAGTCAATGACCTGCTCGTCAAGGAGCGGGCCGGGCGCAAGGAGGCCGAGCGCGTGAGCCTGATGAAGGATGAGTTCCTGCTCACCTTGTCGCACGAACTGCGCACGCCGCTCAATTCCATCTTCGGCTGGACCCAGATCCTCGACAGCAATTACGAGGACGCCGCCATCGTGCGCAAGGGCATCGAGGTGATCGACCGTAACGTGCGCCTGCAAACCCGGCTCATCGACGAGCTGCTGGACCTGTCCTCGATCGCCTCGGGCAAGGTACGGCTCGACATGCAGCCGGTGGAACTGGCCACGGTGATCGGCGCCGCCATGGAATCGATCATGCCGGCCGCCGAATCGAAGCACATCGAACTCGAATGCGTGGCCGACCCGGCCGCGCCCCTGGTCAGCGGCGACCCGGCCCGCTTGCAGCAAGTGCTGTGGAACCTGCTCACCAATGCCGTCAAGTTCACTCCCAGGGATGGGCGCATCAGCGTGCAGCTGGAACAGGCCGGCAGCTACATGGTGCTCACCATCGCCGACACCGGTGAAGGCATCCCCGAGGATTTCCTGCCGTTCGTGTTCGAGCGCTTCAGCCAGGCCGACTCGTCCACCCGGCGCAGGCATGGCGGCCTGGGCGTGGGGCTGGCGGTGGCCAGGAATTTGATCGAACTGCATGGTGGCCACATCAGCGTCAGCAGCGCCGGCGCGGGGCTGGGCACCACCTTCTGCATCAGCTTGCCGATCCGGGCCCGCAACGAGGTCGAGGCGCGCGCCGTGCGCCATCGGGCCGATGCGCGGGCCGAGACGGCAGCGGCCTGGCCCGTGCTCGATGGTTTGCGGGTGCTGGTGGTGGATGACGAGCCCGATGCGCGTGGCGTGCTGCAACAGATGCTGGAGCAGCAACGTGCCCAGCCCGCATGCGCCGCCTCTGTGGACGAAGCGCTGGCCGCGGTGGCGGCCGGCGATCCGCAGCTGATCATTTGCGACATCGGCATGCCGGGGCGTGACGGCTACGATTTCATCGCTGTCCTGCGCGCGCGCGGGGACACGCGGCCCGTGGTGGCGCTGAGCGCGTTCGCCCGTCCGGACGACCGGGCGCGCAGCCTGCGGGCCGGCTTCCAGGCGCACCTGGCCAAGCCGGTGGACCCGGCCGAATTGCTGGCGCTGGTGGCCAGCCTGGCCGGCCAGGATCACTAACCGTGCCGGGGACCGGCATGGCATCCGGCCCCGGAGGGCGCGCTTACGACGGCATGCCGAAATTGATGGCGGCAGCCAGCCCGCTCACGCTTGCCACGCCGACCAGCACGATGGAGCCGCCCGGCAGGCTGATCAGCAGGTCGTTGCCGGTATCGGTCACATATTTCGCCACGAAGGCGTCAGCCGTCATGGGCGTGGACAGGATGTCGGCGAAATACAGCTTGTCGCCTTCGGCCAGGTGGAAGTCGGTGATACGGTCGTTGCCGAACTGGGGTTCGAACACGAACTTGTCGGCCCCGCCGCCGCCCGTCAGGGTATCGTTGCCTTTGCCGCCGAACAGGTAGTCGCCTTCCGTGCCACCGTCGAGCGTGTCGTTGCCCAGGTCGCCGTACAGGTAGTCGATGCCGGCGCCGCCGGCCAGCCTGTCGTCGCCATTGCCCCCGTACAGCGCGTCGGTGCCGCCGTAGCCGCTCAGGGTGTCATTGCCGTTGCCACCTTGCAGCACGTCCTCCGCGTTGTTGGTGGTGTTACCGGACAACACATCGTTGCCATTGCCGCCCACCAGGTTGACGCCCTTGTCGGCCGTCGACCCGTTGATCAGGAGGGCGATGCTGTCCGTGCCCGACAGGCCGCCGTGGTCAGTCACTGTGTAGCTGAGCGTGGCCCGGATAGCCTGGCCGGTGCTCATCCAGTCCAGTTCCGCCGGGGTGGCGATGGTCAGCGTGCTGCCATCGGCCGACAGCGTCGCTTGCGCCGACAGCGTCGACAGGTTGACGGCCGCGTGCGTGATCGGATTGATCAGCGATTGCAATGTCGAGTCCGGGCTCCACGACAGCGACACCGTGCTGGCGCCGAGCGCGAAGGTCAGCGTGTCGCCTGCGTCCACGTCGCTGGCGGCGTTGACGAGCGAGGTGGTGATCATGGCGTTCTCGATGGTCGTCAGGCTGACGGGCGACGCGGTAGGCGCCTCGTTGACGTCGGTGACGCCCAGGGTGACGGCTTGCTGGCTGGCGTTGCCGAAGCTGTCGGTGGCCAGTACGGTGAAGTGGTAGCTGCTCTTGGTTTCGAAGTCGGGATTGGCGACCAGCGTGACGGCGCCATGGGCGTCGATGGCGAAGGCGGCCGCGTCATCGTTGTTGTTGCCGAGCAGGCTGTAGGTGATGGCCTGTGCGTCGCTGGCGGCGGCCGTGTAGATCACCTGGCCGGCGCCCGCGTTCTCGGCGATGGTGGCGCTGTTGGCTGAGCTGAACACGGGGCCGTGCGTATCGAGCTGCAGGCTGGCGCCGGTGCCGTGCGCCACATTGCCGGCCAGATCGTTCGCACCGATGGTCACGCTGATGGGGCCATCGCCGAGTGTGCTCAGGTCCACCATGCCGTTCGTGCCCAGTACGCTGTGGACGCCGTCGCTGAACGTGATGGCGGCATGGGCGTCGGCGTCCAGGCCCAGCACCGTGTAGGCCACGGCCGCTTTTTCGGCGTTGTTGATGGCCTGGTCGGGGAGGGTTACGGCCAGGTTGGCGCCGGCATCGGCGGTGGTGTCGAGCGTGGTCGAAGCGCCCGCGCCGGCGGCGTGGTTGCCGGCGGTGTCAGTGGCGGCGATGGTGACGGTGATGGTGCCGTCGACCAGCGTGGAGAGGTCCGCGTTGCCGTTGTTGCCGGTGACGCTGTGCGTACCGTCGCTGAAGGTGACGGTGGCCGTGGCGTCGGCGTCGAGGCCGGATACCGTGTAAGCGACCGTGCCTTTCTCGGCGTTGTTCACGAGGTTGTCGGTGAGATGAACGGCAAGATCGCCGCCCACATCGGCGGTGGTGTCGAGCGTGGTGGACGCCCCCGCGCCGCTGGCGCTATTGCCAGCCGTGTCGGTGGCGGCGATGGTGACGGTGATCGCACCGTCGATCAGCGTGGAGAGGTCGGCGCTGCCGTTGTTGCCGGTGACGCTGTGCGTGCCGTCGCTGAAGGTGACGGTGGCGGCGGCATCGGCGTCGAGGCCGGATACCGTGTAGGCAACCGTACCTTTCTCGGCATTGTTCACCAGGCTGTCGCTCACATGCACTGCCAGATCGCTGCCCACATCGGCAGTCGTGTCGAGCGTGGTCGAAGCGCCCGCGCCGGCGGCGTGGTTGCCGGCCGCGTCGGTGGCGGCGATGGTGACAGTGATCGCGCCGTCGGTCAGCGTGGAAAGGTCGGCGTTGCCGTTGCTGCCGGTGACGCTGTGCGTACCGTCGCTGAAGGTGACGGTAGCCGTAGCATCGGCGTCGAGGCCGGATACCGTGTAGGCGACCGTGCCCTTCTCGGCGTTGTTCACCAGGCTGTCGCTCACATGCACTGCCAGATCGCTGCCCACATCGGCAGTGGTGTCGAGCGTGGTCGAAGCGCCCGCGCCGCTAGCGCTATTGCCGGCGGTGTCGGTGGCGGCGATGGTGACTGTAATCGCACCGTCCGTGAGGGCGGAAAGGTCGGCGCTGCCGTTGCTGCCGGTGACGTTATGCGTACCGTCGCTGAAGGTGACGGTAGCCGTAGCGTCGGCGTCGAGGCCGGTTACCGTGTAGGCGACCGTGCCTTTCTCGGCGTTGTTCACGAGGCTGTCGGTGAGATGAACGGCCAGATCGCCGCCCACATCGGCGGTGGTGTCGAGCGTGGTGGACGCACCCGTGCCGCTGGCGTGGTTGCCAGCCGTGTCGGTGGCGGCGATGGTGACGGTGATCGCACCGTCGGTCAGCGTGGAAAGGTCGGCGCTGCCATTGTTGCCGGTGACGCTATGCGTACCGTCGCTGAAGGTGACGGTGGCCGTAGCGTCGGCATCGAGGCCAGATACCGTGTACGCGACCGTGCCTTTCTCGGCGTTGTTCACCAGGCTGTCGCTAACGTGGACGGCCAGATCGGCACCGACGTCGGCCGTCGTGTCCACGGTGATCTGTAATGCCGCCGATGCCGCGCTGGCGTTGCCGGCCGCGTCGCTGGCCTTGGCCGTGAAGTTGTAGTTGCCGTCAGCCAGCGCGGCCGAGGTGTAGGTGTAGATGCCGCTATGGGGCGCGGTCTGGGTGGCCGTGCCCACCAGCGTGCCGCCCTGGTAGATGCTGACCGTGGCGTCGGCTTCCGCCGTCACCGTCAGGGTGGGCGTGCTGTCGTTGCTGATGGTGTCGCTCGATAAGCCGCTGTTGTCGGCGAAGCCGGTGATCACGGGCGCGCCGGGCGCGGCCGTGTCGATGGTGACGCTGATGGCGGCCGTGGTGGCGCTGTTGCCGGCCGTGTCCGTCACCTGGGCGCGGAACTGATAGCTGCCGTCGGCCAGTGCCGTCTGAGTGGTGCTGGTGCTGTTCCAGTGCGCGCCGTTGTCCGTCGATACCTGGTATGCCACACCCGCGCCGGCCTCATTACCCGTCAACGACAGACCGAAGCTGTTGTCGTTGGTAATGCCGTCGCCGGCCACGCCGCTGTCGGTCAGGCTGGTGAAGGCCAGCGTGCCGGCGGCCGGCGCGGCCGTGTCGAGCACATAGGCTTGCGTGTGGGCCGGGCCGGCGTTGCCGGCCGCGTCCTCCACCTGCACCTTGAGCGTGTTGCTGCCGCTGAGCGTGACGCCGCCGAGGCTGAAGGTGCTGCTGCCGACCGTGTTGCTGGCTGTCTGCCAGCTGGCGCCGTTGTCGAGCGAGACCTTGACCACTTCGCCGGTCGCCGTGGCCGCGCTCAGGGTGCCGGTGATGGTCTGGCCAGCCACGTTGGTGTTGAAGTCGTTGGCGCTGGCGCCACTGTCGTTGCTGAAGGCGACCGTGTTGACGGTGGTGGCGGGCGCCGTCGTGTCGAGCGTGTAGGCGTGGGTCGAGCCGAGCGGATTGTTGCCGGTCGCCGCAGCCCAGAACTGGATGCTCTTGCCGGCGCCGGCGGCCAGCGTGACGGTGGCCGTGAAGGTACCGCTGCCGGCGTTGTCGGTGTAGGTCACGCTGGCGGCCGAGCGGGTGGCGCCGCTGCCATCGGTGGACACGTACACGGTCGGCGCCTGCGAATTGTTGGTGCTGGCAGTGAAGCTGCCGCTGATGGTCTGCGTGGCCACGTTGGTGACGAAGTCGGTGGCCGAGGTGCCGCTGTCGGCCGACATGGTGAAGGCCGTCACGGCGGTGGCGGCATCGAGCGTGCCGGTGTAGGCGCTGTCGGCGATGGCGGCCGTTTCGATGGTGCCGGTACTGGCTTCGAGCACCCAGTCGCCGCCAGCCGCGGCGGCACCGGTCAGGTCGGTGGAGGCGGCCACGTCGGCGCCGGTGGCGGCGGCCAGGCTGGCGATGAACTGCTGGCCGCTGGTGCCGGCCGCCACGTCGCAGCCGTACAGCAGGATGTCGGCGCCGGAGGTCAGGTGGCTGCCTATGTCGGCCAGCGTGGCGCTGTAGGCGGCCATGGTGTCGGCGTTCAGCACGGTCGAACCGAGGTGGATTTCGCCCGGGCTGCCGTGCGACACCAGGTCCACGCTGGCCAGGTTGGAAACGATGTCGATGGCCGCCACCAGGCCAGTGTTGTGGGCCAGGAAGTCATGGATCTGCTGCACGCCGTCCTTGGCCGGGTCCAGCATGACGATGGTGGCGTTGGCCGGGGTGGCGGCCACGATACTCTGGTAGTCGGCCACGCCGGGGTCGACGAAGACCACGCGCGGCGTGAACAGCCCGGTCAGGCTGGCGCTGGCCGACACCACGTTGATGTCGGCCGCCGCCACATTGTGAGCGGCCATCCAGTCCTGGATCTGCTGCGGGCCGGGCGTGGCATGGTCCAGCATGACGATATTGAAGACGGTGGCGTCGTATTGCGCGGCGAGCGATGCGGCATCGGACAGGGCGGAATCGATAAAGACGGTGCGGGTAGTGGCCATGATGTTCGCGCTCTCACAGAGGTTTAGGTGGGAAATATTTCAAACTGGAATGTTTTATTTCTCCGTACCATGTATTTGACGCGCAAGTTGAAAGTTGCGCATGGGAGAAAGCGCTCTTTTTTCTGGTAGCGGCCGGCAAATATCTGTGATAAAACCATGACAAACGTCATAGGAGTCGGCATGGTGGGGAAGGCTGGTCACGAGGAAAGTGCAGCTTGGCAAGGCAGTGGGGGACGCCAGCATGGCAGCCGCCCATAACGGTGACGACAAGCCGATCCGGGTGTTGCTCATTTGCGACTTGCCGATCACGGCCTGGGGTCTGGCGCAACTGATCGCGGCGCGCCAGCCGGCGCTGGTATTGGCCGGCAGCGTGGCCACGGTGGCCGAGGCGCGCGCCCACCTGCGCGGCCATGGCGCCGACGTGGTGCTGTACGACCTGGACGGCGCCAACCCGCTGGCGCTGATCGGCGAGCTGCTGCCTGGGTTCCGGGGCAAGGTGCTGGCCCTCAGCAGTTCGCGCATGCCCACCCTGGCCGACGAGGCCGTGCTGGCCGGCGCCAATGGCTTGTTGTGCAAGAGCGAACCGGTCGAAATGCTGGCCAAGGCCATCGAGAAAGTGCGGGAAGGGGAGTTCTGGGTCGACCGCCTGGCCACCGTCCGCATCCTGGAGACGATCGCCCGCAGCAAGGCACAGGAAGATCCGGCGCATGAAAAGCTGGCCCGTCTCACGCGCAAGGAAAGGCTGGCGGTGGCCGAACTGGTGCGCGACCCGCGCGCCAGCACGGCCGAGATCGCCCGGCGGCTGGACATCGGCGAGCGCACCTTGCGCAACCACCTGACCGCCATCTACGCCAAGCTGGGCGTGAACTCCCGGTTGGCGCTGTATGACTTTGGCGCGCGCCACATGCAGGCGGGCGAACTGGGCCTGGAGCGGTAGCGGGCGCCGCCGCCGGCCTGGATGGGGCAAGCCTGACGCCGCCCACGCTGCGTTTACCCCTCGCGCTAGTATAATGCTGGCAAACTAACAGGCTGCCCACCATGACCAATACCACCCATTTCGGTTACAAGACCGTCTCCGAAGACGAAAAAGTCCACGAAGTCGCCAAGGTTTTCCACTCCGTCGCCAGCAAATACGACGTGATGAACGACGTCATGTCCGGCGGCCTGCACCGGCTGTGGAAGATATTCACCATCGCCCAGGCCGGCGTGCGCCCCGGTTTCAAGGTGCTCGACATCGCCGGCGGCACGGGTGACCTGGCCAAGGCCTTCGCCAAGCAGGCCGGCCCGTCGGGCGAGGTATGGCTGACCGACATCAACGAGTCCATGCTGCGGGTGGGCCGCGACCGCCTCTTGAATCGCGGCCTGCTGACCCCCACCATGCTGTGTGACGCGGAAAAACTGCCGTTCCCGGACAATTACTTCGACCGCGTCAGCGTCGCCTTCGGCCTGCGCAACATGACCCACAAGGACCAGGCGCTGAAGGAAATGCGGCGCGTGCTCAAGCCGGGCGGCAAGTTGCTGGTGCTGGAATTTTCGAAGGTGGCGGCGCCGCTGCAGAAACCGTATGACCTGTATTCCTTCCATGTGCTGCCATGGATGGGCCAGAAGATCGCTGGCGACGCCGAGAGCTACCGCTACCTGGCCGAATCGATCCGCATGCACCCGGACCAGGAAACGCTGAAGAAGATGATGGAAGAAGCGGGCCTGGAACGGGTCCAGTATTACAACCTGACGGCGGGTGTGGCCGCTTTGCACACTGGTATCAAACTGTAAGAGATACGATGAACATGAAGAAGATTCTGGTCGGCGCCATGCTGGCCCTGTCCGCCATTTCGCTGATGGCCGAAGCGACGGCCCGTCCCATGGGCGGCGGCCGCACGTTCGGACGTCAGTCGCAGAACGTGAGCCGCATGGCGCCTGCGCCGGCGCCCACGGCGCCGCGCCAGGCCGCCGCGCCCGCACCGGCGCCGGTGGCGCCGCCGGCCGCGCTGCCGCCCAAGCCTGCCAGCCCGTGGAAGGGTATCCTGGGCGGCGCACTGCTGGGCCTGGGCATGGGCGCGCTGATGTCGCACTTCGGCATGGGCGGCGGCATGTTCGGTTCGCTGCTGACGGTGCTGTTGCTGGGCGGTGTGGCCTTCCTCATCATCCGCATGTTGCGCGGCCTGGGCGGCGGCGCCAAGCCGGTGCCGGCCACGGCCTACAGCGGCAACGCTGGTGGCAACTTCGGCGGCAACTTCGGCGGCAACGGTGGCGGTAATTTCGGCGGCCAGGGCAACGTGGCCACGCCGGAGATCGGCGCGCGATTGCAGCCAGCGACGTTGGACGCCCAGCCCGCCGCAGCACCGCACACGCCGTGGGGCGTGCCGGCCGACTTCGATACGGCCACCTTCCTGCGCGTGGCCAAGGGCAATTTCATCCGCCTGCAGGCGGCCTGGGACAAGGGCGACGTGGCCGATATCCGCGAGTTCACCACGCCGGAAGTGTTCGCCGAGCTGAAAATGCAGATCACGGAACGCGGCGCGCAAGCCGACTTCACGGACGTGGTCAGCATCGAGGCTGAACTGCTGGGCATCGAGACGTCGGACCAGGACTACCTGGCCAGCGTCAAGTTCACCGGCATGATCCGTTCCGCGCCGGGCGCGGCGGCCGAGCCGTTCCATGAAGTGTGGAACCTGGCCAAGCCGGTCAACGGCAGCATGGGCTGGCTGCTGGCCGGCATCCAGCAACTGGCCTGAGCCAGTAAAGGACGCGCAATACGGGACGCAACGCAATTTTTCTTGCGCCAGGTCCCGAATTTGCAGCGGTTTTGCGGTTTGCGCCGCGGCAGTTTTCCCGCAAACTGGTAAGATCAAGACCGCCCGACATGCCGGGCGGTTTTGCTTTATGTGCGGCCACTTATCGACACCACTGTGACTTCTTCCACTCCCTTTCCCGTCCCTCCCGCGACGACGCTGCTGGCGCCGCTCGCCGCCACCCTCAACCATCTGCTGGCCCAGGAACCGTGGGCGCGCAGCGAACTGATGCCCCATGCCGGCAAGGTCGCCTGCGTAGCCTGCGTCGATGCCCCATCCGTGGCCGTGCGCCTGCGCGTGGCCGGCGACGGTTACCTGGCCGTGGCCGGGGCCGATGCGCCGGCCAGCGTCACCATCCATGTCAAGCTGGCCGACGTGCCGCTGATCATGCAGAACCGCGAGCGCGCGTTTTCCTATGTGCGCATCGAAGGGGACGCGGAGTTCGCCAATTGCCTGTCCAGCCTGAGCAAGTCGCTGCGCTGGGAAGCCGAGCATGACCTGGAGAAGGTGGTGGGGCCGGTGGCGGCCGTGCGCGTCGTGGCCGGCGCGCGCGCCGCGTTCGCGGCCGTGCAGAGCGGACACCGCAAGCTGGCCGAGAACGTGGCCGAATTCCTGGCCGAGGAACGGCCCGTGCTGCTGCGCCCGCCCGTGGTGGCCGAATTCTCGTCCGGCGTGGCACGCCTGCGCGATGACGTCGAGCGCGCCGCCAAGCGCATCGCCAAGCTGGAACAACTGCTGGCCGCCCGCGCCGCCAAGCAATCAGCACGGGATCTTTGATGATATTAAAATTTTTGCGCCTGCTGAAAATCCTGCGGGTGTCGGTCAAGTATGGCCTCGATGAAATCGCCATCGCCGGCCTGAAAGTGCCGCGTATCGCCAAGCTGATCGACACGGTGATCTTCTGGCGCGATATTTCCGCGCCGCGCGGCGAGCGCCTGCGCATGGCGCTGGAGGAGCTCGGCCCGATCTTCGTCAAGTTCGGCCAGGTGCTGTCGACGCGGCGCGATTTGATTCCACTCGACCTGGTGGTGGAACTGTCGAAGCTGCAGGACCGGGTGCCGCCGTTCGATTCCGAACTGGCCATCGCCCAGATCCGCAAGTCGCTGGGCGACCACCCGGACCAGCTGTTCTCCAGCTTCGAGCGGATTCCGGTGGCGTCGGCCTCGATCGCCCAGGTGCACTTCGCCACGCTCAAGGATGGCAAGGAAGTGGCGGTCAAGGTGCTGCGCCCCGGCATGAAGAAGTCCATCGACGAGGACGTGGCGCTGATGCATATCGCGGCCGACTGGATCGAGCGCATCTGGACCGACGGCAAGCGCCTGAAGCCGAAAGAGGTCGTGGCTGAGTTCGACAAATACCTGCACGATGAACTGGACCTGATGCGCGAGGCGGCCAACGCCAGCCAGCTGCGCCGCAATTTCGCCAATTCCAGCCTGCTGCTGGTGCCGGAGATGTACTGGGATTATTGCTCCAGCAACGTGATCGTGATGGAACGCATGCGCGGCATTCCCGTGTCGCAGATCGACCGGCTGGAAGCGGCCGGCGTGGACTTGAAGAAGCTCTCGAGCGACGGCGTGGAAATCTTCTTCACCCAGGTGTTCCGCGATGGCTTCTTCCACGCCGATATGCACCCCGGCAACATCCTGGTGTCGATCGACCCGGCCAGCTTCGGACGCTACATCGCGCTCGACTTCGGCATCGTCGGCACGCTCAACGATTTCGACAAGGATTACCTGTCGCAGAACTTCCTGGCCTTCTTCCGGCGCGACTACAAGCGCGTGGCCGAAGCCCACATCGAGTCCGGCTGGGCCCCGCGCGACACCCGTGTCGACGAGCTGGAGTCGGCCGTGCGGGCCTGCTGCGAACCGATCTTCGACCGGCCGCTGAAGGACATCTCGTTCGGCCAGATCCTGCTGCGCCTGTTCCAGACCTCGCGCCGCTTCAACGTCGAAGTGCAACCGCAGCTG
>DATFBD010000008.1:0-21427 GCA_035254005.1 Burkholderiaceae bacterium | reverse complement strand
GAAGCGATGGGATTTTGCCTGTTTGGTAACGTTGCGATCGCCGCCAAGCATGCGATGGAGGTGCGCGGCCTGAAACGCGTGGCAATTGTCGATTTCGATGTTCATCATGGTAACGGCACCGAAGAGATTTTTCGCAACGATTCGCGCGTGCTGATGGTGAGTTTCTTTCAGCATCCATTTTATCCGTACAGCGAATTGCGTCCGGCCGACAATATGGTGAACGTGCCGGTTCCGGCTTACACCACCGGCGAGGTGGTGCGCCAGTTGATCAGTGAGCAATGGCTGCCCGCGCTGCACAAGCATCGGCCCGAGATGATTTTTATCTCGGCCGGCTTCGATGCCCATCGCGAAGACGACCTCGGCCAGATGGGCCTGGTGGAAGCGGACTATGCATGGATCACGCAACAGGTGATGGCGGTTGCGCAGCAGCATGCGCAAGGGCGGATCGTCAGCTGCCTGGAAGGCGGATACGCCCTGTCGGCCCTCGGGCGCAGCGTCGTTGCGCACTTGAGGGTATTGGCTGGAGTCGATTGACGGGCAGTCAGCGGGTAGAATAGCGAATTGCCCCTTCCCAAGAAATTCCCGCATGTCCATACAATGGTTCCCCGGTCACATGAACGCCGCCCGCAAGAAAGCGGCGGAGTCCATGGAAAAGACCGACCTGGTCATCGAAGTGGTCGATGCGCGCCTGCCGCAGGCCAGCACCAATCCGATGATTGAGCAGTTGCGCAAATTTCGCCAGCGCCCCTGCCTGAAAATTCTCAACAAGGCCGACCTGGCCGACCCGGCCGCCACCAAGGCGTGGATCGAGTTTTACAACGCACAGAAAGGTATGACCGCAGTCGCGCTGAGCTGCAAGAAGCCGGCCGACGTTGCCAAGGTACCGCAGCTCGCCATGAAGCTGGCACCGCATCGCGGCACCGCGCTCAAGCCCTTGCGCATGATGATCATGGGTATTCCGAATGTCGGCAAATCGACATTGATGAATGCCTTGCTCAAGAAACGCGTGGCCGCCGTCGGTGACGAGCCGGCAGTGACCAAGACGCAGCAGCGCCTTTATCTCGGCAATAACATGGTGCTGGTCGACACGCCTGGCATGCTGTGGCCGAAGATCGAGCATCCCACCGATGGCCTGATGCTGGCTGCCAGTCATGCGGTTGGCGTCAATGCCGTCATCGAGGAAGAGGTCGCGACCTTCCTCGCGGACTTGCTGCTTGTTCGCTACCCGCAACTGCTGACCGCGCGCTACGCGTTTCCGACCGAAGGTATCGACGGCGTTTCTGTGATTGAAGGTATCGCAAAGCGACGTGCGTTCCGCCTCAAGGGCGGCGACCTGGATTTCGAAAAGGCAGCGCATACATTACTGCAGGATTACCGCAGCGGCGCCTTGGGCCGCATCAGCCTGGAGACGCCAGTCAGCCGGGAACAGTTGCTGGCGACTTACCAGCCGCCGCCCAGCTTGGGCGAACAACCGGAGGAGGGGGAAGATGACGAACGCTGAGCCGCCTTACGTACTGTCTTCGCACGCTGCCGGCGTGGCTACGCTCACGCTCAACCGCGGCGACAAGTTCAATCCGCTGTCGGAAGAAATGATGGCGGCATTGCAGTGCGAACTCGACGCCATCAAGGCTGACGACAGTGTGCGCGTCGTCGTGCTGGCAGCTGCCGGCAAGGCTTTTTGCGCCGGGCATGACTTGAAGCAGATGCGCGCCCAGCCTTCGCATGCGTATTACAGCAAACTGTTCAATCAGTGCAGCAAGATGATGCTGACGATCCAGCACATGCCGCAGCCAGTGATCGCGCGCGTGCAGGGCATTGCGACGGCAGCCGGGTGCCAGCTGGTGGCGATGTGCGACTTGGCCGTGGCGGCGCGCGAGGCGAAATTTGCCGTGTCTGGCGTGAATTATGGCTTGTTTTGTGCAACGCCTTCCGTTGGCCTGTCGCGTAACGTGTCACGCAAGCAGGCGATGGAAATGCTGTTGACCGGTGACTTCATCGACGCGGATACGGCGCGCGAGCGTGGCTTGGTGAACCGGGTCGTGCCTGTGGCGGAACTTGATGCCGAAGTTGGCCGGCTGGTGACGAGCATTCTTGCCAAGCCCGCGGTCGCCGTGGCAATGGGCAAGCAGCTGTTCTACAAGCAGTTGGAGATGGGCGTGGAGGCTGCGTATCAGCTTGCCGGGCAAACCATGGCGTGCAACATGATGGAGGCGGCGGCGCTGGAAGGTGTGCAGGCGTTTATCGAAAAGCGCGCACCCGATTGGAAGACATAAGCGATTGTCCTGAAGTCAGGCACTCATTAACCGGCGGATTAACGTGTACCTGACGAGGATGGCCGCGTTGTCATGCCGCCTGCGCGGCGGCATGACAACATGCTTATTTGTAGACGCCAACAGCAAATCCGTAGCCGTCAGCTGGTTCCAGATACGTCGTTTTCGCTTCGATTTGTTTTGTGACAGGATTGGGCCATTTATAGTCGACCCAGCCGCTCTTTTTGGCTTTCGTCAGCGCGATCAGCTCTTGCGCAAAAAGCTTCCCATCAGCATCTTTTAAGTTCGTCAAGTCTTTCCCGATCAGCTTTTCGTTGGCGCCGTGCGCCATCATCATGCCGTTAGCATCGAGTATGTACACATACATGTCGCGGTCGACGAATTGCCCCGATTTGTTATTGACCTCGGCAAAGGTTTTGTCCTTTCCATGCGTCTTGTAATAGGCAATTGCCTTTTGGGCGAGGGCCTTGGCTTCTTCTTTGGTGCCTTTGTCCGCCGCATTTGACGCTGTCATGAAGCCGATGCTCAGGCATGCGCCGATAAAAAGCGTAAAAATCTTCTTCATTGCTGTCTCCCGAAAAGTGATTGATCAAGCATTGATGACTCTAGCGCTTTTGTTTCTGCTAAGCAAGTCTTCATACCTTTGACATCCCATCACTTTCTGCGGCGGCAGACGCTGCCAAGCAGGAAAAGAAAAAGCCCGCCGAAGCGGGCTTTTTCATGGCGGAGGAACCGCGAAAGGCAAATTACATCATGCCTTCCATACCACCCATACCGCCCATGCCGCCCATACCGCCCATCGGAGCAGCCGGCTTGTCTTCGACCAGCTCGGCAACGGTGCAGTCGGTGGTCAGCATCAGGCCAGCGATCGACGCTGCGTTTTGCAGAGCCGAACGGGTGACCTTGGCCGGATCCAGCACGCCCATTTCGACCATGTCGCCGTAGGTGCCGTTGGCGGCGTTGTAACCGAAGTTACCTTTGCCTTCCATGACCTTGTTGACGACTACGGATGCTTCGTCGCCAGCGTTGGTCACGATCATGCGCAGCGGCTCTTCCATCGCGCGCAGAACGATCTTGATGCCGGCTTCCTGATCCGGGTTGTCGCCCTTGACGCTCAGGTTGGCGCGAGCGCGCAGTAGAGCCACGCCGCCGCCAGGAACGATGCCTTCTTCAACGGCGGCACGGGTTGCGTGCAGCGCGTCTTCTACGCGGGCCTTCTTCTCTTTCATTTCGACTTCGGTCGCAGCACCAACCTTGATCACTGCAACGCCGCCTGCCAGCTTGGCAACGCGCTCTTGCAGTTTTTCACGGTCGTAGTCGGACGTTGCTTCTTCGATCTGCACACGAATTTGCTTGACGCGCGCTTCGATCGCAGCAGCTTGGCCTGCGCCGTCGATCAAGGTGGTGTTTTCCTTGCCGATTTCGATGCGCTTGGCTTGGCCGAGGTCGTTCAGGGTAGCCTTTTCCAGGGTCAGGCCGACTTCTTCAGCGATCACTTGGCCACCGGTCAGGATGGCGATGTCTTCCAGCATAGCCTTGCGACGATCGCCGAAGCCCGGAGCCTTGACGGCGCAGGTCTTCAGGATCCCACGGATGTTGTTCACCACCAGGGTTGCCAGCGCTTCGCCTTCGATGTCTTCAGCGATGATCAGCAGCGGACGGCCAGCCTTGGCCACTTGTTCCAGTACCGGCAGCAGGTCGCGGATGTTGGAGATCTTCTTGTCGCACAGCAGGACGAACGGGTTCTCCAGGATGGCCACTTGCTTTTCCTGGTTGTTGATGAAGTATGGCGACAGGTAGCCGCGGTCGAACTGCATACCTTCCACGATGTCCAGTTCGTCGTTCAGCGACTTGCCGTCTTCCACGGTGATGACGCCTTCCTTGCCCACTTTTTCCATCGCTTCAGCGATCCGCTCGCCGATCGAGGAATCGGAGTTGGCCGAGATCGAACCGACTTGCGCGATTTCCTTGGAGGTGGTGCATGGACGGGCGATGGCGGCGATCTGCTCGACGGTGGCGGCCACGGCCTTGTCGATACCGCGCTTCAGGTCCATCGGGTTCATGCCGGCGGCCACGTACTTCATGCCTTCGCGCACCAGGGCCTGGGCCAGCACGGTCGCGGTGGTGGTGCCGTCACCGGCGTTGTCGGACGTCTTGGAAGCAACTTCCTTGACCATCTGCGCGCCCATGTTCTGCAGCTTGTCTTTCAGCTCGACTTCCTTGGCAACGGAGACGCCGTCCTTGGTGACGGTCGGGGCGCCGAACGAGCGCTCCAGCACGACGTTGCGGCCTTTCGGGCCCAGGGTGACTTTCACTGCATTGGCCAGGACGTTGACGCCTTCGACCATTTTGGCGCGCGCTGCGTCGCCGAAGATTACTTCTTTAGCTGCCATGTTGTTTTCTCCTGAATTTCGTGGAATTTGTTAAGGCGTGGACCAATTACTTGGTGACGATCGCCATGATGTCTTCTTCGCGCATGACCATCAGTTCCTGGCCGTCGATCTTGACGGTCTGGCCGGCGTATTTGCCGAACAGGACGCGGTCGCCGACTTTGACGTCCAGCGGACGCACTTTGCCGTCATCGAGAATCTTGCCATTGCCGACGGCCAGCACTTCGCCTTGGTCCGGTTTCTCAGCAGCCGCATCAGGGATGATCAGGCCGGATGCCGTTTTGGTTTCCTGGTCCAGGCGTTTGACGATGACGCGATCGTTCAAGGGGCGAAGGTTCATACAAAACTCCTATCAATGGGTTGTTGCTAAAAGAATCACAAAGGCTGTTTCAGTCGTTGTAACAGCGGAAATCGTTGTTAGCACTCCTCGCTAACGAGTGCCAATTATAGGGACGGTGGGGGGCTATTTCAAGACATACTTGTCAAACTGTTGGCCTGGGCGGGCGCCGGCCATTGCCCGGCACCCGGCGGCCAGCGCGAGGGCGGCAGCCGGGTGGTGCGCACATCGCAGCGCGTCAGGCGACGGCAGGGAAGTCGAGCGTGGTGTGGTTGACGCGGTTGAACAGGTTGGTCAGCGTGATGGCGGCGATCGCCAGCGTGGTGTCGGCGATCTGCGCGTCCGTCACGCCGGCCGCTTTGACGGCCTCCACCGCGGCAGCCGGCACCGTGCCGCTGGTGCTGACCAGCGTATGGACAAAGGCCGCCAGCGCATCGAGGCGCGCTTCGCCGCTGGCGTCGCCGCTGCGCACGGCGCGCATGGTTGCCGGGCTCAGGCCGGCCTTGCCGCCCATCAGCGTGTGCGCGGCCACGCAATAGTCGCAGCCCGCTTGCTGGCTGACGGCCAGCTTGATCACTTCGACTTCCCCGGCGCTGAGGGCGCTTTTGCGCAGCGCGCCATCGAGATTCAGGGCCGCCTCCAGCGCCACCGGGCTATTGTTGCCCAGCGCCAGATAGGCGTTGGGTACCTTGCCGATTGCGCCTTTGATGGCGTTAAACAGTTGGGCGGCAGCGCCGGTGGCGTGGGCGGCGGGTTGGGTGAACAGACGGTCCATGGTGATTCCTTTCAATGTTGAACAGGGTTGGCATGCGATGTCGATGCCATGGAGAGCAGTGTAGGCCGGGATGTTGAGTTTTTTAATGCTCGAAATGCGCTAGAATTTGCTCATTCGTCTCAACCAGTCAGCCATCATCCGTGCCATGGATACGCTCAGCCGCCTGCTCGCCATCTATCCCCTGCGTACCGCCCTGGACGTGCGCTGCCATTTCGGCGCGCCGTGGGTGCTGGACCACCCGGCCGCCGGAACGGGTGTCGCGCCTTATCACCTGATCGTGCGCGGCAGCGCGACACTCGATTGCGCCGCCGGCCACGGCGTGCCGTTGCAGGCCGGCGACATTGTGGTATTTCCGCACGGTGGCGCGCACCGCTTGTCGCTGGGGGAGAAGGGGGCCGCGTCGCCGCTGTACGTGTTGCCTGGCGAGCATACGCTGCGCGAGGTGCGCAACGGCGGCGACGGTCCAGCGGCCGACATCCTGTGCGGCGAATTCCACTTCGACGCGGAAGCGGGCGGCGGCCCCGGCCTGCTGGCTGCCTTGCCGCCGCTGCTGGTCGTGCGCACGGCCGGCCGGCCGGACGCGGCCAGCCTGCGCAGCCTGATGGCGATGCTGCAGTCGGAGGCGGAACTGCCGCGCGCCGGTTCGGGCGCGGTCATCAGCCAGCTGGCGTCGGCCCTGTTTGCGTTGCTGATCCGGGCCTGGATGGATCAGGCGCCGACGGTGCCCGGCCTGTTCGCGTTGCTGGCCGGACGCCGCCTGCAGGCGGCCCTGCACGGCATGCTGGCGCAGCCTGAGCGGCCGTGGGATCTGGCCCAACTGGCGGCGCTGTGCCACGTGTCGCGCGCCACGTTCGCGCGCCTGTTCAAGCAGACGGCCGGCGCTACCCCGGCCGAGGTGCTGGCCCGGCTGCGTATGGCGCAGGCGGCGCGGCTGCTGGACCAGGGCCAGCAGGTGACCGGCAGCATCGCCGAAATGGTAGGTTACCAGTCCGAGGCCGCCTTCAACCGCGCCTTCAAGCGCCACCATGGCGTCGGCCCCGGCGCGTGGCGCAGGCGCGCGCAGGCCGCCATCGCGCGCTGATGCGGCCTCGGCGGCAGCGGAGATGGACCTCCGTTGCCCGCTGCGGCCTCATTCCTGCCTTGCCTCAAAAATATGCGCGTTCTCTGCCGTGTAGCGGTTGACGCGCGTTCGCAAGCCATCCTATAGTGACGAGATGATTTCAGAATTCCAAGAACTTTCCGACAAGATCGACCAGTTGGCCGAGATGACCCAGGCCCTGCGCCGCGAGAACGCCCAGTTGCGTCAAGCCAACGCCGCGCTGGTGGTGGAGAACATCGGTTACCAGAAGCGCCTGAGCGAAGCGCACAGCCGCGTCTCGGCGCTGCTCGAACAGATCCCCGCGCTCGACGGCGAAGCGGAAGCCGATGCCGCTGCCGGCGCCGATGGCGCCATGCCTGACCAGGAGCAGAATCAATGAAGCAGCTGGACGTCACCATCATGGGCCAGTCCTACCGCCTGATGTGCAAGGCGGACGAGGAACGCGCGCTGCGCGAGGCGGCCGCCTTCCTTGACAAGAAGATGTGCGCCATCCGCGACGCTGGCAAAGTCAAGGGCAACGACCGCATCGCCGTGATGGCGGCGCTGGGCGTGGCGGCCGAATTCCTGTCGGTGAAAGCGCCGCAGGGACCGTTGTCGGACTTGTCTATACTGGAAGTGCAGCAGAAGATCGCGGCCATGAACCAGGTGCTCGATAACGCGCTGACGCCACAAGAAACCCTGTTTTAGTGCATAAAACGCCTTCCCCAAAACGGGCTTAGAGAGTAAACTTCGTGTCACCCCTGCGGTGTTCGCGATTGCCATATATTCCTTGAACCATTTATGTGCATCGGTTGCGGGAATTTGTTTGGTGGGCGTGAGCGTCGCTAGTCCGACGAACCCGAAATTGAACTAACTGTGACCACCTTGAACCATCAGGTTCGGGATGCCGGCATAACGGCACAGGCGGGGCTTGAATTCCAAAAAGCGGTTGCGAGCATGTTGAATGCGCAGCCGCTTTTTTACGTCCGTACGTTTTGAGAGGCGGTGCCCGATGCAATACTGGTTGATGAAATCCGAGCCGGACGAAGTCAGTTTCGACGATGTGCTGGCCGCGCCCGCGCACACGGTGGCGTGGTTCGGCGTGCGCAACTATCAGGCGCGCAACTTCATGCGCGACGCCATGCGTCCCGGCGACGGCGTGCTGTTCTACCATTCGAGCTGCCCGCAGCCGGGCATCGCCGGCCTGGCCGAAGTGGTGGGCACGCCGTACCCGGACGCCACCCAGTTCGACGCCAACAGCAAGTACCACGACCCCAAGGCCACGCCCGAGC
Source organism: Burkholderiaceae bacterium (assembly GCA_035254005.1). GTDB lineage: Bacteria > Pseudomonadota > Gammaproteobacteria > Burkholderiales > Burkholderiaceae_D > Rugamonas. The sequence goes on along the minus strand of DATFBD010000008.1, from coordinate 13,285 downwards.
AACCGCGCTGGATTTCCATCGACGTGCGCGCGACGAAGAAGACGCGCCTGCTGCCGCTGGCCGAACTGCGCACCATCCCCGCGCTAGAGGACATGGTGCTGCTGCAGAAGGGTAGCCGCCTGTCCATCACGCCCGTCACCAAGGGCCAGTGGAACACCATCGTCAAGCTGCTGGACAAGGACGCCTGATGGACTGGACTCTGATCGCGGCCTTGCTGGCCATGGGCGCCTTTGGCGGTTTTTGCGCTGGCCTGCTGGGCATAGGCGGCGGCATGATCCTGGTACCGTTCATCACCATGATCTTCAGCGCCAAGGGTTTTCCGCCCGAGGTGATCGTGCACATGGCGATCGCCACCTCATTAGGCACCATACTGTTTACATCGTTATCGTCGGTGCGCGCGCATCACCTGCACGGGGCCGTGCGCTGGCCCATCGTGGCCTTGCTGGCGCCGGGCATCCTGGTTGGCTCGTGGGTGGGACCGTGGATCGGCAAGCAGCTGCCGGCGCCCACGCTGGCGCTGGTGTTCGCCATCTTCATTTCGTTCTCGGCCACGCAGATGCTGTTGAACCGCAAGCCGGCAGCCGGCCGGGAGCTGCCCGGCAGCGCGGGCATGTTCGCGGCCGGCGGCGTGATCGGCGTGCTGGCCGGCCTGCTGGGCGCGGGCGGCGGCTTCATCTCGGTGCCGTTCATGAGCTGGTGTAACGTGAAGATCCACAACGCCGTGGCCACCAGCGCCGCGCTGGGCTTCCCGATCGCGCTGGCGGGCACGCTGTCGAACATTTATTTCGGCTGGAATGTGGCGGGACTGCCGCAGTATTCGCTGGGCTTCATCTACCTGCCCGCGCTGGCCGTGATCGCGACCGCCAGCGTGGCGCTGGCGCCGCTCGGTGCCCGCACGGCGCACCGCTTGCCGGTGCAGTCGCTCAAGAAGGTGTTCGCGGTGGTGCTGTACTGCCTGGCCGCCTACATGCTGTGGAAGGCGTTGCGCTGAGCGGCCCGGGCTGATCCGTCAGGCTGGCTTGGTGGCGGGCGGCACGCCCATCACCACGTTGCGCTTGTAGGACCACGCCAGGATTACCAGCGCGCCCACGATCATCGGCAGCGACAGCATCTGGCCGGAGGTGATGGGGATGCCGCCCCAGTGCACTTCCCAGTCCGGGGTGCGGAAGTATTCGGTGAAGAAGCGCGCGCAGCCATACAGCAGGGTGTACATGGCGCCCACCGCCAGCCGTGGCCGCGGCTTGCGCGCGTACAGCCACAGGATCACGAACACGAGGATGCCGTCGATCAGCATCTGGTACAGCGGCGACGGATGGCGCAAGCCTTGCAGGAACACGGGGTTGGGCAGCAGCGGGTAGCTGGTGTCGGGCCACAGCATGGCCCACGGCAGCGACGGGTCGCTGACCACGCGGCCCGGCAGTTCGGCGTTGATGAAGTTGCCCAGGCGGCCGGCCGCGTAACCGAGCGGCACCATCGGCGCGATGAAGTCATACACGTCCATCAGGTTGCGGCCGGCCTTGCGCGACCACAGCCACATGGCCACCATCACGCCGAGGAAGCCGCCGTGGAACGACATGCCGCCGTGCCACACTTCCACGATCTCGATCGGATTGGCGAAGAAGAAGGCGGGACGGTAGAACAGCACTTCACCGAGGCGGCCACCCAGCACCACGCCCAGCATGCCGTAGAACAGCATGTCGTCCAGGTCCTCGTTCTTCCAGCCCAGCGCCGCGATGTGCGGCTGCTTGATGCGCACCCGGCCCAGGAAGATGAACATGGCGAACGCCAGCACGTACATCAGGCCATACCAGTGGACGGCGATCGGCCCCAGGTGGACGGCGACCGGATCGGGCATAGGGTGTATCAGCATGGTGTGTTCTTTCGTAGTAAATCCAAAAAGCCTTGCAGCACGGGCGTCACGTGGTCGCGGCGCCAGGCCAGTCCCGTTTCGACCAGCGGCGTGGGGTCGCGCAGCGAGCGGTATTCTACCCCGGGCCGCATCAGGTTAGACACCGATTGCGGCACCAGCGCCAGGCCCATGCCGGCCGACACCAGGCTGACGATGGTCTGCATCTGGATCGCCTGCTGGCCGATCTCGGGCGTGATGCCGGCCGCGCCGAACACGGCCAGCACGGCGTCGTACAGCGCCGGCGCGATGGCGCGCGGGAAGATAATCAGCGGCAGCGGCGGCAGGTCGGCCAGCGCCACCGGGCCGGGCTGTTGGAGCGCATCCAGCCCGGCCGGGGCGGCCAGGATCAGCGGCTCGTTCAGCACCGGCAGGTAATCGAGTTCGGCGCGGCTCTTGTCGGGCAGGGGCGGGATCAACAGGCCGGCATCGATGCGCGCGTGCAGCAGGTCGTCCAGTTGCAGGTCCGAAGTCGCTTCCTGCAGGTTGATCTGCACTTGCGGATAGGCGGCCCGGTAGGCGCGCAGGAACGGCGGCAGCACGCTGTAGTCGGCCGACGACACGAAGGCCAGCGACAGCCGCCCGACCTCGCCAGCGGCGGCGCGCTGCACCAGTTGCGGCAGTTGCTGGGCCTGGGCCAGCATGCGGCGCGCCTCGGGCAGCAGGGCGGCGCCGGCCGCCGTCAAGGTCACGCCGCGCCGGTTGCGCTCGAACAGGGGCGCGCCCAGCAATTCCTCCAGCGCCTGGATGGTCTGCGACAGCGGCGGCTGGGTCATGTGCAGGCGCAGCGCCGCCTTGCCGAAGTGCAGTTCCTCGGCCACGGTGACGAAATAGCGCAGTTGCCGCAATTCCAGGTTCATTGATATGGGTTTCTATTCGTTTTGATAGTTTCGATATGTTTTGCGACTCACAGACAGGCAAATCATATATTTGACAGGCCCACCCGCGCAAGGCACCCTGATGGTATTACGCTGGGCTTAGATAGCCCTTAGCTTTCACTCTGGAGACATCGACCATGCCGCAATACCGCTCACGCACCACCACCCACGGACGTAATATGGCAGGCGCGCGCGCCCTGTGGCGCGCCACTGGCATGAAGGACGGCGATTTCGACAAGCCCATCGTGGCCGTCGTCAACTCCTTCACCCAGTTCGTGCCCGGCCACGTGCACCTGAAGGACCTGGGCCAGCTGGTGGCGCGCGAGATTGAAGCGGCCGGCGGCGTGGCCAAGGAATTCAACACCATCGCCGTGGATGACGGCATCGCCATGGGCCACGGCGGCATGCTGTACTCGCTGCCTTCGCGCGACCTGATCGCCGATTCGGTCGAATACATGGTCAACGCCCACTGCGCCGACGCCATGGTGTGCATCTCCAACTGCGACAAGATCACCCCCGGCATGCTGATGGCCGCCATGCGCCTGAACATCCCGGTGGTCTTCGTGTCCGGCGGCCCGATGGAAGCGGGCAAGGTGCTGAAAGTGGTGGACGGCTCGCAGAAGATCATCAAGCTGGACCTGGTGGACGCCATGATCAAGGCTGGCGACAACACCGTCAGCGACGCCGACGTGGCCGAGATCGAACGTTCAGCCTGCCCCACCTGCGGCTCGTGCTCCGGCATGTTCACGGCCAACTCGATGAACTGCCTGACCGAGGCGCTGGGCCTGTCCCTGCCTGGCAACGGCACCATCGTCGCCACCCACGGCGACCGCAAGGAACTGTTCCTGCGCGCCGGCCGCCTGATCGTCGAACTGGCCAAGCGCTACTACGAGCAGGACGACGCCTCGGTGCTGCCGCGCTCCATCGCCACCAAGGCCGCGTTCGAAAACGCGATGGCGCTGGACGTCTCCATGGGCGGCTCCACCAACACCGTGCTGCACCTGCTGGCCGCCGCGCACGAAGCGGGCGTGGCGTTCGACATGGCCGACATCGACCGCATCTCGCGCAAGGTGCCCTGCCTGTGCAAGGTGGCGCCGATGACGGACAAGTTCCACATCGAAGACGTGCACCGCGCCGGCGGCATCGTCGCGATTCTCGGCGAACTGGCGCGCGCCGGCCTGCTCGACACCTCGCTGCCGACCATCCACGCGCCGACCATGGGCGAGTCGATCGCCCGCAACGACATCAAGGTCAGCGACGACCCGGCCGTGCAGCAGCTGTTCCGCGCCGCACCGGGCGGCGTACCGACCCAGGTGGCGTTCTCGCAGTCCGAGCGCTATGCTGCGCTGGACACCGACCGCGCCACCGGCTGCATCCGCGACAAGGCGCACGCCTACTCGCAGGACGGCGGCCTGGCCGTGTTGTACGGTAACCTGGCCGAAAATGGCTGCATCGTGAAGACGGCCGGCGTGGACGAAAGCATTTTGAAATTCAGCGGCAAGGCGCGCGTGTTCGAAAGCCAGGACGCGGCCGTGGAAGGCATCCTGGGCGACACCGTGCACGAAGGCGATGTCGTCATCATCCGCTACGAAGGACCGAAAGGCGGTCCCGGTATGCAGGAAATGCTGTACCCGACCTCGTACATCAAGTCCAAGGGCCTGGGCAAGGCCTGCGCGCTGCTGACGGATGGCCGCTTCTCGGGCGGCTCGTCGGGCCTGGTGATTGGCCACGCCTCGCCGGAAGCGGCCGAAGGCGGCGCCATCGGCCTGGTGGAAGAGGGCGACATGATCGACATCGATATCCCGAACCGCAAGATCAGCCTGCGCATCAGCGACGCCGACCTGGCCGCGCGCCGCGCCGCCATGGAAGCCAAGGGTGACCAGGCCTGGCAGCCCGTCAACCGCGACCGCTACGTCTCGCAAGCACTGCAAGCCTACGCCGCGCTGACCACCTCCGCCGACCGCGGCGCCGTGCGCGACCTGTCGCAGCTCAAGCGCTAAGCATCAGCCGCGGCCATACCCCAAGCAAAATCGGGGACGGACTCCTGTTTTCCCGCCAGGGAAATCAGGGGGCCGTCCGCGATTTTTCTTCTTGGCGAAAAATCACAAGAAATCCGGCTGGCGGCCACCTATGATGGCTGCGGCCCGATAGCGGGTCGATTTTTCAATACGATAAAAATTTGTCCGCACCGGCGGGCAGCCAAGGAGACATGTAATGCGTAACTACCAGCAGTTTTATATCGATGGTGCCTGGGTCGATCCGGTCGACGGCGGCCAGCCGTGCGAGGTGATCAATCCGGCGACCGAGGAAGTGGCGGGCAATATACGCCTGGGCGGCGCGGCCGATGTGGAGCGCGCCGTGCAGGCCGCCCATCGCGCCTTTGCCACGTTCTCGCGCACCACGCTGGCCGAGCGCAAGCAGCTGCTGGCCAATATCACCGCCATTTATGAACGGCGCCTGGGCGACATGGCGGCGGCCATCAGCGAGGAAATGGGCGCGCCCATGCAGCAGCTGGCGCTGGCCATGCAGGCGCCGATCGGCCTGTGGCATCTGCAGACCACGCTGGCGGCGGCCGACCAGTTTCCGTTCGAGCGCCAGCAGGGCGGCACCTTGCTGGTCAGGGAGCCGGTCGGCGTGTGCGCCCTCATCACGCCGTGGAACTGGCCCATGAACCAGGTCGTGTGCAAGGTCGCGCCAGCCTTGCTGGCCGGCTGCACCATGGTGCTGAAGCCGAGCGAACTGGCGCCGTTCTCGGCCCAGGTGTTCGCGGAGATCTTGCACGAGGCGGGCGTCCCGGCCGGCGTGTTCAACCTGGTCCACGGCGATGGCGCCGAGATCGGTCCCGTGATGTCGGCCCATCCGCTGGTGGACATGGTGTCGCTCACCGGTTCCACCCGCGCCGGCGCGTCGGTGGCGAAGAACGCGGCCGATACGGTCAAGGTGGTGTCGCTGGAACTGGGCGGCAAATCGGCCAATATCATTCTCGACGACGCGCCGCTGGAGCAAGCCGTCACGGCCGGCGTGCTGGGCATGATGCTCAACACGGGCCAGAGCTGCAACGCGCCATCGCGCATGCTGGTGCCGGCCGCCAGGCTGGAACAGGCTGAACGGATCGCCGCCGCTGCCGTGGCGCAACTGGTGGTGGGCGACCCGCAGGACCCGGCCACCAGCACCGGCCCCATCGCCAACCGCCGCCAGTATCAGCGGGTGCAGGCCATGATAGAGCAGGGCCTGAGCGACGGCGCGACGCTGGTGGCGGGCGGCTGCGGCCGGCCGGCGGGGCTGGAGCGCGGCTACTACGCGCAGCCGACCATTTTCAGCCGCGCCAGCAACAACATGAGCATCGCGCGCGAAGAGATTTTCGGCCCGGTGCTGACCATGATCCCCTACGACAGCGAGGAAGAAGCGATCGCCATCGCCAACGATACCGTGTATGGCTTGTCCGGCTATGTGTGGGGCGGCACCGTCGAGCGTGCGCATGCCGTGGCCAAGCGCCTGCGCACGGGCATGGTGCACCTGAACGGCGCCAACCTCGATCCCGCGGCGCCATTCGGCGGCTACAAGCAGTCCGGGGTGGGACGGGAATGGGGCACGGCCGGTATCGAGGAATTCCTGGAAACCAAGGCCATCATGGGCAGTCCGGTCTGATACCAGCGTGCCGACTGACCGCGCAGGCTATTTCTTCTTCTTGTCGAAGCTTTGCTTGACGCGGTCCTTGCGGCGCTGTTCGTCGACGTTGTGGGCCTTGCGCTTGTCCAGGCCCAGCATCGGTTCCAGGAATTCGAACCAGATGAAGGCGAACACCATCACGCCGACGATCCACCACCAGGACAACTGGGCGAACCGCCAGACTTCGAAATAACGCAACCCGACCAGGGCGACGATCAGCAATATCAGTGGCATGGCAACTCCTCGTATGACGTCATCTTACAAAGAAATGGCCTTAACGTGGAGCAATTTTCACGCGCGCGTCAACGCCTGTGGAAGGGACTGCGTTGTATTCTCGTTCGCTGCCGTGCGCTGGGGCAAAACACGGTAGAATTGCCGCTGGTTTTACTATGGAGATGACGATGAAACGCACTTTGATGATGGTTGGTATGGTTGTGTCGGCTTTCGCTTCGCAAGCCGCGATGGCGGATGCAGGTCTGGATTTGGCCAAATCGAAAAACTGCCTGGCATGCCACGCAGTGAGCACCAAGCTGGTGGGCCCGGCCTACAAGGATGTGGCCGCGAAATACGCTGGCCAAAAGGATGCTGAAGCCAAGCTGGTACAGAAAGTCTTGAAGGGCGGTTCGGGCGCCTGGGGCGCGATCCCGATGCCAGCCAATCCACAGGTGACCGAGGCGGAAGCCCACACCCTGGTGAAGTGGGTGCTGGCGCAGAAATAATCTGCCCGGATCCAAAAAAAGAACGCGCCGGTGACGGCGCGTTTTTTTTCGTCCCCGCGAATCAGTGGGGGCAGGCTCTTGGGGGCGGTGTTTCAAAACCAGGGTCAGACCCAAGGGTCCGACCCTCTCGCCCGGGCCGCGAGTGTGCACTCACTTGCGGATCACTTGCGGATCACTTGCTGATTACTTGACCACTTCCATCTTGGTCTTCTTGCCGCCCTTGTAGGTGAACAGGGTCAGCGCGCCATCCTTGATGTCGCCTTTCGGATCGAAGGTGATCAGGCCCGTCACGCCCTGGTACTTGACCTTGGCCAGGTAAGGCAGGTACTTGGCCGGCTCGGCCGACTTGGCGTCCTGCATCGCGGTGGCCATGGTCATCACGGCATCGTACACATACGGTGCGTACAGCTGCACGTCCATGTTGAACTTCTGCTTGTAGCGGGCGCGGAAGTCGTCCATGCCTTTCTGCTGGTCGGCCGTCACACCGCCCGCTTCGGCGCAGGTGACCTGGCCTTCGCCGATGCCGTCGCCGGCCAGGCGCGGCAGCGCTTCCGTGCAGACGCCGTCGCCGGCCATGAACTTGGCCTTGATGCCCAGCGCCTTCATCTGGCGCAGCATGGGGCCGCCCACCGAATCCATGCCGCCGAAGAACACCAGGTCCGGGTTCTTGGCCTTGATGCTGGTCAGGATGGCGTTGAAGTCGGTGGCGTTGGCGTTGGTGAATTCCTTGCCGACGATTTGCACGCCCGGCAGCGCTTTCTTGGCGCCCTTGACGAATTCCTCGGCCACGCCCTGGCCATAGGCCGTGCGGTCGTCGATGATGGCGATCTTCTTGGCGTTCAGTTTCTGCACCGCGTAGGCACCCAGCGTGCCGCCCAGCTTGTTGTCGTTGGCGACCACGCGGAAGGCGGTGTTGAAGTTCTGCTTGGTGTATTGCGGCGTGGTGGCGGCCGGCGAAATCTGCGGGATGCCGGCGTCGAAGTAGATCTTGGAGGCGGGCACGGTGGTGCCCGAGTTCAGGTGGCCGATCACGCCGTTGACCTTGGCATCGACCAGCTTTTGCGCCACGGCCGTGCCCTGTTTCGGATCGGCGCCGTCATCTTCCGGCACCAGCACCCATTTGACGGCTTTGCCGTTGATCTTCGCGCCCTTGGCGTTCAGGTCGTCGATCGCCATCTTGGCCGCGTTCTCGTTGTCCTTGCCCAGGTGGGCGGAGGCGCCCGACACGGGGCCCACGTGGCCGATCTTGACCACTTCTTGCGCGCCGGCGCTGCCTGCGAAGGCGAGGGCGATGGCGAGAGGAATGAACTTAGTCTTCAACAGCATAAACATTCTCCAATGAATAGGTCACGGCGGCGCCACAGTGAGGCCGGTCGGAAATTTGTACAAGGGCAAAAGGTACAACAAATTATCCCGTTAGCAAAGGATGATTTGCGACGGCGCGCTGTGCGCCGTTCTTTGCGCCGTTATTTGCGGGCTTGCAGGTGGGTCAGTTCCTGGCTCACGGCGCGGGCCACGATTTTTTCTATCGTATCCTGCAGGCCGCCACGAATCTCGGTGGTCAGGTCGCGCAGCGCGTGGCTCAGCACTTCGGCCATGCTGTCCTTGATGCGCTGTTCCAGGACGAAGTCAACCCGGCTTTGCAGTTGCTGGACGATGCGGGTGGCCAGGCGGTGTTCCAGCACTTCCCACTCCTGTTCGCTCCAGCCGGCCAGCGCCTGCGCTTCGAGCCGGGCGCCCTGGTCGGTGTGGGGCATGGCCGCGCTGTTGGCGGCCGGCGCCGGATCGTCGCGCAACACTTCGGTCAGGACGGGGATGCTGGCGTCAAATGGTTGGGCTGGGGTCATGACTTGTTCGCGACGAAATGGGTGAGGGGATGGTTTTGCCGCTTGTAGGCGACATAGCGCTGGCGGCCGGCGGCCGCGTCGGCCGCGTCGGCGGACACGACTTCGATCACGCGCTGGAAGCTGGCCAACCCGGCCGGCACGCGGCGCGACAGGTTCACCAGCAAGTCGTGGTGCGGCAGTTCGGCGCCGTCGTCGTCGGCCAGGATGATGGGCGTGGCGGACGCCAGCGCATCGCCGGCGGGCACGTGCGGCAGGAAGTCGGTGGCTGAAAACGTCCACATCATGCCGTCAAGTTCGGCCAGCTGCGCCGCATCGTCGGTCATCAGCACGATGCGGTTGCCGGCCGCGTAAGCCTTGCGGGCCAGCCGGCAGGCATAGGCGAGCTTGTCTGGCACGTTGGTGTGGAAGTCGATGCGGGTCATATTCGAAGGGTAGGTAAGCCGGAACTGGATAGTATAGCCGCCATGTTAAAACTGAAAATCAGGCGTTGCATTGAGCGGCGGCAATTTCTTCAGCCTTGCCGCCTCATCGGCGGCAGCCTTGGCCGCTGCGGCGGCCTGTTCCGCGGCGCTGGGCTGGGGCGGTGGCGCGGCCGGTACGGGGGCGGGCTGGCGGTAGCCGGACGGTAGCACGTTGTCCAGCGGATAGCCGGCATCGCTGAGCAGCACGTCCCAGCTGTTCTGTTCGTAGCCGATCTGCTTGCGCCGGCCCACCAGCAGCAGTGGCAACTGGCCATTTCTGCCCGCTTGCTTCAGGGCGGCATGGTCTTCGACCGTGCTGACGGTTTTTTCCGTGTAGGGAATGCCACGCGCGCGCAGCATGGCGCGGGCCTGGTCGCAGATGTCACACGGGCTGGTGCTGTACAAGGTGACGGGACGGTAGCGCACGGCCTCGGCCAGTTGCGGTGGCAGTTCCGCTTGCGGGCCGGACGCGAATGACTTGACCTCCACCCGGGTGTTGGCCGGCGCGCCTGGCGGCGGCGGCGCATCGCTGTAGTGGGTGACGCCGTTGCCGTCCACCCACTTGTACATTTGCGCGGCGGCCGGGCCGGCGGAGAGCAGCAATGACATGGCCAGCGCGCCGGCCAGCGGCACGGCCAGTCTGGAGCTCAGCGGTGTGGCCGGGGTGCGTGTCATGATGCTCTCCTTGCTTGGCCGTCAGGCCGCCATGCCGCTGTGGCGCAGCAGCGCGTCGATGCTGGGCTCGCGGCCACGGAAGGCCGTGAACGATTCCAGCGCCGGACGCGAACCGCCCACGGCCAGGATCTCCTGCTGGAAGCGCTTGCCCGTCTCGGAGGTCAGGTCGGCGCCGCCCAGCGCCTTGGCTTCCTCGAAGGCGGCATAGGCGTCGGCCGACAGCACCTCGGCCCACTTGTAGCTGTAGTAGCCGGCCGCGTAGCCGCCGGCGAAGATGTGGCCGAACGCATTCTGGAAGCGGTTGAAGGCCGGCGGGATGATGACGGCGAACTGGCGCCGCACATCGTCGATCACCTGTTGCACCGTTTGCGTGCCGTTCGGGTCGTAGTCGTAGTGCAGGTGCATGTCGAGCAGCGAGAATTCCACCTGGCGCAGCGTCTGCAGGCCGGACTGGAAGTTCTTGGCGGCCAGCATCTTGTCGTACAGCGCGCGCGGCAGCGGTTCGCCCGTTTGCGCGTGGGCCGTCATGTGCTCGAGCACTTCCCATTCCCAGCAGAAGTTCTCCATGAACTGCGATGGCAGCTCCACCGCGTCCCACTCGACGCCGGAGATGCCGGACACGCCGATCTCGTCCACCAGCGTCAGCATGTGGTGCAGGCCGTGGCCGAATTCGTGGAACAGCGTGATCACTTCATCGTGCGTGAACAGCGAGGGCTGCACCTTGCCGTCCACCACGGCCGGTTCCGTGAAGTTGCAGGTCAGGTAGGCCACCGGCGTTTGCACGGCGCCGCCGCTGTCGATGCGGCGGCCGCGCGCGTCGTCCATCCAGGCGCCGCCGCTCTTGCCGGCGCGCGCGTACAGGTCCAGGTAGAACTGGCCCACCAGCTTGCCGTGGCGTTCGATGCGGAAGAAGCGCACGTCCTTGTGCCAGGTGGTGGCCGTGTCCGGCTGGATGGTGACGTTGAACAGGTTCTGCACCAGGCGGAACAGGCCGTCGATCACTTTGTGCTCGGGGAAGTACTGCTTCACTTCCTGGGCCGAGAACGCGTAGCGGCGTTCCTGCAGTTTTTCCGACGCGTAGGGCAGGTCCCAGGCGGCCAGCTCGGCCAGGCCCAGCTCATCCCTGGCGAACTGGCGCAGTTCGGCCAGGTCCTGTTCCGCGAACGGACGGGCGCGCCTGGCCAGGTCTTCCAGGAAGGCGATCACCTGTTCCGGGCTTTGCGCCATTTTCGGCACCAGCGACACTTCCGCGAAGTTGCGGTAGCCGAGCAGCTTGGCTTCCTCGTCGCGCAGCTTGAGCAGGGTGACGATGTTGGCGGTGTTGTCCCACTTGTCGCGCTCGCTGAACATGGTGCCTTCGGCCGAGGCCTTGGTGGCGTTGGCGCGGTACACGGTTTCGCGCAGTGCGCGCTGGTCGGCAAATTGCAGGATCGGGAAGTAGGACGGGAAGTGCAGCGAGAACTGGTAGCCGGCCTTGCCGTCCTTCTCGGCGGCGGCGCGGGCAGCCTGCTTGACGTCGTCGGGCACGCCGGACAAGTCAGCCTCGTCGGCCACCAGCAGCTTGTAGTCGTTGGTGGCGTCGAGCACGTTCTCGGAGAAGCGGGTGGAAACGGCCGCGTGTTCTTCCTGGATGGCGGCGAAACGTTCCTTCTTGTCGGCCGGCAATTCGGCGCCGCCCATGCGGAAGTCGCGCACGGCGTTGTCGATGATGCGCTGGCGGGCCGGCGCCAGCGTGGCGAATTCGGCGCTGGCGCGCAGCGCCTTGTACTTGCCGAACAGTGCCTCGTTCTGGGCCAGCGCGGTCCAGAATTCGGTCACCTTGGGCTGGTTCTCGTTGTAGGTGGCGCGCAGCTCGGGTGTGTCGACCACGTTGTTCAGGTGGCTGACGATGCCCCACGCGCGGCCCAGCAGTTCGGTAGCGTTTTCCAGCGGCGCCACGAAACTGTCCCAGCTCACGGCGCCTGTGTCCGCTTCCAGTTGGGCCACCACGGCGCGGCTGCGTTCGAGCAGCGTGGCGATGGCGGGGGTGACGTGCTCGGGCTTGATCGCGTCGAAGCGGGGCAGGCCGCTGAAGTCCAGCAGGGGATTGAGGGCGTCGGTAGTCATGTCGGTTCCTGAGTGTGCGTTCGGCGTCGTCCCCGTGCTTGCCGGGGCTCCATGCCCAGCCCGTCTCGTCGTCGCGAGGCGGGCTGGGCATGGATTCCCGCCAGTGCCGGCACTGGCGGAAGGGGGTACTTACTTGCGTTACTTACCTGCGCTGCTTACAGGCGCTCGGCCGCTTCCACCGTGTTCATCAGCAGCATGGTGATGGTCATCGGACCCACGCCACCGGGCACGGGCGTGATGTGCGAGGCCACTTCCTTGACGCCGGCGAAATCGACGTCGCCGCACAGCTTGCCCGCGTCGTCGCGGTTCATGCCCACGTCGATCACGATGGCGCCCGGCTTGACCATGTCGGCCGTCAGCGTGTTGCGGCGGCCGACGGCGGCTACCACCACGTCGGCTTGGCGCGTGTGCACGCCCAGGTCCGGCGTCGCGCTATGGCAGATGGTGACGGTGGCGTTGGCTTGCAAGAGCAGCAGGCCCATCGGCTTGCCCACCGTGTTGCTGCGGCCGATCACCACGGCGTGCTTGCCGCGCAGGTCGACGCCGGTCGATTCGATCAGCTTCATGCAGCCGTAGGGCGTGCAGGGGCGGAAGCCTTCCAGGCCCGTCATCAGTTCGCCGGCGCTGAGCACCGAGTAGCCGTCCACGTCCTTGGTGGTGGAGATCGCTTCGATCACCTTGTGCGGGTTGATGTGCTTGGGCAGCGGCATTTGCACCAGGATGCCGTGGATGGCCGGATCGGCGTTGAGCTTGGCGATGCGGGCCAGCAGGGCGGCCTCGGACAGGTCGGCCTCGTACTTTTCCAGCACCGAGTGGAAGCCCACGTCGCCGCAAGCCTTGACCTTGTTGCGCACGTAGACCTGACTGGCCGGGTCTTCGCCGACCAGGATCACGGCCAGGCCGGGCTGCTTGCCCTTGGCGGTCAGCGCGGCGGCGCGCGCGGCGATTTCACCACGCAGTTTTTGGGAGAGGGCGATTCCGTCGATCAGTTGTGCAGGCATGATTTTGGCAATGGGAGGGAAAA
>DATFBD010000007.1:0-22895 GCA_035254005.1 Burkholderiaceae bacterium | reverse complement strand
TGTTTTTCGGGACTGGCCTTCTTCGGCTTGCGCACCGGCAGTTCGGCCGTGCGGCCCGTGGCGTGGGCCACGCAGCGCGCCTGCAGCGGGCAGCGCTCGCACGACGGGCTGCTGCGCGTGCACAGCGTGGCGCCCATGTCCATCAAGCCTTGGGTGTACGCTTCGATGCCCTGTTCCGGCAGCAGCGCTTCGGCGCGCCGCCACATGGCTTCCTCCACTTTCTTCTCGCCCGGATAGGCATCGATGCCAAACGCGCGCGCGAACACGCGCTTGACGTTGCCATCCATGATGGCGGCCCGCGCGCCGCTGGAAAACGCGGCGATGGCGGCCGCCGTCGAGCGGCCGATGCCGGGCAGCTCGGCCAGCAGGCGCGGATTGGACGGGAACACGCCGTCGTATTCGGACACCACGCGCTGCGCGCACTTGTGCAGGTTGCGGGCGCGCGTGTAGTAACCGAGGCCGCTCCACTGCGCCATCACGTCTTCCACGGGCGCGGCGGCCAGCGTGTGCAGGGTAGGGAAGCGTTCCAGGAAGCGCGCGTAGTAGCCGAGTACGGCGCTCACCTGCGTCTGCTGCAGCATGATCTCGGACAGCCAGATCAGATAGGCATCGCGCGTGTTCTGCCATGGCAGCGCGTGGCGCCCGTGCTCGCGCTGCCAGGTGATGATGGCATTGGAAAAGGTGGGATCGGAGAGTGCTTCCAGGTCCGCCGCGCCGGCCGGCGCGCGCGGGTGTGTCATGCGTGTCATGCTGTTCCTCAGGCGGCCGCGTCGAGCGCGACGAATTCCGCGTTGATCGCGATGCTGATGTTGCCCGCCAATTCGTTGAGACGCGCCTTGCGTTCCTCCAGCTCGCGCTGGCCCGCTTCGAACGCGTCGATTTTCTGTTCCAGGCTGTCGGTCGCATCGTGGATGCGCTGGATCGACGCCAGCCTGTGTTTGAGCTGATCCTTGTGCTGCCGGATCTGCGCCTCCAGCGGCGCCATGATCACCTTGAGCCACGCGTCCGCGTCGGCGTTGGCGGCCTTGAAGCAGGTGCGCACGCGCGAGGCGATGGTGTCGAAGAATTTCTCCATCAGCACCACGCGGCTGGTGGTGATCAGGGTGGCCGTGCCGAACTGGCGCGCGTAGATCGCTTCGATGGCGGCCACTTCGTCGCGGTAGCGCTGCAGCGAGAACGGCATCGGCATCGCCAGCGTCAGTCCGTGCTCGTTGGAGAAGCGGCGGTACATCACGCCCATCATGTCGGCGATTTCCACGGTCTTGGCGTCGGCCGCGTCCAGGCTGGCGCGGATGCGCTCGAAGTACTGGCGCACGGCTTCGCGCACGCCGGTGAAGAAGCGGCTGCGCTGCATCTGCTCGCGTACCTGTTCGATATCGTCGCGCACCAGGTCCATGCCCATGCAGGTGTACAGCTCGGTGGACAGGCGCGTGAACACGGCGCGCGTGGCCTGCAGCTTGAACAGGCTGGCGTCGAACTCCTTCTTCTCCACGTCGATGCGGCGCATCATGTGCGAGATCACGCTCTGGTTCTTGCCACGCAGGCTTTTCAGTTCATGCAGCTGTTCGACGATGTCGCGGATGCGGGTGGTGATCATCGACAGCTGGGCCGCGCTCAGCGATTGCAGTTCCGCGCTGAGCTGCTTGCGCACGATGTCCTTCTTGACCGGAATCAGTTCGTTGAACAGCGCCTGCTCCAGTGCCGGCAAGCGGCTCTTGCCCAGCAGCGCCTGGTCGCCATTGATCTTGGCCACCAGCGCCTTCTGGGCCGACACGGGGAACACCTGGCGCGCTTCCAGGCCCAGCATGTGGGCCGCGTGGGTCTGCTGGCGCTCGATTTCGGCGTTCACCTCGGCGTCGCTGCGCAGTTCGTCCCACATGCTGTCGATCTTGTTGAGCACCACCAGCCGGCCCGCGCCGGCGCCGATGTGCTGGCGCCACACTTCGATGTCGCTCTTGGTCACGCCGGTGTCGGCGGCCAGGATGAACAGCACGGCGTGCGCGTTGGGAATCAGGTTCAGCGTCAGTTCCGGCTCGGTGCCGATGGCGTTCAGGCCCGGCGTGTCGAGGATCACCAGGCCTTGCTTGAGCAGCGGGTGGGGGAAGTTGATGATGGCGTGGCGCCACAGCGAAATCTCGACCAGGCCATTGTTGTCCAGCGTGACGGCCATGTCCGGGTCTTCATCGTCGTACAGGCCGTAGCGCTTGGCTTCGTCCACCGGCACATGGCGCGTCAGGCTCACCTGCTTGAAGGCTTCGTACATGTCCTGGCCGGCCTCCAGGTTGAGCGGGATCACGGTCCAGGCGCCGGGCTGGTCGCGGTAGTCGCTGGTGGACAGGTTCTCGGCCCGGGTTTCGATCGGCAGCAAACGGATCGATGGCGGCCAGGCCGGGTCGTACATCAGCTCCGTGGGGCACATGGTGGTGCGGCCGGCGGCCGAGGGCAGGATGCGCTGGCCGTAGTCGGCAAAGAAGATGGCGTTGATCAGTTCCGATTTGCCGCGCGAGAATTCGGCCACGAAGGCGACCGACAGCTTGTCGTCGGCCAGCCGCGCCAGCGTGCGCGCGATGCGCTGCTCGGCGGCCTGGTCGGCCAGTTCGGCGCTGTTGACCCAGGCCTGGTACTGCTTCAGCGCCGCCACCACGCCTTCGCGCCAGGCGCTGTATTGTTGAAAATCGCGCACCATGATGCTCCCTTTGCCCGGCTGGTCCGTTGTTGTTTTGCTTATTTCTGGCATACGACGCAATAGAAGGTGGAACGTTGGCCCTGTTTGATCTGGCGTACCGGCGTGCCGCACACCCGGCATGGCACGCCTGCACGATCATAGACGAAATACGACTGCTGGAAATAACCGGACTGGCCGTTCACGCTAATAAAGTCGCGCAGCGTGCTGCCGCCCTGGACGATGGCCTCGGCCAGCACGCTGCGCACCGCCCCGGCCAGCTTCTCGTAGCGGGCCAGGCTGATGCGGCGGGCCGGCGTTTTCGGGTTGATGCCGGCCCGGAACAGGCTCTCGGACGCATAGATATTGCCCACCCCAACCACGATGTCGCCCGCCAGCAGCACCTGCTTGACGGCCGCGCCGCGCCCGCGCGTGTGGGCGTACAACAGCTGGCCGGAAAAGCCATCCTCCAGCGGTTCCACGCCCAGGCCGCGCAGCAGCACGTGCTGGGCCAGTTCACCGTCGTCGACGCCATGCCACAGCACGGCGCCGAAGCGGCGCGGATCCGTCAGGCGCAGTACCTGGCGACCGTCCGGTCCTTCGACGACGAGGTCGAAGTGGTCATGCTTGCCCGGCGCTATGCCTTCCGGCAGCACCCGCAAATGGCCCGACATGCCGAGGTGGATGATCAAGGTGCCATGGTCGAAATGCAGCAGCAGGTATTTGCCGCGCCGGCCGGTGGCGCGCACCGTATGGCCGGGCAGGGTGGCCGGCAACTGGGGCGGGAATGGCCAGCGCAAGCCGTCGCGGCGCTGCACCACGGCCCGCACGGTACGGCCTTCCAGGTGGGGCGCCACGCCGCGGCGGGTGACTTCAACTTCTGGCAATTCTGGCATCGGGGATCAGGTCTCGCTGGTAAGAGGGAAGTTGGCTCTGTCCGGGTGGAATATTTCGTTACACTGGGAGCAGACGCGGGTGCCGCGTTGAGCGTAAAATCTGTCACGAGCGCCACCCCCATCCGTTCCGTCCGACCTGCCAGGATTTCCCTTTGAAAAACGCTTTCACCATTGTAACCCTGTCTGTCCTCATGTCGGCGTGCGCCGTTGCGCCGCGCACCCCGGTGGAGGCGGCCGCGCCGCCGGCGCCCGAGCCGGTCGCGCCCGCCGCGGCGCCGGTCGAGGATGCGCTGCCCGCTGTCGAGATGACCAGCGACATGCTGTACAAGCTGACCAAGGCGGAACTGGAATTCAAGCGCGGCCAGTGGCAGGGCCCGTACATGACGATGATGACGCTGGCCCAGCAAACGCGCGACCCGCGCCTGGCCAAGCGCGCGGCGGAAATGGCGCTGACGGCCAAGCAGGGCCCGGAAGCGCTGGCCGCGATCCGGCTGTGGCGCGGACTGGCGCCCAATTCGGACGAGGCGGTGCAGTACTTCCTCGGTTTCGCCGTCGTCAACGATGACCTGTCGGAAGCGGAGCAGATCTTCGCCCAGCGCCTGAAGGCGGCGCCGCCGGCCGGGCGTGGCCTGGCCATGTTCCAGATGCAGCAATTCCTGCTGCGCGCGAAAGACAAGGCGGCCGCCTACGCGCTCACCGAGCGCGTGCTGGCGCCCTATGGCGATATGCTGGAAGCCCATTTGATCCTGGCTCAGAGCGCCTTCGCCAATAACGACCACGAGCGCGCCCGCGCCGAGGCGGACGCCGCGCTGCGGCTGCGGCCCGATTCCGAGCTGGCGGTGCTGACCCAGGCCCAGGTGGCGCCCGACGTGGAAGGCGCCGTCAAGGTGCTGACCGATTTCCTGGCGCGCCACGCGGGCGCGCGCGAAGTGCGCGCGGCCTATGCCCGCATCCTGGTCGACAACAAGCAGTACGACGAAGCCCGCAAGCAGTTCCTGCTGTTGCTCAAGGACCAGCCCGACAACCTGGCCACGCTGTACGCGCTCGGCGTGACGGCCATGCAAAGCCAGGACCTGGCCGGCGCCGAGGATTACTTCAAGCGCTTCATCGCCGTGCTGGGCGATCACCCGTCCGATGAGCGCGACCCGTCCAAGGTGCTGATGATCCTGTCGCAGCTGGCCGAGGAGCGGGGCGACTTCGATGGCGCCGCGCAATGGCTGGAGAAGGTGGAATCGAACGACAGCCGCGTGTACCTGACGGCGCGCCTGAAACGGGCCCAGCTCACGGCCCGCAAGGGCGAGGTGGATGAGGCGCGCAAGCAGCTCGAAGCGCTGCAAACGTCCGACCCCGTGGAGCAGGCCCAGATCATCCAGACCGACGCCCAGATCCTGCGCGACGCGGGCGATACGCGCACCGCGTTCGTGGTGCTGCAAAACGGCCTCAAGCGCTTTCCCGATAACGCCGACCTGCTGTACGACTTCGCGCTGGCGGCCGAAAAGCTGGGCGAGCTCGACGTGATGGAAAAGAGCTTGCGCCAGGTGATAGAGACCGTGCCCGACAATCACCACGCGCTGAACGCGCTCGGCTACTCGCTGGCCGAACGCAACGTGCGCCTGACCGAAGCGTTCGCGCTGATCGACAAGGCGCTCAAGATGGCGCCCGGCGACCCCTTCATCATGGACAGCATGGGCTGGGTGCAGTTCCGCCTGGGCCACCTGGCCGAGGCCGAGGACATGCTGCGCCGCGCCTATGCCTTGCGCAGCGATCCCGAGATCGCCGTCCACCTTGGCGAAGTGCTGTGGGTCAAGGGCGACCAGACCGGCGCGCGCAAAATGTGGTCGGAAGCCAAGGCCAAGGATCCCAAGAACGATGCGCTCAAGAGTACGCTGGCGCGCCTGAATCTAAGCCTGTAAGCACTGATGAGCAAATTTATCTCCACCCAGGCCGCGCTGGGCGCGCTCATTACGCTCGGTGCGCTTGGCGCGTTGGCTGGCTGCGCCACGCCGTCCGCGCCGCTGTCCAGCGCCGCCGTGGCGCCCTACCAGGCCGCCATCGAACTCAATGGCCGGCTGTCCGTCAACTACAGCAAGGATGGCAAACGCGAAACGCTGTCGGGCAAGTTCAACTGGCTGCAGACGGCCAACCGCACCGACGTCAGCCTGGCTTCGCCGCTCGGTTCGACCATCGCCACCATCACCGTCGCCCCCGGCTACGCCAGCCTGACCGAAGCGGGCAAGGCGCCCCGCGTGGCCGACGACATCGACAGCCTGAGCGCGCAAACGCTGGGCTGGACCTTGCCCGTCTCGGGCCTGCGCGACTGGCTGCAAGGCCACGCCACGGCCGCCGATGGCAGCCGCTACACGGCCAGCCCCGCGCACAGCAGCGTGACCACGCGCGATGGCTGGCGGCTCGACTACGTGTCGTGGCAGGACGATGGCGCCGCCGTGCCCCGGCCACGCCGCATCGACCTGGCGCGCGCCGCCGTGGGCGGGCTGGAGGACATGCAGATACGTATCGTCATCGACGCCCCCGAGGCCAAATAGCCACGCCGAAAAATCCGGGACGGTCCCCGCTTAAGATCCCGATTCATCACCTCTCTTTTCCACCATGCAAAGCCTGAAGAATTGCCCGGCCCCGGCCAAACTCAATCTGTTCCTGCACGTGAACGGCCGCCGCGCCGACGGCTACCATCTGCTGCAAACCGTATTCCAGCTGATCGACCATGGCGACACGCTGCACTACACGCTGCGCGCCGACCACGCGATCCACCGCCTGACGGACGTGCCCGGCGTGCCCGAGCAGCAGGACCTGATCATTCGCGCCGCCTTGTTGCTGCAAGCCGAAGTAGTGCGCCGCACCGGCGCCTTGCCGCCCGGCGTCGATATCGCCATTGAAAAGAGATTGCCCATGGGCGGCGGCCTCGGCGGCGGTTCATCCGACGCGGCCACCACGCTGATGGCGCTCAACCATCTGTGGCAGGCCGGTTTGACGCGCGAAGAATTGATGGCGCTGGGCTTGCCGCTGGGTGCCGACATCCCGTTCTTCATCTTCGGCCAGACCGCGTTCGCCGAAGGCGTGGGCGAGGCCATGCAGCCGGTGCGGGCGCCTGATTGCTGGTATGTGGTGATCGAGCCAGGCGTCGAAGTGCCGACCGCGAAAATTTTTTGCTCGGAACATTTGACAAGGGATACCCCGCCCGTCATAATAACGGACTTTTCCAGCTACCTCGAAAAACAAACAGGTTTGAAGGGGTACGGAAAAAACGATTTACAGCGAGTGGCAACGCAGTTATTCCCGCCGGTAGCCGAGGCGATCGAATGGCTCGCTGCTTACGGTGACGCCAGGATGACTGGCTCCGGAGCTTGTGTGTTTTGTGCGGTCGGCAGTGAAGTCGAAGCGGACGCGGTGCTCAGAAATGTGCCTGCCAAGTGGGTTGCCTGGAAAGCCAAAGCACTGGACAAGCATCCCATCGCCAGCTTGTTGTGAGTAGGAAAAAAGATTTGGCTTAGCGTGAAGTTTCCGGTAGAATGCCGGGCATGTAACGACAAGCAGTCAGTTGCGTAGGGGAATCGCCAAGCTGGTTAAGGCACCGGATTTTGATTCCGGCATACCAAGGTTCGAATCCTTGTTCCCCTGCCATTCATTTTCTCTGCGATTCTGTCGAGGCGAAGTTGGCCTCCAGCCAGAGGGAAGGCAGATGATGCCGCCCACGCGGGTCATTCATAGTGCAGCGCCACGCGGACTTGCCGCTGGCGACTTTTCAAGAAATTTTCAAACTCTATCTCTGGGACTCCCAATGGCTTACGAAAACCTGATGGTTTTTACCGGCAACGCTAATCCTGCGTTGGCAGAAGGAGTCGCAAAAAACCTCGGCATTCCACTCGGCAAGGCAAACGTCTCGAAGTTCTCGGACGGCGAAGTGATGGTTGAAATCAACGAAAACGTCCGTGGTAAGGACGTGTTCGTGCTGCAATCGACCTGCGCTCCGACCAACGACAACCTGATGGAACTGATCCTGATGGTTGACGCTCTGAAACGCGCATCGGCGGGCCGCATCACGGCCGCCATTCCTTACTTCGGCTATGCCCGCCAGGACCGCCGCCCCCGTTCGGCGCGCGTGGCCATCTCGGCCAAGGTGGTGGCCAACATGCTGGAAGAAGCCGGCGTCGAGCGCGTCCTGATCATGGACCTGCACGCGGACCAGATCCAGGGCTTCTTCGACATTCCGGTCGACAATATCTACGCTTCGCCTATCCTGCTGGGCGACCTGCAGAAGAAGAATTACCAGGACCTGCTGGTGGTGTCGCCTGACGTGGGCGGCGTGGTGCGCGCCCGTGCGCTGGCCAAGCGCCTCGGTTGCGACCTGGCCATCATCGACAAGCGCCGTCCCAAGGCCAACGTGTCGGAAGTGATGAACATCATCGGCGAAGTGGAAGGCCGCAACTGCGTGATCATGGACGACATGGTCGACACGGCTGGCACCCTGGTCAAGGCTGCGGAAGTGCTGAAAGAGCGCGGCGCCAAGAAAGTGATCGCGTATTGCACCCACGCCGTGCTGTCCGGTCCCGCCATCGACCGTATCACCAGCTCGTCGCTGGATGAACTGGTGGTGACGGACACGATTCCGCTGTCGGAAGCGGCCAAGGCTTGCGGCAAGATCCGCCAGCTGACCTGCGCACCGCTGCTGGCCGAGACGTTCAAACGTATCATCAAGGGCGATTCCGTGATCTCCCTGTTTATCGACTAAGCATCCGCTGCGATAGACGACCGTATCAGCAACACCGGCGGCGCCTGGCTTTTTTAGCCGAGCGCCGTTGTGTTTTTCCGGATTCATGAGCGTTTTTTGCTCATTCTTGAAGTGCCCTGGTCGCGGGGCGCTTCCTAACACGGGGCGCGAGCCCTGTATTTTTTGGAGTATCACATGAAAGTTGTCGCATTCAAACGCGAATTGCAAGGTTCCGGAGCGAGCCGCCGCCTGCGTAATTCCGGCCAGACCCCTGGCATCGTCTACGGTGGCACCGAAGCCCCAGTGACCATCGCCCTGGACCACAACGCCCTGTACCACGCGCTGAAAAAAGAAGCGTTCCACTCGTCGATCCTGGATCTGGAAATCGACGGCCAAGTCCAGCAAGTGCTGCTGCGCGACTTCCAAGTCCACGCATACAAGCAACTGGTACTGCACGCTGACTTCCAGCGCGTTGACCCGAACGCCAAAGTGCACATGAAAGTCGCCCTGCACTTCGTGAACGCCGACGTGTCGCCAGCAGTCAAGCTGCACGGCGCCAACATCAGCCACGTGCTGAACGAAATCGAAGTGTCGTGCCTGCCAAAAGACCTGCCAGAGTTCATCACCGTTGACCTGGCAAACGTGGACGTTGGCCACTCGGTGCACATCGCCGACCTGGCCCTGCCAGCCGGCGTGACCGCCGTGACCCACGGTTCGAACCTGACCGTCGCTACCGCTTCCGTGCCAGCCGGCCACGTTGCTGCTGAAGCAGCCGCTGCCGCTCCTGCCGCTGAAGAAAAGCCAGCCGCTAAAGGCAAGAAGTAATCTTCACGCCGCAGCGATGCGGAAGTGAATGAAAAACCCGCCGGCGCGAGCCTGGCGGGTTTTTTTACGGCGCGCGTATTGCTGTGCATCGCGCGCATCGAGAATTCCTAACCAAAGAATCGCCATGCCCATCCGCCTGATCGTCGGCCTCGGCAACCCCGGCCCCGAATACGAACAAACCCGCCACAACGCCGGCTTCTGGCTGGTCGACAACCTGGCCAACAGCCTGCCTGGCGCGCGCCTGCAGCGCGAGACGCGCTTTAATGCGCTGGTGGCCAAGACATCCATCGCCGGCCATGAAGTGTGGCTGCTGGAACCGCAAACCTATATGAACCGCTCCGGCCAGTCGGTTGGCGCGCTGGCGCGCTTCTACAAGATCGCGCCGGAGGAAGTGCTGGTCGTGCATGATGAGCTGGACCTGATGCCAGGCGTGGCGCGCCTCAAGCGCGGCGGTTCGGCCGGCGGCCACAATGGCCTGAAGGACATCACGGCCGCGCTGGGCACGCAGGATTACTGGCGGCTGCGGCTGGGCATCGGCCATCCGCGCTCCCTGAGCCTGCAGCAGCAGGTGGCCGACTTCGTGCTGCACCGTCCGCGCCGCGAAGACCAGGAATTGATCGAGCAGGCCATCGATAAAAGCCTGCTGGTGATGCCGCAAATTTGCGAAGGCAAATTCGAGGCGGCCACCATGAAATTGCATTCGGCCTGACAGGACGGCCTGACAGGACGGCCTGAATGTACGGCCAGTCCGGACCGCGATGGTCCGGACTTTTATCGCAACGGTGACGCTTACTTCGTCGCCGCGATCCAGCGATCCACCCGCGCCTCCAGGATGGGCAGCGGCAGCGTACCGTCACCGATCACGACGGCGTGGAAGTCCGGGTAGCTGAACTTGTCGCCCAGCGCCTGCCGCGCGCGCTCGCGCAGTTCCAGGATTTTCAGCGCGCCGATCTTGTAGCTGAGCGCCTGGGCCGGCGTGGCCATGTAGCGTTCGATCTGGTTGCGCGCGCGTGCTTCGCTGAAGCCCAGCGTGTCCATCGTGTATTTGATGGCTTGCTCGCGCGTCCAGCCCTTGGCGTGCATGCCCGTGTCCACCACCAGCCGCACGGCGCGCAGCATTTCCGCGTTCAGGTGGCCGTAGTAGAACTCCGGTTGCTCATACAAGCCGAACTGGCGGCCCAGCGTTTCGCTGTACAGCGCCCAGCCCTCCGTGAACGCCGCACTGTTCGGATTCTCCGTGTTGAACTTGCGGAAATCCGGCAGCGGCAATTCCTTCAGCAGCGCCGCGTGCAGGTGGTGGCCCGGCAAGCCTTCATGCAGGAACAGGCTGACCATGCCGAAGGTGCTGTACTGGTGCGCATCGTTCACCACGGGCCAGAATACGCCGGGGTGGGAGCCATCGGCCGCCACCGGCGTGTAGTGGTCCGAGGCCGTGGCGCGGGTCAGCTCCGGTTCCAGTTGCAGATCCAGCTTGGCCTTGGGCAGCAGGCTGAAATAGCTGGGCAGCTTTTCCAGCACCGCGTCGTTGATCTTGCGGTAACCGTCCAGCACCTGGGCGTCGCTGGTGAATGGCTTGTACTTCGCCTGTGCGCTGACCCATTGCGGCAGGCCGCTGGTGGCGCCGTCGTAACCGAGCTTGGGACCCAGTTCGACCAGTTGCTGCTGGATGCGTGCCACTTCCTTCAGGCCCAGCGCGTGGATCGCGTCTGGCGTCAATGGCAGGTTGGTGGCGTCCTTGATGCGGGCCAGGTACCAGGCCGCGCCGTTCGGCAGGGCGCTCCAGCCAGTGCTGGCGCGGCTGGCGGGCAGGTAGTCCTTTTCGAGGAAGGTGCTCAGGCGTTCGAGCGCTGGTTCCAGCTTGGTCGCGATCAGCTGGCGGTACGCCGTGGTCAGGCGCTGCTTGTCGGCGGCGGAGAAATCGGCTGGCAGATTCTTGATCGGCGTGTAGAAGATGTTCGTTTCCGGCGTGGCGCTGCGCAGCTGCTGGAACTGCGGCAGCATGGCCAGCGTGATCGCTTTCGGTTGCACGACGCCCTTGCGCATGCCCTCGCGCATGTTGGCGATGGCCTGGTCTATCCACGCCGGCAGCTGGGTCAGGCGGCTCAGGTAAGCGTCGTATTGCCTGGGCGTGGACAGCGGCTGCGAACCGGTGCCGCCCGCGTAGTTGGCCAGCGTGCTGGGGACGTTGTCCATCTGGTCCAGCGGCAGCAGGTGTTCGGGGAAGGGCGCCAGGTCCAGCGCGCATTGCAGTTCGTAGGCCAGCAGGTCGTAGTTCAGCTGATCCTTGTCGGCCAGCGTGGCGCGCGGGATGGCGCGCAGTTGCCGCTGCATGCGCTGGTACAGCGCGAACTGCCTGGCGCGCGCCTTGGGCACGATGTTCGTGCCGATCCGGTCGTCGTAGCGGCTGTCGCCGTTGGCGGTGGCGTACAGCAGCGGATTGAAGCGGGCGCGGGCCTGGTAGAACGTGTCGGCCAGCTGGTTGAGCTGCTGTTGCGCCGGCGACTGGGCCACGGCCGAGGCGGGCGCGGCGGCCAGGACGGGTACGCTGCATAGCGCGCAGCCGATCAGGCTGGCGAGCAGGGCGGTGGTAGCCAGCTTGGCGCGGGTAGGGGTAAGCGGCATTGGGAGTCTCCTGTTTTTCGGTGGCGACAGGATACCCCAGATCGTTCCTTTACAGCTTGGCCAGCACGGCCCGCACGTTGTCGGGAATGGTGACGGGCTTGTTGGTGGCGCGGTCCACGTACACATGCACGAAGTGGCCGGCGGCGGCCGGTACCGGCTCATCGTTGCGGTAGATGCCGATTTCGTAACGCACACTCGAATTACCGAGTTTGCTCACGCGCAGGCCCACGTGCAGCAGGTCGGGGAAGGAGAGCTGGCTGAAGTAGGCACAGGCGCTGTCGACCACATAACCGACCAGTTGGTCGTTGTGGATGTCGAGCACGCCCTGTTCGATCAGGAACTGGTTCACGGCCGTGTCGAAATAGCTGTAGTACACGACGTTGTTGACGTGGCCATATTGGTCGTTATCTATCCACCGCGTGGGGATAGTCATGAAGTGGCGGAATTGTTCCCGTCCGGCATTACGCAAGATCATGCGATTTCCTGTTCGGTGAATAAAACTTTCATTTTAGCGCCCATTGTCGGGTATTTTTTGAATAGCGGTGACGAGAGAGTTACAATTGACCCTTGAACGCTGCAAAACAGCACAATTTCCAGCAAACGCCGCTTCGCCGGCCGTTTTTCAGTGCCGCTCGCCGGCATGATTGATTATTAAAGGTTTTTCATGAGTCTCCAATGCGGCATCGTCGGCCTGCCCAACGTCGGCAAGTCCACCCTGTTCAACGCCCTGACCAAGGCCGGCATCCCGGCCGAAAATTATCCGTTCTGCACCATCGAACCCAACGTGGGCGTGGTGGAAGTGCCTGATCCGCGCATGGCCGCGCTGGCCGAGATCGTCAAGCCCGAGCGCATGGTCAACGCCATCGTCGAATTCGTCGACATCGCCGGCCTGGTGGCGGGCGCCTCCAAGGGCGAGGGCCTGGGCAACCAGTTCCTGTCCCACATCCGCGAAACCGATGCCATCGTTAACGTCGTGCGTTGCTTCGAGGATGACAACGTGATCCACGTGGCCGGCAAGATCAGCCCGCTGGACGATATCGAAGTGATCCAGACCGAGCTGGCCCTGGCCGACATGGGCACGGTGGAAAAAGCCATCCACCGCGAAAACAAGAAAGCCCGCTCCGGCGACAAGGACGCGGCCAAGCTGGTGGCCCTGTGCGAGCGCCTGATGCCGCACCTGAACGAAGGCAAGCCGGTGCGCACCATGGGCCTGGACGCCGACGAGATGGCGCTGATCAAGCCGCTGTGCCTGATCACGGCCAAGCCGGCCATGTACGTGGCCAACGTGTCCGATACCGGCTTTACCAACAACCCGCTGCTGGACCAGCTGACCAAGTTCGCCGCTGCGCAGAACGCGCCCATCGTGGCCATCTGCGCCGCCATCGAATCGGAAATCGCCGACCTGGAAGACGCCGACAAGGCCGCCTTCCTGGCCGACATGGGCATGGAAGAACCGGGCCTGGACCGCCTGATCCGCGCCGCCTACAAGCTGCTGGGCCTGCAAACCTACTTCACGGCAGGCGTGAAGGAAGTGCGCGCCTGGACCATCCACACGGGCGACACGGCGCCCCAGGCGGCCGGCGTGATCCACACCGACTTCGAGCGCGGCTTCATTCGCGCCCAGACCATCTCCTACGATGACTTCATCGCCTACAAGGGCGAGGCCGGCGCCAAGGAAGCGGGCAAGATGCGCGCCGAAGGCAAGGAATACGTGGTCAAGGATGGCGATGTGCTGAACTTCCTGTTCAACGTGTGATCCAGGAAAGCAATTTCAGGCGATTTCAACAGCTGCATGCAGCGCAGTTGCAAATCGCCGTAGTGCCCCGTATGGTCGGGGCACGCAACAACTTGTGATTGCTGCGCGCAAGTGTACGCGTGCGCGTACGTTATCCTTGCCGTGAAGTATTAGCGCCATTTACAGCGTCCAGCTGTTTGACAGCTCTTCCGCCTGCTTCAGCACCAGTTCCACAGCGTTGGGTTGCTGGTCGGGCGGATACTTCCATTTCTGGAGACATCGCCGCACCAGAATGCGCAGCTTGGCGCGCACGCTCTCGCGCACCTGCCAATCCACGGTGGTACTGGCGCGCAGCTTCTCGGTGATCTCGATGGCGATCTTCTTGAGCACCTCGTCGCCGAGTTCGCGCACCGCGCTTTCGTTGTTGGCGAGCGCGTCATAGAAAGCGATTTCATCGTGACCGAGGCCCAGCGCAGCTTCCCGCTCCAGCGTGGCCTGGAACTCCTTGGCCATCTGGATCAGCTCTTCGATGACCTGGGCGGTTTCGATCGCGCGGTTGTGATACTTGCGTAGGGTCTCCAGCAGGCGGTCGCCGTACTTTTTTTCTTGCACCACGTTATTGCTGGCCCGGGCCTTGATCTCGTCGCGCAACAGCTTCTCCAGCAGTTCCACCGCCAGGTTGCGGCTTTCCATCTGGCGCACGTCTTCAAGGAATTCGTCCGACAGCAACCCAATGTTCGGCTTGTCCAGCCCCGCCAGCGCGAACACATCCGCCACGCCATCCGAGAAGATAGCGTTGTCCAGAATCTGCTTGAGTGCGCTGTTCTTCTCGGCGTCGCTGCGCTTCTTGTCCACGGTCGTGAACTTGGCGATGGCCGCCTTGATGGCCGAGAAGAAAGCGATCTCCTTGCGCAGCGGTCCCGCCTCATCCAGGGTGCCGCACAGTGAGAACGCCTTGGCCACGGCCACCATGGTGTCGAGGAAGCGCGTCTTACCGTCCTTCAGCCCCAGGATGTGGTTGGCCGCAGGCACCAGCAACTGGATGGCTTGGGTCTCGAATGCACTGTAATCGAAGCCGTGCATCATGCCGCGCACCACGTCCATCTTCTCCAACAGCACGGCAAAAGCTTCGGCTGCGTTATGGGTGGGATCACCTTTGCCCTTGGCGTCGGTGTAGGTCTTGAGCGCAGCCTTGAGCTCATTGGCAATGCCGATGTAATCGACGACCAGACCACCCGGCTTGTTCTTGAACACGCGGTTGACGCGGGCGATGGCCTGCATCAGGTTGTGGCCCTTCATGGGCTTGTCGATGTACATGGTGTGGCAGCACGGGGCGTCGAACCCCGTCAGCCACATGTCGCGCACGATCACCAGCTTCAGCGGGTCTTTCACATCCTTGAAGCGTGCTTCCAGCCGCTTTTTCACAAGCTTGCTGTACAGGTGCGGCTGCAACAGTGCCTTGTCGGCCGCAGAACCCGTCATCACAATTTTGATCGCGCCTTGTTCCGGATCTGCGCTGTGCCACTCGGGCCGCAGTGGTGGGTTGTGTTCGTCGCCGATACAGATGGCGTTGTAGAGCTGCGCGCAAATGTCGCGGCTCATGCATACGATCATGGCCTTGCCGTCCGCCACCGAGATGCGCGCCTCGAAGTGTTGTATCAGGTCCCGTGCCACCTGCTGTAGCCGAGGTTCGGAGCCCACCAACTTTTCCAGGGCGGCCCAATCGCTCTTGGTCTTCTCGCGGCTGGCGATGTCCTCTTCGTCCTCGACGACTTCATCGACTTTCTCGTTGAGCGCATCGATCTCGGCCTGGTTCACATCCAGCTTGGCCAGGCGGCTCTCGTAGAAGATGGGGACCGTGGCGCCATCGTCCACCGCATCCTGGATGTCGTAAATGCTGACGTAATCCCCAAATACTGCGCGGGTGTCTTTGTCTTCCAAGGCGATGGGCGTCCCGGTGAAGCCGATGAAGGTGGCGTTCTTCAGCGCATCGCGCAGGTGCTTGGCATAGCCGAACACGTACTTGCCGGTTTTGGTGTCGAGCCGCCCTTTGGTGCCGTACTGGCTGCGGTGCGCTTCGTCCGAGATCACCACGATATTGGTGCGGCCGGAGAGCACTGGGTGCGCCTCTTCACCCTCCAGCAGCGCGAATTTCTGCACCGTGGTGAAGATGATGCCGCCCGCCTCGCGAGAAGCCAGCATCGCGCGGAGTTCGTCACGGTCGCCGGCCTGCACCGGGGTGGTCTTGAGCAAGTCGCTGGCAGCGCTGAAGGTCGCGAACAACTGGCCATCCAGATCGTTGCGGTCGGTCACCACCACCAGCGTCGGGTTCTTCATCTCGGGTTGTTGCAGCAGCTTGCCCGCGTAGCAGGCCATGGTGATGCTCTTGCCTGAACCTTGCGTGTGCCAGACCACACCCGCCTTGCGTGAACCCGGCTTGACCTCCTTGCCATAGGTGGCGCGCTCTTCATGCACCTCCAGTACGCTTTTGTCGGCCTCCTGGGCGGCAATCACTGTGGCGCGCACTGCCTCACGTACCGCATGGAATTGATGATAGCCAGCGATCTTCTTGATGATGGCGTCGCCATCCTGCTCAAACAGCACGAAGTGCCGCACGTAGTCCAGAAACAGATCAGGCCTGAAGAAGCCGCGCACTACCGTTTCCAATTCCATCTGCAGGCGCGGCCGGTCATCTTCGTTGGCAATGGTGCGCCAAGGCAGCATGCGCTCCGCGTTCGCGGTGAGTGATCCCACCCGCGCCGTCCAGCCATCGCTCACCACCAGGGCAGCGTTGCTATTGAATAGGTCGCTGATCTCATCCTTGTAGGTCTGCAACTGGTTGAAGGCATCCCACACGTCGGTCTGCTCATTGGCGGGGTTTTTCAGCTCCACCACGGCCAGCGGCAGGCCATTCACGAATGCGATCACATCGGGCCGGCGAGGCTGCTTGGTGCCTGTGATGGTGAACTGGTTCACCACCAGGAAATCGTTATTGCTGGGCTGCGCAAAGTCGATGAAGTGCACCAGATCGGTCTTCTTCTCATCGCCCTGCGAAAACTCCGCCATCACCCCGTTCAACAGCAGGCGGTGCACGCTGCGGTTGCGCACCACCAATTGCGGCTCGCTCACCGACAGCAGCGCATGCACTGCCTGCTCCAGGGCTGCAGGCGGCATGTGCGGGTTGATCCTGGCCAGCGAGGTCATGAGGCGCTCGCGCAGCACCACCTGCCGGTAGTCGGTGCGCTCGGGGGCGCTGCTGTCCGGTGCAATGTCCGGGCCAAGTGCAAAACGCCAGCCGGCCTCCTGGAACCAGCCCAGACAGAGTTCTTCGAGTTGTTGTTCATTCAGCATAGTTGCTCCGTTGTGCTCCCAGTTGAGCGTCGCCACCCATGGCTTGACCGGGGTGGCCGACTGACCTATCATTGCAGGCAATACGGCCGACGCCTCTGCACTCTGTGTACGCGTCGGTTTTCATTTGTACGTTCACATGCGCGATCAAGGCTACGGCCATAGCGTCCATCCCTCCCAGCCCGGAAATGCGCCCAGCTCCAATAACGAGATTTGCTGATTGGCGACCGCCGGGAAATCATTGGTCAGCAACGTCTTGAAGCGCTGGCCCCAGCTCGAATTCGGGCAAATCACGCGCAGCAATTGCTGCATCAGGCAGAAGTAGAAGAATGGGCGCGCGCTGTTCAACTGGCTGGGCCAGGCAGCGGGCACCGCCGAGAACTCCAGCACGTTGATGTTCCACAAGCGGCTGTGGTGCGCCGACACGTTGCGGATGAAGTTCAAGCTGCGCAGCCATTGCGCGAATGCCTGGCCAGAGGGCGCGCCGTACAGGGCGGCGATCGTCTGCTGGTCGGCGTGTTGCATGCCGGCGAAGAGCTTGGACAGCAAACCAAAGTCCCACACCTCGATGGCCGCCCAAATCGGCAAGGCGCCATACTGCTGCTGATGGTGCGCGACAAACGGCTCCTTGCGAGCCCGGTGCAGCATGGACTGGTATTTGGCCAGCCAGACTTGATGCTGCGTTTTTCCCGCGTCCGGCCCCTTGGCGATCACCTTCTTGGTGAAGTTGCCATGCAGGCATGCCGGATTTTCGTGGGCGCGCGGGTCGCGCTGACCCAGTAAATGCGCCACGTCCACCCGCACCGCCATTTCGATGCGCTCCAACGCGTCGAGTGCCAGTAGTCGAAGCTTTTTGTCGAACACGTACAGGCGCACCACGTCCTCGAACCGGCTCCCCGGCGTAAAGCTGTCCAGCCGCACGGCCTTGTTCTGCGCCATGGATGCGGCCGGATCTATCGCCCGCAAGGGATACCAGTAGCCGCTCAGGCGGTAGTAGCCCAGGCGTTCCAGGTAGTCGAGCGCCGCAATGGGGTTGTCTACCTGCAGGCCGCGGTCTTGGAGTTGCTGCAATTGGTCGGCGAATGAGCGCCAGGGCTTGAGTGGTTTCACGCGGCGGCATCCCCGTCTTCAGCCTGTTTGGCCAAGGCCAGGATTTGCTCAGCCATCCGCGCTCGTTGCGCCTGAGGATATCCATACTTCCGCAGCACCACGCGCGCCGCATTGCGCAGTCGCGCCTGCATCGCATCGCGTTTTTCCCAATCCACGGCTTTGTTGTCAGCGATCGCCTTAATCAATTCCAGTGCAATAAGTGGAATGCGGCCCGGCTCCACTTGCTGGGCCTCCGCAGGTTCGCGCAATAGGTCTTCGACAGTTTGCGGAAAACCAATTGCGGTTGCAGATATTGCTCCTGTTGGCTGCAACGGTTCGGTGGCGGGTACTGGGACTTTCGCCGCCGCTTTGGCTGCCTGCCGCGCAATCTCTGCTACCTGCTCCTCTTCTGCCGTGAGGATATTGCAGTAGTCAGACGCTCCAATGAGATCGGGGAACAGACTTGCGTGGTGCACGTTCATGCGCCTAAGGTGGCTCACGCAAGCGTCACGGTCGTTGTTCTTGATGTAAATTTTGCAGATATAACCAGCGAGGATCTCTGCTTCGTCTTCTGAAGGCGCGGGAGCGATTTTTTCTGTCTCTAAGACAGCCTTTTTTAATCGCTCATCGGGAGAGTCATCCCCAGACAAAAAATCGACTAATCGACTTTCAATCGTCGAGTCATAAGGTGAGAACGTGAACAACCCGGCTTGATTCACCAGTCGGCCATGGTCATCTTTTCGCGGTTCAACAACTCGGATAGTGGTTTCGTCCTCGTACTCCTTAAGAAAAGTTTTGTTGACCACGTATATCGCGCGATAGTCATTGTCTTTCTCGTCTTCACTATCTACCTTCTGGAATGCAAAGAACAGGGCTACATAGGGTGAATAGGTCCAGTCTAATAAGGGGGTCATCAGTCCATGATGTTGTCCAACGGACCAAAGTTCATCCTCTTGTCCGGGGTCGACCAATGCGGAGTCTCTAAGCCGCCCACGGACGGCGAGTTTGAAGCGTTCCAACTGCATATTCGCCAGATCGGGGGTGATGATGTTATTCACCGGGATTCGTGCGAGGGTGGGCATCAGTGCCCAGTCCGCACGCCGGTGCCCACGAAATACGAATTTAGTTTCAGGTCGATTGAAGAAGCTGCACTCCAGTAACTCTGTAAATTCACGCCAAGACTCCAATCTTGTGACCGGGATACGACCGCTGAATTTGTCGGTCATCACTTCGAATCGCTTCGCGGTTCCATCCTTGTTCCAGAGAGGAATTTTTTCGAAGTCTTCCTGCGTACCTGGCTCGTCGCGCACTTTTTCACTCATTCTTCAATAACCTGCGAGGCGACAAGAGGACTCAACTCACCTGAAATTAATTTTGGCAGAATTACATCACGTGTTTTTGCAAGCATCAGCGATTCGTGATCCTTAGATGAAATGAGTGATTTCATTGGTGCAATCTTCGCACCAAACGCAGCAAGGGCTGCTTCATCGGGAACCAGCACAGGCATGATCGCTAGCTTTCCTCGCGACAATTCGGTTTGGCCTGTCGATCCCTCGCCGAGGGCTTCGATTTCGGGCTGTTTAAGTACAAACCATTGTCCTAAGAATGCGCTATTCAAACGTGATCCCGTTCGTACCACCGTTACGTGTGAGTCCACAATCGTTGGCTCGTCAAGCCGGAGAACTTGTGCAACCCGTCCGAGGGTACCCACGCCTGTTGAATTCACCAGCACATCGCCAACTTGGAGCAACCGCCCACTCACCGCACGCTGCGCAGAGTCATGTCGACGGCCTTTAGATGAATCGAGGCTGAAGTCACGAACGCACTTCTGATTGAGCACCAAGACGCCACCTTCTTCTAAGTACTTTGGTGAAATACCGCGATTCAGGTAGGCACATTCTTCTCCTATAGTGGAGGTTTCCCATCCCTTCGGTATCATGCCCAATTTTGACCCTTCCATCTCATCCGGGAATAGGGCCGCAGTGGCGGCGAGTTGTTGATATTGCTCGTGCGGCAGTAATTCGAGTTCGGCCTCAAGCTTGCCGCTGATGGCGCTCATCGCAGCGCGCAGCGGGTCGCGCCCCTCCCGAATCGCAGCGATTTTGACTTTGACCGGGTCGAAATCGACAAACCAAGACTTGAAGATAGCTTGCGCCATGGCTTCGAGGTTTTTTTTGATGAGGCGATTGAGGCCGATTTTTTCATCTAACGACTTTAAAACGGTCGCCATTCCATGCTGCACTTCAACTGGCGGCAGGGGAATCCTAAGCTCTGTAAGTGCCTTGCCTGTCAGGTGCTTAATCGTCGAGCCAGTAAAGAACGGCTCAAGCGCTCCCGTTTGTCCTGCATGCAAAAACCAGTAGTACAGAAAGTAGTTGTCTAAGCCGTCCTTCACCCTGATACGGTGCAATGCTTTTTGGATCTTCATGTTAGGAACGACGGCTTGCCAAATTGCACAACGTCCTGGCTCACCACCTTCGCACACTATTAAGTCGCCATCTTGAATGCCGTAACGTTCTTCCTCATGATTCTCAAATCGCATCGTGGCGAGATCCTGAAGATCGAAGACACCCCATCGCACATTGCTGTTTCCAAGATAGGGCTGCAAAATTCCGCGGTTCTTCTGTGCGTCGAGCATCTTCCCGAGACATGTATCCGCGAAGTCACCAAGGCGCACCACAGGATGTTCAAAAGCCATAACCCAGCCCTGCCAAATTTTTCTTAATCTCATCCTCCAACCTGGCGCTCTTCGCGAACTGCTCCGCCAATTGTGTGGTCAGCCGTGCCATCTTGTCGGCAAAAGCTTCGCCGTCTTCTTCCTGCTCTTCGGCACCGACATAGCGCCCCGGCGTTAGCACATGTTCGTGCTTGCGGATGTCTTCCAGCGTCGCCGAGCGGCAGAAGCCCGGCACGTTTTCGTAGCCTTCGCCATGCTGCCAAGCGTGGAACGTGTCGGCGATCTTTTTGATATCGTCCAGCGCGAAGTCGCGCAGCACGCGGTCTTTCATGTAGCCGAGTTGGCGGGCGTCGATGAACAGGAACTGCCCACGCCGGTCGCGCTTCTTCTTATCGAGGTTGAAGCCGTTGGCCTTGTCTTTGGTGAGGAACCAGATACAGGCTGGAATCTGCGTATTGGTGAACAACTGGCCAGGCAATGCGACCATGCATTCCACGTAGTCGCGCTCCACCAACTGCTTGCGGATTTCGCCTTCGTTATTGGTATTGCTGCTCATTGAGCCATTGGCCAGCAGCAGCGCCATGCTGCCGGTGGGGGCCAGGTGGTAAAGCATGTGTTGAAGCCAGGCGAAGTTGGCATTGCCTTGCGGAGGCGTGCCCACCAGCCAGCGACGGTCATTCTCCAGCTTGGCGTTCCACCATTCCTTCATGTTGAAGGGCGGGTTGGCCATCAAATAGTCGGCGCGCAGGTCCGGGTGCAGGTCGTTCTGCAGGGTGTCGCCAGGCTGGCCGCCAAAGTTGAAGTCCAGGCCACGGATGGCCATGTTCATGGCTGCCAGCTTCCAGGTGGTGGGGTTGCTTTCCTGGCCGTAGACGCTGATCTGGCCCGTCTTGCCATTTGCCACCTTGCCGCCGTGCTCGGCAACGAATTCTTCGCTCTGCACGAAGAAGCCGCCCGAGCCCATGGCCGGGTCGTACACGCGGCCCTTGAACGGTTGCAGCATCTCCACGATCAGCGTGACGATGCTCTTGGGCGTGTAGTACTGGCCGCCCTTCTTGCCCTCTGCCAGGGCGAACTGGCCGAGGAAGTATTCGTAGACGTGACCGAGGATGTCTTTGCTCTTCAGGTCCAGCGCCTGTCCGTTGTAGGTGGGCTGGCTGAAGTTGGTGTCGGAGAAGTGGGCGATCAGGTCGGCCAGTTTGGTGCTGTCGATCTGGGTGCGTGCGAAGTCCTTGTTGAGCACGTTCTTGAGCTTGCCGTTCTCGCGCTCGACAGCCTCCATGGCGTTGTCGATCAGCCAGCCGACGGTGCGCATCTTGTCCGGCACCGTCTCCAGTTCGCCCGCCTCGTTGCGCACGTAGCGGCCATCGCTGTCGCGCTTGGGCACATGCCAGGGCAGCTCGCTGCCAGGCGGCAGTTGGGCCAGATCGCGCAAGGTTTGCCAGCGCGCCTCAAACGGTACCCAGAATACGTTTTTCTCAGCGTAGTAGTCGCGCATCTCCAGTTCGGCGGCGAAGTTGTGCGCGTACTCTGGCGTGCCTGCCCCCCCAAATTCATCGGGGTCCATGTAGTAGTCGGCTTCGGGGTTCTGGAATTGTTCGCGCAGTTCCTTCTGCCGTTCTTCAAACGCGTCGGAGATGTATTTCAAGAAGATCAGGCCAAGCACCACGTGCTTGTACTCCGACGCATCCAGGGCCGAGCGCAGCTTGTCGGCGGCGGTCCATAGTTTCTTTTCGAGGTCGTTGAAAAATTGTTGTTCGATGGGGTTCATACGGTGGCCTTACGGGCGAAAGGCAAAGGGCTGCGGCCAATAAAGTGTGCGTTGGCAGCAGCATGGCCGGTGTGTGTGTTAGAGGAAGCTGAATTCAAACGGGAGCGCAGCGTCACGACGCGGCTCCTTTTGCGATAGGACTGACCTTCAGGCGTGACATGGTGGCGTTTCGTTAATATTGTGACGCCAATGTACTGCCTTTTGCTGCGTTTTGGCAAGGCGGGGTTCGGGTAGTCGCTGATGGGCTAACCGGGGCGACGCCCCCCATGCCGGCTTCAAAAAGCTGAAGGCGCTGGCCGCATGCCCGCCGCTGACGCGTCCTGCTGTATAGGATGCAGGGCTTTTTCCCGCCGCCGCCGACAGCGGATTGAAAGGTTGGAGCGATATAGTCGTCACTGACCTTGGGATCATGCCCGGGGTGAGCAGAAGATTTTAATCTCAAGAGACGACCCATGAATACCTCCCCATCCTGCCCTGCCGACGGCTATACGTCCGCCCAGCTCCCCCCGTCGCGCCCTCCACTTGAGGCCAGTGCCGGCCAGCC
>DATFBD010000006.1:0-34187 GCA_035254005.1 Burkholderiaceae bacterium | reverse complement strand
ATCAAGCAGCTCGATCCGGCCGACGCCGACTTCGACCTGGCCAAGCTGCCGCTGAACGACCGCCCATCGTATGAACTGCTGACCAAGGCCAAGACCGTGGCCGTGTTCCAGCTTGAATCGCGCGGCATGCAGGGCATGCTGAAGGATGCGCGGCCCGACCGCTTCGAGGACATCATCGCGCTGGTGGCGCTGTACCGTCCCGGCCCGATGGACCTGATTCCCGACTTCTGCAAGCGCAAGCATGGCGAGAAGTTCGATTATCCCGATCCGCGCACCGAATCGATTCTGTCCGAAACCTACGGCATCATGGTGTACCAGGAGCAGGTGATGCAGATGGCGCAGATCGTCGGCGGCTACTCGCTGGGCGGCGCCGACATGCTGCGCCGCGCGATGGGTAAAAAGAAGGCCGAGGAGATGGCCGAGCACCGCGCCATCTTCCGCGCCGGCGCCGCCAAGGACGGCCTGTCGACCGAGAAGGCCGACGAGATCTTCGACTTGATGGAGAAGTTCGCCGGCTACGGCTTCAACAAGTCGCACGCGGCCGCCTACGCGCTGCTGTCGTACCACACGGCTTACCTGAAGGCGCACCATCCGGCCGCGTTCATGGCGGCCAACATGTCGCTGGCGATGGAGGACACGGAAAAGGTCAAGATCCTGGTGGAGGACGCGATCGACATCTGCGGCCTGACCATCCTGCCGCCGGACATCAACCTGTCGCAGTTCCGCTTCACGCCAGACGGTCCGCCGCCTTCGGTGACGGGCAAGAAAGTGACGCAGATCCGCTACGGCCTGGGCGCCGTCAAGGGCGCGGGCCAGAACGCGATCGAAGCCATCATCGCCGCGCGCGAGGTGGGCGGCCCGTTCACCAGCCTGTTCGATTTCTGCAAGCGGGTCGACAAGAAGCAGATCAACCGCCGCACCATCGAATCGCTGATCCGCGCGGGCGCCTTCGACTGCCTGGGCGTGGACCGGGCGATCCTGCTGGCCTCGGTCGGCTTCGCCATGGAGTGCGCCGAGCAGGAAGCCCGTTCCGCCAACCAGGTCAGCCTGTTCGGCGGCGACGACAGCGACCTGGTGGCGCCGCCCGAATACGTCAAGTGCGCGCCGTTCACGGACCGCCAGAAGCTGGCCGAGGAAAAGACGGCGCTGGGCTTCTACCTGTCGGGCCACATGTTCGACTCGTTCGCGCCCGAGGCGCGCCGCTTCGCGCGCACCAAGCTGTCGGAACTGGAACCGTCGCGCGAGCCGCGCATGCTGTGCGGCGTGATCACGGGCATCCGTCCGCAGATGACGCAACGGGGCAAGATCCTGATCGTCACGCTGGACGACAAGAGCGCCGTGCTGGAAGTGACCGTGTATTCCGAGGTGTTCGAAGAGAACAAGAAGATGTTCAAGGAGGACGAATTCCTGGCCGTGGTGGGCAAGGTGTCGGAAGACCGCTTCTCGGGCGGCTTGCGGATCTCGGCCGAGAAGGTGTTCGACATCGTCACGGCGCGGGTGCAGTATGGCCGCCAGCTGGGCCTGTCGCTGCCGGCCACGCTCGACAGCCGCAAGATCGCCGACGTGCTGGCGCCGCACCGCCACGAGCAGGGCTTGCCGATCGCGGCGCGCATCACGCCGCAGGGCGTGTCGTGCGTGCTGCAGTTCGGCGACGAGTGGCGCGTGGCGCCGTCAGACGAGCTGCAACTGGCGTTGCAGCAGGTGCTGGGCGCGCGCGAGGTGGCCGTCGAGTACTAAACACAAAACCGGGGTCAGGTCATTCCACTAGGCAAGTTGCGTGCATCTTGCCTAGTGGAATGACCTGACCCCGGTTTTTTTCAGCCTTTGCCGTTCAGCCCGGTGATGGCATAGCCCTTGTCGCGGATCTGCGCCAGCGGATGGGCGATGTGGTATTGGGGCAAGGTGTCGGCGCCATCCTCGTCCACTTCCACCCGCTGGGCGGCCGGTTGCCAGTCGGTGCTGATGGCTTCCTGGGGGATGGCTTTGTCTTCGGGTACGGCCAGGTAGGAAAAATCGCCGTTGTGTTCAGCTCTGCGATAAATGTCCACGCGCATGTCGCTTCTCCTTGATGGGCAGGGCGGCGAACGGGCCACCGGGGCCGCCGCCTGCACCTATGTTACAGGAAATTAGTGCGCGTGGACGTTCCTGTCAGGCCGTGACAGGCCGGGCGCCGCTCAGGCCAGCGCCGAACGGTAGCCGTCGTCGCCGTGGGCGATGTCGTGTGTCAAATCGTGCGTCAAATCGTGCGCCAGGTGGTGCGCTGCCTCTTGCGCCCGCTCGTGCGCGGTGTCCGCGCCAGCCGTGCTGAAGTCGTGCAGCGGACCGGCCACCGGCGCCAGCCGCGGCGCCTGCAGGCCGGCCTGCAGGATGGCGGCCAGCGCTTCCAGCGTGTCATGCCGCTTGCGGTACTCGGACCGCTTTTTCGAGGGAATGGCGGCCATGTCGGGCGCCGTCAGCGGCGCGCAGGCCAGCTGGTAGTCGCCATCGGGACGCAACTGGGCGTCCAGCTCCTGCCACAGGGCGTCGTAGTCGGCGTGTACCTTGCCTTTGCGCAGCGCCGTGCGGGCGGTGCGGTTGGCGTTGCCCACCAGCCGCAGATGGTCGCAGCCGTAGGCGTGGCCCAGCTGGCGCAGCAAATAGACGATCAGGTTCTTGGGGCGCAGGCCGTGCAGGTCGCGCGTCGCTTCCTTGATGCGCTGCTGGCCTTCGTCATCCTGCGGTCCTTGCATGCAGCCCACGCCCAGCGCCATGCCGCGCTCGCCCTGGAAGAAGACGAACGAGGTGGAGAACACCCGTTCGCCGTCCTGCAACAGGCGCAGCATCAGTTCGCCCTCGCGCTCCAGCGGCGCCACGGCATGCATTTCCAGCTGGTAGGCGCGGCCCGATTTGCCTTCCACCTGGCCCAGGATCATGGGCGCACGCGCCAGCCGCACCGTGAGCGGGCCCAGGCCGTGGCGCAGCACGAAGCGGTAATGGTCTTCGATCACCTGCAGGCGGCGGGCGCAGTTGAGCGCGTTGCTGAGGTAGGGACGGTAGATCTTGTACACCATCATCGGGTAGATCTGCACCAGCTCGCGGTACAGCGGATGCGAGTTGAGCAATTCCAGCCAGCCCACCGTCGTTTGCCGGTTCAGCGAGGCCCGCAACGACAGCTTGAGCGTGTCGCGCAGCCAGGACAGGGCGCCGTCGCGGGCGGCCAGCCCCGTGCGGAGAGTGATTAACTGCGCCACCGGGGCGGATGCCTGCGTCGTCATGGGAAAGGGCGGGACGGAATACGGAATCGGATATGGTAGGCCCCGTGTAACATATTGTAAATTGGCAAAAGCTCTTACGGTTTTCCCTTAAGCGCGGCGGGCCGGGAAGCGCGCGGCCGCACTGGCTACAGAAGGCGATTTCGTGGTCGGCGTAAGGGAAACCCGTAGTGGCTTGCCCTAGTGTGTTTTAATAAATTGCCATGCATAATGCTACATGACGTTACAAGCCCTCTCCATGCGCCATTTTCTGCTCCGTTACCTGCACTATCCGGCGTTCATCGCGCTCTACCTGCTGTTCGACTGGGCGACTTATCTGTATCCGCTGTACGGCCTGAACATTACGCCCTGGAATCCCGATCCGGCCCTGGGGCTGGTGTTCTGGCTGCGCTATGGCTGGCGCGCGGCGCTGCCGCTGTTCCTGGCCCTGCTCGGGGGCGAGCTGCTGGTGCGCGGCATGCCGGCCGGGCCGCTCGTCACGCTGGCCGGCGCGCTGTGGCTGACGGCCGCCTATGGCCTGATGGGCGCCATCCTGCGGCGCGATTTTTCCAGCGCCGACATGTTCGACAACCGCGGCCGCCTGTTCCACTGGGTGCTGGTGGTGGCGGCCGGCACGCTGTTCAACGGCATCGGCTATATCTCGCTGCTGTCGGCCGCCGGGCTGGTGCCGCCGGCCCAGTGGCCGCTGGCGCTGATGCGCTTTGGTATCGGCGACACGGTCGGCATCCTGGTATCGATGCCGCTGATCTGGATGCTGGCCAGCGCCCAGGGGCGGGCCCGGCTGCGGCGCATCCTGGCGCGCGGCGAGACGCTGGCCTACCTGGCGCTGGCCATGGTGGTGCTGTACGCCGTGTTCGGCTCCATCGCCAGTTCCGAGTTCAAGCACTTCTATTTCCTGTTCCTGCCGGTGATCTGGGCCGCCTCGCGCCAGGGCCTGTATGGCACGGCGCTGATCGTGTTCGTGCTGCAGACGGGCATCATCGCGCTGGTCAAATGGCATGGCGCGCGCGACCTGGCCGTCTATGAATTGCAGATGCTGGACGCGATGCTGGCGCTGGTGGGCTTTTTCATCGGCATCGTGGTCGATGAGCTGCGCAAGGTGGCGGCCGACTTGCGCCAGTCGCTGCGGCTGGCGGCTGCCGGCGAGATGGCGGCGGCGCTGGCCCATGAACTGAACCAGCCGCTGACGGCGCTGTCGGCCTACGGCAAGGCTTGCGAGCACTTGCTGGAACGGGGCGAGAACGAGGCCTTGCTGCGTGACGCCATCGGCCGCATGCTGGTGGAGGCGGGGCGGGCGGCCGACGTGGTGCGGCGCCTGCGCGACTTTTTCCGCACCGGCGCGATGCGCTTCGAGACCGTGTCGGCGGCCGCGCTGGTGCAGGGCATCGCGGCCCAGTTCCAGCTGCCGTTCCGCCAGCATGGCATCGTGCTGACGGTGGACGTGGACCCGGCCCTGACCTTGCGCGCCGACCGGCTGCAGGTGGAACTGGTGCTGCGCAACCTGCTCGATAACGCCAGCGACGCCGTGCTGGCCCAGCCGGCCGGCGCGCGCCGCGTCAGCGTGACGGCCGCGCCGGCGCCGGAGGGGCGGCTGCGGCTGAGCGTGGAGGATAGCGGCACGGGGGTGTCCGAAGCGCTGGCCGCGCGCCTGTTTGAGCCGTTCGCTTCGTCCAAGGCCAGTGGCCTGGGGCTGGGCCTGGTATTGAGCCGCGCCATCGTCGAAGCCCACGGCGGCAGCCTGTGGGCCGAGGTTGGCGAGCACGGCATATTCCGATTCGATCTGCCCATGGCGGCAGCGGGAGAACAACTTGCCACATAATCTGACTGTCTTCATCGTCGACGACGACCCGGCCGTGCGCGACGCGCTGGGTCTGCTGCTGGGCGTGCGCGGCTACCGCACCGCCGTATTCGCCAGCGGCGAAGCCTTCCTGCAGGCGTGGCGGCCGGACTGGGCCGGCTGCCTGCTGATCGACATCCGCATGTCCGGCATGGACGGGCTGGCGCTGCAGCAGGAACTGAATGCGCGCGGCTGCACCATTCCCGTCATCATCGCCACCGGCCATGGCGACGTGGGCTCGGCGCGCGCCGCGTTCAAGGCCAACGCCATCGACTTCCTGGAAAAGCCGTTCGACGACGCCAAGCTGGTGGCTGCCATCGAGGAAGCTTACGCGCGCGAGAATGCCCAGCGCGGCGCCCAGCAATTGCGCGCGCGCGGCGCCGACCTGCTGCGCGAGCTGACGCCGCGCGAGCGCGAAGTGATGCGGCTGGTGGTGATGGGGCAGCACAACCGCGACATCGGCCCGGCGCTGGGCATCAGCGTACGCACGGTGGAAGTGCACAAGGCGCGCCTGATGGCCAAGCTGGGGGTGGACAACGTGGCCGACCTGGTACGGATCAGCCTGTCGCAAGGCGAGGGCTGAGCCGCTAAAAACCGGGGTCAGGTCATTCCATCAAGCAAAAACCGGGGTCAGGTCATTCCACCAAGCAAGAAGCGAGCTTCTTGCTTGGTGGAATGACCTGACCCCGGTTTTACGGCGCTGTCACGCCCCAGCTTGCTGGCGCGCGCGGCGCCACAGCTTGAACTGGCGGCTGGCTGTCTGGCGCAGGTGGAATAGCCAGCTGCCGCGCAGGATCTGCCCCAGCTGGCGGGCGTTGCGGCGGTCGGCCGGGCTGGCGCCGGGCGCGGCCAGCCGGGCTGGCAGTTGTTCCACTGGCGTGAACAGGCTGGCCAGGAAGATCTCGCGCAGGCGCGCCCGCACGGTTTTGCCCTGGTCCGCCGGCAACTGGTAGCTGCACTTGACGGTGCTGACATAGAAGTCGCACACGGTGGCGTCGAAGCGCTGCTGCACGGTGGCGCTGATGCCGGCTTGCGCCAGCGGCGCGCGGGCGCCGGCCAGCGCCGTCACCACGTCCTCGCACCAGCGCGCGCTGACGGCCTTGGTGATACTGGCCGGGTGCTGGCGGTAGTCCAGCAGCACCAACGGCAAATACACCATGCTGCGGCAGTGCGCCAGCAGCAGCGGCACCACCGATAAATCCTCGAACAGCCGGCCGGTGGGGAAGGGCGGCTGCGGCAGCCGCGCGTACACCGCGCGCCGGCAGATGTTGTTCCACAGGTAGGTGTGGCGGTCATTGAAGAACGGCACCAGGATGGCGTCCTGGCCCGCGAGGCGCTGGCCCGCCGGGTAGCTGAGCTGCACGTCGCGGTCCTTGTGCGGCGCGTCCGGATGCCAGAAGTGGAAGGCGGTGCTGATCACGTCGGGCTGTTCGCGCGCGATCACCTCGTCGAGCGCGGCCAGCGCGCCGGGACGCAGCCGGTCGTCGCTGTCGATGAAGGCCAGGTACTGGCCGCCGGCCAGTGCCAGGCCGGCGTTGCGCGCGCCCGCGATGCCGGCGTTGGCTTGCTGGTGCAGCACGATGCGCAGCGCCGGATGGCGGGCCTGGATGGCGCGCACCTGCCCGGCCGTGTCGTCGCGCGAGCCGTCGTCGACCACGATCAGTTCGTGCGCGGCCGTCATCTGGCTGACGATGCGTTCCAGGGTGTCGGTGATGAAGGGGGCCGCGTTGTAGGCGGCCATGACGATGCTGATGCTGGCGTCGCTCACGCCTGCAGTCCCTGGGCGGCGCGCACGGTCTTGTCGGCGATGCGGCGCACCACCAGTTCGCGGTTGCTGCTGGCCTGGTCACGCTTGCTCTCGGGGTGCCACAGGTGCAGCACTTCGGTGGCGAAGGCGCCATCCTTGCGCATCACGCCGGCGTTGAACAGGCGGACCACGATGTCCGAATCCTCGTAGCCCCAGCCACGGAAGCTTTCGTCGAAGCCGTTGATGCGATCGAGGTCGGCGCGCCACATGGCCAGGTTGCAGCCCTTGATGCGGCGCCAGCTGAACTGGCGGCGGGCGCGGCCCACGTCGGGCCAGCGCGCTAATAATTGTAAGATTTTGTTAAGGTGGCCGCCGGCCCGCAGCCGCAGTTTGTCGGCCAGCGTGAGCCGGTTCACGTCCACCTGGCCGGCCAGTACCCGCGCCGTCAACTGTTCGCTCAGCAGGATGCGGCTGCCCGACACCATGTGGCCGCGCTGGGCCAGCTTGCGGTGCTGGCTGATGAAATCGGGCTGCGGCACGCAGTCGCCGTCGAGGAAGATCAGGTACTCGCCGCGCGCGTCCTGGATGCCGAGGTTGCGCACCCGCGCCAGCCGGAAGCCCACGTCTTCCTGCCACACGTGGCGCAGTGGCACCGGCGAGTACGGCTGCAGCTCGGCGATGCGCTGGGCCGTGCTGGCCGTGGAACCGTCGTCGGCGACGATGATTTCATAGTGGCGGTCGTCCTGCGCGAAGCACGCTTGCAACACGGCGGCCAGGGCGTCGGGCCGGTTGTAGGTGGAAACGACGATGGAAATGGTAAAAGGCTGGGACATACGATCAAAGAGGGTTGTGCACGCCGCCGGGGCGGATCGCCGGCACAGCAGAGTACGCATAGTACCGCAAACGGCGGCATGGCCCAACCTGGCCAGGCCCGGCCGGGGGAGCGTCCGCTAGCGGATGAGCGGGCTACGGCGGGGCGGCGATCCCTTATAATACTGTTTTTTACAACAACAGCGGGTCCGCTGTTGCCGCTACACCCATGAGTATAACGATTGCCGACCGTGTCAGGAACGACCCCGCCGCCATGTACGCCAGCCTGCTGGTGTTCATGCTGCCGGCGCTGGTACTGAGCACGCGCGATGGCATGGGCTTGAGCCAGCTGCTCATGTTGCTGGGCCTGGGCTGGATGGGGCGCGCGCGCCTGGCCGCGCTGTGGGCCGAACATGGCCGCGCGTTCGGCCCCGTGGTGCTGGCCTTCGGCGGCTATTTCCTGCTGTCGCTGGCCCGGCTGGTGATCTACCAGCAGCGCCTGCACACGCTGGACGGCCCGTTCCGCCTGCTGTTGAGCCTGACCTGTTTCCTGTTCGTGGCCGGCTACCGGCCGCCGATCCGCTGGTTCTGGCTGGGCCTGTGCCTGGGCAGCGTGGCGGCCGGCGTGGTGGCCGTGGCGCAGTGGCTGGCCTGGGGCACGGACCGGGTGGAAGGCTTCACCCACCACGCCATCACCTTCGGCGACCTGGCCGTGGCCATGGGCATGCTGTCGCTGTGCGCGCTGTCGTCGCTGCGCCAGACGCGGCTGGCGTGGCTGCCGGTGCTCGCTTGCGTGAGCGGCCTGGCGGCGTCGGTGCTGTCGGGCTCGCGGGGTGGCTGGCTGGCCCTGCTGCTGGCCATCGTGCCGCTGCT
Source organism: Burkholderiaceae bacterium (assembly GCA_035254005.1). Lineage (GTDB taxonomy): Bacteria > Pseudomonadota > Gammaproteobacteria > Burkholderiales > Burkholderiaceae_D > Rugamonas. Next base: position 25,669 of record DATFBD010000006.1, on the reverse strand, counting down.
CAAATACGGCAGCGCCGTCCACGGCCGCCGCCTGGTCTACGGCGTGCTGCTGGCGCTGGCCCTGTGCGTGCTGGCCTGGATGGTGCCGGCCACCGGCATCGCCGCCCGCGTGGCGCAAGCCGTCAGCGAGGTGCGGCAGTACCAGCTCCATGGCGACGCCACCACCTCGGTCGGGATCCGGCTGGAACTGTGGAAGGCGTCGTGGATGATGATCACCGAACATCCATGGCTGGGCGTGGGGCGCGAATCGTTCCACCAGGCCTTGAACGCGCTGCATGCGCAAGGCCGGCTGCAGCAGTCGCCGGCGCTGATCTACAGCAGCAGCCATAACGACGCGATCCACATGCTGGCCACCGGCGGCGTGCTCGATTTCAGCTTCCTGCTGCTGATGTATGGCGCGCCGCTGCGGCTGTTCCTGGGCGTGCTGCGCGAAGCCGGCGCCAGCGCCGAACGGCGCGCGGCCGCGCTGGCCGGCGTGACGCTGGTGGTGTGCTTCATCGGTTTCGGTTTGACGGACGTGATGTTCTGGCTGATGATGCCCAAGGTTTTCTACGGTGTGATGGTGTGCATGCTGGCCGCGTTCTGCCTCGATGGCGGCGGCCGCGCCGTCCCCGCGCGCCCGTGACGGGCCTACACTCTTACTTAGGTTTGCATGCGTCCGCCCTTAGCCCATATCCTGATTTGCCGCACTGATAATATTGGCGACGTCGCCCTGACGTTGCCGCTGGCCGGTTACCTCAAGCAGCGTTTCCCCACCGTGCGCATCGACTTCCTGTGCCGCGCCTATGCCGCGCCGCTGGTGCGCCACTGCAGCCACGTGGACCGGGTGATCGAGCTCGACTCGCTGGGTGACCGCCAGCAGTTCTTCGCCGGCGCCGGCATCGACACGGTGATCTTCGCCTTCCCCGACCGCCGCCTGGCGCGCGCGGCCAAGCGGGCCGGGGTGCGCAACCGGGTCGGCACCAGCCACCGCTGGTATCACTGGTTCAGCTGCAACCGGCTGGCCCATTTCAGCCGGGCCCGCTCGGCGCTGCACGAGGCGCAGCTGAATTTTTCGCTGCTGCGCCCACTCGGCCTGGACCCGCGCCCGCCGCTGGCCGAACTGCCGCCGCTGTATGGCTTGACGGCGCCGCGCCAGCCCGACTGCGACGCGCTGCGCGCCCAGGCGCCCCACTGCATCATCCTGCACCCCAAGTCCAACGGCAACGGGCGCGAATGGCCGCTGTCGCACTACACGGAGCTGGCGCGCCGGCTGCAGGCGCGGTCCGACATCGTGCTGTGGGTGACGGGCAGCGCGGCCGAAGGGGCGCAGCTGGCGCTGCAGGCGCCCGAGCTGCTGGCGCTGCCCAATGTGCGCGACCTGTGCGGACGGTTCGACCTGGCCGGCCTGTGCGCGCTGATCGGCGTGAGCACGGGCTTGCTGGCCAGCGGCACGGGGCCGCTGCACATGGCCGCCGCGCTGGGCCGGCCGACGCTCGGCCTGTTCCCGCCCCTGAAGCCGATCGACGCCACGCGCTGGGGCGCGCTGGGCGCCCGGGCCCGTTCGCTGAGCGTGGACCAGGCCTGCGCCGCCTGCGCCGATCCGGCCAGCTGCAGCTGCATGGCCGCCATCACACCGGCCCAGGTCGAGCGCGAATTGCTGGCCTGGTGCGAGGAGGACGCCGCGTGAGCGCGCCGGCATCGCCGCTGATCGCGATCGACGCGCGCGAGCTGCGCACCACCACCGGGCGCTACGTGGAACGGCTGCTGCACTACCTGCAGCGCGAGGACACGCCTTACCGCTACGTGGTGCTGCTCAAGCCCAAGGATATGGTGGGCTGGCGGCCCAGCCATCCGCGCTTTACCACCGTGGCCTGCCCGTACCGCGAATTCAGCTTCGGCGAGCAACTGGGGCTGGCGCGCCAGCTTGCCCGGCTACGGCCGGACCTCGTGCACTTTCCCATGGCCCAGCAACCGTTGCTGTACCGGGGCGCCGTGGTCACCTCCATCATGGACCTGACGACGGCGCGCTTCGTCAACCCGGCCAAGAACCGGCTGGTGTTCGGCGTCAAGCAAGCCATCTACCGGGGCCTGGTGCGGCGCGTGGCGGCCCGCTCGCGGCGCCTGATCACGCTGTCGGACTACGTCAAGCACGACCTGCAGGCGTTCGCCCACATGGGGCTGGACAAGGTCACCACCACCTACCTGGCGGCCGACGCCATCGACGCCGCGCCCGAGCCGGTGGCCGGCCTGGCCGGCGCGCCGTTCATCATGTACGTGGGCCGGCCGCAGCCGCACAAGAACCTGCACGCGCTGATCGACGCCTACGCGCTGGCGCGCGCGGCGCTGCCGGCGCTCAGGCTGGCGATCGCCGGCAGCGGCGACGTGCTGATGGAAGGCCTGCAAGCCTACGCGCGCGCGCGGGGCCTGGGCGACGGCGTGGTGTTCACCGGCTATGTCAGCGAGGGGCAGTTGCGCTGGTTGTACGAGCACACGGCGGCCTATGTGTTCCCCAGCCTGAGCGAAGGCTTTGGCCTGCCGGGACTGGAGGCGATGGTGCACGGCGCGCCCGTGGTGGCCAGCGACGCCACTTGCCTGCCCGAGATCTACGGCGACGGCGCCCACTATTTCCCGCCGCGCGACACGGCCGCGATGGCGCGCGCCATCCTGGACGTGGTGCGGGACGCGGACCGCGCCGCCGCGCTGGTGGCGGCCGGACGCGCCGTGGCGGCCCGCTACAGCTGGCAGCGTTGCGCCAGCCAGACCCTGGCCGTGTACGGCCAGGCCCTGCGGTCCGCGCGCGCCTGACGCCATGCGCGCAGCGACACGCCGGGGCCGCGTGGCCACCCCCATTTTGAACAAGGAAGCAGCATGAGCACAGCCGCGCCGACGCGCACCCTCGTCATTTCGCCCAACTGGATCGGCGACGCCGTCATGGCCCAGCCGCTGCTGCAGCGGCTGCGCGCGGCCCACCCGGAGCGCCCCATCGACGTGCTGGCGCCGCCGTCCGTGTCGCCCGTGTGGCGCCAGATGGCCGAGGTGGACGAGGTGCTGGAAACCCCATTCCGGCACGGCGCGCTGCAGCTGCGCGAACGGTGGAAGTACGCGCGCGCGCTGCGCCGGCGCGGCTACGTGGATGCCTACGTGCTGCCCAACACGCTCAAGTACGCGCTGATCCCGTGGCTGGCCGGCATTGCGCGCCGGGTCGGCTACAAGGGCGAGAGCCGCTATGGCCTGATCAACGTGATGCACCACGACGAGCTGCCGCCCCGTCCCATGGTGGCGTTCTACGCAGCGCTGGCCGAGGCGCCGCAAACGGTGCAAGGGCCGGGCTGGCGCGCGGCCCTGCCACGGCCGGCGCTGCGTGCCAGCGCCGAACAGATCGCGGCCGCCTGCGCGCGCGCGGGGCTGGACCCAGCCCGGCCGCTGCTGGCGTTCGCGCCGGGCGCCGAATTCGGCGGCGCCAAGCGCTGGCCGGCCGAACATTTCGCCGCCCTGGCCGAGGCCGTGCTGGCGGCCCACCCGCAAGCGCGGATCGCCTTGCTCGGCTCGCCCAAGGACCGCGAAGTGTGCGACGCCGTGCGCACGGCGGCCGGCGGCAACGACGCCATCGTCAACCTGGCCGGCGCCACCAGCCTGGCCGAAGCCGTGGCCCTGATCGCGCATGCGGCGGCCGTGGTGGCCAACGATTCGGGCTTGCTGCACATCGCCTCGGCCCTGAACCGGCCGGTGCTGGCCCTGTACGGCCCCACCGATCCCGACCACGCGCCGCCGTTCTCGGACCTGGCCGCGTCGCTGTCGCTGCGGCTCGACTGCGCACCATGCCGCCAGCGCGAATGCCCGCTGGGGCATCAGGATTGCATGCGCAAGCTGGTGCCGGCCATGGCGTGGCAAAAGCTGCAACCGATGCTGGCCCCCGTGCGCTGATGCGCCGTTAGAATATCGTCTCTTTTTGTCAGGTAAAGTCCTTCGCCATGGTGTTCAGTTCCGTCTCGTTCCTGTTCTACTTTCTGCCCGCCTTCCTGTGCCTGTACTACCTGCTGCCATGGAAAAACGGCGTGCTGCTGGCGGCCAGCCTGCTGTTCTACGCCTGGGGCGAGCCGCGCTTCGTGCCGCTGCTGATGGCCTCGGCCCTGCTCAATTACGTGTTCGGCCTGGCCATCGCGCGCGCGGGACGGCGCGCCATGGCCGTGCTGGCGGTGGGCGTGGGCCTGAACCTGGCCGTGCTGGCTTACTGCAAGTACGCCAACTTCCTGACCGAGATCCTGAATCTGGTACTGCCCCATCCGCTGGACCCGCCCGGCATCGCCCTGCCGCTGGGGATCTCGTTCTTCGTGTTCCAGGGCGTGTCCTACCTGGTGGACGTGTACCGGGGCCAGGTCGATGCGCAAAAGAGTTTCTGGAACTTCGCCATGTACAAGGCCATGTTCCCGCAGCTGATCGCCGGCCCCATCGTGCGCTACCAGCAGATCGCCGGCGAAGTCGAGCACCGCGAGGTGGACGCGGCGCGCATCTGGCGCGGCTTGCAGCAATTCATGATGGGCCTGGCGCAGAAGGTGTTGATCGCCAATGCCGTGGCGCTGCCGGCCGACAGCCTGTTTGGCGCCGGCCCCGAACACCTGAGCAGCGCCGGCGCGTGGATCGCCGTGGCCTGCTACAGCATCCAGATCCTGTACGACTTCGCCGGCTATTCCAACATGGCGATCGGCATCGGCCACATGATCGGTTTCAGCTACCCGCCCAATTTCGACCGGCCCTACAGCGCGCTGTCGCTGACGGAATTCTGGCGCCGCTGGCATATCAGCCTGTCGAGCTGGTTCCGCGACTACCTGTACATCCCGCTGGGCGGCAACCGGGCCGGCCCGCTGCGCACCTACATCAACCTGGGCCTGGTGTTCCTGCTGTGCGGCCTGTGGCATGGCGCGGCCTGGACCTTCATCGTGTGGGGCGCCTGGCATGGCGGCCTGCTGATGGTGGAGCGCGCCGGCCTGGACGCGCTCCTGCGGCGCCTGCCGCGCGTGCTGGCGCAAGCCTGGACGCTGCTGGTGGTGATGCTGGGCTGGGTATTTTTCCGCGCCGCCGACGTGCCCACGGCGCTGCACCTGCTGCGCATCATGTTCGTGCCCAGCGACGGTGGCGCCATGCCGCATGACTGGCACCTGTCGATCGCCGCGCCGCAGTGGACGGCGCTGGCCATCGGCGCCGCGCTGGCGCTGTGGCGCCGCCCGGCCGCACCGGCCACCGCCGCCGCCGCCGCCACCGGCGCCGCGCCGGCGCGCCTGCCCCGCTGGCAGCAGCCGGCCCGGCTGGCGCTGGTGCTGGGCGCATTCGTCCTGTGCAGCGCCAGCCTGGCGGCCGGTACCTACAATCCCTTTATCTATTTCCGTTTCTGATGATGTCACTGCGTGAACCGCGCGCCAGGGCGCGCCTGGCCAAGATCCTGCTCGTCGCGTTGCTGGCCGCGCCGGCGCTGTTGGTGCTGCCGTCGAAGCATGACGAGGGCGAGAACCGCCACCTGGCGCCATTCCCGGCGGCGCCCGACAGCCCGGCCGCCGCGCTGCACTACACGGGCGCGTTCGACGCCTGGGCCAACGACCATTTCGGCCTGCGCGCGCGGCTGGTGGCGCTGCATACCAAGCTCGATTACGCGCTGTGGCGCCAGTTCCCCACCCACCAGGTGATCGCTGGGCGCCACGGCCGCATCTTCACGGCCGCCTTCCAGGCCGAGGCGCCGCCCTACAGCGGCATCCTGTCCGTGTGCGGCTACCAGGCCACGCAGGCGCCCATGCTGGCGCAGCAGATCGACCATTTCGTGGCCCAGACCAGGGCGCGCGGACTCGATGCCAAGCTGCTGGTGGTGCCCACCTCGCCGGTGGTGAACATGGAGCAGTTGCCGCGCTGGCTGTATGGCAAGTGCCGCGACTCCGTCACGCCCATGTCGCAGGTGCTGGCCGGGCCGCTGGCGCCCGAGGTGCGCCGCCAGCTGTCCTACCCGCTGGCGGCCATGCGCGAGGCCAACGCGCGCGAACCGCTGTTCCCCAGCACCTATTTCCACTGGGCCGGCGCCGGGCCGCGGCTGGTGTCGGCATGGACCGTCCAGCAATTCTGGGGCGCCACGCCGCAGCAAGCCACGCCTTACGTGAGCAAGGTGGAGCGCCAGCCGTCGGACATCTCGCACCTGTTCCATGGCCTCAAGCTCGAAAGCGATGTGGAAACGCTGGACTGGCAGAAGTCCGGGCTGGAGCTGTGCTACGGCGCCACCTGTTTCGACGGGCCGCTGCGGCCGGTGGTGGAGAAGCTGCGCGAAGCGATCCGCGTCACCAATCCGCGCGGCCAGCGCCAGCGCCTGGTCATCATCTCCGATTCCTATGGACCGCCAGCGGTGGGCTGGTTCGCCCGCTACTACAAGGAAGTACTGCTGTTTAACACCAACTTCCTGGGCACGCTCGACCCGGCCGACCTGCAGCTGTTGCGCAGCTTCCTGTTCGAGCACCGCGCCGGCGACGACATGCTGGTGCTGTACCACGACGCCACCGTCTATGCGGGCCGGCTGGGGAACGACTTCAAGACCCTGATGCCCTAGCGCCGCCGAGCCGCGCGAGGGCGCCCATGGCCACCTCGGGCGGCACCAGGTGCGGCCCCGCGAACTGCTGGAATTCGACCGCGTAGCCGTCCGCTGACAGGTGGCGCGCGATCTCCTGTCCGCGCTGCACCGGCAGCACGGCGTCGGCCGCGCCATGGGCGATGAACACGCGCGGCTTGCCCATGATGCGCAATGGCCGGGAAAAGCCGGGCGAGAAGGCGAGGATGTCGCCAAACAGGTCGCCGTTGGCCAGCCCCACCGACAGCGCATAGGAGGCGCCATCGGAAAAGCCGGCGATGGCCAGTTCGTCCGCGGCGATGGCGTAATGCTGCATGGTCCAGCTCAACAGCAGATCGATGAAGGACAGGTCGGGGCCAAAGCCGCCCCGCAGGAAGTCCCAGGAGGTGCCCAGCGCCCGTGGCGCCAGCAGGAACGCGCCGTGCAGCATGGCGTGGCCCAGGGCGGTGGCCTCGGCGCCGCCGTCGCGCCGGCCCGCGCCGTGCAGCAGCAACAGCAGCGGCGCCCCGTGCGGGCTGGCATGGCCGGGGGCATAGAACAGGGTCTCACGGCCGTTGGGGAACACCAGCGTGTGCAGGCCGGGCGCGATGGTGGGCGCGGTCGAAGGCGGGTGGGGCCGCGCGTACAGCCGTCCTTCGCTGTAGGCGCCGTCCGGGACGGCGGAAAAGGGTGCCATGACGGCCTGCGCGCGGAATGGACAATATGGGCAGCTTACACCGTTTGCCGCCATCGCGGTGCGTGCTCAAAAATTAGAGGGTTTCTTCGGTTTTGCATATTTTAGTGGCACAAATAATTGCAATCGATATAATCACACTGTCTTTTAGGAAACAATAAATAGCAAGAATTAACGATAATTCACAACGATTAAACTGACAGGGAACCCCACATGACCTTTGCCACCGTCCTCAAGTCGTTCGCCGCCGCCGCCGTGTTCGCCGCAGGCAGCAGCCACGCCGCCACCGAACTGATCTCCAACGGCAGTTTCGAGCAGAACCTGCAAGCTTCGGGCACCTGGAGCATCTACAACAACCTGATCGGCTGGCATGGCGCCAACAAGACCGGTATCGAACTGCGCGACAACGTGGCCGGCACCGCCTTCGACGGCAAGAACTTCGTGGAACTGGACACCACCGCCAACAGTTCGATGTGGCAGGAAGTGAACGACGTGGCTGGCAAGCACTACACGCTGAGCTTCGCGTTCGAAGACCGCGCCGGCGTGGCATCGTCGTCGCAAGGCCTGCAAGTGTTCTGGGGCAGCCAGAACCTGGGCGTGTTCAACAACGCCAAGGAATGGACCATCAAGTCGTTCGACGTGGTGGGCAACCAGGGCGGCACCAAGCTCAAATTCGTGGCCGTCGGCACCAGCGACAGCTATGGCACCTCGATCGACAAGGTCTCGCTGACCTCGGCCGTGCCGGAACCGGAAACCTACGGCATGCTGCTGGCCGGCCTGGGCCTGGTGGCCTTCGTGGCGCGCCGCAAAGCAGCCAAGTAAGCACCGCCCGCTCAGCAAACCGGGGTCAGGTCATACCAACAGGCAAGATGCTTGCATCTTGCCTGTTGGTATGACCTGACCCCGGTTTTGTTTTGTCAGGCCAACGTCATTTCGACGGTGGTGATGGCGTCGGGCCGCACGCTGACGGCCTTGTCGAGCGACAGGGACGGTGTGCCGCGCGTGGCCAGCCGCAGCCGGTGCTGGCCGGGCGCCACGTTCACGCAGGACCAGATGGTGCCCGTGAACGGCTGCGGCGCTTCGTCATCGAGACCGATGTCGACCGTCTGCACCTGGCCATCCTTGTGGCTCAGCGCCAGTTCGATGGCGCCGCTGGCGCGGCTGGCCGTGACCGAGACGCGCACCGCGTCCAGCGCCTTGTCGCTGGCGTCGCGCTGGGCGCGGATGGCTTCGCCCAGCGCCGTCATGCTGGTGCTGAATTCGGCCGCCCACTGGCTGGTTTCCTCGGCCTGCAGGCGTACCGTGTCGTCCTCGTACTGGCGGGCCAGTTCGAACAGGGTGCGCACGTCGGTGTCGTCCAGCGCGCCGTGGCGGGTCAGCAGGTAGCCGGCCCATTCGAGCTCGAAGCGGCGGCTGCGGTTCTCGATGGCGACCACGGTGGTGATGTAGCGCAGCCAGCCGCTGGACCAGCCGAAGATGCGGTCCGCCCCTTGCAGCAGCCCGGCCAGGGCCAGCGCCACCACGCCGCTCTGGGTGCACAGCAGGCGCGATGCGCTGGCGTCGCTGAAGCCGGCCGCCACCGGCAGCAGCGAGCCGACGATCAGCAGCAAAAAGGTGGCGCCGCGCACCCACCACGAGATGCGCCGCTTGACGGCGATGCTGGACCAGTACCAGCCGCGGATGGCGGCGCAGGTGCCGTTGGCGTGGTCGTAGATGGTCTTCAGCGCCTCGGTCGGCGGTTTGTCCTGGTACTGGTTCCAGGGAAGCAGGTTGGCGTGGCTGACGTCGTTCGCGCTCATAGGGTGGCAGTGGGGCAGTCGTTGATCGGTAGACCCGGCGGCATGGCACAGCGCGGGCACACTGGATTCTACCTGTCAACGGACGCGCCGCGTCACCGGCGAGGGGGGCTGCCGCCGCGCTAGAACTCCTCCCAGCCGGCCGTGGCGACGGCGGCACGGCGCGCCGGGGCGGGCGAGACGACCGCCAGCCGCCTGGCCGGCGCGCCGAAGGTCCGCACCAGCGCCGGCGCGGCGGCGTGGCGGCGCGTGCTGTCGGCCGGTATGTTGAAGGCGCTGACGGTGCGCACCAGGTTGCTGGCCTGGTGGCGCAGCGATTCGGCTGCGGCGGCCGCTTCCTCGACCAGCGACGCGTTCTGCTGCGTGACATGGTCCATCTCGCCGATCGCCTTGTTGACCTGCCCGATGCCATCCGACTGTTCCTGGCTGGCGCTCATGATGTCGGCGATCATGTCCGTCACGCGGCGCACGCTGGCGACCACTTCGGTCATGGTGGCGCCGGCATCGATGGCCAGCTTTGCCCCCAGATCGACCCGTTCGACCGAATTGTCGATCAGGAGCTTGATTTCCTTGGCCGCACCGGCGCTGCGCTGGGCCAGGTTGCGCACTTCGGTCGCTACCACCGCGAAGCCCCGTCCCTGGTCGCCGGCCCGGGCCGCTTCGACAGCCGCGTTCAAGGCCAGGATATTGGTCTGGAAGGCGATGCCGTCGATGACGCTGATGATGTCGACGATCTGGCGCGACGCGGCCGAGATGGCATCCATGGTGCCGACCACCTGGTCCACTGCCGCGCCGCCGCGGGCGGCGATGTCCGACGCGGCGACGGCCAGCGCATTGGCCTGCTGCGCATTGTCCGCGTTCTGGCGGACCGTGGCCGTCAGTTGTTCCATCGACGAGGCCGTCTCCTCGAGCGCGCTGGCCTGCTGCTCGGTCCGGCCCGACAGGTCGTTGTTGCCGGAGGAAATCTCCATGGCCGCGCTCGATACCGTTTCGGCATCGCGGCGCACGGACGAGACGACGTCGGACAGCGACGATTGCATGCGCTGGAGCGCCGCCAGCACGCTGGTTGTGTCGCCGGCCCGCACCGGCAGCGCGCCGGTCAGGTCGCCGCCGGCGACCCTGCTCACGGCGTCGCACAAATCGGCCGGCTCCGCGCCCAGCGCCTTGAGCAGGCGCCGCGAAATCAGCGCGCCGGCCACGAGGGCCAGGACGAGGGCGGTCAGGCTGGCGGCCACCAGCAGGTTGCGCATCGCCACGTAGTCGCGCTTCGCTGCCGCGATCATGGTGGCGGAACGGGCCGTCACCAGCGCGGCATATTCGCGCGAGGCGGCGATCAGCGATGCCAGCAGGGGACGGCATTGCTCATTCATCTTGACGATCGCCGCTTCCTTCTGGCCGTGCAGGGCCAGGTCGACGATCCCGAGCGCGACCGGTTCGTAAGCTTGTTCGATCCGGGCGATCTTGTCGACCAGGGCCCGCACCTCGTCCGTTGCGGATGGGTTTTGCGACAGTTCCTTGAGCAGGCGCAGGTTGGCGGTCACTTCCGCTTGCGCCTGGTTGACGATCTTGGTTTCGGCGTCGCGTTCGGCGTCGGTGGTGACCAGCACCAGGTTGCGCGCCGCGATGGCTCGCAGGTCCACCGCTTCGCGCACCAGATGCGCCGCTTCGGCGCGGGCCCGTATGCCATTCACATAGCGTTCGAAATTTTCATTCTGATGCAGGAAGCTCGTGATGGAAATGGCTGCGATCACGATGAGCAGCCCAGCCAGGCCGCTGAACGCGATCGCAAGTTGGGTCCGCATGGATAATTTCCTCAATTTTTTCACCTTGTCAGTATCAATCTGGGTTCCGCACGGGCCGGCCCAGGGCCGGACCGTCGGCGCGCGCGCGCTTCCGGGCACCGCGGCGCGGCGTCGGATGGCGTACATCGGCCGTTAATTGGCCGTCAATCGGTCGGAGAAGTCCCCATCATCGGCGTGGGGCAAGACAGGTGGGAAGGTCGCAGGACATTCCCTGGCACGGGGGGAGGGTGCCGAATTAAGCGAAATAATTTATTTGGTTATTTCGCTGTATTTGATGAATTCATTTTTCCATACGTCAAGAAAAAAATCAATTCTTTTTCGCATGAGTGGGCCGGCGGCGCGCTTGCGCGGCAACACTGCAACTGGGCGCGCGCACGTTGCCAGCTCCGTCCGGGCAGAGGACGATCAAATGCAAGGCAGGACGTGGCGGCCGGCCGGACGTTACATCAGGATCACGTCGTACTGTTCCTGGTGGTAGGCCGATTCCACCTGCAGCGAGATTTTCTTGCCGATGAAGTCGCCCAGCATGGCCAGGTGCTGCGATTCTTCTTCCAGGAACAGGTCCACCACTTCCTGCGAGGCGAGGATGCGGAATTCGCGCGGGTTGAATTGCTTGGCTTCGCGCAGCAGTTCGCGCAGGATTTCGTAGCAGATCGTGCGCGAGGTCTTGACCTGGCCCTTGCCGCCGCACGCGGGGCAGGGCTCGCACAGGATGTGGGCCAGCGATTCGCGGGTGCGCTTGCGTGTCATCTCCACCAGCCCCAGCGCCGAGAAGCCCGAGACGGATACCTTGGTGCGGTCGCGCGACAGGGTCTTTTTCAGCTCGGCCAGCACGGCGTTGCGGTGCTCGTTGTTCTCCATGTCGATGAAGTCGAGGATGATGATGCCGCCCAGGTTACGCAGCCGCAGCTGGCGGGCGATGGCGTGCGCCGCTTCCAGGTTGGTCTTGAAGATGGTGTCGGCGAAATTGCGCCCGCCCACGAAGCCGCCCGTGTTGACGTCGATGGTGGTCATGGCCTCGGTCTGGTCCACGATCAGATAGCCGCCCGACTTGAGGTCCACCCGCCGGCCCAGTGCGCGCAGGATTTCTTCCTCCACGCCGTACAAATCGAACAACGGGCGCTCACCCGTGTAGTGCTGCAGCCGGGGCAGTACGCTGGGGGTGTAGGTCTGGGCGAAGGCGGACAGGGCGATGTAGTTCTCGCGCGAGTCGACCTGGATGGTGGCCGTCTCTTCGTGCACGAAGTCGCGCAGCACGCGCTGGGCCAGGCTCAGGTCCTGGTGCAGCAGCGTCGTCGCGGGCTTGGTGCGGGCGCCGTTGGTGATGGCGGCCCAGGTCTTGCGCAGGTATTCGACGTCGGCCGCGATGTCGGCGTCGGTCGCTTCCTCGGCCTGGGTGCGCACGATGTAGCCGCCTTTCTCGTCGGCCGGCAGCAGCCCTTGCAGGCGCGCGCGCAGCGCTTCGCGGTCGGCTTCCTTTTCGATCTTCTGCGAGATGCCGATGTGCGAGTCCTGCGGCAGGTAGACCAGCATGCGCCCGGCGATCGAGATCTGGGTCGACAGGCGGGCGCCCTTGGTGCCGATCGGGTCCTTGATCACTTGTACCGTCAGCACCTGGCCGTCGAACAGGATTTTCTCGATCGGGGTGGGGGCCGCGTTCTGGCCGTCGTGCGGGCGCGCTTCCCAGATGTCGGCCACGTGCAGGAAGGCGGCCCGCTCCAGGCCGATGTCGATGAAGGCTGACTGCATGCCCGGCAGCACCCGCACCACCTTGCCGGAATAGACGTTGCCGGCCAGACCGCGCGTGAGCGTGCGCTCAATGTGCAGTTCCTGCACGGCGCCCTGGACGATGAGGGCAACCCGCGTCTCCTGCGGGGTGATGTTGATCAGGATGTCTTCATTCATGCGTCAGTCACTTGCTTTTGTGTGGTTGAGGGGCGCGCATGGCGATCATACACGGTTAGCCAACATTGCAACATGGCAGTGACGCCACAGGAGGCGACGGCGGCAGCCTGGGGCCGAGCGTAGGGCGCGACCGCGCGCCGGCACAATGCGCGGGCACGGTACGGGGCGCAGCACGAAAGCGTGGTACGCAAGCGCAGTACGGAAGGGCAGTGCAGAGGTGCAGTACTGAAGCGCAGTGCTGAGGCGCAGTACTGAAGCGCACTGCGGGGCGGCACTGCGGGGCGGCGTTTCAGGGCAGGGGCAGGCCGGCCTGGCGCAGCAGCTGGGCCGTCTCGAACAGCGGCAGGCCCATGATGCCGGAGTGGCTGCCTTCGATATGCTCGATGAACTGGGCCGCCAGGCCTTGGATGCCGTAGCCGCCAGCCTTGTCATACGGTTCCTGGGTGGCGCAATAGGCGTCGATGGCCGCGTCGCTCAGGGAGCAGAAGCGCACGTCCGACACTTGCGTCACCTGGCCCGTGAAGTCGGCGTGGTGCACGGCCACCGAGGTCAGTACCTGGTGGGTGCGGCCGGACAGGCGGCGCAGCATGGCTTTGGCTTCGTTGGGATTGGCCGGCTTGCCGAGGATCTCGCCGTCGATGGTGACGGTGGTGTCGGCGCTGAGCACGGTGCGCGGTGTCAGGTGGCGCCGGAATAGCAGGCTGTAGGCAAAGGCCGCCTTTTCGCGCGCCACGCGCGCCACGTAGACGGCCGGCGCTTCGCCCGGCAGTACTTCCTCGGTCACGTCGGCGCCGCGCGGGCCATCGCTGCGCAGCAGCAGCAGTTCGAAATCGATGCCGATCTGGCGCAGCAGTTCGCGCCGGCGCGGGCTCTTGGAGGCGAGGTAGATCTTCTTGTCGACCGGTTTCATTGTTTTATTATAGTGAGGTCAGACCCGATGGTAAGGGTGGTTCTGCGTGATCGACCAGGCCCGGTACAGCTGCTCGGCCAGCATCACGCGCACCATGCCATGCGGCAGGGTCATGCTGGAAATGCGGATCAGGCCTTCGGCGCGGGCTTTCAGCTCGGGATCGAGGCCGTCGGCGCCGCCGATCAGGAAGGCCGTGTCGCGGCCATCCTGCTGCCACGTTTCCAGCTGCCTGGCCAGGCCCACGGAAGTGAGGTCCTTGCCGCGCTCGTCGAGCGCGATGATGCGCACCGACTTGGGCAGCACCGCCTCGATGCGCTCGCGTTCGAGCGCCATGGCGGTGGCGGCCGTCTTGCTGCCGGAACGCTCGACTGGCTTGATTTCCTTGAGCACGATGCGCAGTTCCGGCGGCATGCGCTTGGCGTATTCAGCGTAGCCGGTCTCGATCCAGGCCGGCATCTTGTGGCCGACGGCCGCGATGATCAGTTGCATCAGCCCTTACTCGGCCACTTTCTTGACGCGCTTGATCACGGTCTTGGCCGGGGCTTCCTTGTCGGCGGCCGCTTTCGGAGCCTTTGGCTTCGGTGGCAGCTTTTTCAGTTCGGCGGCGGCGGCGGTGGCGCTCTTGGACTTGGCGACCTTGACCACTTTACCCGCTGGCGCGGCGACCTTCTTGGCGGCCGGCTTCTTCTCGGCTGCTGGCTTGGCGGCGGCTTTCTTGGCCGGGGCCTTCTTCTCCACTACCGGCACCGCTTCCACGGCAGCCTTGGAGGCGGCCAGGTGGCCGCTGGTCTTCTTGGGCGCCGCGTCGGCGTCGGTCTTCTTGGCGCGCTTGGCCGCGCCCAGCTTGACCGGCTTGTCGCCCCAGATTTCTTCCAGGCGGTAGTAGGCGCGGATCGGGGCCTGCATGATGTGGACGATCATGTCGCCCAGGTCCACCAGCACCCATTCGCCGGTGTCCTCGCCTTCCATACCATACACGTCGCCGCCGGCTTCCTTGACCTTGTCACGCACGGACGCGGCCAGCGCCTTGGTCTGCCGGTTGGAGGTACCGGAGGCGATGGCGATGCGGTCGAACAGGCTGGTCAGGTGGGTGGTGTCGAACAGGACGATGTCTTGGGCCTTGACGTCTTCGAGGGCGTCAACGACGAGGGATTGCAGTTTTTTGATGTCCATTTAGCTTTTGTATAAATTATGTTGTTCAATATAGTCTAGCACTCGCGGGGAGATAAGCGAATTTGCCTGCTCCCCCCGTTGTAATGCCGCACGTATCTGGGTGGCGGAGATATCGACCGCAAAGTCCTGTGCCAGATACGTCAGACCGTGCGGGGTGTTGCGGATTTGTTCAGGGCTGCCCAGCCGGCGCGTGAATTCCGCCGCCACTTCCGGCGCCAGGCTGTCCAGCGCGAAGCCGGGGCGGGCCGCCACGCAGAAGTGGGCGTAGTCGAACAAGGTCCGCCAGTCGCGCCAGGTGCCGAAGTTGCGCAGCTGGTCGGCCCCCATCAGGAACGCGATCGACGCTTGCGGGCCCAGTTCCTGGCGCAGGTGACGCAGGGTGTCGACGGTGTAGGTCGGCTGTCCCTGCTCGCTGCGTTCGATTTCCTGCAAGTCCACCATGACCGGGAACGGCTGGTCCGCGAAGGCCAGCGTCGCCATCTCGGCCCGCTGGCGCGGCGTGGCCTGCAGCGTGGATTTCTGCCACGGGCTGCCGGCCGGGATCACACGCAGCTGATCCGATTGCAGCAAGTGGGTGAAATGGGCGCCAAGCGCGACATGACCGACGTGGACCGGATCGAAACTGCCTCCCAGCAGTGCGATACGGCGCGTCACGTCGTCAGCCAGTCCCGTGGCGGCAGGAAGTCGGTGTACAGCGCCGCTTCCGGCGTGCCCGCTTCCGGTTGCCAGTCGTAGCGCCACTTGGCCAGCGGCGGCATCGACATCATCATCGACTCCGTGCGGCCGGCGCCCGACTGCAGGCCAAACAGCGTGCCGCGGTCGAACACCAGGTTGAATTCCACATAGCGTCCGCGCCGGTACGCCTGGAAATCGCGTTCGCGTTCGCCGTAAGGCTGGTCCTTGCGGCGTTCCAGCACCGGCAGGTAGGCCTTCAGGAAGGCGTCGCCCACGCTGCGCGTCATGGCGAAGCAGTGTTCGAAGCCGCCTTCGTTGACGTCATCGAAGAAGATGCCGCCCACGCCGCGCGCCTCGCGCCGGTGCTTGAGGTAGAAATACTCGTCGCACCACTGCTTGAAGCGCGGATGCAGGCCGGCGCCGAACGGCGCCAGCGCGTCGTAGCAGGTCTGGTGGAAGTGGCGCGCGTCTTCCTGGACACCGTAGTAGGGCGTCAGGTCCATGCCGCCGCCGAACCACCACACGGGCGTGCCGTCGGCCGCGCTGGTGGCGAAGAAACGCACGTTCATGTGCACCGTGGGCGCGTACGGATTGCGCGGGTGCAGCACCAGCGACACGCCCATCGCTTCCCACGGTTGGCCGCCCAGGTCGGGACGGTGGGCCGAGGCCGAGGGCGGCAGTTTCGCGCCCTTGACGTGCGAGAAGTTGCAGCCGCCCCGTTCGAACACG
Source organism: Burkholderiaceae bacterium (assembly GCA_035254005.1). Taxonomy (GTDB): domain Bacteria; phylum Pseudomonadota; class Gammaproteobacteria; order Burkholderiales; family Burkholderiaceae_D; genus Rugamonas. Next base: position 9,426 of record DATFBD010000006.1, on the reverse strand, counting down.
TGGCCTTCCTCGATCACGCGCGTGATGCCGCTGCCGCCTTCGGGGCGGTCCCAGGCGTCGCGCCGGAACGGCGAACCGTCCAGCGTTTCGAGCGCCTGCACGATGCGGTCTTGCAGATCGAGCAGGTAAGCCTTGACGGCCTCAGGGTTGGGAGAAAGCGACATGGCGCGGTGCGGGGAAAAAAATCAAGGGTCGATTGTACCCGTTTGTGTGCTTTTGTGATAGCGGCATGGATATAGGGTCAGACCCTGGCGCCAAGGCGGGGAGTCTGACCCTGGTTTGCGGCTGTTGGGGTTCACCCGTCTGACACGCCACGGCACAGAGCGAGGGGCAGACCCTGGGGTCTGACCCTGAAGCAGCGCTGAAGCGGCGCTGAAGCGGTGGCGGTGGGCTTAGTGTTTCAGGCCGCGCCAGCCGATGTCGCGGCGGCATTGCATGCCGTCGAAGTGGATGTGGTCCACCGTGTCGTAGGCTTGTTTCTGCGCCATCTTGATGCTGTCGCCCAGGCCCACCACGCACAGCACGCGGCCGCCCGTGACCAGCAACTGGCCGTCCACGGCGGCCGTGCCGGCGTGGAAGGTGACGGCTTCCGGCGTCTCGGCCGGGATGCCGTCGATCAGCGCGCCCTTGAGCGGGGCGTCCGGATAGCCGGCGGCGGCCAGCACCACGCCCACGGCCGTGCGGCGGTCCCATTCCAGTTCCACGGCGTCCAGCGTGCCGTTGACGGCGTGTTCCATCACGCTCAGCAGGTCGGTCTTCAGGCGCGCCATGATGGGCTGGGTTTCCGGGTCGCCCATGCGGCAGTTGAATTCCAGCGTGCGCGGATTGCCGGCTGCGTCGATCATCAGGCCGGCGTACAGGAAGCCGGTGAACTGGATGCCATCCTTGGCCATGCCGGCGATGGTTGGGTTGATGATCTCGCGCATCACGCGCGCGTGCAGGGCCGGGGTCACGATGGGGGCCGGCGAGTAAGCGCCCATGCCGCCCGTGTTCGGGCCTTCGTCGTTGTCTTTCAGGCGCTTGTGGTCCTGGCTGGTGGCCAGCGGCAGCACGTTTTTACCGTCGCACATGACGATGAAGCTCGCTTCTTCGCCGGCCAGGAATTCCTCGATCACGATGCGCGCGCCGGCGTCGCCGAAGCGGTTATCGGCCAGCATGTCGTCCACCGCGCGGTGCGCTTCTTCCAGCGTCATGGCCACCACCACGCCCTTGCCGGCGGCCAGACCGTCGGCCTTGATGACGATGGGCGCGCCCATGGCGTCGATGTAGTTGTGGGCCGGGGCCACCTCGGAGAAGGTCTGGTAGCGCGCCGTGGGGATGCCGTGGCGGTGCATGAAGGCCTTGGCGAAGTCCTTCGACGATTCCAGCTGCGCCGCCTCTTTGGTGGGGCCGAAGATCTTCAGGCCGCGCGCGCGGAACAGGTTGACGATGCCGCCGGCCAGCGGGGTTTCCGGTCCCACCACGGTCAGGCCGATGTGTTCCTGCTCGACGAAATTGGCCAGCTCGTGCAGGTCCGTGATGTTGACGTTGACCAGGCGCGGGTCACGCGCCGTGCCGCCGTTGCCGGGGGCCACGTACACCATCTGGATGCGTTCCGATTGCGCCAATTTCCATGCCAGCGCGTGTTCGCGGCCGCCGGAGCCGACTACCAAAATTTTCATCGTTCAGTCCAAAGTGCAAAGTAAGAGCGGAAAACGGCGGCCAGGTGGCCGCCGCGGGAATTGCTGCCGGGACGAGGATCAGTCTTCGATCAGGGCGTTGGAATAGACTTCCTGCACGTCGTCCAGGTTTTCCAGGGCGTCCAGCAGTTTTTGCATCTTGACCGCGTCCTCGCCCGTGAACACGGTTTCGGTGGCGGGCTTCATGATGATCTCGGCCACTTCGGCCTTGAAGCCGGCCGCTTCCAGCGCGTCCTTGACGGTGGCGAAGTCGTGCGGTGCGCACAGCACTTCGAAGCCGCCTTCCTCGTCGGCCACCACGTCCTCGGCGCCCGCTTCCAGCGCCACTTCCATCAGCGCGTCCTCGTTGGTGCCGGGCGCGAACAGGAACTGGCCGCAGTGCTTGAACATGAAGGACACCGAGTTTTCCGTGCCCATGTTGCCGCCGTATTTGTTGAAGGCGTGGCGGACTTCGGCCACGGTGCGCACGCGGTTGTCGGTCATGCAGTCGACGATGATGGCGGCGCCACCGATGCCGTAGCCTTCGTAACGGACTTCCTCGTAGTTGGCGCCGTCATCGCCGCCGGTGCCGCGGCTGATCGCGCGCGCTACGTTATCCTTGGGCATGTTGGCGTCGGCCGCCTTGTCGATGGCCAGGCGCAGGCGCGGGTTGGCGTTGGCGTCACCGCCGCCCATGCGCGCGGCGACCGTGATTTCCTTGATCAGTCGGGTCCAGATTTTGCCGCGCTTAGCGTCCGTCGCGGCTTTTTTGTGTTTGATATTGGCCCATTTGCTATGTCCAGCCATGTTCAGTCTTCCTTAGGCGGTGAGTCCGTGAGGGCGACATTTTAGCATACCGCCGCCCCGCCAAAGCGCCCCGGCCGGTCGTCTTGACATAGCCGGATTGTAATGTTGCTAAAATAGAGTGCTTGCTCGGTTTCTTGTAGGCATCTAGTCACACGGCCATGCTACGATTTTAATTTCCGGTACATTTCGAACAAGAGGGGACATATGGACAGAAGGCAGTTTCTCAAATTCAGCGGCTTCATCACAGTTTCCGTGGCCAGCACCGGTCTGGTCGGTTGCGGCGGCAGCAGTTCCCCGGCCGCGGCCAACCTGCCGGCCGCCACGGGCGCCGGCTGGAAGTTCCCGCAAAGCGTAGCCTCCGGCGATCCCCGTCCCGACAGCGTCATGCTGTGGACCCGCGTGCTGCCTGCCAGCGCCGACAGCGTGGCCGCCGCCCCGTCCGGCAATGACGTGAGCATCCGCCTGGTGGTCACCGCCACCGACAACAGCGCCCTGCTGGGCAGCAACGCGGCGCTGGCCGGTGCGCTGGTGGTGGACACCCAACTGCCTGTGCAAGCCCAATACGACAACACGGTGCGCAACAAGGTCACGGGCCTGACGGCCGGCACCACTTATTTCTACCAGTTCGTGGCCGGCGACGTGCGCTCCAACGTGGGCCGCTTCAAGACCGCGCCGGCGGCCGACGCCGACGTCAGCCAGCTGCAGTTCGCCTACATGACCTGCCAGGACTGGAGCATCAACCACTGGGGCGCCATGAGCAACATGGCCACCGAGAACCTGGACTTCATCGTCCACCTGGGCGACTACATCTACGAGACCGTGGGCGAGGCGTTCCAGGTCGGCGCCGTGGAAACCCGCCACGACCAGCTGGTGCTGCCGGACGGCGCGTTCAAGAGCGGCACCTCGGGCGCCAAGTACGCCACCACGCTGGCCGACTACCGCTACCTGTACAAGAAATACCGTACCGATAGCCGCCTGCAGGCCCTGCACGAGCGCTTCGCCTTCATCGCCATCTGGGATGACCACGAGTTCTCCGACGATTGCTGGCAGGATGCGGAAACTTACGAAGGCACGTTCAACGCCGACGGCAGCGATTTGCACCAGCCCAGCCGCCGCCGCAACGCCAACCAGGCCTGGTTCGAATACATGCCGGCCGACGTCAGCCTCGATACGGCATCGACCAGCTTCCAGAACATCAAGATCTACCGCGACTTCCAGTTCGGCAAGCTGATGCAACTGGTGATGACGGACGAGCGCCTGTACCGCGCCGACCACGTGATCCCGGAAGCGGCCATCAACCCCGCCACCGGCGTGGCCGTGGGCAGCATCGGCGCCCGCTACCTGGTGCCGCAGGACGTGTTCAACAGCGTCGAAGCGCAGAAGATGGCCGGCGGCACCCAGATCGGCGCCGATCCGCTGAGCATCGTCGGCATGCTGGGCACCACCCAGCGCCAGTGGTGGATGGACAAGATGAAATCGTCCACCTCGACCTGGAAGCTGTGGGGCAATGAAGTGTCGCTGCTGCGCATGGGTCTGAACGGCGTGGACGCGATCGCCACGCTGGTGGCGCTGAGCGCCGTGCAGCAACTGGCCACCACCATCGGCACCACGGCCGCCGCTGTGGGCGGCAACCTGCCCGTGGCGGCCGCCATCGTGGCCGCCTCCACGGCCGGCGCCTCCGCCGCGACGGCCCAGGCCGCCGCCATGGCCATCGCCGGCGCCGGCAGCAGCACTGCCGCCCAAGGCGCCGCCGCCGTCGGCGCGGGCTTGACGACGGCCCAGGCCGGCATCACCGTGGCCGCCTACGGCGCCGCCGTGGCCGCCGCACCCGCCGGCGCCGCCGCTCAGGCAGCGTCGGCCGCGCAGACCATCGCGTTTGGCTGGATCAAACCGGACATCCAGGCCAACAAGGCCAATTCGGTCTACCTGCCGGCTTCCAAGAAGGCCGCGCTGGCGCCGTTCTTCACCCGTTTCCTGATCAACTGCGACCAGTGGGACGGCTACAACAGCGAGCGCAAGGCGCTGATGAGCCACCTGAAGACCAACAACGTCAGCAACGTGGTGGCGATCACGGGCGACATCCACGCCTTCTTCGCCGGCACCGTCAGCGACGACTACGACGCTGCCAACGGTGGCACCCCGGTGATGGTGGACCTGGTGACGGCCGGCATCAGCTCCGACTCCTTCTTCAGCTACCTGAAGGCGGCCGCCGCCGCGCTGGGCGACATCAGCACGCTGGTGACCTACCCGGTGAATGTGCCGGTGCCGGGCGTGGGCACGCTGGCCCTGAGCTTCGACCTGCTGGACTACACCATGGGCAAGGCCGCGCCGACCGTGGACGGCCTGCTGGAACAACTGCGGGTGCAACTGCGCGGCGCGCTGGCGGCCAAGGGCTTGCCGGAAGCGCAACTGGACCCGACCGTGGCAGCCGTGATGGCCGGCCTGAAGGCCAGCAGCGACTTCAGCGTCAGCCTGCTGGCGCTGGCCCAGCAACTGGCCGCCTTGGGCAACAACCCATGGCTCAAGCACGTGAACACGGACGCCCAAGGCTACACCGTGGTCACCCTGACGCCTGGCAAGATGACGGCCCAGTTCAAGCAAGCCAACAAGCTGGTCGGTGGCAATGCCCCGGCCAACGTGGTGGCGCGCGTGACCACGGCCACCGTCACGGCCGGTAGCGCCGCCGTCGCCATCAGCTAAGCGAGCGCGTCAGCGCGAACCCTGAATCGGGGTCAAAACCGGGGTCAGGTCATGCCCTCCAGCAAGATGCACGCATCTTGCTGGAGGGCATGACCTGACCCCGGTTTTTGTTGTTGGTGGGCGATGTTGCTGGTTTGCCCTTACAATTCCCGTATGGATAACAAGCTGACGGACTCCCACCCAGCGCCGCATGTGCGCGCCGCCTTTCTCGGCGGGCTGGGATTGGCCATCGGCGGGGCCGTGCTGTTTTCCACCAAGGCGGTGGTGGCCAAGCTGCTGTACCGCCATCACCTGGACGCCGTCACCCTGATCGCGTTCCGCATGCTGTTCTCGCTGCCCGTGTTCGCCGTCATCGCGCTGTGGCAGATGCGCAAGGGGCCGCCGCTCTCGAACGCCGACCGCGCGCGCCTGGTGGCGCTGGGCCTGCTCGGCTACTACCTGTCGAGCTTCCTCGATTTCCTTGGGCTGCAATACATTTCCGTCGGCCTGGAACGGCTGATCCTGTTCCTCACGCCCACCTTCGTGCTGCTGATGACCACCGTGTTCCTGCGCCAGCACATCCGGCGCGCGCAATGGCTGGCGCTGGCCACCTCGTATGCAGGCATCGTGCTGGTGTTCCTGCACGACTTGCGCGGCGGCGGCAACGTGGCGCTGGGCGCGGCGCTGGTGATGGGCTCGGCCATCGCCTACGCCGTCTACCTGCTGTTCTCGGGCGAGATGGTCAAGCGCCTCGGCTCGCTGCGCCTGGTGTCGTATGCCATGTGCGTCTCCAGCGCGGCTTGCATCGGCCAGTTCTTCCTGCTGCGCCCGGCCGCGCTGCTGGTGCAGCCGGCGCCCGTGTACTGGCTGTCGCTGGTCAATGGCTTGCTGTGCACCGTGATGCCGGTGTTCATGACCATGTTTGCCGTGGCCCGCATCGGTGCCAGCACGGCCTCGCAAGCGGGTATGATAGGCCCCGTTTCCACCCTGTTCCTCGGCGCGCTGATCCTGGGCGAGCCGATCACCCCCTGGCAGCTGGCCGGTACCACCCTGGTGCTGGCGGGGATTTACCTGCTGTCGAAGAAGTAGCACCACCTTGTCTTTCAACCTGATTACGGACCACGTTATGAAAACCCGCATCGCCCTGATTGCCCACGACAAGAAAAAAGACGACATGATCGCGCTGGCCACGGAATATCGCGCATTCCTTGCCACCTGCACGCTGGTGGCCACCGGTACCACGGGCGGCCGCCTGGTCAACGAGGTGGGGCTGCAGGTGGACCGCAAGCATTCGGGTCCGTTCGGCGGCGACTTGCAGATCGGCTCGCTCTTGGTGGAAGGCATGATCGATTGCGTGATCTTCCTGCGCGATCCGATGACGCCGCAGCCGCACGAACCGGACATCAACGCGCTGGTGCGCGCCTGCGACGTGCACAATACGCCATGCGCCACCAACATGGCGTCGGCGCATCTGGTACTGTCCCAATTGCAGCTGCGCGCGCAGCCCTGACCCTGACCGAACCACGGAGGCCGGCATGACGAAAGTGATACAGATGACCCGCACCGGCGGGCCGGAAGTGATGGAGCTGATCGATGTGACGCTGGCGCCGCCCGGCCCCGGCGAGGCGCAGGTGCGCCACGAGGCGATCGGCGTCAATTTCATCGACGTGTATTTCCGCACCGGGCTGTACCCGCAGCCGCTGCCGGCCGGGCTGGGCATGGAAGGGGCGGGCGTGGTGGAGGCGGTCGGTCCCGGCGTCACCCACGTCAAGGTGGGCGACCGGGTGGCCTACGCGGGCCGGCCCAACGGCGCCTACGCGCAGGCGCGCAACATGCCCGCTTCCGCGCTGCTGGTGCTGCCCGAGCAGATCCCGTTCGAGACGGCGGCCGCCATGATGCTGCAAGGCTTGACGGTGCAGTACCTGTTCCACCGCACGGTGGCGCTCAAGGCTGGCGACACCATCCTGTTCCACGCGGCCGCCGGCGGCGTGGGCCTGATCGCGTGCCAGTGGGCGCGCGTGCTGGGTGTGACCCTGATCGGTACCGTGGGCTCGGACCAGAAGGCGGCGCTGGCGCTGGCCAACGGCGCGGCCCATGTGATCAACTACAACAAGGAGAACTTCGTCGAGCGGGTGCGCGAGATCACGGGCGGCAAGGGGGTGTCCGTGGTGTATGACTCGATCGGCAAGGATACCTTCACGGGGTCGCTGGACTGCCTGGCGCCGCTGGGCATGATGGTCAGCTTTGGCAACGCATCCGGGCCGGTGCCACCGTTCAGCCTCAATGAACTGGCTTCGCGCGGCTCGCTGTTCATCACGCGGCCGTCGCTGATGAACTACACGGCCAAACGGGAAGACCTGGAAGCGTCGGCCGCCTCGCTGTTCGGGGTGGTCGGCAGCGGCGAGGTGAAGGTGCCCGTGCACCAGCGCTATAACCTGGCCGACGTGGCGCAAGCCCATATCGACCTGGAGTCGCGCAAGACGATGGGTTCCTCCATCCTGCTGCCATGAGCGCCGCGCCGGAAACCACGGGTGACGGCTCGCCCAAATTCGGCCGGCTGCTGATCGTGCTGGTGCTGGCGGTGATGCTGATCGGCGCCATCACGCTGGCGGCGGAAGCCTACTATTCCTGAGTCGGCGGGGGATGGGCGCGCGGCCAACATTCCCGCGAGCGCGCAAAGCAGGGTCGGACCCGGAGGGTCAGACCCTTGCACCGGCGCACCCTAATGTGCCGGCACTGTTTCCTTGGGCGCCGGCGCTGGCGCGGCCGGCGCGTCGTCGTCCATCATTTTGGCGTCGATCTTGACGTCCACCTGGTGCGGCACGCCGCTCTGGCCGGGGAAGCCGGCGAAGGCGCTGTGCACCAGCGCCGGCATCACGCGCGGCGTGGCCTGCACCCGGCTCACGTTGTGCACGGTGACGTCGTACAGCTTGCGTCCCGTATCCGAATTGATGGTGATGTTGAGCTGGCGCTCATACTGGTGGCGCACGCCTTCCTCCACTTCCAACGGGCCATAGAACATGGGGTCGTAGAAGAACGGGCGGTAGCCGTAGCGATAGTAGGGATAGCGGCCCCAGCCCGGTCCCCAGGCCGGACCCCAGTACGGGCCGGGCCAGAACGGGTCGGTGGCCGTCAGCACGCGGATGGGCTGGTCCACGGTCTTGAAGCGCATGCCCACCAGTAGCCCGGCGTGCGCGCCGTCGGTCGCCTGGCTGAAGCCCAGCTTGCCCAGCTCATCGCGAACCAGCACTTGATAGCTGCGGTATTCCAGCGTGTCTTCGGTGGGCGGTGGCGCGGTGAATACATAGGCCTTGTTGCCCAGATCCGCCGGCCAGTCGTTGAAGGCGGTCACGTCGCTGCGGATCGTCGTCGCGCAGCCGCTCAACAGCAGGGTGGCGCCGGCCGCCACGATGGCGAATGATTTCATGACGTTACCCTTCCACAATGAATGTTCCATCGTTTAGTCTATGACGAAGTTATCGTTAGCGCATGATTATTACAGAATGTTACGGCCGTGGGGAAACCAGCAACTTATCTGCGTTCCCCAGGCCAAAACGCGTCGTGCCGGGTCCGGTATTGGTAAAATAGCCTCTTGATCCAGCCTCCCACCAGAGCTCCCATGCGCACTGACAGCAGCCCCCAGACCATCTTCCGCAAGGATTACACCGTCCCGGCCTACCTGGTCGATACCGTCGAACTGGGCTTCGACCTCGATCCGGACCGCACCATCGTCGCCAACCGCATCACCATGCACCGCAATCCGGCCAGCAAGGGCCGCGACATCGTACTGCACGGCGAGGACATCGACCTGGTGCAAGTGCGCCTGAACGGCAAGCTGCTGGCCGCCAGCCAGTACCGCCTGACGTCCACCGCGCTGACCATCCCCAAGGCACCGGCCGAGGTGGTGCTGGAAATCGAAACCCTGTGCGCGCCGGTGAAGAACACGTCGTTGTCGGGCCTGTACGTCTCGAACGGCAATTTCTTCACCCAGTGCGAGGCCGAGGGTTTCCGCCGCATCACCTATTTCCCCGACCGTCCGGACGTGATGGCCAAGTACACGGTGATGCTGCGCGCCGACAAGGCCCGCTATCCGGTGCTGCTGTCGAACGGTAACCTGATCGAAGAGGGCGACCTCGGCGATGGCCGCCACTACGCCAAGTGGGAAGACCCGTTCAAGAAACCGTCCTACCTGTTCGCGCTGGTGGCGGCCCGCCTGGTGTGCCAGGAGGAGCGCTACACGCTCAAGTCCGGCCGCGAAGTGCTGCTGCAGGTGTGGGTGGAG
>DATFBD010000005.1:0-14436 GCA_035254005.1 Burkholderiaceae bacterium | reverse complement strand
TTTGCAGGAGATGAGCAAGTCGCTGGAGGAGGCGGCCATGGACCTGGGCTGCAAGCCGCACCAGGTGTTCTTCCTCGTCACGCTGCCCAACATCACGCAGGCGCTCGGTTCGGCGTGGCTGCTGACGTTCACGCTGTCGCTGGATGACGTGGTGCTGTCGGCCTTCCTGTCCGGCCCTGGTTCCTCGACCATGCCGATCGTGATCTTCTCGCGCGCCCGCCTGGGCCTCGATCCGCGCGTGAACGCCGTGGCGGCGCTGACCATTCTGGTGGTGTCGGTGGCCGTGGTCGCGTCCAGCCTCTGGATGGCGCGCGCCGAACGCCTGCGCCAGAAACAGATTTCCGCTGCCTTCAAGGCAGATAACGAGTAGTTGCGAGTAGTTGCTAATAGTCGCCAATAACAACCGATAACAAGGGGGAGTAGTCATGCATTTGATGAAAAAAATCGTCGTCGCCATCGCTATCGCTTATCCAGCCGTCGCCATGGCTGAAAGCACCAAGGACCTGAAGGCGGAGCTGGAAGCGCTCAAGGCTCATGTGAAGCAGCTGGAGGCGATGATCGAAAAAGTGAGCACGCAGACGGTCCAGGCCAACACCCAGGCCAGGGAAGCCAGCGCGCAGGCGGCGCAAGCCAACACCAAGGCAGAACAGGCGGCGGCCAGCGCCGGCAAGGCGGCCGAGAACACGGTCGATGTGGCCGAATTCAACCGCATCCGCATCAAGACGGAAGCGATGGAGGACGCGCAGGAAGCGAACGGCTTCAAGTCCGTCAAGATCTCCGGCTATGTCGATCCGACCTATCTGTACAACCGCAACGCCAAGACGTCGAGCTTCATGTTCTTCAACAATAACAGCTCGGTCAACGGCTCCGGCGAGAGCTTCGGCTACGACAACACCTTCTTCGGCAGCGGCATGCTGAACTTCGAGAAGGAACTGGAAGGCGGCACCAAGCTGAAGATGACGCTCATGCCCAGCAAGAGCGCCGGCGCCGGCTACAACTTCGGCAGCCTGGTACACGAGGCCTCCTTCCTGGTGCCGCTGGGCGACCTGAACACGCGCTTCATCGGCGGCCAGATTCCCGACTGGACCGGCTATGAAATGATCCCGTCCAACCTGAACAAGCTGATCACCCACAACCTGCTGTTCGATTTCTCGGCCGCGAACTTCTACACGGGCGCCGGTATGGAGGTCCTGGACGGCAAGTGGGACGCCAAGTTCATCGTTGGTAACCTCAACAGCGCCAAGATCGATGTCGCGCGCCGCAACGCGCCCGGCCTGTTCTACCGTGTCGATTACGCCAAGGGTGAATTCAACGGCTTCGGCTTCTCCGGTATCCACGCCGGCTTCGACGACCACACGCAGTTCGGCCGCCTGGACCTGCTGGAGGTGGACGGCTACTTCACCCGTGGCGACTGGAATTTGCAGGGCCAGCTGGGCTACGGCCGCCAGAAAGCCACAGCCTACAACGGCTACACGGGCGACGCCATGCACTGGTGGGGCTTGTCCGGCCTGGTGTCGTACAAGATCACGCCGCGGCTGGAGTCGATCGCCCGTTTCGACTACATCAACAACAAGCGTAACGGCGGCGGGGTGTTCGGCTCCACCTACGGCGGCACCTGCCTGGACGCCACCGGCGCCGACGCCAACTGCCCCGATGGCCGCAACGGCTTCGGCTCCAGCATGAGCTTCGACGGCAGCAACTGGGTGGTGGCCGATCCTACCCAGGGCACCAACCGCTCGGCGCTGTCGCTGGGGTTAAACTATGCCCTGATGCCGGGGGTGAACCTGAAAGGCGAATATCGTTACGACCGTTCCACCGGCAACGTGTTCAAGACCGCGGATGACCAGTACCGCCGCGACAACCATGTGATCGGCGTATCGACGCTGATCAGCTTCTAAGCCAGGAGGAACACAGATGAGCAGCACCTTGTGGCATGAGCGCGCAGCCGCGCTCCAGATCGACGGCCGCGCCTTCATCGGCGGCCAGCGCGTGTGGGCTCGATCCGAGCAGCGCTTCGACAACCTGTCGCCCGTGGATGGGCGCAACCTGGGCCAGGTGGCGCGCTGCGATGGCGCCGACGTGGACCTGGCCGTGGCGGCCGCGCGCGCCGCGTTCGAGGACCGGCGCTGGGCCGGCAAGTCGCCGGCGCAGCGCAAGCGGGTGCTGATCCGTTTCGCCGACCTGGTGCAGCAGCACGGCCCGGAACTGGCCCTGCTCGAAACGCTGGACATGGGCAAGCCGATCAAGTACAGCCAGAGCGTGGACGTGGGCGCCACCGCCAATACCCTGCGCTGGTACGGCGAGGCGATCGACAAGGTCTACGATGAAATCGCCCCCACGGCCGATTCCAGCCTGGCGCTGATCACGCGCGAGGCGGTGGGCGTGGTGGCCGCCATCGTGCCGTGGAACTACCCGATGATCATGGCGGCCTGGAAGATCGCGCCGGCGCTGGCGGCCGGTAACAGCGTGGTGCTCAAGCCGTCCGAGAAATCGCCGTTGACGGCGCTGCGGCTGGCCGAACTGGCGCTGGAGGCGGGCATACCGGCAGGGGTGTTCAACGTGCTGCCCGGTTATGGCCACGAGGCCGGCGCTGCGCTGGCGCTGCACATGGATGTGGACTGCATCGGCTTCACTGGCTCCACCAAAATCGGCAAGCAGATCATGCAGATGGCCGGCCAGTCCAACCTGAAGCGGGCCTGGACCGAGTTGGGCGGCAAGTCGGCCAACATCGTGTGCGCCGACTGCCCGGACCTGGATGCGGCCGTGGCCTCGGCCATCGGCTCCATCTACTTCAACCAGGGCGAGAGCTGCAACGCGCCGTCGCGCCTGTTCGTGGAAGCATCGATCCGCGACCGCTTCCTGGAAAAGGCGCTGGCCATGGTGCCGGACTTCCAGCCGGGCGATCCGCTGGACGAGGCCACCGTCATGGGCGCCATCGTCGACGCCACCCAGCTCAAGACGGTGCTCGGCTATATCGACGCGGGCAAGGCCGATGGCGCCAAACTGCTTGCGGGCGGTGCGCAGGCGCGCACGGCCAGCGGCGGCTTCTATGTTGAACCCACGCTGTTCGACCAGGTCGACAGCGGCATGAAGATCGCCCGCGAGGAGATCTTCGGCCCCGTGCTGTCGGTGTTGAGCTTCACCGACATCCACGACGCCGTGCGCCAGGCCAACGCCACGCCCTACGGCCTGCAGGCGGCCGTGTGGACGGCTAACATGAGCAAGGCGATCCAGACGGCGCGCGCGCTGCGGGCTGGCACCGTGCACGTGAATCAGTACGACGGCGACGACATCACCGTGCCGTTCGGCGGCTACAAGCAGTCCGGCAACGGCCGCGACAAGTCGCTTCACGCGTTCGACAAGTACACGGAGCTCAAGACCACCTGGATCCAGATCGGTTGAACGCATGGAGAACGCCGCCTTACAAGCAAGGAAGCCGACGGCGCTGCTGCGGCGCGAGCAGGAACTGACGCAAGGGTCGTATTACGAGGCCAGCGTACGGCGTCCCGCGCCGGACGCGCCGCTGGCAGGCCGCACCACGGCCGACGTGTGCGTGATCGGCGCCGGCCTGGCCGGATTGTCGGCCGCGCTGGAGCTGCGCGCGCGCGGCCTGTCGGTGGTGGTGCTGGAAGCGCAAACGGTGGGCTGGGGGGCGTCCGGGCGCAACGGCGGCCAGGCGCTGGTAGGCTATGCCAGCGACGACGCGGTGGAACAGCAGCTGCCGCCCGATCAGGCGCGCCAGGCCTGGCAGGTGACGGTGGATGCGCTGACGCTGCTGCGCCGGCGTATCGCCGAGCACAATATCGATTGCGACTTCGTGGACGGCTACCTGAGCATGGCGGTCAACGCCCGCAAGGGCGCAGCGCTGCGCGCGTACACGGAGCAGCTGGAACGGGACTATGGCTACGTCATGCAGCCCATCGCGCCGGAGGACGTGGGCTACTGGATAGACAGCGAACGCTTTCACTCCGGCGTGTACGACCCGCAATCGGGCCACCTGCACCCGCTCAAGTACTGCCTGGGCCTGGCCAGGGCCGTGCGCGCGGCCGGCGCGCGCATCTACGAACACTCGCCCGTGGTGCAGGTGCAGCGCGGCGCCAGGCCGGTGGTGCGCACGGCCAGCGGCGAAGTGGCGTGCGACTTCGTCGTCATGGCCGGCAACGTGTACCTGAACGAATATGGCAAGGCCGTGGCGCCGGACGTGGGTGCCCGCATCATGCCGGTGGGGACTTACATCATCGCCACCGAACCGATGGACGCGGCGCGCGCCGATGCGCTGATCCGCCAGCGCGCCGCCGTGTGCGACACCAATTTCGTACTCGACTACTTCCGCCTCACTGCCGACCACCGCCTGCTGTTCGGCGGCGGTGTGAGCTACAGCGGCGCCACCCCGGCCAATTTGGTCGAGTCCATGCGCCGCCGCATGCTGGCCGTGTTCCCGCAACTGGCTGACCTGAAAGTGCCCCATGCGTGGGGCGGCTTCGTCGACATCACCATGAACCGCGGGCCGGATTTCGGCCGGGTGGACGGCAACCTGTACTACCTGCAGGGCTTTTCCGGCCACGGCCTGGCGCTGACGGGCATGGCCGGCCTGCTGGCGGCCGAGGCGATCGCGGGCCAGGCGGGCCGCTTTGACCTGCTGTCCCAACTGCGCCACCGCGACTTTCCCGGCGGGCCCGCCATGCGCACGCCGGCGCTGGTGCTGGGCACCTTGTACCACCGCCTGCGCGACCTGCTGTAACCCAACCAACGACAGGAGAATGAGATGACCCAAGCCATGCGCGACTTTCTGCGTGACCGCAATATCCACGAGGTGGAATGCGTGATCGCCGATATGACCGGCATCGCCCGAGGAAAAATCCTGCCCAAGGACCTGTTCCTGAGCGAAGGCGAGATGCGGCTGCCGAAAAGCGTGCTGCTCAACACCGTCAACGGCGAGCAGCCCAACAACACGCCGTACACGGGTGTGACCGATCCGGACATGATCTGCGTGCCGGACCTGGCCACGCTGCGCCAGGTGCCGTGGGCCGCCGAGAACGTGGCGCTGGTGATCCACGATTGCCAGAACTTCGACGGCACGCCGGTCGGCCTGTCGCCGCGGGCCGTGCTGCGCAAGGTACTGCAGCTGTACACGGCGCGCGGCTGGCAGCCGGTGGTGGCGCCGGAGATGGAATTTTATCTGGTCGCGCGCAGCAGCAATCCGCACGAGCCGCTGGTGCCGCCGCTGGGGCGCAGCGGCAAGACGGAATCGGGCCGCCAGTCCTATTCGATCGATGCCGTGAACGACTTCGATCCGTTTTTCCTTGAGTTATCAAGTTTCTGCAAGCTGCACGGCCTGGGCGTGGAAACCCTGATCCACGAAGCGGGCGCGGGCCAGATGGAGATCAACTTCACCCACGGCGACGCGCTGGAACTGGCCGACCGCGTGTTCCTGTTCAAGCGCGCGGTGCGCGAGACGGCGCTGCGCCACGGCATCTTCGCCACCTTCATGGCCAAGCCGATGGAGACGGAGCCGGGCAGCGCCATGCACATCCACCAGAGCGTGCTCGACAGGGAGACGGGCAAGAACATCTTCAGCAACGACGACGGCAGCGCCAGCGCGCTGTTCTTCCACTACATCGCCGGGCTGGAAAAGTACACGGCGCCGGCCACGCTGCTGCTGGCGCCGCACGTCAATTCCTACCGCCGCCTGTCGCGCTTCATGTCGGCGCCGACCAATGTGCGCTGGGGTTACGACAACCGCACCTGCGGCATCCGCGTGCCCAACTCCACGCCCGTCAACCGCCGGCTGGAGAACCGCGTGCCGGGCGTGGACGTCAATCCCTACCTGGCCATGGCCGCCACGCTGGCTTGCGGCTACCTCGGCATGGTGGAGCAGCTCACGCCATCGGCGCCCACGGCCGACAGCGCGGAACACGTGCACAATGAACTGCCGCGCAACCTGGAGGACGCCATCCTGCGCCTGCGCGAATGCAAGGCGCTGGGCGAGGTGCTGGGCGAACTGTTCGTGCAGGCGTTCTGCGAAGTGAAGGAACTGGAGTTCGCCACCTACAGCCGCGTGATCAGCTCGTGGGAGCGCGAACACCTGATGCTGCTGGTGTAAGGAGATGCACATGCAGGACAATACCACTCGCCATGGCGTGAACTGGGCCAGGGCGCAAGCGCTGGCGGCGGCCGAACGGGCCGACTACATCGCCCGCAATCCCCTCTCGCAGGCGCTGGCCGCGCGCGCGGGCGAGCACATGCTGTTCGGTGTGCCCATGCACTGGATGAACGACTGGTCCACGCCGTTCGCGCTGACGGTGAGCGAAGCGCGCGGCGCCAGCTTCAAGGATGCCGACGGCCACGCCTACACCGATTTCTGCCTGGGTGACACGGGCGCCATGTTCGGCCACGCGCCGCCGGCCGTGGCCCACGCCATCGCGCACCAGGCCGCGCGCGGCTACACGGCCATGCTGCCGTCCGAGGACGCGGCACCGGTGGCCGAGGAACTGGCGCGCCGTTTCGGCCTGCCGTTCTGGCAGTTCGCGCTGTCGGCCTCGGACGCCAACCGCTTCGTGCTGCGCTGGCTGCGGGCGGCCACGGGCCGCAGCAAGATCCTCGTGTTCAACGGCTGCTACCACGGCACGGTGGACGATGTGTTCGTCGATTTGGTGGGCGGCGCGCCCGTGCAGCGCGACAGCCTGCTGGGCCAGGTCTATCCGCTGACCGAGCATACGGTGGTGGTGGAGTTCAACGACCTGGCCGCGCTGGACGCGGCGCTGTCATCCGGCGAGGTGGCCTGCGTGCTGGCCGAGCCGGTGATGACCAACATCGGCATGGTGCTGCCGCAGCCCGGCTACTGGGAAGAGGCGCAGCGCATCATGCGCCGCCACGGCACGCTGCTGGTGATCGACGAAACCCACACCATCAGCAGTGGCCCCGGCGGCTACGCGCGCGCACATGGCATGGCGCCCGATGCGCTGGTGGTGGGCAAGCCGATCGGCGGTGGCGTGCCGTGCGCCGTGTATGGCTTCACGGCCGACGTGGCGCGGCGGGTGGAACAGGCCAAGCGCAACGCGCCTGCGGGCCATTCCGGCGTGGGCACGACGCTGAGCGCCAACATGTTCGCCATGGCGGCCATGCGCGCCAATCTGGAACAGGTGATGACGGAGCAAGCTTACGAGGCCATGTTCGCGCTGGCGGACCAGCTGGCGGCCGGTCTGCGCAGCGCCATCGCGCGCCACGGACTGCCCTGGTGCGTGACGCAGGTGGGGGCACGCACGGAGTTTCAGTTTTCTCCCCAGCCGCCGCGCAATGGCAGCGAGGCCGGGGCCATACTCGACGGCGAGCTGGAACAGATCATCCACCTGTACCTGCTCAACCGGGGACTGCTGATCACGCCATTCCACAACATGCTGCTGGTCTGCCCGCAGACGACGGCGCAGGACGTGGCGCGCCTGCTCGACGGCTTCGACCGCTGCCTGTCCGCGCTGGTGTGACGGCGCGCGGACGGGAACGGTGGCGCATCATGCCGCTTTCCAGTCCGGCAGCGGTGGCAGCACGATCATCTGCCAGCCCAGCTGGCGGCGGATTTCGTCCATCGACGGCGGCGGATCGTTGGCCGCGCGGCGCTGTTCCATGTATTGCCGAACCTGTTCCTTGCTCGGTTGCTTGACCTTTTCCATGATGCTCTCCCGGCTTGCGCCATCCTGCCAACAGTAACGATCGAGAGGTACCAGGCTGGGCGGCAGAGTGAACCCACGCCCTGGTGTATTTGATTACCATCAAGGGGAGCAAGGTTCATGCCTGTGCCTGCATGGCCTGGGGCGCAGGGGGGAAGCGGAAACGAAACGGCGCCGCCAAGGGCGAGGCGGCCTGGCACGATTTATTCCGGCTGTTGCAGGACGCAACAGCCGGAACAGCCACCGGAACAGCCTGTCATGGACAGAGCGGAGATGTTGCTCAGAAGCAGTGTTCGAGGGCGGGGAAACTGCCGTCCTTGACCGCCTGTACGTAGGCGCTGACGGCGGCGGCTATGCTGGTCTGGCCTTCCATGAAGTTCTTCACGAAACGGGCTTTGCGGCCGGGGAATACGCCCAGCAGGTCGTGCATCACCAGCACCTGGCCGGCGCAATCGGGGCCGGCGCCGATGCCGATGGTGGGGATGGCCAGCAGGTCCGTCACTTCCTTGCCCAGCTGGGTCGGAATGGCTTCCAGCACCAGCATGGCCGCGCCGGCCGCCTGCAGCTTGAGCGCGTCGGCCTTGAGCAGGTCGGCCGATTCGGTGGTCTTGCCCTGCACCTTGTAGCCGCCCAGCTGGTGCACCGATTGCGGCGTCAGGCCCAGGTGGGCGCACACGGGCACGGCGCGGTCGGTCAGGAAGCGCACGGTGTCGGCCAGCCAGGCGCCGCCTTCGATCTTGACCATGTGGGCGCCGGCCTGCATCAGCTTGACGGCGTTGTTGAACGCCGCTTCCGGCGTGGCGTAGCTGCCGAACGGCATGTCGGCAAGCACCATGGCCGACTTGCTGCCGCGCGCCACGGCCGCCGTGTGGTAGGCGATTTCGTCCACGGTGACGGGCAGCGTCGAGGTGTGGCCGTTGCAGACCATGCCCAGCGAATCGCCGATCAGCAGCACTTCCACGCCGCAGCTGTCCATCAGCGCGGCGAAGCTGGCGTCGTAGCAGGTCAGCATGGTGATCTTCTCGCCGGCCGCGCGCAGCGCGTTGAGCGAGGGGATGGTGACGGCCTTGGTGGCGACCGGCTTGGACGGCGCGGGTGTGGCGGCGGGCTTTTGGCTCGCCGTCATTTCGGTTCCTTGCAAATATCCAGACATGGGGTTCCTCGAATGTGTAAGAGTGACATCGGCGCTAGTGTAGACCTTTGCCGGTGGACGCGCAGGGCGCGCAAAATTTTTGGGACCTCAGCTGAGAAGGCTGATGCCCTGATCGGCCACGGCTGCCGCGTAGTCGCGTGCCGGGCCACGGCCGGGGATCACCACGTCCGGCGCCAGCGCCAGCAGCGGCACCAGCACGAAGGCCCGTTCCGTCATGCGCGGATGGGGCACGGTCAGCGTGGGGCTGGCGATTTGCTGCTCGCCATACAGCAGCAGGTCCAGGTCCAGCGTGCGCGGCGCGTTGCGGTAGGGGCGCTCGCGCCCATGCGCCTGCTCGATGCCGTGCAGCGCTTGCAGCAGGCTTTCCGCGTCCAGCGTGGTGCTGATGCTGGCCACGGCGTTGACGTAGTCGTCGCCG
Organism: Burkholderiaceae bacterium; assembly: GCA_035254005.1. Lineage (GTDB taxonomy): Bacteria > Pseudomonadota > Gammaproteobacteria > Burkholderiales > Burkholderiaceae_D > Rugamonas. Next base: position 5,201 of record DATFBD010000005.1, on the reverse strand, counting down.
CTGGAATCGATGGGGGCGGTGCGGTACTGGCCGGACGCGCCCAGCAGCGTGCAGCCGGGCAGGCGCCGCAGGCGCGCGATGGCGTCGGCCACGTTGGCGCGCGCATCGCCCAGGTTGGCGCCGATGCCGATGTAAGCGGTGATGTTCATACGGTCATGCCGAAGGTGCTTGTAGGGAGCTGGTTGACGCCTGGCGCGCCTTACTCGCCGCCGCTTTCCACGGCGCGCGGCGCGCTTTCCTCGCGGCCGCCTTCCTCACGGCCGCCTTCCTGGCCGCCGCGATTGCGCGGGCCACGGCGTGGCGGGCGCTTGCGCTTGGCGCCGCCCGCGCCGGCGGCCGGGCCGCGGCCGGCGCTGGCCACCAGTTCCTCGCGCTCGGCTTCGTCGCCTTCGTAGAACGCGGTCCACCATTGGCCGAGTTCACCGTCGATCTCGCCCGAGGCACAGCGCAGCAGCAGGAAGTCGTAGCCGGCGCGGAAGCGCGGGTGTTCCAGCAGCTTGTACGGGTTCTTGCCGGTGCGGCGCTCGAAGCGCGGCTGCATGGCCCAGATGTCGCGCATGTCGGAACCGATCTTGCGCTGCAGGGCCAGTTTTTCCGTCTGCGATTCGAGCACGTCATCGGCCGCCAGGTGCAGCGCGGGAATCGGCATTTCGCCGGCGGTGCGGTAGGCGGTCCATTTCTCCAGCACCTGGTGCCACAGCAGCGAGGCGAACAGGAAGCCGGGCGAAACGGTCTTGCCGGCGTGGATGCGGGCGTCCGTCGAATCGAGCGCCAGGGTCACGAACTTGAAGCCCAGCGGCTGCTCCAGTACCACGTCCAGCAGCGGCAGCAGGCCGTGGTGCAGGCCTTCCTTGCGCAGTTGCTGCAGGCAGGCCAGCGCCTGGCCGCTCATGAGCAGCTTGAGCATCTCGTCGAACACGCGGGCCGCTGGCACGTTGTCGATCAGCGGCGCCATGGCGCGGATCGGTGCGCCCGTCGCCGGTTCGATATGGAAGCGCAGCTTGGCCGCAAAGCGCACCACGCGCAGCATGCGCACCGGGTCTTCGCGGTAGCGCGCCTCGGGCTGGCCGATGATGCGCAGCGTCTTGGCGCGGATGTCCTCGATGCCGCCATGGTAGTCCAGCACCTGTTCGGTGGCCGGGTTGTAGTACATGGCGTTGATGGTGAAGTCGCGCCGCACGGCATCCTCGGCCTGCGAGCCGAAGGTGTTATCGCGCAGCACCCGGCCGTGTTCATCCTTGGGCGCGGAGGCCGAGGCGGTGCCGCGGAAGGTGGTCACTTCCAGCAGGTCCTGGCCGAACATCACGTGCACGATCTGGAAGCGCTTGCCGATGATGAAGGCGCGCCGGAACAGCTTGCGCACCTGCTCGGGCGTGGCGTTGGTGGCGATGTCGAAGTCTTTCGGCTTCACGCCCAGCAGCAGGTCGCGCACGGCGCCGCCCACCACGAACGCCTCGTAGCCCGCGTCCTGCAGCGTGCTGGTGACGCGGATCGCGTTGGATGACAGCAGGCGCGGGTCGATGCCGTGCTCCTGCGGTCCCAGCACGACGGGCGAGCCCTCGTCGCGTTTTCCCTTAGTCTTGGTTCCCAAAATTTTGCGGATGAATTTCTTAATCATTGAATAGTTCGATTGATGGCCAGCCTTGGGCGGCGGCGTGCGTTTTCAGCGTCGCGTTGGGGTTGGTCGCGACAGGGTGGGTGACCACGGACAGCAGCGGAATGTCGTTGTGCGAATCGCTGTAGAAGTGGCTGCGCTCGAAGCCTTCCAGCGTGTGGCCCAGTTTTTCCAGCCACGCGCGCGTGTGCGCGACCTTGCCCGCGCCCTGGGTCGGAGTGCCCAGCAGCTTGCCCGTCAGGTTGCCGGCGGCATCCATCTCGGGCTTGGCCGCGATCAGGTGCTCCACGCCCAGCGCGCGCGCGATCGGCGAGGTCACGAATTCGTTGGTGGCCGTGACGATGGCCGTCAGGTCGCCCGCGTCCTGGTGGCGGCGCAGCAGGGCCAGCGCCGACGGGTGTATGGCCGGCTGGATCACTTCGTCCATGAACTGGCGGTGCATGGCGTCCAGCTGCGGGCGCGGGAAGCGCGCCAGCGTGCCCAGCGCGAACTCCAGGTACTGCACCGGGTCCAGCGTGCCGGCCTGGTACTGGGCGAAGAATTCCTTGTTGCGGCGGTCGAATTCGGCCGCGTCCACGGCGCCGGTGCGCACCAGGAACTGGCCCCACTCGTAGTCGGAGTCCAGCGGCAGCAGGGTATGGTCTAAGTCAAACAGGGCGAGATTCATCATTCTTTCGCTTCCGCCTGCAACCACTCGCGCAGCAGCGGCAAGGTGATCGGGCGTTGGGTTTCAAGGGAATACTGGTCGAGCGAATCGAGCATGGTGGACAGCGACCGCATGTCGCGCTGGAAGTGCGACAGCAGGTAGGGTAACACGCCCGGCGAGAGCGTCAAGCCGCGGGCGGCGGCCGCCGCGCTCAATGCGGCCACCTTCTCGTCGTCCGTCAGGCCGTGGATCTGGTAGATCAGGCCCCAGCCCATGCGGGTGCGCAGATCCTCGCGCACCGGCAGCACGGCCGGCGCCACGGCGCCGCTGCACACCATGAAGGCGTGGTTGGCGCGGATCTCGTTGAACAGGGCGAAGGCGTCGATCTGCGCCACCGGCGACAGCTTCTCGCAGTCGTCGAGCAAATACAGGTCCACCTCGGGCGAATAGACGAACTCGGACTCGATCGAGAACGGCGAGATGTAGCGCGCCTTGTCGGTGCTGGCCAGCGCCTTGAGCAAGTGGGTCTTGCCCACGCCGCACTCGCCCCACAGGTAGGCGAAGTGCTCGCGCGAGGTACGGGCGGCGAACTGCGTCATCAGCTGCGCCGCTTCGGCGTTCTGTCCCACCTCGAACGATTCAAGGCTGTGCGCCTGTTCCGCGCCTAAATCGAGCACCAGTTGCTTCATGGCTTACGCCCAGTTCCTGTCATTTGCGTCCACGTTGTCTGCATCACGTCACGCATTATAAAAGCTGCTGTCCAGGTAGTGGCGGCGCAGGTGCTTGAAGGCCACCATCAGCACGGCCGACGCGGGCAGCGCCAGCAGCACGCCGACAAAGCCGAACAGCTGGCCGAACGCCAGCAGGGCGAAGATCACGGCCAGCGGATTGAGGCCGATGCGTTCGCCCACCAGGCGCGGCGTGAGGAAGAAGCCTTCCAGCACCTGGCCGCAGCCGTAGATGATGGCCACCGCCACCAGCCCGTTCCAGCCGGGGAATTGCAGCACGGCCGCGATCAGGGCCAGTACCAGGCCCAGGCCGAAGCCCAGGTAGGGGATGAACACCAGCAGGCCGGTGATGATGCCGACCGGCAGGGCCACGTCGAAGCCGGCGATGATCAGGCCGCTCGAATAGTACACGGCCAGTACCAGCATCACCAGCAACTGGCCGCGCAGGTACTGGGCCAGCAGGTCGTCCACTTCGCCGGCCATGGCCAGCGTGCGGTCGATGTAGCGGCGCGGCACGGCGCCGGCCACGCGCGCCAGCAGCGCGTGCCAGTCCAGCAGCAGGTAGAACAGCAGCACCGGGATCAGCACCACGGTGGCGATCCAGCCCAGCACGGCCGTGCCGCCCACCTTGGCCGAGGCCAGCACGGCGGCCAGGATCTCGTCGCCGCCGCCGGCCAGCTGCTGGGAAACGAGCTTGCGGATGCTTTCGCCGTCCAGCTGGGTGGTGATGCCCATCTCGCGCAGGCGCGGCGCCAGCACGGTGTTCAATTTGTCCAGGAAGGCCGGGATCTGGGCCTGCAGCAGGGGGATTTCCTTTTGCAGCACGGGCACCACGATCAGGATCAGGGCGCCGATGGCGGCGAAGAACAGCAGCAGCACCACCACCACGGCCAGCGCGCGCGGCACGCCGAAGCGGCCCGCATGCAGCCGGTCCAGGTAATCGACACCGGGATTGAGGGCATAAGCGAGGATGGCGGCGGCGATGAAGGGGGTGAGTACGGGACCCAGCGCCACCAGTAACAGCACGAATGCGAGCCAGACCGCGATCCAGAAAGCCGTTTGCTTTTGCTCTACCGAGAGGGGAAATGGCATGGATTCAGATGATCTGCGCGAAAAAAGGCTGTTGGACGGGGCATTTTGATAAAATAGCGGATTGACCGGATTTGCACGGGGTCTGATGACCGTTTTGCCGCAAATGTGGCAAAAAATATGCAAAATTAGTCTCCGCCTTCTATTTTACCGCCTCCGCTGCGAAATACACCATGAGCCAAACTTCTAATGTTTCCCTGTCCTACCGTGACGCCGGCGTCGATATCGACGCGGGCGACGCCTTAGTCGAAGCGATCAAGCCCTTTGCCAAGCGCACCATGCGCGAAGGCGTGATGGGCGGCATTGGTGGCTTCGGCGCCCTGTTCGAGATCAGCAAGAAGTACAAGGAGCCGGTGCTGGTGTCGGGCACGGACGGCGTGGGCACCAAGCTCAAGCTGGCTTTCGAGCTGAACCGCCATGACACGGTCGGCATCGACCTGGTGGCCATGAGCGTCAACGACATCCTGGTGCAGGGCGCCGAGCCGCTGTTCTTCCTCGACTACTTCGCTTGCGGCAAGCTGGACGTGCCGACCGCCACCGACGTCATCAAGGGCGTGGCCAAGGGCTGCGAACTCTCCGGTTGCGCGCTGATCGGCGGCGAAACGGCGGAAATGCCCAGCATGTACCCGGCCGGCGAATACGACCTGGCCGGTTTCGCCGTGGGCGCGGTGGAAAAATCGAAAATCATCGACGGTACCAAGATCTGCCCCGGCGACGTGGTGCTGGGCCTGGCCTCGTCGGGCGCCCACTCGAACGGCTATTCGCTGGTGCGCAAGATTATCGAAGTGGCAAAACCTGACCTGGAAGCGGACTTCCACGGCCGCAAGCTGGCCGACGTGCTGATGGAGCCGACCCGCATCTACGTCAAGCCGCTGCTGGCACTGATGGACGCGATGGAAGTGAAGGGCATGGTGCACATCACCGGCGGCGGCCTGGTGGAAAACATCCCGCGCGTGCTGCAGGATGGCCTGGTGGCCGAGCTGGATTCGAAGTCGTGGACCATGCCGCCGCTGTTCCAGTGGCTGCAGCAGCACGGTGGCGTGGCCGACGCCGAGATGCACCGCGTGTTCAACTGCGGCATCGGCATGGCCGTGATCGTGTCGAAAGAGAACGCTGACGCCGC
>DATFBD010000004.1:0-11840 GCA_035254005.1 Burkholderiaceae bacterium | reverse complement strand
TTTGCAGGAGATGAGCAAGTCGCTGGAGGAGGCGGCCATGGACCTGGGCTGCAAGCCGCACCAGGTGTTCTTCCTCGTCACGCTGCCCAACATCACGCAGGCGCTCGGTTCGGCGTGGCTGCTGACGTTCACGCTGTCGCTCGATGACGTGGTGCTGTCGGCCTTCCTGTCCGGCCCCGGTTCCTCGACCATGCCGATCGTGATCTTCTCGCGCGCCCGCCTGGGCCTGGACCCGCGCGTGAACGCCGTGGCGGCGCTGACCATTCTGGTGGTGTCGGTGGCCGTGGTCGCATCCAGCCTGTGGATGGCGCGCATGGAGCGCCAGCGCCAGAAACAGGTGGCGGCTGCCGCCAAGGCGGAATAGTTTCGCACGCGACGCTAGCCACAGGGTCAGACCCTAGGGTCTGACCCTTGCCCTGTGCCGTGGTGTGTCAGGCTTTGAAAAAGCCGAAACGACGAACCAGGGTCAGACCCTAGGGTCTGACCCTGCTGACAGGCGGTTAAATCCCACCCATGCAGATGTACTTGATGACCAGGTAGTCCTCGATGCCGTACTTGGAGCCTTCGCGCCCCAGGCCCGATTGCTTGACCCCGCCGAATGGCGCGATCTCGTTCGAGATCAGTCCCGTGTTCACCCCCACCATGCCGCTTTCCAGCCCTTCGGCCACGCGCCAGATGCGGCCGATGTCGCGCGAGTAGAAGTAGGCGGCCAGGCCGAATTCCGTGTCGTTGGCCATGGCGATGACTTCCTCGTCCGTCTTGAAGCGGAACAGTGGCGCCAGCGGGCCGAAGGTTTCCTCTTTCGCCACCAGCATGTCCGGCGTCACGTCCGCGATCACGGTGGGCTGGAAGAAGCTGTGGCCCAGCGCGTGGCGCTGGCCGCCGGCCAGCAGGCGGCCGCCCTTGGCCAGCGCGTCGGCCACATGTTCCTCGACCTTGACCACCGCCTTGTCTTCGATCATCGGCCCTTGCGTCACGCCCGGCTCCACGCCGTTGCCCACCTTGAGCTTGGCCACGGCCGCCACCAGCTTGGCGGCGAACGCGTCATAGATCCCATCCTGCACGTACAGGCGGTTGGCGCACACGCAGGTCTGGCCCGCATTGCGGTACTTGGAGGCGATGGCGCCTTCCACGGCTGCATCCAGGTCGGCGTCGTCGAATACGATGAAGGGCGCGTTGCCGCCCAGTTCCAGCGACAGCTTCTTGATGGTGGGCGCGCATTGCTGCATCAGCAGGCGGCCCACGGCCGTGGAGCCGGTGAAGCTCAGTTTGCGCACCACGGGGTTGCTGGTCATTTCGCCGCCGATGGCGCGCGAGTCGCCCGTCAGCACGCTGAACACGCCGGCCGGCATGCCGGCCCGTTCGGCCAGCACGGCCAGCGCCAGCGCCGAGAACGGCGTCAGCTCGGCCGGCTTGACGATGATGGGGCAACCGGCCGCCAGCGCCGGACCCACTTTGCGGGTGATCATGGCCGACGGGAAGTTCCACGGGGTGATGGCCGCGCACACGCCAATTGGTTCCTTGGTGACGACGATGCGGCGGTCCGGCCACGGCGACTGCATGGTGTCGCCGCTGACACGCTTGCCTTCTTCCGCGAACCATTCGATGAACGAGGCGGCGTAGCCGATTTCGCCCTTGGCTTCGGCCAGCGGCTTGCCCTGCTCGGTGGTCATGATCAGGGCCAGGTCGTCGGCATGTTCCAGCATCAGGTCATGCCACTTGCGCAGCACGGCGGCCCGTTCCTTGGCCGACTTCTTGCGCCACGCGGGCCAGGCGCGGTTGGCCGCGTCGATGGCGCGCGCCGTCTCGGCCGCGCCCATGTGGGGAATGGTGCCGACCACCTGCCCGGTGGCCGGGTTGACGACGTTGACGGTGGCGCCGTTGTCCGCGTCGCACCACTCGCCGTTGATATAGCATTGCTGGCGCAGCAGCGCCGGATCTTTCAGAGTAAGCATGGCAGCCTTTCAGTGTTCAGTGTTCAGTGTTGCGCTGCGCGCATGGCCGACTCCAGGATGTCGAGAGCCTCGTCAAACAGCGCGTCACCGATCGTCAGCGGGAACAGGAAGCGCACCACGTTGCCGTACACGCCGCAAGTCAGCAGGATCAGGCCCCGCTGCAGCGCCAGCGTCTGCACGCGCTTGGTGTAGTCCGTGTCGGGCGTGTCCGTGCCCGGCTGATTGAATTCTACCGCGACCATCGCACCGAGGCCGCGCACATCGGCGATCTGCGGTACGGCTGTGCGCAGGCCGCGCAGGCGGCCCTGCAGTTTCTCGCCCAGCGCGGCGGCGCGCTGGCACAGCTGTTCTTCCTCGATGATGCCCAGCACGGCGTGCGCGGCGGCGATGGCCAGTGGGTTGCCGGCGTAGGTGCCGCCCAAGCCACCTGGCGCTGGCGCGTCCATGATCTCGGCCCGGCCCACCACGGCCGACAGCGGCATGCCGCCGGCCAGGCTCTTGGCGATGGTCATCAGGTCCGGCACCACGCCGCTGTGCTCCATGGCGAACAGCTTGCCGGTGCGGGCGAAGCCGGTCTGGATCTCGTCGGCGATCAGCAAAATGCCGTGCTGGTCGCAGATGGCGCGCAACGCGCGCAGGAATTCGGGCGGCGCCACGTAGAAGCCGCCTTCGCCCTGCACCGGTTCGAGGATGATGGCCGCCACGCGGGCCGGATCGACGTCGGCCTTGAACAGCGTATTCAGCGCCTTGAGCGCGTCGTCCACGCTCACGCCATGCAGCGGCACGGGGTAGGGCGCATGGAAGATCTCGGCCGGGAACGGGCCGAAGCCGATCTTGTAGGGCGCCACTTTGCCCGTCAGGGCCATGCCCATCATGGTGCGGCCGTGGAAGCCGCCGGCGAAGGCGATCACGGCGCTGCGGCCGGTGGCGGCGCGGGCGATCTTGATGGCGTTTTCCACCGCCTCGGCGCCGCTGGAGAAGAACGCGGTCTTCTTGGCGTGGCTGCCCGGCGTGATGGCGTTGATGCGCTCAGCCAGTTCCACGTAGCTGGCATACGGCACCACCTGGTAGCAGGTGTGCGTGAATTTGCCCATCTGCTCTTCAATGGCGGCCATGATCTTCGGATGGCGGTGGCCCGTGTTGAGCACGGCGATGCCGGCTGCGAAATCGATGTAGCGGCGGCCTTCCACGTCCCAGATCTCGGCGTTGAGGGCGCGTTCGGCGTAGAACTGGCACATCACGCCCACGCCGCGCGGGGTGGCTGCTTCTTTACGTTGCTGGAGTTCGGCATTGCTCATGGTCTGCTCACTGTCTCGTTATGGTGGTAGTGTTGGTCAAGCTGCAATGCCCGATACTACCTCCGGGATCGGAACCTAGCCTAGTGCCACAATATTCAAAACGATGGAACCACTTGTGCTTTGCACCCCTCAGCGCCGCACGCCGGACAGGATCACGGACGCCAGCAAGCGGCCGTAATACGTGATTTTCTCGGGTGTGCAGTAGGCGTAACCGACCAGCAGGCCGCGCCGCACGGGCGGCGCCAGGTAGTAGTTCGACAGCGCCTTGACCTGGATGCCCGATTCGGCCGCCAGCTTTTCCAGCGCCACGTCGTCCACGTGGGATGGTAGCTCCACCACCAGGTGCAGGCCCGATTCCTCGCTGGAGATGGTGACCCCGTGCGCGTGGGTGCCCATCTGCTGCACCAGCGTGCGGCGCAGCATTTCACGGCGCGCGCCGTAGATCTGGCGGATCTTGCGGATGTGGGTGGTGAAGTGGCCCAGCGCGATGAAGTCGGCCAGCGCCGCCTGCACCATCAGCTGGCCGGGGCGCTGCAGGTCGTACAGCGCGCTCTTGAAGGCGTCCACCAGTTGTGGCGGCGCCACCACGTAGCCGATCTTGATGCCGGGGTAGAGCACCTTGGAGAAGGTGCCCATGTAGACCACGCGGTTGCCCGTGTCCAGCCCCTGCAGGGCCGCCAGCGGCCGGCCCGTGTAGCGGAACTCGCTGTCGTAGTCGTCCTCCAGGATCCACGCGTTCTTGGTCAGCGCCACGTCCAGCAGCTCGCGCCGGCGCGCGAGGCTCATCACGGCGCCCGTTGGATACTGGTGCGATGGCGTCACGTAGATCAGGCGCGGATTGGTGGCCAGGTCGGCCGGCTCCAGCGCCATGCCGTCGCCGTCCACCGTAATCGGGTGCAGCAGCAGGTCGTTGGCCTGGAATACGCGGCGCGCGCCCCAGTAGCACGGGTCCTCCACCCAGGCCGTGTCGCCGGGATCGGCCAGCAGTTGCGCGCACAGGTCCAGCGAATGCTGGGTGCCGGCCGTCACCATCACCTGTTCCACCGACACCTTGACCGAGCGCGAGATGCGCAAATATTCCGTGATGGCCTGGCGCAGCGGCAGGTAGCCGCCGGACTGGCCATAGTCCAGCAGGTCGGCGCGCGCCTCGCGCCACACACGGTTCTGCAATCGCTGCCACAGCTTGAACGGGAACGAGGAAAAGTCCGCGTCGCCCGGCGCGAACGGCTGGATCTCGTAGCGCGGGCCGGCCGCGAAGGCGGTCAGCTCCTGGCCACGGCGCGACAGGGGCGCCACTTCCGCGCCGTCCTCGCCAGCGCCATCCTGCGGCGCGTGCAAGCCGCCGCGCATGCTGGCGCTGTGGGCCTGCAGGTCGGCCACATAGGTGCCACTGCCCAGCGCACTGGTCACATAGCCTTCCACCGCCAGTTGTTCGAACGCGGCGATCACCGTGTTGCGTGAGATGCCCAGGTCGCGCGCCAGGTCGCGGCTGGACGGCAGCTTGTTGCCGGCGCCCAGCAGCTGCTGGTGGATGGCGGCCTTGGCTGCCTCGTACAGGCGGCGCTGTTGCGGCAGGCGTGGATGGAAGTCGGGTTGGGCCAGGGTGTGCGCCAGCAGATCGGATGCGGGTGACATAGTTTTTGAAAGTGGTTCCAACTGAATTCAACAAGTGGCACTCACAATGAGTCCAACTTCCGCCTATGATTAATCAAAATTCATGCAAACGGAAGCGAAAGCGCGAAATTTTCGCAAAGCAGTCGTGAGGCATGGCGCAACAAGTACTATATGAACAAGTTGTTGCGACAGAGTGGTCCCAGTTCATTCGGGCATTCGGCGGCGCAAGCGCCGCCAATGTGAAGACAACCAACGAGACAGAACAATATGCATCGCCCCATCGTGATCGTGCCGGCTTGTATCAACCAGATCGGCGTCCACCCCAACCACACGGCGCAACGCAAATACGTTGATGCCGTGGCCGCCGGTGCCGGCTGCCAGCCGCTGATTTTGCCCGCCCTGGGCGAGGCCACCGACCTGCAAGCCGTGCTGGCCCTGGCCGACGGCATCATGCTGACCGGCTCCCCCTCCAACGTGCACGCCAGCCTGTATGGCCAGCAACTGCGCGACCCCAGCTTGCCGCTGGATCCGGCGCGCGACGCCACCACGCTGCCGCTGATCCGCGCGGCACTGGCGCGCGGCCTGCCGCTGCTGGCCATCTGCCGCGGCTTCCAGGAAGTGAACGTGGCGCTGGGCGGCACGCTGCACCAGGCCGTGCATGAAGTGGAAGGCATGCGCGACCACCGCGAGCCCAAGCACCTGTCGCTGGAAGAACAATACGCACCGTCGCACCGCGTGCGGCTGGAGCAGGGCGGCCGACTGTCGCGCATCCTCGAAGGCGCCACCGAGATTGAAGTCAATTCGCTGCATGGCCAGGGCATCGCCACGCTGGCGCCCGGCCTGCAAGTGGAAGCGCGCGCCGAGGACGGCCTGGTGGAAGCCTACAGCGTGGCCGACGCCCCGGGCTTCACGCTGGCGCTGCAATGGCACCCCGAGTGGCGCCTGGAGCACAACCCCGATTCTCAGAAAATGTTCCTGGCCTTTGGCCAGGCATGCCGGATCTATCAAAGCAAAGCAGGGAGAGGCGCATGAAGACCTACGAACTGTGGTCGCGACGGGTTCCTTAGTGTCCCTGTCCAAGCACGACTACAAGCGCGCGGCGCGCGAGACAGCACCGCGCAAGATCAAGACTGACGAGAGAATCAAATGGCAATACGCGAGAACTTCACTTACACCGACATGGACCTGTGGCTCAACGAGAAACGAGTGACGGAAATCGAATGCCTGGTCCCCGACCTGACGGGGGTGGCACGCGGCAAAATCCTCCCACGCGGCAAATTCACGCAGGAGCGCGGCATGCGTATCCCCGAGGCCGTGCTGGGCATGACCGTGACGGGTAACTACCCGACCGAGGACATGGCCTACGACCGCGCTATTTCCAGCACCGACCGCGACATGATCCTGAAGGCCGACCCCACCACCATCACCATGGTGCCCTGGGCCGCCGACCCCACCGCGCAAGTGATCCACGACTGCTATTTCGCCGACGGCCGGCTGGTCGACTTCGCGCCCCGTTCCGTGCTGCGCCGCGTGCTCAAGCTGTACGCCGACCGTGGCTGGAAGCCCGTGGTGGCGCCGGAACTGGAGTTCTACCTGACGGCCAAGAACAGCGATCCCGACTTGCCACTGAAACCACCCATCGGCCGCAGCGGCCGCGCCGAGACCACGCGCCAGGTGTACAGCATCGACGCGGTGAACGAGTTCGATCCCCTGTTCGAGGACATCTACGACTACTGCGACATGATGAACCTGGACGTGGACACGCTGATTCACGAGATCGGCGCCGGCCAGATGGAGATCAACTTCCTGCACGGCGACCCACTGGGCCTGGCCGACAAGGTGTTCTTCTTCAAGCGCACGCTGCGCGAAGCGGCCCTCAAGCACGACATGTACGCCACCTTCATGGCCAAGCCGATGGCGGGCGAACCCGGTTCGGCCATGCACGTGCACCAGAGCGTGGTCGACATCAAGACCGGCCAGAACATCTTCAGCGCAGCCGATGGTTCGGCCGCGCCCATCTTCAAGCACTACATCGGCGGCCTGCAGCGCTACATGCCGTCGGCCATGGCGATCGTGGCGCCGTACGTGAACTCGTACCGCCGTATCGTGCGCCACACGGCCGCCCCCATCAACATCCAGTGGGGCATGGACAACCGCACCGTGGGCTTCCGCATCCCCGAATCGGGCGTGCAGGACCGCCGCGTGGAAAACCGCATCATCGGCGCCGACGCCAACCCCTACCTGGCGCTGGCCGTCACGCTGGCCTGCGGCTACCTGGGCATGGTGGACCAGCTGGAGCCGACCCCGATCACTGAGGGCAGCGCCTACGACCTCAAGTTCGAGCTGCCGCAAGGCTTGCCCGAGGCGCTGCACGCACTGCGCGCCGAGGACAAGCTGCGCACCGTGCTGGGCGACCGTTTCATCGACGTGTATGCGGCCATCAAGGACCTGGAGCACCAGGAATTCATGACCGTCATCAGCCCCTGGGAACGCGAGCACTTGCTGCTGCACGTGTAAGCGGTTCCCCACCATCAGAAGTACGCGGCCGTGCGGACCACGGCCGTACGACGAACACTCTCATTCAACGCACTTGAGATAGGGATCATCATGTCTTCAAATCCACTGGCGCCCAGCGCCGCACTGGTGGCATCGGTGAAGGCCGCCGCCACCCGCAACGAACTGTACGACACGGCGGCCATCCAGAAAATGGACTCGGCCCACTACCTGCACCCATTCACCGACTTCAAGCAGCTCAACGAAAACGGCGCCCGCGTGATGGTGCGCGGCGAGGGCATCTACCTGTGGGACTCGCAGGGCAAGAAGGTCCTGGACGGCATGTCCGGCCTGTGGTGCGTCAACGTCGGCTACGGCCGCACCAGCATCTCGGAAGCCGTGTACCGCCAGATGGAGACGCTGCCGTTCTATAACAGCTTCTTCAACACCACCAACGTGCCGGCCGTGCAGCTGGCCACCAAGCTGGCCGAGATCGCGCCACCGGGCTTCCAGCACGTGTTCTTCACCGGCTCGGGCTCGGAAGGCAACGACACCAACCTGCGCATGGTGCGCCGCTACTGGGACCTGATGGGCTACCAGGAGCGCCACACCATCATCAGCCGCCACAACGCCTACCACGGCAGCACCGTGGCCGGCGCTTCGCTGGGCGGCATGGATGGCATGCATGCCCAGGGCGGCCTGCCGATTCCCGGCATCGTCCACATCGGCCAGCCCAACTACCTGGAATCGGGCCAGGGCATGACCGAGGACGAATTCGGCATCAAGGCCGCCTCCTGGCTGGAGGACAAGATCCTGGAAGTGGGCGCCGACAAGGTGGCCGCCTTCATCGGCGAGCCAGTGCAGGGCGCCGGTGGCGTGATCATTCCGCCAGCCACCTACTGGCCCGAGATCCAGCGCATCTGCGACAAGTACGGCATCCTGCTGATCGCCGATGAAGTGATCTGCGGCTTTGGGCGGCTGGGCAAGTGGTTCGCCTCCGAGCTGTTCGGCATCAAGCCTGACCTGATCACCTTCGCCAAGGGCGTCACCTCCGGCTACGTGCCGCTGGGCGGTGTGCTGGTGGGCGACCGCGTGGCCAATGTGCTGATCGAGAAGGGCGGCGATTTCAATCACGGCTTCACCTACTCGGGCCACCCGGTGGCATGCGCCGCCGCGCTGGAGAACATCCGCATCATCGAAGCGGAACAACTGGTGCAGCGCGTGGGCGAGGACACGGGACCCTACCTGAAAGAGCGCTTCGCCACGCTGGGCGACCATCCGCTGGTGGGCTACACCAGCAGTTGCGGTTTCGTGGCGGGCCTGAACCTGGTACGCAGCAAGGGCGCCACCGTACACGAGAACGTGCCGTTCGATGAAGCGCTCAGCGTGGGCATGGTATGCCGCGGCTACATGTTCAACAATGGCATGATCATGCGCGCCGTGGGGGACCGCATGATCATCGCGCCGCCGCTGGTGATGACGCGTGCGCAGATCGACGAAATGGTAGCGCTGATCCGCCATTGCCTCGACCTGACGTACGAGGACATCAAGCAGCGCGGCTGGGTATAAGCACCTGGGTAATACAACTTATCGCACAAGAGCAGTCACACGAGACGCAATCCAACTGTAAAAAGATCGGGAGAGAAGAATGATGATGCCAGCACCAGCCCAGCACCTGAAGCACGTGAAACGCCTGAAGCACAACCTCGTGCGCGGCCTGTCCTGTATGTTCGCCGCCACCGCGGTGGCGGCGGCCGTGGCCACGCCGGCCATGGCGGAAGAAGAGAAAGTCCTCAACATCTACAACTGGTCGGACTACATCGCCGACGACACCATCAAGAACTTCGAGAAGGAAACCGGGATCAAGGTCCGCTACGACCTGTTCGACAGTAACGAAGTCCTGCACGCCAAGCTCACGGCCGGCAAGACCGGCTACGACATCGTGGTGCCATCGTCGAACTGGGCCCGCCTGCAGATCGACGGCGGTCTGCTCAAGGAACTGGACAAGAGCAAGCTGCCCAACCTGGCCAACATGGACCCGCAACTGCAATCGCTGATCGGCCGCAATCTCGATCCCGGCAACAAGCACCTGGTGATCTGGCTGTGGGGCTACACCACGCTGGGCATCAACGTGGACAAGGTCAAGGCCGCGCTGGGCAGCACCCCGATGCCGGAAAACGCCTGGGACCTGATCTTCGATCCCAAGTATGTCTCCAAGCTTAAATCCTGCGGCGTGTCCGTACTGGATTCGCCGTCAGAAATCCTGCCGCCGGCCCTGCAATACCTGGGCAAGCCGGCCTTCTCCAAGAACAGCTCCGATTACCAGGACGCGGGCCGCCTGCTCAATTCCATCCGTCCCTACGTGACCCTGTTCAGCTCTTCCGGCTACATCAACGACATGGCCAACGGCTCGCTGTGCCTGGCGCTGGGCTGGTCGGGCGACATCAACATCGCACGCCAGCGCGCCATCGACGCCAAGAACGGCAACCACATCGAAGCGCTGATCCCGAAGACCACGGCCACCCTGCTGTTCGACACCATGGCCATCCCGGCCGATGCGCCGCACCCCAACAATGCGCTGATGTGGATGAACTACATCATGCGTCCTGAAGTCCACGCCAGCCTGACCAACAAGGTCTTCTACGCCAACCCCAACGCCGCCGCCGTCAAATACGTCAAGAAGGACATCGCCGAAAACAAGACGGTGTACCTGTCCGACGAAGACAAGAAGCGCATGACCGTCCCCGAGCCGTACAGCTCCGACATCCGACGCATCATGACCCGCGTCTACACCAAGTTCAAAACCGGACTGTAAGGAAAAAAACGTGTGTTTTCACGCCCGGCAGGCGCCGGGTGTGGCCGCCGCATGTCCGTTTCACTTTACTTTGACTGTGCAATCATGAATCCAGCACCATCCGCCAAGCCGGCGCTCGACGCCGGCCAGCCGTTCCTGTTCATCCGTAACCTCGTCAAATCGTTCGACGGGGTGCGCGCGGTGGACGATATTTCCGTCACCATCAACAAGGGCGAAATCTTCGCCCTGCTGGGCAGCTCGGGCTGCGGCAAGTCCACCTTGCTGCGCATGCTGGCCGGCTTCGAAACGCCGACCGAAGGCCAGATCACGCTGGCCGGGCAGGACATCGTCAGCGTGCCGCCGTACCAGCGTCCCATCAACATGATGTTCCAGTCCTACGCGTTGTTCCCGCACCTGTCCGTGTGGGACAACATCGCCTTTGGCCTGCGCCGCGATGGCCTGCCGGCCGAAGAGGTGGCGACGCGCGTGGAACAGATGCTGGCGCTGGTCCAGCTCAAGGCCTACGGCCGCCGCAAGCCGCACCAGCTGTCGGGTGGCCAGCAGCAGCGCGTGGCGCTGGCGCGCAGCCTGGCCAAGCGTCCGCAGTTGCTGCTGCTCGATGAGCCATTGGGCGCGCTGGACAAGAAGCTGCGCGAGCGCACCCAGATGGAACTGGTGAACATCATCGAGCAGGTCGGCGTGACCTGCGTGATGGTGACCCACGACCAGGATGAAGCCATGAGCATGGCCACCCGCATCGCCGTGATGAGCGAAGGCCGCATTCTCCAGGTGGGCAAGCCCGGCGAAATCTACGAGACGCCGAACTGCCGCTTCGTGGCCGACTTTATCGGCAGCGTCAATCTGTTCAACGGCAACGTGGTGGTCGATGAACCGGACCACGTGATCGTCGATTCGCCCGAAGGCCGGCACTACATCAACCACGGCATCACCGGCACCAAAGGGATGGACGTGTCGGTGGCGGTGCGGCCCGAAAAGATCTGCCTGCAATCGGAAGCGCCCACGGGCGAGCAGCGCGCCCACGCCGACGAACATGGCTTCAACTGCGTGCAGGGCACCATCACGGCCATGGCCTACTTCGGCAACGACACCCACTACCACGTGAAGCTCGACAGCGGCATGCTGCTCAAGGTATCGCGCACCAACGCGGCCCGCCACGACAGCAGCCGTTTGCAGCGCGACCAGCGCGTGCATGCGTGGTGGGATGGCGCCGACATCGTGGCGCTGACCAGTTAAGGAGCGGCCATGAGAATCTCCACACGCACCAACGCGCTCACCCACGCGCTCACGCTGCGCTGGATCACGGGCCGCCGGCTGGTGATCGCCGTGCCGTTCGTCTGGCTGGCGTGCGCCTTCCTGGTGCCGTTCCTGATCGTGATGCGCATCAGCTTCACCGAGCCGGACGCCGCCAACCCGTTCGGCACGCTGATGACGCTGATCGATGGCATCGTCACCTTCAAGCTCAAGGTGTCGAACTACCTGTTCATCGCACAGGACGACTTGTACAGCCTGACGTATCTGAGCTCAATCAAGTTCGCCGCCATCACCACGGCCCTGTGCCTGCTGATCGGCTACCCGTTCGCCTACTTCATGGCGCGCTCCAAGCCGACCGTGCGGCCGGTGCTGATGATGATGGTGATGCTGCCGTTCTGGACTTCCTTCCTGCTG
>DATFBD010000003.1:0-2233 GCA_035254005.1 Burkholderiaceae bacterium | reverse complement strand
CAAAAAATCAATGAGGCACTATACTGCCCACTTCCCGGCCGCCGCCCGCGCGCCGCGACGGGGTAGCCATCACCGATAACCATCCACGGAGCACGCCGCATGAACGACATCAAGCCTGGCCGCATCGAACCTTACGCGCATGCCGCCGCAGGCTGGGGTGCGTTGAAACAGGTGGCGATCAACCTGGTGCGCGAGAAAGTCAGCGGCGGCAACTACCGCAGTCTGCTGGCGCAGAATCAGCCCGATGGCTTCGACTGCCCCGGCTGTGCCTGGCCCGACCGCGTGCATACGTCCACCTTCGAATTCTGCGAAAACGGCGTCAAGGCCGTGGCGGCGGAGGCTACCAGCAAGCGTGTGGCGCCGGAATTCTTCGCCCGCCATCCGGTCGGCGCGCTGCTGCAGCAATCCGACTATGAACTGGAGCAGCACGGCCGCCTCACCGATCCGCTGGTGTATGACCCGGCCAGCGACAAATATGTGCCCATTTCCTGGGATGGCGCGTTCGACCTGATCGCGCGCCACCTGAAGGCGCTGCCCGATCCGAACCAGGCCGCGTTCTACACCTCTGGCCGCACCGGCAACGAGGCCGCCTTCCTGTTCCAGCTGTTCGTGCGCATGTACGGCACCAACAACTTCCCGGACTGCTCGAACATGTGCCACGAACCCACCAGCCGCGGCCTGCCCGGCACCGTGGGCACCGGCAAGGGTACCGTCACGCTGGACGACTTTGAGCATGCGGACACGCTGCTGATCTTCGGCCAGAACCCGGCCACCAACCACCCGCGCATGCTGGGCGAACTGCGCGACTGCGCCAGACGGGGCGCCACCATCGTCTCCATCAACCCGCTGCGCGAACGGGGGCTGGAACGCTTCACGTCGCCGTCCCATCCGCTTGAGATGCTGACCAATTCCAGCACCACCATCGGCTCACTGTTCATCCAGCCGCGCCTGGGCGGCGACTTTGCGCTGATCAAAGGCGTGGCCAAGGGTTTGCTGGAACTGGACGACGCGGCCCGCGCAGCCGGCCAGGCGCGCCTGCTGGACGTGGCGTTCATCGAAGAACACACGAGCGGCTTCGACGCCTTCGCCGACGATTTGCGCCAGCAGGACTGGCAGCAGTTGATCGACGAATCGGGCGTGCCGCGCGAACAGATCGACCGTCTTACGCACATCTACGCCCACGGCAAACGGGTGATCGCCACCTGGGGCATGGGCCTGACCCAGCACAAGGGCGCCGTGGCCACGATCCAGATGCTGTCCAACCTGATGATGATGCGCGGGAATATCGGCCGCCAGGGCGCCGGCCTGTGCCCCGTGCGCGGCCACTCCAACGTGCAGGGTGACCGCACCATGGGCATCGAGGAAAAGCCGGCCGCCGCCTTCCTCGACCGGCTGGGCCAGGTGTTCGGCTTTACGACGCCGCGCGAACACGGCTACGACGTGGTGGCCACCATCCAGGCCATGTTGGACGGCAAAGTGAAAGTGTTCGTCGGCATGGGCGGCAATTTCGCCATGGCCACGCCCGACACCCCGCTCACCTTCGCCGCCCTGCGCGCCTGCGCGTTGACGGTGCACGTGGCCACCAAGCTCAATCGCAGCCACCTGGTGCACGGCAAGGCCGCGCTCTTGCTGCCCACGCTGGGCCGCACCGAGATCGACCTGCAACAGGGCGTGGCGCAAGGGGTGACGGTGGAGGACTCCATGAGCATGGTGCACCTGTCCTACGGCGGCAATGCGCCGGCCTCGCCCAACCTGCTGTCGGAGACGGCCATTGTGGCGCGCATGGCCCACGCCACGCTGGGCAGCGCGCTGGTCGACTGGCACTGGTACGCGGCCGACTACGCCCGCATCCGCGACGCCGTGGCCAAGGTGTTCGACGATTTCCACGACTTCAACGCGCGCGTGGCCAAGCCGGGCGGCTTCCATCTGCGGGTCGCCTCGCGCGCGCGCGAGTGGCGCACGGCCAGCGGCCGGGCCCAGTTCCTGGTGCACGCGGTGGATACGGACACCCCCATCCACCGCGCCCGCGCCATCCATGGCGAGCGCCTGATGACGCTGATGACCGCCCGTTCGCACGACCAGTACAACACCACCATCTACGGCATGGACGACCGCTACCGGGGTGTGTACGGCATGCGCCGCGTGGTATTCGCCAACCGCGCCGACATGGACATGCTGGGCCTGCGGCCGGGCGCCTGGGTGGACATGGTGAGCGTGTGGGACGATGGCGTGG
>DATFBD010000002.1:0-18882 GCA_035254005.1 Burkholderiaceae bacterium | reverse complement strand
GAGACCGAAGCTGGGGCAGAGCCGGACATCGACGCCATCAAGCGGCGGGAAGATGAGCGGCACAAGGCGTTACAGGACGTGCTGGGCGAGGTGCTCCCGGAAGCTTTCGCGGTCGTGCGCGAAGCCGGCCGCCGCGTGCTCAACATGCGACACTTCGACGTGCAGCTGATCGGCGGCATGGTGCTCAATTCCGGCAAGATCGCCGAGATGCGCACCGGCGAGGGCAAGACGCTGGTCGCGACCCTCGCGGTCTACCTCAACGCCCTGCCGGGCAAGGGTGTGCACGTCGTCACCGTCAACGACTATCTGGCGCGGCGCGACGCCGGCTGGATGGGCAAGATCTACAACTTTCTCGGTCTCACCGTGGGTGTGGTGGTCTCGGGTCAGGACAGCGACAGCAAGCGCGCCGCCTACGCCGCGGACATCACCTACGGCACCAACAACGAGTACGGCTTCGACTATCTGCGCGACAACATGGCGTTCCGGGCCAGCGATCGCGTGCAGCGCGGTCTGTATTTCGCGGTGGTCGACGAGGTGGACTCGATCCTGATCGACGAGGCCCGCACCCCGCTGATCATCTCCGGCCAGGCCGAGAACCACACCGACCTGTACTACAAGATCAATGAAGTGCCGCGCCTGCTGACCCAGCAGATCGGCGAGGAAACCCCGGACGGCAAGGGCAAGGTGGAAGTGCCCGGCGACTACACCAAGGATGAGAAAGCGCACCAGGTGCTGCTGACCGAGGCCGGCCACGAAAAGGCCGAAGCCATCCTGACCAAGATGGGCCTGCTGCCCGAAGGCGCCTCGCTGTACGACTCGGCCAACATCACGCTGGTGCACCACCTGTACGCAGCCCTGCGCGCGCACGCGCTGTACTTCAAGGACCAGCACTACGTGGTGCAGAACAATGAAGTGATCATCGTCGACGAATTCACGGGCCGTTTGATGACGGGCCGCCGCTGGTCCGACGGCCTGCACCAGGCCGTGGAAGCGAAGGAAGGCGTGAAGATCCAGAACGAGAACCAGACGCTGGCCTCGATCACCTTCCAGAACTACTTCCGCATGTACGGCAAGCTGGCCGGCATGACCGGCACGGCCGACACGGAAGCGTACGAATTCCAGGAAATCTACGGCCTGGAAACGGTCGTCATTCCACCGAATCGTCCTTCGCAGCGCAAGGACCGCCACGACCAGGTCTACAAGTCGGCGGCCGAGAAGTACAACGCCATGATGCTGGAAATCCGCGCCTGCTACGACCGCGGCCAGCCGGTGCTGGTGGGTACCACCTCGATCGAGAATTCCGAACTGCTGTCGGGCATCCTGACCAAGGGCGGCCTGCCGCACAACGTGCTGAACGCCAAGCAGCACGCCCGTGAAGCGGAGATCATCGCCCAGGCCGGCAGCCCCAAGGCCATCACCATCGCCACCAACATGGCCGGTCGCGGTACCGACATCGTGTTGGGCGGTAACGTGGAAAAGCAGATCCAGTTCATCGAAGCCAATGCCGAGCTGAGCGACGCCGACAAGGCGGCCCAGGCCCAGGCATTGCGCGACGGCTGGCAGGCGCTGCACAACCAGGTGGTGGCGGCCGGCGGCCTGCACATCGTCGGTACCGAGCGCCATGAATCGCGCCGGGTCGACAACCAGCTGCGCGGCCGTGCCGCGCGCCAGGGCGACCCCGGTTCCTCGCGCTTCTTCCTGTCGCTCGATGACCAGCTGCTGCGCATCTTCGCGGGCGACCGCGTGCGCGCCATCATGGACCGGCTGAAGATGCCGGAAGGCGAACCGATCGAGGCGGGCATCGTGTCGCGCTCGATCGAATCGGCCCAGCGCAAGGTGGAAGCACGCAACTTCGACATCCGTAAGCAACTGCTGGAATACGATGACGTCGCCAACGATCAGCGCAAGGTGATCTATCAGCAGCGTAACGAGCTGCTGGAAAGCGTGGACATCTCCGAGCTGATCCAGTCGCTGCGCCACGGCGCCTTCACCGACATGGTGCGCGAATACGTGCCGGCCGAATCGGTGGAAGAGCAGTGGAACATCAAGGGCCTGGAAGCGGCGCTGGCGGCCGAATGGCAGATCGAACTGCCGCTGCGCGCCATGCTGGAGTCCGAACAGAACCTGACCGACGAGGACATCGTCGAGCGCGTGCTGGCCGCGGCCGATGCGCTGTACCAGTCCAAGATCGACATCGTGGGCAAGGAAGCGTTCGGCGGCTTCGAGCGCAACGTCATGCTGCAAAGCGTGGACAGCCACTGGCGCGAGCACCTGGCCGCGCTGGACCACCTGCGCCAGGGCATCCACCTGCGCGGCTACGCGCAGAAGAACCCCAAGCAGGAGTACAAGCGCGAAGCGTTCGAGCTGTTCGGCCAGATGCTGGACATGATCAAGAACGAAGTGGTACGCCTGATCATGACGGTACGCATCCAGTCGCGCGAGGAGATCGACGCGGCCGAGGCAGCCATGCAGCAGCCGCACGTGGGCAATGTCCACTATCAGCACGCCGACTTCAACCCGAACGCGGCACCGGAAGACTTGCTGGCGCCGACCGCCAACGCGGAACCGGCCACCGGCGAACCGCTGCTCAACATGGGCATGAAGGTCGGCCGCAACGACCCATGCCCTTGCGGCAGCGGCAAGAAGTACAAGGCTTGCCACGGCAAGCTGGCCTGAGCTTCTTCAGCGCCGAATAAAACCGGGGTCAGGTCCTGCCCTCAAGCAAGATGCGCGCATCTTGCTTGAGGGCAGGACCTGACCCCGGTTTTGTTTTGATCAGCGCGCCGCGTCGCGCTGGGGCGCCACGCGCGGGATGGTGATGTGCACCGTGGTGCCGGCGCCGGGCGCGGAGTCGATGGCGATGCGCCCGCCCAGCACGCCCGTGACGATGTTGTAGACGATGTTCATGCCCAGCCCCGTGCCGCCCTGGCCCATCTTGGTGGTGAAGAAGGGGTCGAACACGTGGCGCTGCACGTCTTCGGTCATGCCGGCGCCGTCGTCGCTGAATACCAGGTCCACCATGTCGTCCTCGGCCGTGCCCGCTTCGATGGTGATGTTGCCGCTGGCGCGGTGCTCGAAGGCGTGCGCCAGTGCGTTGTTGAGCAGATTGTTGAGAATCTGGTACAAGCCGCCCGGATAGGAGTCGAGCTTGATTCCGTCGGGCACTTCCATGCGCACCGTGCAGTTGGCGCGCCGCAGTCGCGGCATGTAGGTGGCCACCGTGTCGTGTACGGCCGTGGCCAGGTCGAATTCGCGCCGCTGGTCATTGGTCTGGTCGACGGCGATCTGCTTGAATGACGAGATCAGGTCGGCCGCCTTGCGCAGCGAGCCGGAAATCAGTTCGCTGGCCAGCCGCACCTCGTCCAGGTATTGCTGCAGTTCGGAGCGGCGCAGGTTGCCGCTGGCCACCAGCGCGTCGAAGCTGTGCACACGGTCGCCCAGCGTGGTCGAGGCCAGCAGGCTGTTGCCGATCGGCGTGTTGAGCTCGTGGGCGATGCCGGCCACCAGCGAGCCGAGCGAGGCCATCTTCTCCGAGGCCAGCAGTTCATGCTGGGTTTGCCGCAAGGTGTCGAGTGCGGTGCTCAGGTCGGCGTTGGCCCGTTCCAGCGCGGCCGAGCGCTCGCTGACCCGGCTTTCCAGCGACACGTTCAAGTCCTTCAGCTCGCGCTTGGCGTTCAATTCTTCTGTCAGGTCCAGCAAGGCCCAGATGATGGCCTGGCGGCCGTCCAGCACCAGCGTCGAGGACCAGATCGCCACGCTGCCCACACTGCCGTCGGGCAGCAGCACGCCGGCCACGTCGCCCTGTACCGAGCCGTCACGCAGGAAGATGTCCCACAGGCGGTCGCGCTCGCGGGTGCTGGCCCAGAACGTGACCTGGTCCGAGCGCAGGCCGATCAGTTCATTGACGGGGTGGCCGAAGGTGCGCGCCAGCGCCTGGTTGGCGGCGATGATGTGGCCGTCGAAATCCGTCACGCTCAGCGGTAACGGCGCCATGTCGAACAGGGTCTTGAAGCGCGCTTCCGATTCGGACAGCCGCTGTTGCGACTGTTCCAGCTGGGCCACGCGCTGGCGCAGCGCGGCGCTCATCGCGTTCAGCGAGCGCGAGAACTGGTCGATCTCGTCGCCTTCGCGGCGCGGCGCTTGCGGCGCCACCGCTTCCAGGCCGGGCGCCAGCTCGCGGGTGCGGCCCGTCAGCGCCTGCAGCCGCTTGCCGATGCCGTGGGTGAACAGGTAGAACAGGGCCACGCCCAGCACCAGGCCGGCCAGCGAGATCACGCCACCCTGCCACATCACTTCGTCGCGCGCCTGCTGCAGGTCGCGCGTGGACAGGCCGAAGTTGAGCGAGCCGACCTTGTTATCCTGCAGCAGCAGCGGGGTGCGCGCGTGCAGTGTGTGGCCGTCGTCATAGGTGCGCAGCACCTGGCCCAGGCCGGTGTTGGCGGCCAGCGCGAACGGCAGCGTGGCCGCGCGCGTGCCCACTTCGAGAATGGGATGGCGCTCGGCGTCGAGGATGACGAGGTAGCGCAGGTAGCTGTCGTTGGGATCGGCCAGCATTTCGGCCAGGTAGTTGCTCAGCTCGGTCAGCTTGCCACGGGTCGCGTAGGGGCCAAGGGAAAGATTGAGGGTAACGGCGTATTCATGGGCCACCCGCTCCGCATTCTTGCTGACAGCGCTATCCATCAGCCGCAGGCTGTTCCAGATCAGCAGACCGACCACCAGCGCCTGCACCACGGCACTGAGCAGCAGAAATTTCGCGCGCAGCGATAAACTCAAGACTCGCCTCCCATACCAGCTGATCGACGCCGGACGAGACAGCGCCCGCGCTCCCGGAGCGGGGCGCGGGCGCGGATGTCGCCAGCTCTTACGGCAGGGTCAGGATCACCTTGACAGTATCATCCACTGCCGACTTGTCAATATAACCGATTGCCTTGGGATCGGCAGCAACGGCTTTCTTGACCTCGGCGTTGGACGCGTACTCTTTCGGTGGCGTGCCCTTGCCCGTAAACACGATCTTGGACCAGATCGCCTTCACCTGGGCCGGATCCTTGTCGGCGGCCTTGTGGTAGAAGTCGGCGCGGATGGGCGAACCCTCGGCCTGGTCGATCGGCGTGAACATCGTCGATTTGCCCAGGAAGAACTGGGATGCCTGTTCCGAGAACATGCGGGTGGCCGGATTGGCCTTGTTGACGATGACCACGGTTTCGGCGCTGGCCGAGAAGGCGGTGGCGGACAGGGCGCACAGCAGGGAGGCTTGGATCAGCAGTTTCATGTCATCCTCCCCATCAGAACACGAAGTCGAGCGAAGCGGCCACGACGTTGACGGTATCCTTCAATCCCGTCGCGGGGGCATTGATCAGCGTGCCCGCCTTGGTCTTGGGCTTGACGCGGTCCAGTTGTACTTTCAAGTCCACGTTCTTGGCGAAGTCCCAGCGCACGCCGATCAGGTCGGTCGTCTGCTCGGCCGACGTCAGCAGGCTGTCAACCGCGTTGAACAGCGCGCCGGCGGGCGGGAAGCCGGCCGGCAGCGTGACCGAACGGCCATGTTGGGTGATCGCCGAGTGCGCGTAGTACGGCAGCACCTTGCCCACGCGGTAGCCGACCATGGCGTACCAGCAGTTGTTGTCGGGGATGTAGATCGGGTCCTTGGCGCGGCGCATGCCATATTCGGCCTGGCCCACGATGTTGTTCCAGTCCAGCAGCGCGCCGACGGCCGTGAACGCCACCTTCTTGGTGTTGTTCACGCCCAGGTCATAGGCCAGGGTGGGGAAGCCCACCTTGGTCAACGTGCCTTGCAGCTGGTTCAGCGGCGCCACGTCGTTGCTGCTCAGCTTGGCCTGCAGGTGGGAAGCGCGCAGCGTGACAGGGCCATGCTCGACGGACAGGCTCAGGCCCAGCACAGGCGCACGGTAAGTGGCCACGGCGCTGGCGCCGGCCAGCACCAGTTTGCCGCGGCTGACACCGGCCACGCCCTGGGCCGTGAAGTTGGTGTCGCCGAACGCGTGCTGGTAATTGAAGTCGGCGCCGTCGGCGCTTTCGATCGGATCCTGGGCGTACATCTCGATCGGCGGACGCATCATGGTGTTGGCGTAGCCCACGTTCTGGTAGTCCGAGATCAGGAAGGTGGGGATCACGACGCGGCCCACGCGCACGTTCAGTTCATCGTTGATCTTGTATTTCAGGAAGGCCCAGGTCAGGTCCGTGGTGAAGGTGGGGCTGGTGTTCTTGCGGGTCAGCACTTGCACCGTGCCCGACAGCTGGTCGTTGACCTTGTAGCTGGCCTGCAGGCCCAGGTTGGTGTCGAGGCCGATGCGGGCCTTGTCGCCCACGCCTTCAGCCTGGTTGTAGCGGGTGAACTGCGCCTTGTCGGTGTCGGCCCGGGCCACGCCCAGGGTGCCGAAGCCGCCGATGCTGAGATTGCCGTCATCCATCGCGCCTGCTTGGGCGCCGCCGAATGCCGCGATTAATGCACTTGCCAGTACGAGTTGTTTCATAAGTCCCCTCTTGTTGTCTCTTACGTCGAGAAATTTTTATCTGGTGCTTGCACGCAGGGCGGTTTCAGGATCGCTGCCGCCGCCTTGCGTGCTTAGATGTAACCTTAGACGAATTTCCTTGGGGCATAAAAGTAGAATGCGAGGAATTGCGCCGCCGATGGGAAAACTGTGGTTTTTTCACCGACGTCCAGGACAAGCCGGATTGGGTGCATGCCGGATAGAACAACGCCCGGCACGGGGCCGGGCGTTGTGTGGCAAGCCGGACGGTGCTTGTGGCAGCGCCAGCACCACATGCATGCTTATGGCAGTGTCAGGATTACTTTTACGGTGTCATCGACGGCGGCCTTGCTGATGTAGCCGATGGCCTTGGGATCGGCCGCCACGGCCTTGCGCACTTCCGCGTCCGAATGGTATTCCTTCGGTGGCGTACCCTTGCCGGTGAACTCCAGCTTGGACCAGATGGCCTTGACCTGGGCCGCGTCCTTGTCGGCGACCTTGTGGTAGAACTCGGTGCGGATGGCCGAGCCTTCGGCCTGGTCGATCGGGGTGAACATGGTCGATTTGCCGAGGAAGAACTGGGCCGCCTGTTCCGAGAACATGCGCGTGGCCGGGTTTTTCTGGCTGACGATCACAACGGTTTCAGCCGATGCCGGCAGCGCCGCCGCGGCCAGGGCGGCCAGCAGCAAAGAAGTCATCATGGATTTCATGGAGAGGCTCCCGATCAGAATACGAAGTCAAGCGCGGCCGCAGTCACGGTCACGCTGTTGGTGATGCCGGCAGCCGGCTGGACAAAGATCAGCGAACCGGACTTGACCTTCGGCTTGACGCGGTCGACCTGGACCTTCAGCGCCACGTTCTTGGCGAAGTCCCAGCGCACGCCGACCAGGTCCGAGCTTTGCTCGGTGGACACCAGCAGGCCGCGCACGGTCGCGCCCAGCGCGGTGTTGGCCGGCAGCGTGGCCGGCACGGTGACGGAGCTGCCGGCGCCGGTGACGGCGGCGTGGGCGTAGTACGGCAGCACCTTGCCGAAGCGGTAGCCGGCCAGCGCGTACCAGGCGTTGGTGTCAGGCACATACGAAACGTCCTTGTCGCGGCGCTGGGCGTATTCCGATTGCAGCAGGATGTTGTTCCAGTCCATGGTCAGGCCCACCGAGGTGAACGCGATCTTTTTGCCCGGGGTCAGGCTCAGGTCGTTGGCCAGGGCCGGGAAGCCGACCTTGGTCAGCAGGTTGGTCAGGTTGTTGACCGGGGTCAGGTCGTTGGTGGTCAGCTTGGCGCGCGCGTGGCCCAGGCGGACCACGAACGGGCCGTATTCGGCCGTGAGGTTGATGCCGCCGGCCGGGGCGCGGTAGGTGGCCACGGAACCTGGACCGGTCGGGATGAACAGCTTGCCGCGGCTGACGCCGCCGAAGGCCTGGGCCGTGAAGTTGACGTCGCCGAAGGCGTGCTGGTAGTTGACGTCGCCGCCGTCCACGTTCTCCAGCGTGTTCTGGCCGTACAGTTCGATCGGCGGACGCATCATCGTGTTGGCATAGCCCACGTTCTGGTAGTCCGAGATCAGGAAGGTGGGCACCACCACGCGGCCCACGCGTACGTTCATTTCATCATTGAGCTTGTACTTCAGGAAGGCCCAGGTCAGGTCGGTGGTGAAGCTGGTGCTGGTGTTCTTGCGGGTCAGCACTTGCACCGTGCCCGACAGCTGGTCGTTGAACTTGTACGTGGCCTGCAGGCCGAGGTTGCTGTCCAGGCCGATGCGGGCCTTGTCTTGCACGCCTTCGGCCTGGTTGTAACGGGCGAACTGGGCCTGGTCCGTGTTGCTCTTGGCCACGCCCAGCGTGCCGAAGCCGCTGATGCTCAGGTCGCCATCGCCCATGCTGCCCGCTTGCGCGGTCGACACACCGAAGGCGGCCAGGATGCTTGCTACTAACAGTTGTTTTTTCATTCGTCGGTTCTCTTAAGTTCTTTATTCTTGTCGGCGTTCTGTCGTATGGCGCAGCTCGCCAGTCGGTCGCGGCACGCTCTTGGCGTATGCAGCCGCCACCTTAGATGAATTTCCATGTGGCATCTGTTGTTCTTAGGGGAAATAGAATGAGTGTTCTATTTTTAATGTGGTTTTTCGACCAGAATACGTGGCGATTATCGACGTGGAATCAATAAGTTATTGATATTGCATGTCTTTTTACTATTCTCGGCGGTCCGGTGCGGCGCCGCATGCGGCGCCGGTGGGGCGTGTAACTGGCGGTCGATGGCGGCGCTGGCCGGGCCGTGCCGGCGCCAGCAGCTGGGACACCATTTGGCCCGCCAGGGATTACAATAGCGGCTACCTTTTTCCCTCCATCCCTAGCACGAGAACATACTATGGCCGTCAACTCCCCCAAGCCCATCGCCGCTGACCTCAAGCCCGTCGCGGGCGTCGCCATCGGCTACGCCGAAGCCGGCATCAAGAAGCCCAACCGCAAGGACGTGCTGGTGCTGCAGCTGGCGCCGGGCGCCACGGTGGCCGGGGTGTTTACGCTGAACCGTTTCTGCGCCGCGCCGGTGCAGGTGGCCAAGGCCCACCTGGCGGCCGCCCAGGCCGGCGGCAAGCCGGTACGCGCGCTGATGGTCAACACCGGCAACGCCAACGCCGGCACGGGCGAGGCCGGCCTGGCCGCCGCCAACGCCAGCTGCGCCGCGCTGGCCGGCCTGCTCGGCTGCGATGCGCAGCAGATCCTGCCATTCTCGACCGGCGTGATCCTTGAGCAGCTGCCAGTCGACAAGATCGTGGCCGGCCTGCCGCAAGCCGTGGCCGGCCTGCAGGCCGACAACTGGTACCACGCGGCCGAAGCCATCATGACCACCGACACCCAGCCCAAGGCTGCCTCGCGCAGCGTCACCATCGGCGGCCACACGGTCACGCTGACCGGCATCAGCAAGGGCGCCGGCATGATCAAGCCCAACATGGCCACCATGCTGGGCTTCCTGGCGTTCGACGCCAAGGTCGCGCAACCGGTGCTGGACGTGCTGGTCAAGCAGGTGGCCGACCTGAGCTTCAACTGCATCACCATCGACGGCGACACGTCGACCAACGATTCCTTCATGCTGATCGCCACCGGCGCCGGCACGCTGGAAGTGAATGCGGTCGACAGCCCCGAGTACCAGGCGCTGGCGGCCGCCGTGACGGACCTGGCGCTGTTCCTGGCGCAAGCCATCGTGCGCGACGGCGAAGGCGCCACCAAGTTCATCACCGTCACCGTGGAAGATGGCAAGGACGTGGCCGAATGCCGCAAGATCGCCTACTCGATCGGCCACTCGCCGCTGGTCAAGACGGCGTTCTTCGCGTCCGACCCCAACCTGGGCCGCATCCTGGCCGCCATCGGCTACGCCGGCGTGGACGACCTCGACGTGAGCAAGCTCAACCTGTACCTGGACGACGTGTGGGTGGCCAAGGATGGCGGCCGCAATCCCGACTACAAGGAAGAGGATGGCCAGCGCGTGATGTCGCAAAGCGAGATCACGGTGCGCGTCAAGCTGGCGCGCGGCACGGCCGCCGCCACTGTCTACACCTGCGACCTGTCGCATGACTACGTGACCATCAACGCCGACTACCGTTCCTGATCATGAGCACCCCACTGGAACAGTTCCTGGTGCGGGCCGAGGCGCTGCTGGCGCGGGTCGAGGCCATCCTGCCACAAGCGCCGCGCGCGCCGGACTGGCGGCTCGGCTACGCCTACCGCTGGCGCCGCCACCACAGCGGCGCCAGCTACCTGCAGGCCGTGGCGCACGCCTCGGCCATCACCCTGTCGGACCTGCATAACATCGGCCCGCAAAAGGCCCAGATCGAGCAGAACACGCGCCAGTTCGTGGCCGGCCGTCCGGCCAACAACGTGCTGCTGACGGGCGCGCGCGGTACCGGCAAGTCGTCGCTGATCAAGGCTTGCCTGAACCAGTTCGCGGCCGACGGCCTGCGCCTGATCGAGGTCGACAAGGCCGACCTGGCCGAGTTGCCCGACATCGTGGACCTGGTGGCGGGCCGGCCCGAGCGCTTCATCATCTTCTGCGACGATCTGTCGTTCGAGGAAGGCGAGAGCGGCTACAAGGCGCTCAAGGTGGCGCTCGATGGCAGCGTGGCCGCGCAATCGGACAATGTGCTGATCTATGCCACTTCGAACCGCCGCCACCTGATGCCCGAGCGCATGTCCGACAACGCCAGCTACCAGCATGACGAGGATGGCGATTTGCATCCGGGCGAGACGGTGGAAGAAAAGATTTCGCTGTCCGAGCGCTTTGGCCTGTGGCTGTCGTTCTACCCGTTCAAGCAGGACGATTACCTGGACATCGTGGCCCACTGGCTGACTTCGTTCGGCTGCGACGCGGCCCAGATCGAAGCGGCCCGCGCCGACGCCTTGCGCTGGGCCTTGCAGCGCGGTTCCCGCTCGGGCCGGGTGGCCTGGCAGTTCGCCAAGGATTACGCGGGCAAGCTGCCACGGGACGGTGCGGCATGAGCGGCGCGCCAGCGCGCCCGATCGATGTGGCCGTCGGCATCCTGGTCCAGCCCAACGGCGACGTGCTGCTGGGCCAGCGGCCGGCCGGCAAGCCTTACGCGGGCTACTGGGAATTCCCCGGCGGTAAAGTCGATCCGGGTGAAACGGTGCTGGAGGCGCTCAAGCGCGAGTTCGTCGAGGAACTGGGCCTGACCATCCATAGCGCCGAGGAATGGTGCGGCATCGAGCACGTCTATCCGCATGCGCACGTGCGGCTGCATTTCTTCATCAGCCGCGACTGGGAAGGCGAACCGCAAAGCCTGGAAGGACAGGCGTTCGCGTGGCAGGGGGCGGTGGCGGTGGAGCCGCTGCTGCCGGCCACCATTCCCTTGCTGGCGTGGCTGGAGCAGGTGCGCTACGCAGGGTCGACATCAGGGGCAGACCCCAGGGTCTGAGCCTCGCCCTACGCATTGGTGTATCAAGCGCCGGAACGGCAAATGGCGCAAACCAGGGTCAGACCCCAGGGTCTGACCCTTCAGACGACTATTCCTGGTCGAGCGGATCGACCGGCGGTGCGGCGGGGATGGTGTATTTTTCCTCGGCCCAGGCGCCCAGGTCGATTTTCTTGCAGCGTTCCGAGCAGAACGGGCGGAATTTGTTCTCCGGCTTCCATTCCACTTTGGCGCCGCAGGTGGGGCAATCTACAACGGTCATGGCATCAATCAAAAATTACAGAGCGTGAGCTCGAATGGTACATCGTCTTCCAGCGGCTTGGGTTTCAAGTCGCCGCCCTGGGTGGTGAAGCGTACCCACAGCATGTATTTGTTGGCGGAGATCTCGGGGATGGCGCCCAGCGTCTCGTCGAGTGTCAGGCGCAGCATCTGGTACACCTTGCCCTGCAACATCTGCTGGTAGCTGCCGGCCGAGGCGATCATCTTGACCGGGCCGCCCGAGTCGCGCAGCAGGCGCAGCACCAGGGCCAGCGCGTCGAACAGCGGCGCCAGCGGGGCGAACCAGTTGGCGATATCGTTGAAGCGCTGTTCGGCGCTGCGCTGCTGCCAGGCGTAGTAGGAGGGCAGGTCGAATTCGCAGGCGCCGCCGGGAATGATGGTGCGGCCGCGGATCGACATCAGCCATTCATTGTCGCGCACGTTCTGTCCGGTCTTGCCCTGGGCCGCCACCAGCGCGCCGCTGACGGCGTCCAGCTCGCCCAGGATGGCGTCCAGCGTTTCGGCCTGGACGTTGGGATTCATGCGGTAGCCCAGCAGGCTCTGGCGCTGGCGTTCCAGCTCTTGCAGCAGGTCCGACTTGAGGTCGGCCCGTCCCGCCACTTCCAGCATGTCGAAGATGGTGGCCAGCGCGACATGGTGCTGCATCGGGTGTTCTTGATGCACAAAGAACTTGAATTTCTCGTACAGGTCCTCCAACCGCAACAGGGTACGTATGCGTTCGTTGAAAGGATATTCGTAGACGATCAAAATAACATCCCTCTATGTGTGGACCCGCTGATAATCCCGTGATTTTGAAGCAAGCGAAGCAAAATTACAAACGTTGAGGCCCGTTTGGTGCCATTCCGGTCGAAAAAGTCAGATATAACTGGTGCAGGCGGTCGATCTGGGGCGTTAAGGCGTCCAGCCCGGCGTCGTTGACGATCACGTCATCGGCCGCATCCAGCCGCTGCTGGCGGGTGGCCTGTGCCGCCATGATGGCCCGCACTTGCGCT
Source organism: Burkholderiaceae bacterium (assembly GCA_035254005.1). Lineage (GTDB taxonomy): Bacteria > Pseudomonadota > Gammaproteobacteria > Burkholderiales > Burkholderiaceae_D > Rugamonas. The sequence continues at coordinate 6,205 of DATFBD010000002.1, read as the reverse complement.
TCTGGCAAGTGGTTGCGTGCCATCACACGGGCTACCTGAACCGTTTCCGCGCAGTCTACCGCAAGCACGCGCGTGACCCGCGCACGCCACGTGCCCGATTCGACCAGCAGCGGGATGGCCAGCATCACGTAGCAGCCGGTGGCGGCGGCCGTGGCCGCCTCGGTGGCGGCCCGGATACGCGGGTGCAGGATGGCTTCCAGCTTGCGCTTGGCGGCCGCGTCGGCGAACACCAGCTGGCGCATGCGGGCCCGGTCCAGCGCGCCGGTCGCGTCCGCGTATTCGGGGCCGAACTGGGCCACGATGTCGGCCATGGCCGCACCGCCGGGCGCCGTCAGGCTGTGGGCGATCTGGTCGGTGTCGACGATGGTCACGCCGCGCGCGGCGAACAGCTCGGCCACCGTGCTCTTGCCGCTGCCGATGCCGCCCGTCAGGCCGACCGTGAAGCGAGGCTGGCCGCCCATGTCAGCCCAGCAGGCCGGACGTGAAGCCCGACAGTTGTTTGTCGCACAGCAGGGCGATCACGCCGGCCGCCGCCAGGTAGGGGCCAAACGGGATCGGGTTGTGGCGGCCGTGGCGCCCGAACACGATCAGGCAGATGCCGACCACGGCGCCCACCACCGACGACAGCAGGATGATGGCCGGCAGCATGCTCCAGCCCATCCACGCGCCCAGCGCGGCCAGCAGCTTGAAGTCGCCATAGCCCATGCCTTCCTTGCCGGTGGCCAGCTTGAACAGCCAGTAGATGGACCACAGCGCCAGGTAGCCGGCCGCCGCGCCGATCACGGCGTCCTGCAGCGGCACGAAGGTGGCGTTGATGTTGAGCAGCAGGCCGGCCCACAGCAGCGGGAAGGTCAGGTCGTCCGGCAGCATCTGGGTGTCGAAGTCGATGAAGGTCATGGCCACCAGCGCGCAGACGAAGAAGATGGCCGCCAGGCCGGCCCAGCCGCTGCCAAAGTGCCACACCATCACGCCCGACAGCACCGCCGTCAGCCCTTCCACGGCCGGGTAGCGGGCCGAGATCGGCGCCTTGCAGGCGCTGCACTTGCCGCCCTGGATCAGGTAGCTCAGCACGGGAATGTTTTCCATGGCCGTGATCTGGTGGCCGCAATGCGGGCAGGCCGAACGGGGCACGATCAGGTTGTAGCGGTCGGTGTGGGGCGGCTCCTTGCCGCTTTCCGTGGCCACGTAGTTGTCCGATTCGCGCTGCATCATTTTCGGCAGGCGATGGATGACGACGTTGAGGAAACTGCCGAACATCAGGCCGAACAGGCCGGCGATCAGGCTGATGACGAGGTTGGCGGGCGGGGCGAAGAACAGGGTAGTTTGCACGATGGAGTGTTGCGCCCTGAGGGCGTCGTTATTGTCACGGATTGAGTTTAAAGCATTTTCGGGCCGGGGCGACCACTTCGGCGCGTATTGCTGCTGCGAACCGACTGTCGGGAACCGACTGCCGCGAACCGAGTGCCGCGAACCGGGGTCAGGTCCCGGGACCGGGCACCGGGGCCTGCTCCCAGTGCCTGATCCCGGGACCTGACCCCAGTGTTTGCCGCCGCGGTGCCTGATCCCGGGACCTGACCCCGGTGTTCGCCGCCGCGGGACTTGACGCCGGTGTTTGCCGCCGTCACACCACGGAGCCGAGCTTGAAGATGGGCAGGTACATGGCCACCACCAGGCCGCCGATCAGCACGCCGAGGATCACCATGATCATCGGTTCCATCAGGCTCGACAGCGACGCCACGGCATCATCGACCTCCTCCTCGTAGAAGTCGGCCACCTTGCCCAGCATGGCGTCGAGCGAACCGGATTCCTCGCCGATGGCCACCATCTGCGTCACCATGTTGGGGAACACGTCGGCGTTCTGCATCGCCACCGTCAGGCTGACGCCGGTGCTGACCTCGCTCTGAATGCGGCGCGTGGCGTCCAGGTAGACGGCATTGCCGGCCGCGCCACCGACGGAATCGAGCGATTCGACCAGCGGCACGCCGGCCGCGAACATGGTCGACAGGGTGCGGGTCCAGCGCGCGATGGTGGCTTTGCGGATCACCTCGCCAAATATGGGCAATTTGAGCAAGGTGACATCCATGAAACGCTGCACCTTGGCCGAGCGCTGCCAGGCGCGGAAGAAGAAGTACAGGGCGCCGAACAGGCCGCCGAAGATCACGTACCACCACTTGACGAAAAATTCCGAGATCGCCATCACGGCCAGCGTGGGCGCCGGCAGGTCGGCGCCAAAGCTCTTGAACACGTCCTTGAACGCAGGCACCACCCAGATCATGATCACGGCCGTGACGATGAAGGCCACGGCCAGGATGGACACCGGGTACATCAGGGCCGACTTGATCTTGGCCTTCATGGCCAGGGTCTTTTCCTTGTAGATCGCAAGCCGGGTCAGCAAGTCCTCCAGGATACCGGCCTGTTCGCCGGCGCCCACCAGGTTGCAGAACAGCGGGTCGAAATACAGGGGGAACTTGCGGAACGCCTGGTTCAGGCTGGTGCCGGTCTCGATATCGGCCCGCAAGTCCAGCACCAGCTTGGAGACGGACGGGTTGGCGTGGCCCTTGCCGACGATGTCGAACGATTGCAGCAGCGGCACCCCGGCCTTCATCATGGTGGCCAGCTGGCGCGTGAACAGGGAGATATCCTTGTCGGTCACCTTCTTGCCGCTGCGATAGACCTTTTTCTTGATCTTGGTGACCATGATGCCCTGGCGCCGCAACGTGACGTTGACGACGGCCTCGCCGCCGGCGCGCAGTTCGCCGCGCACGGTCTTGCCGGTCTTGTCCTTGCCTTCCCAGGAAAAGATCGATTCCTTGATCGGGGTGCTGCTCGATGTGGCCATGGTCGCTTTCCTATTCGTTGGTGCAGCCGAGTACTTCTTCCAGGCTGGTCAGGCCGCTCTTGACCTTGACCAGGCCGGACTGGCGCAGCGACTTCACACCTTCGGCCTCGGACTGGGCCGCGATCTGCATGGCGTTGCCGCTGGCCAGGATCAGCGCCTCGATGGCCGGGGTGATGGGCATGATCTGGTAGATGCCGACCCGGCCCTTGTAGCCGCCGCCGTTGCAGCGCTCGCAGCCGACCGGGCCGTAGGGTTTCCAGCTGCCGTCCAGTTCCTCGGGCTGGAAGCCGGCCTTGATCAGCAGCTCCGGCGAGATGTCCACCGGCTGCTTGCAGGTGCACAGCCGGCGCGCCAGGCGCTGGGCCGTGATCAGGATCACGGACGAGGCGATGTTGAACGGCGCCACCCCCATGTTCATCAGGCGCGTGAGCGTGGACGGGGCGTCGTTGGTGTGCAGTGTGGAGAACACCATGTGGCCGGTCTGGGCCGCCTTGATGGCGATGTCGGCCGTCTCCAGGTCGCGGATCTCGCCGACCATGATGATGTCCGGGTCCTGGCGCAGGAACGATTTCAGGGCGACCGGGAAGGTCAGGCCGGCCTTGTCGTTGACGTTGACCTGGTTCACGCCGGGCAGGTTGATCTCGGCCGGGTCCTCGGCCGTGGAGATGTTGATGCCGGGCTTGTTGATCACATTCAGGCAGGTGTACAGCGACACCGTCTTGCCCGAGCCGGTGGGGCCGGTCACCAGCACCATGCCGTAGGGACGGTGGATGGCGTCCAGCAGCAAGGCTTTCTGGTCCGGGTCGTAGCCGAGCGCGTCGATGCCCATCTGGGCCTGGGTGGCGTCCAGGATACGCATCACGGTCTTCTCGCCGAACAGCGTGGGCAGGGTCGAGATCCGCAGGTCGATGGTCTTGGTGGGTGACACGATCAGGCGCATGCGGCCGTCCTGCGGCACGCGCTTTTCCGAAATGTCGAGCTTGGCCAGCACCTTGATGCGCGAGACCAGCTTTTCCTTGATCGAGATCGGCGGCTGGGCATGTTCGATCAGCACGCCGTCGACCCGGAAGCGGATTCGGTAGAACTTCTCGAACGGCTCGAAGTGCAGGTCGGAGGCGCCCATGTTGACGGCGTCCATCAGCATCTTGTTGAGGAAGCGCACGATGGGCGCGTCCTCCACCTCGCTGGCGGCCTGGTCGGCGGCGGCCGTGGTGGCCGGGTTGTCGTCCTCGGCGAACTGGATATCCTGTTCCTCGCCGGCCAGCTCGTTGAGGTTCTGTTCGGCGCTCTTGCTGAGCGCGGCCAGCAACTTGAGCAGCGCGTCGTGGGCCACGATCACCGGTTCCACCGTCGACTCGGTCTGGAACTTGATCTGGTCCAGGGCCTGGGTGTTGGTGGGGTCGGACAGGGCGACCGACATCTTGTTGCCGCGCTTGGCCAGCGCCACCACGCGCTGGGTGTACATCAGCTTGCCATCTATGGCCTTGGGCGGCAGCGCATCCAGGTTCAGACAAGCCAGGTCGATCAGCGGATAGCCATAGGTTTCGGCGCAAAACGCGGCCAGCGTGGCCGCGTCGATGGTGCCGCTGGTGAGCACGGCGTCGATGAAGGGCAGCTTCTCGGCGACCGACTTTTTTAGCAGCGCCTCGGCCTGCTGGGCGCTCAGGCGTCCGGCTTGCATCAGGGCGCGGGCCAGCCCCGGCAAGGAGGTGCTGGGCGCCGCGTTGGGGAGGACTGCTGCCATATGAGCGCGCTGTAAGGATAAGGGTCGGTAAGGTGGAGCGGACAGGGGGCAGCCTGGCCCTCGGCTACCCGTTGGATAATGCCTTTAGGAACTTGGTTTGTAAAGTAATTCGTTGCCGTGCGGCAACGGTGCGTCCCCCATCGTATCCCGCCTCGTGGCACCTGCGGCGCGCCGGCGGGGCAGGGCGCCCGCAACGGCGGGGCCGCGGCGGTTCTGCTCAGGAAGCGCGCTTGCTGTGCGGACGTATCAATTTCACCACTTTGATCGACTGGTGCTGCACTTGCACCACCTCGATCACGCACTGGCCGATCTTCACGCTGATCGGTGATTCCGGGATGTCCTGCAACAATTCCAGCATCATCCCGTTCAGGGTTTTCGGCCCGTCCAGTGGGAAGTTTAATCCCAGACGCTTGTTAATGTCACGCAATGCCGTGGCCCCTTCGAGCAGGCATTCGCCCTGCTCGTTCCAGTCGAAGCTGTCGGCGCGGGCCGCACCCGGCATGGAGGTGGTGAACTCGCCGATCATCTCCTCGATGATGTCGTCCAGCGTGACCAGTCCCTGCACCTCGCCATATTCGTCGACGATGATGCCGAGCCGCTCGCGGTTTTCCTGGAAATATTGCAATTGCGTGAACACGCGCGTGTCCTGCGGGATGAAATAAGGGGCCGTCAGCAACGCGCGGAAATGCTCGACCGTCAGTTCCTGCTCCTGGTTGAGCAGGGCCACGGCCTTGCGCACGTGCAGGATGCCGACGATCTGGTTGATCTCGCCCTCATAGACGGGCAGCTTGTTGTGGTAGCAGGTGGTCAGCTCGTGCTTGATCTCCTCCACCGGCAGCGCCAGGTCCAGCGCCTCGATCTGGGAGCGCGGCGTCATGATGTCCTCGACCGAGATGGTTTCCAGGTCGAACAGGTTGAGCAGGATACTCTTGTGCTTTTGCGGGATGAAGTTGCCCCCTTCGAGCACGATGGAGCGCAGTTCCTCGGGCGACAGGCGGGCCTCGTGCTGGTGCGCGCCATCCTTGATGCGCAGCGGTTTGAGCACCAGGCTGACGAACAGGTTGACGAACCAGATCAGCGGCTTGGCGGCCGCCATCAAGGGCTTGAGCACCATGCTGGTGGGCAGCGCGATCTTTTCCGGATAGGTGGCGCCGATCACCTTGGGCGAGATTTCCGCGAACACGATCAGCAGGAAGGCCACCACGCTGGTGGAAATGGTGATCACGTTGTCGTCGTGGCCGAAAGTGTCGATGGCGATGGCCGTCACCAGCGCTGTGGCCATGGCGTTGATCAGGGTGTTGGCGATCAGCACCAGCGACAGCAGCTTGTCGGTGCGCTCGAGCAGCCATAGCGTGGTGCTGGCGCTGCGGCTGCCCCGTTTGGCCAGGTGGCGCAAGCGGTGGCGGTTGGCCGCCATCAGGGCCGTTTCCGCCATCGCGAAAAAGGCCGAACACAGTATCAGGAGAGCGAGCGCGAGTAATTGCACCCAGAACGGCACGGTATCCAAGGGTCACCGTCAAGAATCTTGCATGGGGAAACTGGCCGGCATACAGCGGCGCGGAGCCAGGGCGGGTTGGCCCGGAACGCGGCCATGGAGTTCTGGATTTTAAGGCAAGGGCGAT
>DATFBD010000001.1:0-7962 GCA_035254005.1 Burkholderiaceae bacterium | reverse complement strand
GAAACGTCGTTCAGCGGGGTTTGGGCTGGACGTTGAAAGAATGGTGCGGATCAGCGGCAGGCTGGCTGCAGGTTTTCTCTTTGGCGCAGTTGGGGCGCCGGAAGCCGCATGCCGGCGCCTGGCATCGCAAGGACAGCGGGGCTGCTCAGTGCATGGAAGCGGTCGACAATTCCTTCAGTTCTTTGATGCTGATGTCCGATTTCTCGTGCATGCGCAATAAGATGGTGGCCCCGACGGCCAGCTTGCGATGCCGGATCTTGCTGATGATGGGGGGCTGCACTTCAAGTACGCGGCACAGCTCCGCATCATTCTTCAGGTTCATCTTCTCGATCAGGGTATCCAGCAGCTTGTTCGGGACAAAGCTGGACGGTTCGAGCGCGCGAGCCCGGTTCATGGCCTCGATCAACTCCAACTTTTTTTGCCGTACGTTCATTTTGCTCCTCCTTTGCTCAAAAACGTGGTTGGGTTGGCGTGTCCTCGCTGGCGAGCCATCCCACATTTCGGTTCCCGAATGTGGAATGCGGCTCAACATTCTTGATAACCAAGCAAGTTACTTTCAATAATACTACGGAGAGAATTGGATAGGATGATTTGATAAAAAAATTATCTTGTTTTTTGCTCAAACGGATTGACGATTGTTGTTTCTTGTATGCCCAGTTTTGTTAATTGCAACGTTTTATCGGCCATGGCGGCCGCGGCGTGGGAGTGGGTGACCATGATGGCGCAGGCGCCGGTCGCCTTGATTTCCTGGCGGAGCAGGGTGAGGATGGTGTCGGCCGTGTCGGGGTCGAGATTGCCGGTCGGTTCGTCGGCCAGCACCAGCGCCGGCCGGTGCACCAGCGCGCGGGCGATGGCGACCCGTTGCAGTTCGCCGCCCGACAACTGGTGCGGGAAGTCGGCGCCGCGCCCGCCCAGGCCCACCGCCTCCAGCATCTGGCCGGCGCGCCCGCGCGGCAGGCCGTTGAGCAGCAGGGGCAGGGCCACGTTCTGCAGCAGCGTGAGGTGGGGCAGCACGTGGAAGGCCTGGAAGATGAAGCCCATGCGGGCCCGCCGCAGCCGGGTGGCGGCGTCGTCGTCCAGCCCGGACATGGCCACGCCGTCCACCAGGATGGGCGACGCTTGCGGGCCGGGATCGGGCTGGTCCAGGCCGGCGATCAGGTTCAGCAGGGTGGACTTGCCAACCCCGGAGTCGCCCATGATGGCGACGAACTCGCCGGCCCGGAATTGCCAGCTGAGTTTGTCCAGCACGGGATGGCCGCTGGCGTAGGATTTGGTGAGCTGGCGCAGTTCGAGCATGGGGCGGGCCTTGGCGGGTTTCAGCGGGTGAGCAGGCGGCGCAGCGCGAAGCTGACGGCATCCACCAGCGCCACCAGCAGCAGCATGGCGGCGATCACGGTGGCCGCCGGCTGCATCTGGAACAGCGACAGGTGATACTTGAGCATCTGCCCCAGCCCGCCCGCGCCCACCACGCCCAGGATGGCGGCCGCGCGGATATTGTTCTCCCACCGGTACAGCGTGTAGGACAGCATCTGCGGCAGCGCCTGCGGCAGGGTGGCGTACAGGAAGGCCGCCATGGGCGCGGCGCCGTTGGTGCGCAGGCTCGCTTCCGGATGGGGCGCGGCGTTTTCCAGCGCGTCGGCGAACAGGCGGCCCAGCACGCCCGAGGTGTGTGCGGCCAGCGCCAGGGTGCCGGCGAACGGCCCCAGGCCGGCCGCGATCAGCAGGATGGCGGCCCACACCAGTTCGGGAATCGAGCGCAGCACGTTGAGCAGCGCACGCACGGGCGCGCGCGGCATGCGGCCGAAGCGGCCGGCGGCGGGCAAGGCCAGCGCCAGTCCGGCGATGGCGGCCAGCAGCGTGCCGAGGGCCGACATGGCCAGCGTTTCGGCGGCCGCGCCGGCGATCCTGGACAGGAACGGCAGGCCCAGTTCCGGCGGCGCGAAGCCAGCCAGGAATTCGGCCATGCTGGCGATCGCGTCCAGCGTGAAGAAGGCGCGCCATTGCAGGGGCAGCGTGGCGAAGCTGGCCGCCACCAGCACGGCCAGCAGCACGGCCAGGATGATCACGGGCCAGGCCGGCGGCGGCGCCGGCGGCATGCCGGCCGGGGAGCGTGGCGCCGTCATGCGAGCCGCCTCCTCAGCATTTTCGAGACCGCGTCGGCGCCGGCCACCAGCAGCACGAAGATGATCAGCATGGACGACACTTCGCCGCCCGACAGCATCTTCATCGATTCATCCATGCGCTGGCCTAGGCCGCCGGCGCCCACGAAGCCCATCACGACCGAGCCGCGAATCGCGCATTCCCAGCGGTAGAGCGTGTAGGACACCAGTTCCGAGGCCGCCTCGGGCAGCGTGCCATACATGAGCGCGGCCAGCCGCCCGCTGCCATTGGCCAGCAGCACGGCGCTGGCGCCGCCGTCGGCCGATTCGAGGATCTCGGCGTACACCTTGCCCAGCATGCCGCAATAGGTGAGGGCGATGGCCAGCACGCCGGCCGTGGGGCCGAGGCCGATGATGCGCACGAACAGCAGCGCCCACACCAGTTCCGGCACGCTGCGCAGCAGTACCAGCAGCCAGCGCGCCAGCTGGCGCAGCATGGCCGAGGGCAGGCGCATGCGGCCCGTGCCCAGCCGCGAGATGGATAGCTTGTCCGATACCAGCAGGGCGGCCGGAATGGCGCCCAGCAGGGCCAGCGTGAGGCCGGAGGTGGCGATGGCCACCGTCTGCCACGTTTCGTGCGCCAGCATGGCGAGGAATTCGGGGCTGTGGGCCGGTGGCAGGAAGCCGGCCAGGAAGTGGCCCGTCGCTGCCAGGCTTTGCCAGTCGAGCAGCACGGACGGCTTGAATTCGCTGGCCACCACCATGGGCCACAGCAGGGCCACGCCCAGCGCGGCCATGATCACGCGGCCGCGCCAGGCCGGATCGGGGTGGCGCGTGGCGCGATTGGTCGGAAGCGTCGCTTGCATGGCTCAGAAGCAGGCGCCCACGGCCACGCGCGAGGTGGGTGCGGATGCGGGCGGCGCGCTGGCGGCGGGCAGTTCGCCCTGGTACAGCGCCGTCACCATCTCCGCCGTCACTTGCTCGCGCGGCAGGTCGAACACGATGCGGCCGTCGCGCAGCGCGACGATGCGGGGGAAATGGGCCAGCGCCAGGTCCACCTGGTGCAGGCTGCAGATCAGGGTGGCGTGGCGCTGGGTCGCTTCCTGGCGCAGCGTGGCCACGGTCAGTTCGGACAGCGCCGGGTCCAGCGCCGACAGCGGTTCGTCCACCAGCAGCGCCTGCGCCGACGACAGCAGCAAGCGCGCCAGCCCGCAGCGCTGGCGCTCGCCGCCGGACAGCCGGTCCACCCGCGCATACAGCTTGTCGCCCAGGTTGAAGCGGGCCAGCGCATGATACGCCGCCTCGGGATCGGCCGGCTTGATGAGCGATACCAGCGCGCGCCATAAACTCCACTGCGGCAGGCGCGCCGCCAGCACGGCCGTCACCACGCGCTGGCGCGGCGGCAGCGGCGGCGTTTGCGGCGCCAGGAATAGGCGCGCGCGCAGCCGGTGGCGCCGCGCTTCCGGCAGCACCCATGGATCCTGGCCGAAGGCCTGGAACACGCCGTCGGCCGGGCGGTGGGCGCAGGCCAGCACGGCCAGCAGCGTGGTCTTGCCGGCGCCGGACGGGCCGATCACGGCCACCTGCTCGCCTTGCGCCACCGTCAGCGAAATGTCGCTCAGGGCCGCACGCTGGGCCGCGCTTTGGGCCGATCCCTGGGCGGCGGCCAGGTGGCGCACCGTCAGGTGATCGAGGCGGTAGGTGGGGGCGGCGCCGCCGGTGTTGCCGCTGTCTTGCATCGCCGCTTACTTCTTCAGCAGGCCCGCGTTGACGGCGGCCGCCTCGATGGCGGTGTAGTTCTCGGCCTTGGTCGGGATGAACTTCGAAGCGCGCTGCAGGTCCAGGATGGCCTTGTCCTGCGGGTTCTTCGGATCGAGCGCCAGGAAGGCGTCAGTCAGCTTCTTCTTCAGGGCCGGGTCCATGTCGGTGCGCACGCTCCAGTTGTAGTCGTAGTAGCCGGGCGTGGTGTAGAACACGCGCACCACGGCCGGATCGACCTTGTGTTCGCCCACCAGCTTTTCCCACACCGAGATGTTGAGCGCGCCCGCATCGACCTTGCCGCCGGCCACGGCCGCCACGGTGGCGTCATGCGCGCCAGAGAAGGCGATGCGCTTCAGGTCCGTATCCGGATTGATCTTGGCCGCCAGCAGGTAGGAGCGTGGCATCAGGTGGCCCGAGGTGGACGACTCCGAGCCGAAGCTCAGCGTGTGGCCTTTCAGGTCTTCCAGCTTGTGGATGTCGTTCTTGGTGGTGATGAACACGGAATGGAATTTTTCGTCCTCGGCGCGCTGCACCAGCGGCGTGACCTGGTTCTTGCTGCGCTCCTTGGCTTGCACGAAGGTGAAACCGCCGAACCATACCATGTCGATCTTCTTGTTGATCAGGCCTTCGACCGAGGCGGCGTAATCGGTCACGGGCGTGAACTCGACCTTCATGCCGATCTTTTTCTCCAGGTATTCGCCCAGCGGCTTGAACTTGCGCTGCAATTCCGTCGGCGCCTCGTCCGGGATGGCCGACACGCGGAACACCTGGCTCTGTGCCTGGCTCAGCGGCGCGGCCAGCAGCAGGGCGGCGCTCAGCGCGGCGGTCAGCGCGGATTTGAAGGTGTGCAGGGCGGAAGTGGTCATGTTGGGCGTGCCTTTCTGGTGTTGGGTCGTTATCCGATTGCTATCGCAGCGTGGCGCCGCGAATTGGATATTCGGCTATGATAACAAAATTGTTATCCGAAGCAGTGGCCGGCGTGGCCAGATGCAGCGACAGCGCCGGCAGGCAAGACCGTCCTCCACCCAACGAACGAGTCCACTATGCTGATGCCCCGACCCCCGGCGATGCGCATTGTTTCGCCCGCACCCTGCAACGCCGATAGCAATCCCGATGCCGATGCCGGCCGGCGTCCGGCCCATGGCGCGCCCGCCGTGCTGGCGGAGATCACGGCCGGCCTGCTGGCGCCGTCGGCCGCCGTGTCGCCCAAGTTCTTCTACGACAGCCTGGGCTCGCGCCTGTTCGAGGCCATCTGCGAACTGCCCGAATACTATCCGACCCGTACCGAGGCCGCCATCTTCGCCCGCCACGGCAGCGACATCGCGCGCGCCGTCGGCACCGGCTGCACGCTGATCGACCTGGGCGCGGGCAATTGCGCCAAGGCCGCCGCGCTGTTCCCGCTGCTGCAACCGGCGCAATACGTGCCGGTCGATATCTCGCGCGACTTCCTGGCCGACGCCGTGCGCGGCCTGCAGCAGCGCTTCCCGGAAATCGGCATGCTGGCGCTGGGCCTGGATTTCTCGCAAGGCTGCGCGCTGCCCGACAGCGTGCGCCATGCGCAGCGGCTGTTCTTCTACCCCGGTTCGTCGATCGGCAATTTCGGGCCGGACGAGGCGCAGCGCTTCCTGCGCGGCCTGCGCGACAGCGCGGGCGCGGACGGCGGGCTGCTGATCGGCGTGGACCTGGTCAAGGATACGGCACTGCTGGACGCCGCCTACGATGATGCGCTGGGCGTGACGGCCGCCTTCAATCTGAATCTGCTGAACCACCTGAACCATCTGGCCGGCGCCGACTTCGACGTGCGCCACTGGCTGCACCGCGCCTTCTTCAACGAGCAGGCCGGCCGGATCGAAATGCACCTGGAAGCGCGCCACGCGCTGAGCGTGCGCTGGCAGGGCGGCGAGCGCCACTTCGGCGCGGGCGAACGCATCCACACGGAATACAGCTACAAGTACACGCGTGCCGGCTTTGTGGCGCTGCTGGAGCGGGCCGGCTTCGAGGCGGGCCGCATCTGGACCGATGCGGATGGCTGGTTCGCCGTGATCCACGCGCGCGTCCGCGACGCTGCCTGAGCCCATGAGCATGCATTCACCCCCGCAACTGGCCGGCGCCCAGTCGCTGTGGCGCGCCCGGTATGAGACGGTGCGGCGCCGCACGCTGGCGCTGGCCGAACCGTTGTCGGACGAGGATTGCGGCGCGCAGTCGATGCCTGACGCGAGTCCCGTCAAATGGCACCTGGCCCACACCACCTGGTTCTTCGAAACCTTCATCCTGGAACGCATGGAGGACGGCTTCGCACCGTTTCATCCGGCGTTCCGGGTGCTGTTCAATTCCTACTACAACGGTGTCGGTGAAAAGCACCCGCGGCCACAGCGCGGCCTGCTGACGCGGCCCGCGATGGCGCAGGTACGCGCCTACCGGGCCGACGTGGACCACCGCATCGCGCGGCTGGCGGACAGCGTGCGCGATGCGGCGCAGGCGCGCGAACTGGGCGCGCTGCTCACGCTGGGCATGCAGCACGAACAGCAGCACCAGGAATTGATGCTGACGGACGTCAAGCATTTGCTGGCGCAGAACCCGCTGCTGCCGGCCTACCTGGATGGGGCACTGGCCAGTGCCGCACCGGCCGCGCCGCTGGCCTGGCGGGTGTTCGATGGCGGGCTGGTGGACATCGGCCACGATGGCGACGGCTTCAGCTTCGACAACGAGTTGCCGCGTCACCGGCAATACGTGGCGCCGTTCGCGCTGGCCTCGCGGCTGGTGACCAATGGCGAATACCTGGCCTTCATCGAAGCGGGTGGTTATGACGATCCCGCGCTGTGGCTGGCCGAAGGCTGGGACTGGGTGCGGGCCAACGGCATGCGTCATCCCTTGTACTGGCGGCGCGGCGGCGACGCGGACGGTTGGCGCGAGTTCACGCTGCACGGCGCGCAACCGCTGGACCTGGCGCGGCCCGTCACGCACGTGTCGCTGTTCGAGGCGGACGCCTATGCCCACTGGGCAGGCGCGCGTTTGCCGACGGAAGGGGAGTGGGAACTGGCCGCGCGCGCGGCCGAGGTGGAAACCGGATGGCTGCATCCAGCCGGCCCGCAGGCGGGACATGCCGGGCAGGGGCTGGCCCAGCTGTTTGGCCACTGCTGGCAATGGACCAGCAGCAGCTATGCGCCATATCCCGGCTACCGCGCCGCGCCGGGCGCGCTGGGCGAATACAACGGCAAATTCATGGTGAACCAGTACGTGCTGCGCGGTTCATCGTGCGCCACGCCGGCCGGCCATGCGCGCGCCAGCTACCGCAACTTCTTCCCGGCCGGCGCACGCTGGCCATTCACCGGCATCCGCCTGGCGCGCCAGCCCTGAGCCGGCCGCCAGTTTCAGCCCGCCAGCTTCAGGTGGCCGGCTTCAGGCGGCCAGTTGCAGGCGCTGGCGCTGTTGCTGGTTCTGCTGTTTTTCGCGTGCGGCCTTGGGGCCGTCCGCGTAGCCCAGCTTGAACACGCTGACGGCCGATTGCAGTTCCCGCGCCTGCTGGTTGAGGGACTTGGCCACGGCCGCTTCCTCTTCCACCATGGTGGCGTTCTGCTGCGTGACGGTGTCGAGGTGAGTGACCGCTTCGGTGATCTGTTCGATGCCGATCGCCTGTTCGCTGCTGGCCGTGCTGATCTCGCCCACGATGTGGTTGACGCGCGAGATGCTGCCAATGATTTCGTCCATCGTGGCGCCAGCCTGCTGCACCAGCTTGGCGCCGGCGCTGGACTGTTCGGACGAGGCGTCGATCAGGGTCTTGATCTCCTTGGCCGCGGCGGCCGAGCGGTGCGCCAGGTTGCGCACTTCCGTCGCCACCACGGCGAAGCCGCGACCCTGCTCGCCGGCGCGCGCCGCTTCCACGGCGGCGTTCAGCGCCAGGATGTTGGTCTGGAAGGCGATGCCGTTGATGGTGTCGATGATGTCACCGATCTTGGCCGAAGAGGCCTGGATGCCTTCCATCGTTTTCACCACTTCCTGCATGACCTGCCCGCCGGCCGTCGCGGTTTCGGCGTTCTGGCGCGCCACCTGGGCGGCCTCGCTGGTGTTGTCTCCGGCGCGCCCGGCGGTCGAGGCGATTTCC